>NZ_NJAK01000001.1:1317867-1976800 GCF_002632755.1 Xenorhabdus ishibashii | reverse complement strand
GTCAGGTTACCCACGAATGGGTCAGTCGCAATTTTGAACGCCAGTGCTGAGAATGGTTCATCATCGCTGGAGTGACGCTCAGCCGGAGTATCTTTACCGTCTGGCAGCATACCTTTGATGGATTCAACATCAGTTGGGGCTGGCAGATATTCGACAACTGCATCCAGCATTGCCTGAACACCTTTGTTCTTAAATGCAGAACCACAGGTAACCAGGATAATTTCGTTAGCCAGAACACGCTTACGCAGAGCTGCCTTGATTTCTTCTTCAGTCAGCTCTTCACCGCCCAGATATTTGTCCATCAGGTCTTCTGATGCTTCTGCGGCGGATTCGATCAGGTTCTGATGCCATTCCTGAGCCTGCTCAAGCATGTCAGCCGGAATATCTTCGTATTCGAAGGTAATACCCTGATCTTCATCGTTCCAGTTGATCGCTTTCATTTTCAGCAAATCAATGACACCGGTGAAAGTATCTTCTGCACCGATTGCCAATTGCAGAGGAACAGGGTTAGCAGCCAGACGAGTTTTGATCTGCTCAACAACGCGCAGGAAGTTCGCTCCCATACGGTCCATTTTGTTAACGAACGCGATACGTGGAACACTATATTTGTTCGCCTGACGCCATACAGTTTCAGACTGTGGCTGAACACCACCAACTGCACAGTAAACCATTACTGCACCGTCAAGAACACGCATGGAACGTTCTACTTCGATAGTGAAGTCAACGTGGCCTGGGGTGTCGATGATGTTGATACGGTGTGGCTCATACTGTTTAGCCATACCAGACCAGAATGCGGTAGTCGCAGCAGACGTGATGGTAATACCACGTTCTTGCTCCTGCTCCATCCAGTCCATAGTAGCAGCGCCATCATGAACTTCACCGATCTTATGACTTACACCAGTGTAAAACAGAATACGTTCGGTGGTAGTGGTTTTACCCGCGTCAATGTGCGCACTGATACCGATATTACGGTAACGAGTTATAGGGGTTTTACGAGCCATTTTTTCCTCTCTCGTGGGCGTTCAATTTAGAGAACGGGTAGCCGGACAGCTACCCAGAACATATTCACTACCGATGGAATACCCAATAAGGGATTACCAACGGTAATGTGCGAACGCCTTGTTAGCTTCTGCCATACGGTGAACGTCTTCACGTTTCTTCACAGCAGCGCCTTTATTTTCAGCCGCATCAGATAATTCATTTGCCAGGCGCAGAGCCATGGACTTATCACCGCGTTTACGAGCAGCTTCAACGATCCAACGCATTGCCAGAGCATTACGACGAACCGGACGAACTTCAACTGGAACCTGATAAGTAGAACCACCAACACGGCGGGACTTAACTTCTACAGTCGGGCGCACGTTATCCAGTGCCAGCTCGAATGCTTCCAGATGATTTTTACCAGAACGCTGAGCCAGGGTCTCAAGCGCACCATATACAATTGCTTCTGCGACAGACTTCTTACCGTCTACCATCAGGATATTTACAAATTTGGCCAGCAGTTCAGATCCGAACTTTGGATCTGGCAGAATTTTACGTTGACCAATTACACGACGACGTGGCATGGAAATACTCCGTTTCGAATTTCAGGGTTGTCCAAAACTCTACGAGTTTATTTTGACATTAATGTGAAAAATGTTTGGCCTTACTTAACGGAGAACCATTAAGCCTTTGGCTTCTTCACACCGTACTTAGAACGACCTTGTTTACGGTCTTTAACACCGGCACAGTCCAGAGCGCCGCGAACGGTGTGGTAACGCACACCTGGCAAGTCTTTAACACGACCGCCACGGATCAGGATAACGGAGTGTTCCTGCAGGTTGTGGCCTTCACCACCGATGTAGGAAGAAACTTCGTAACCGTTAGTCAAACGCACACGACATACTTTACGCAGTGCGGAGTTTGGTTTTTTAGGGGTGGTGGTATATACACGAGTACATACGCCACGTTTTTGCGGGCAAGCTTCCAGAGCAGGAACGTTGCTTTTCACAACTTTCGAGCTACGAGATTTGCGAACCAGCTGATTAATAGTTGCCATTATTAAAAAAGCTCCTGGTTTTTTGCTTCGTAAACACGGATTTTACCCTCTCTCTGCCATTATGACAAAACAAGAGGACGCGGAATTTTATTGCTGACTTAACGAGGTGTCAAGAAATATACAGTTTTTCTATATCGGATCGATAAAGTGCCGCCGACAAAGCGCTGGGCTGGTAAAATTGCTGAAAAGTACCATTCAGATCTACCAATCACATCTACCAGGCAAAATTTTGCTGATGTTTCACCGTTAAGCTAACAAAGCCATTGTAATCAATCACCATTACACGGTCTGAAATTTGCTCAATCAGCCCCCGTGCATCAAGATCTTCCTTCAAAATATAGATGCCTGCTCCTGTACGGAGCAACTCAGCCAAATAACGGTTATCATTAATCCCCAATAACACACCATTTTGCATCAATAGAACATCATCTGTATCAGATACAAGGCCAAGCATTGCATTGAAGTCATTATAATAAGGTGAGCGACTGACAGTATATAGCATGTTACCCGCCTGAAATAGATTAAAATTTCAACACAAGATCATAACCCGCCAACAATTCTCGAATTGCGGCGGCAGAAAGAAGTTCAGCTTCCAGCACAAAATTATTTGTCGGGCTGCCTCCCCGAATCACCAGATCATCCAGACAAACGTAATATTTATCAATGTCATAAAGTGGCAAGACTTTAAAGGTTGAGATATAGTCACGAGCCAGAATTTTATTTGGCTGCTGATTGGCCAATAATTGGAATACTCCATCAGAAATAAAGAATACACCGATCTGCTCAGTCAATGCCGATGTCGCAAGCAGTGTATCCAGCCCTTCCCTGCCGGCAGAAGAGCCGTGAGGAGCTTCAGTAAAAACAAAGGCAATTTTTTTCATCGATACCCACGAAAATTGCAAACCTAAACAGCGCTAAAATTGTATGACACGATCACATAGCATCATCGCTTCTGCTAACGATCCCAACCCACTAAGTGCAAACCCTTCGGCTAAATTAGCGGCAGGTAGATTCAATTCACGGGCTTGCTGTTCATCTACGATACCACGCCGCAGTGCCGCTGCAACGCAAATAAACAGATCGAATTGATGTTGGACGGCCAATACCTGCCAGGCTCTGACCAAATCAAACTCATCATTGGCAGGAGCAACCAATTGATTGCCGTTTTGGACACCTTCTCGATAAAAAAACACGCTATGCAGTTTATGGCCTGAGGCGAGCAACGCCTGAGCAAATTGGTAAGCGCTGCTGGCTTGTTGAGTACCGTAAGCTGGCCCAGTGACCAGCAAACAATAAGACAGTGACGACATTCCTTCTCCGAAATTACTTCTCCGAACCAGTAAATTCACCATTTTTAAACTGGCGAATATAAAGATATACCGTATGTTTGGAGATATTCAAACGATCAGCAACCTGATTAATGGCATCTTTAATATCAAAAATACCTTTCTCATAAAGGTTCAGCACTACCTGTCTGTTTTTCGCATTATTGGAAACATTGCGATCAGCATTCACTTCTTCAATAGTGAATTCCAGAGTTTGTGCTACCAGATCATCCACAGAAGAGGCAAAATTGACGTTCGAAGCAACTTCATGCGTTTTTTCCGGGATAAAGGTCTGAATAATTTCAGAGAAAGGCACATCGAGGTTCATATTGATACACAAAAGCCCGATGACTCGACGCTGGCGATTACGGATAGCAATCGTTACAGATTTCATCAACGAGCCACTTTTTGCCCGCGTGAAATATGCCTTAGAAACGCTACTGTCTTCATCCGTAATATCATGCAGCATGCGCAACGCCAGATCGGTAATCGGAGAGCCAATTTTACGCCCTGTATGCTCGCCATTAGCTATTCTGACGGCTGAACATTTAAGGTCTTCCAGTGAATGAAGAACTATTTCACAATGCCCACCAATCAACATAGCCAGGCCATCAACAGCAGCTTCGTAAGATTTTAAAATTTCGTGATCAGTTTCACTAAACGATTGGTTTTCTAGCAAATCAATATCACTGTTATCACTAGAGATATTATCACCAGTTAATAGCGGGGTAGACATGTAATACACCATCCTTCAAATTCTGACTTTGCCTCACCAAAAAAATCTAGGGCAAGATTTATTATAAAATCACATTACTGCAACTCAGCACCTACTTTTGGTAAACACCTGTTGTTACAAACAAATTAAATAGCCTTATGTGATAAGTTCTAAAAACAAACAGTTAAAAATGTTTATTCTATATTCTATTCGAACTATTCAAAATAGTGACGTTAAAACCACATTGAACCGCCGTCAAGATCTTGCTGAGTATAGCGCGGAGTTCTATCACAGCTTTATGCTGAATTCACCTGAAATACGAAAAACAATATCTCATTTAATACCGTAGGAAATAATAAGCAAATAAATTTATTATTCTTTATCCATGCTCATTACTAATCAAATAGAGGTAAATATCAGCAGAAAATCGAAAGATGGAAGAAATATCTGATAAAGCAGGAGCCTTAAACTCCTGCTAATGTCCTTTAATTACAGGAATTATTTTGCCTTGGCAGCGGGCTTAATATCCAGTAATTCAACATTGAAAATTAAAGTAGAGTTAGCTGGAATTTTAGGTAAATTTGCCTGATCATAAGCCAGCTTAGGAGGAATAACTAATGTGATTTTTCCACCTTTCTTCACATGCTGTATACCTTCTTTCCAGCCTGGAATAACGCTGTCCAAACGAATTGTCAGCGGTTCTTTACGGTCATAAGAACTGTCAAAAACCTGACCATCGATCAAAGAACCTTTGTAGTTAACAACCACAGTATCGGTCTCTTTAGGTGCGTTACCAGCGCCTTCTTTTTCAATTTTATAGAGAAGCCCTGTTTTAGTTTCCACTACGCCCGTTTTCTTAGCAAACTCTTTACGATATTTAGCACCTTTTTCGCCATTTTCACTGGATTCTTTTTCTGCCTTGGCCAGCGCTGCACTTTTCACTTTAGATTCAAAAGACATCAGGGTTTCCTGAATCTCTTTATCAGTGAGTTTAGCTTTATTATTTAACGCATCTTCAACACCAGCCAGTAACTGTGCTTTTTCTATATTGATACCAAGTGTTTTCTGTTCTTTCAATGAGTTGGCCATGTAGCCCCCCAGAGAAGCACCCAGTGCATAAGAATTTTGCTGTTCTGCTGTTTTAAAAGCACTATTTAGTTTTACTTCGTCTTTGGTTTCAGTATTAGTAGCCAAAGCCTGAGGTACGCTAAATGCCACCGCCAGAGTTGTTGCCAGCAGAGTTGTTTTAAACAATGATTTCATCCTATTCTCCAATAAGTTTGGGTGGGGGTTACCATCAGCATAGGTCATAACGTTTACTATAACCGCCTAAGGAAACCAATGACAATATTTGCTATACCTTGCAATAAAAATCGTTGAGACAACATTAAAGCAAAGAGGTTTCGTAATACCCTATTTCACTGGATATACGAGCATGATAGTGTCATCTTGACCAAGTAATCGTTCCGTCATTTACATTAATTGATTCAGAGGCAGGAGGAAAGATAATGGAATTATCTAAATTTGAGCAAAGATTTGAACAACTGGAAACCAAGCTGGCTTATCAAGAAGCCACCATTGAAGAATTGAATCAGGAAGTGATAAAACAACAGATCGAAACTGACAAATTGAAAGAACAACTAAGGTTAATTGCTGAACGTCTGCAAACTCACCAGACATCCATCATTGCACCACTTTCTGAAGAAACACCTCCTCCCCATTACTGATATTCATCTGGAGAAATCTATGCCAAGGAAGGCTTAGACAAAAAAGAGAAGCGCTAATGTGCTTCCCTTTTCTGCTTACTGATGTTTCAGGTAACTAACGATTTTCAGTCAACCCTGATTCAGTTTTAGTGGCAGCTACCGCCGCAGCACTCATGCTCGTCGTGATCATGATCATGATGATGATCACCACAACCACCCTGGCCGTGTACATGGCCATGAGCTAATTCTTCTTCAGTCGCCTCACGGATAGCTACAATTTCAACATTGAATTTCAGATTCTGGCCAGCCAGCATGTGGTTAGCATCAACAACCACTTCCTCACCTTCTATCGCAGTGATTTCCACTGGAATAGGTCCCTGATCCGTGTCAGCCAGAAAACGCATACCAACTTGAAGATCATCAACCCCAACAAACACATCTTTTGGTGCACGCTGAACCAGATTGTCATCATACTGACCGTATGCATCTGCTGCTTCTACGCTAACATCAAAACGTTCACCCACCTCACGACCTTCCAGTGCTTTCTCTAATCCGCTGATTAAAGAACCACGGCCATGCAGATAGTCTAACGGTGCGCTCACCGAGGACTCATCAACTAAAACACCATCTTCTGTTCTTACTTGATAAGCCAGGCTGACCACCAAGTCTTTTGTTACTTTCATGACAACTCCTACATACCCGAGGGAAAAATCCGTGAGGGAAAATTTTTACTGCTCAAAAAATGCGGTTAATTGTAACGGAATTCTACGTTGCTGTACCTAGGCAATGGTAAAATTTATCCATAATTCGTTGTACGTACATTGAATTACTGCGGTGTAAAGATCCCAATGACCTGTTCCTGCTCTCTGATATGAGATGTGACAGTTTCATCCGTCTGCCTCTGTATATGACCACAATGGACACACTCAACAACATCAACCTTATTCTCCTGCCACATAGCCAACGTATCCTGTGATTGGCATTTTGGGCAAATCGCTCCCGCAATAAAACGCTTACGACTGATTGACATAATTCCCCCCTAAAACGTGTCAGAACACCTATTTTCCGCTACCATGCATACCAAGCACTTAAAATTGAACACATATACCCAATAGATTTCAAATTGCGGCACATCGATCACTATACGCATCAACGATCACTATGCATATCAATATACGATTGGTATGGGGAACGCAGTCAACAAAGCAGCAACTTGAAAGATGAAGGATATATAAATTTAACTATTAATTAACTTAACACATTATATATAGACGACATCTATGATTGTTTTCTCTTCACTGCAAATCCGTCGTGGCATTCGCGTCCTGCTGGATAACGCCAACGCAACCATCAATCCTGGACAAAAAGTAGGATTAGTTGGCAAAAATGGCTGTGGTAAATCTACCCTGCTTGCATTACTGAAAGATGAACTTCAGGCTGAAAGCGGTTCTGTCACATTCCCCAACAACTGGGCACTGGCCTGGGTTAATCAAGAAACCCCAGCCCTGGAAACGTCAGCGTTGGAATATGTAATCGATGGTGACCGTGAATTTCGGCAACTGGAACAAAAACTCAAAATAGCCAACGAACAAAATGACGGTCACGCCATCGCTCATCTTCATGGCTTGCTTGATACTATTCAGGCGTGGACAATCCGCGCCAGAGCCGCGAGTCTGCTGCATGGATTAGGTTTTTCCCAGACTCAGCTAGAGCAACCTGTAAGTTCGTTCTCTGGTGGCTGGCGTATGCGCCTCAATCTGGCACAAGCACTAATATGCCGCTCTGATCTGCTATTACTCGACGAACCGACCAACCACCTTGATTTGGACGCGGTTATCTGGCTCGAAAAATGGTTGAAGAGTTATACCAGCACCCTGATCCTCATTTCCCACGATCGCGATTTTCTCGATCCAATCATCGATAAAATTCTACACATTGAGCAGCAGGATCTATACGACTATACCGGCAACTATTCTTCCTTCGAACGGCAACGTGTGGCCAAACTTGCCCAGCAACAAGCACTATACCAAAGCCAACAGGAAAAAGTTGCTCATTTGCAGAGCTATATTGACCGCTTCCGTGCTAAAGCCTCTAAAGCGAAACAAGCACAAAGCCGCATCAAAATGCTGGAGCGCATGGAGCTTATCGCTCCCGCTCATGTTGATAACCCTTTCCATTTCAGTTTCCGCCAGCCGGACAACCTGCCAAATCCACTCTTAAATATGGATAAAGTCAGTGCCGGCTATGGTGAAAAAACAGTGTTGAATTCTATCAAATTAAATCTGGTGCCAGGTTCACGGATTGGTCTGCTAGGTCGCAATGGTGCGGGTAAATCCACGTTGATCAAATTGCTGGCAGGCGAGCTTGCACCTCAGCAAGGAGAAATTGCCTTATCGAAAGGCATTAAGTTGGGTTACTTCGCGCAGCACCAATTGGAATACCTACGGGCAGATGAATCTCCATTACAACATTTAGCCCGCATCGCTCCCCAAGAAACAGAGCAACAGCTTCGGGATTATCTGGGAGGATTTGGCTTCAAAGGCGATCAAGTGACCGATCCAAGCGGACGTTTTTCCGGTGGTGAAAAAGCGCGTTTAGTGCTGGCTCTGATTGTCTGGCAGCGTCCTAACCTCCTTCTGCTTGACGAACCGACCAACCACCTTGATCTCGACATGAGACAAGCATTGACTGAAGCACTTATTGATTTCGAAGGCGCTTTGGTCGTCGTCTCGCATGACAGACACTTACTGCGCTCTACAACAGATGAACTTTATCTGGTGCATGATGGCAAAGTAGAACTTTTTAAAGGCGATTTAGAAGATTACCAACAATGGCTAACTGAACTACAACGCCAACAAATGCGGGATGGACAGGAAAAATCAGAGACCGAATCTTCAGCGAATAGTACTCAAAATTACAGTGCCCAAGAGCGTAAAGATCAAAAACGGCGTGAAGCTGAATTCCGTAATCAAACGCAGCCATTGCGCAAGCAGCTTGCAGCCCTTGAAAAACAGATGGAAAAACTGGATGCGGTGTTGCTGGAATTAGAAGAAAAGCTGTCAGACAACACACTTTACGATAATGCTCGTAAAACTGAGCTAGCTGAATGTCTGCATCAGCAGACGAAAATAAAATCCAAACTGGAAGATACTGAAATGGAATGGTTAGATATTCAGGAACAGCTCGAAAAAATGACAACATTATTTAATGTAAGTCAAGAAATCAGTTAATTTTTCAGGTGTAAGCTTGTGGGGATAATCGGGTATTGTCATTCAATACCCGATTATTTCCTTCCCTTATCCCATCATTTATTCAGTACTGAAAATAGAGATCCCTGTTTACAAAGCAAAAATATAAAATTGCTTGCAAACAACTAAAATACTCGCAGTAAAAAATAATAAGTCATCTATTATGTAGAAGATTATTTATAATTAGAGATGCTTAAGAAGCTCATTCTCATTTTGTGCTCCTTACTGAGAACATTTTTACAAGTTACTCTCAATTTCTCTTATCATAAGAGACCAAATGAAAACTCGCTATATAAAACAAACAATAATCACTGAGTCATACATTAGCAACTAAGGTAGAAAAGTTTTCAGCATCCTCAATCAAAGCCTCATCTATGGATTTTGCCCATACCACACCAAGGTCAATTTTTTTATCTGTTTCAACAACTTCTAAAGAATTCATATAGTATTCAGGAATAGAGCTAATAATGCGTTTGGGTACACATGTATAGGCACTATTTTTTGCAATCATCTTTATTATCAACATGATATCATTTGTTTTTAATAGCAAATGCATATCGTTACCAGTATAAATAGGAAAAACATTAAAATAATCTGTTAACTCAACCACCTCTTTTTTTTCTGATGAATCTGTCGGAGTAACTCCATTTCCAAGCTTACTTAAAACTGCTCTAAATTTAGATACCAGATAACTCCCTTTCTTAAAGATATAAACCAACTTTTCGGTAAACACCTTTTTAGGTTCTAACTGAGCGCTAATAGATGATAGTGGCATCACTGCAATATGTAGCATCCCTGCATTCAGTAAACTTATCTGCTGTTCAATTGACAGTCCAGTCACCAATGACAGCACAACATTCCCTTTCTTTTCCACAATCTGCTTCTCTATTTGAGAATAATTATGGATAGGAAAACAAGAGCCGACGTATAAATGCCTGATCTTATCCTCTTTTGAATCGAAATGAACCTGACTTTTGAAGTGTTCATAGTGAATTAAAAACTTCCGGGCATTTTCCAATGTCTTCTGCCCAAAATCTGTCAACCTTGTTCCACTTGGTCCCCTTGTAAATAGTGATGCACCAAGAATATCTTCCAGCCCGTGGATTTTCTTCGTCAAAGCGGGCTGAGAAAGATAAAGCCTCTTAGAAGCCTTATGATAATTAAGAGTTTCAGCCAAAATGATAAAAGCTTCAAGATTGCGTATATCCATGTTCTTTAGCCCAATGATTGTTAAATAACTACAAAACATTACAGATTCATGGTGATAGCATTTTAACTTAGTGTTTTGCCAAAGGTTTTATCAGGTCAAATGGTCAAAATGTTAACTAATAAAATGTTAGTTAATAAGAATCAAATTCGCAAAAAATTTATTATTATTATGATTTAGTTTCATTAAAAAACAATTTCATAAGTAACTAACTATTTTAACAAAATAAACACTCTCTTGTTGTTAATAGTGTTTAACACTCTATTTCATTTTTTAAACTACAATATTATTAATATAATTGAGATTTAAAACTGATCTGGATACTGAACATCAAGCCATAAAATCACAAACTTTACCCATTGATGATCTGCTAAAGAAAATACCAAAGACCATGAAATCCAATATATAACACTACGAGCTTATTGAGTGAAAAATACAATTAACAAAAAATATATAAAAGTATATACACCTGGTTTACTCGTATAACGTAATAAATAGCAGTTCGTTCACACTCACTATATTACTAATAACGCATATATGTTTTACTTTTCTGGTCATTTTAATATTTACTCTTATTACGTGTTAATAATGAGATTGATTTAAAGTGTTAAATTAAATACAACAATAGTGATAACAACCATCATAAAACGAGTAAAAAATTCCGCTCATAAATGTGATATCAAAAAATAGCAATATAGCAATGGCAGGCTTTACATTATGTTTCTAGTGATAATACATGCTTATTCTTAACAAGTTTTTGATCTTTTTTATATCGGAATATTCTGTATTGATAGGTCATTTTATGGATAAAGTATTTTGATTTTTATCGGGCTAAATTTGACGTTAACTGTCGTTATTGCCATAAATCAGAATATGTCAAAGAGCATAGAAAAGGAAATGGCGATTATCACTGTTATAGCCTGCAAATTTGGAGTTAAAAAGCAGATTATGAATTTATTAATCATAAATTTAAAACCCCACACTTTAACCAATATAAAAAACAATGTTTACTTACGCTTAACATACATTAGAGAATTTTTGACCATTATGCATAATAAAAAATTACTATCATGTGATAAAAAAAAGTAATTTAATTATTTTTCCAGACGACTTTATTGAAAAAATTTAACGATAACCGAAGTGAAAATAATTAATTTATGTGAGTAATAGACATCAAATTGCCTCATGGTTTTTTTAATCTATTTTGAGTATATTTTATATTAAATGCTCAGTAAGATAATCTGACGCACATAAATCACTTCTTAGTTTCAATAAAATATGGCAGAAAAATGATGAAAATCGACTTGAGCAATATGATAACAGAGAGTCGTAACCCCGCCAGTACCCACATTGACCAGCTTTCAACTCTCGATATGCTGCGCGTCATCAATGATGAAGATAAAAAAGTGGCTATTGCTGTTGAAAAAACACTACCTCAAATTGCCAATGTGGTTGATAAAGTTGCCGAGGCATTTCGTCAGGGGGGGCGCTTAATCTATAGTGGAGCCGGCACATCTGGGCGCTTAGGTATCCTGGATGCCAGTGAATGCCCACCAACTTATGGTACAAAACCAGAGCAGGTAATCGGCTTAATTGCCGGAGGGCATCAAGCCATTCTGAAAGCTGTCGAAAATGCAGAAGATAATCGGCAATTAGGTACAGAAGATCTTAAGGCTCTACACTTTAACCCAAGAGATGTGCTGGTAGGGATCGCCGCCAGTGGCCGAACACCTTATGTATTAGGTGCAATGGAATATGCCAAATCAGTGGGTGCTACTGTCACCTGTATCAGTTGCAATCCATACAGCCCAATGGTGCAATTAGCTGATATTGCCATCACGCCCGTCGTGGGGCCAGAGGTGATAACAGGATCATCCCGCATGAAGGCAGGAACAGCACAAAAATTGATACTGAATATGATCACAACAGGCGCCATGATCCGTATTGGCAAGGTATATGGTAATTTGATGGTTGACGTAGAAGCTACCAATGCCAAATTAATTGAACGCCAGAAGAATATTGTCATGGCTGCCACTGAGTGCAGCAGAGAAATGGCAGAACATGCCTTAAACACCTGTGGTGGTCATTGCAAAACCGCCATCGTCATGATTTTATCGGGCGTCAGTGCCGAAGAAGCTAAAGCATTACTGGCTGAACACCAAGGGCTTATCCGGCCTGCTATCTCAACAAACCGATAATCTTTGCCTCTTTAGAAGGGGGGGTATCAATGGCTAGAATTCGTCAGGAAATATTGGCTGAAATACTCAACGCCATTGGCGGGGCAGGTAATGTTGTACGCTGTGGTAATTGCATGACTCGCTTGCGGTTAACTCTACGAGATGATTCACTTGCCGATATATTCAGGTTGAAGAAGGTTATTGGTGTTTTGGGTGTCATAGAGACCGATGACCAACTTCAAATTGTCCTTGGCCCCGGCAAAGCCCAAACAGCAGCAGAGATAATGAAAACACTGTTAAGTGATACACGCCATCCCTATGAGTCTGAACTTCCCTCTGCTAAACCCCATTCTGACACGCTAAAAGATATCGCCACCTCTAACAAAAAATATCTCAAAGAAAAACAAACTAGTTCAGTCCATAAATTTCTGGCTAAATTTGCTACTATCTTCACTCCCCTGATCCCAGGGTTTATTGCCGTTGGCCTGTTATTGGGCTTTGCTACTCTGTTGGAACAAGTTTTTATTAAAGAAGCCACTCATCCCAACGCTATATTGGTTGAGATGGTTGGCTATATGAAAATTTTCAGCAAAGGCATGTTCAGTTTCTTGGGTATCTTGATTGGCTACAATGCACAAAAGGCATTTGGAGGATCTGGGGTTAACGGAGCCATCATTGCTTCTCTATTTGTGCTGGGTTATAACGCCGAAGCTACCAGTGGTTTTTACTCTGGTATCAGTCATTTTTTTGGCTTCGCCATTGACCCTCGAGGCAATATTATAGGAATACTGATTGCCTGTATTCTCGGAGCCTGGGTGGAAAAGCAGATCCGCAAAATCATGCCATCAGATCTGGATATGATCCTGACTTCCACGATCACCCTACTGATTATGGGCGCTGTCACATTTATCGTCATTATGCCTGTCGGAAGCTATCTGTTTACCGTGATGTCATGGCTGTTCGTGAATTTGAATGGCAACCCGTTCGGTACAGCCATCTTGGCAGGGCTATTCTTAATCGCCGTGATGTTTGGTGTGCATCAGGGCTTTGTTCCCGTCTACTTTGCTTTGATGGAAGCACAAGGATTTAATTCCCTTTTTCCCATTCTGGCGATGGCAGGAGCGGGGCAAGTAGGCTCCGCACTGGCGTTATACATCAAAGCCCAAAAAGGTGCTTTGCTGCGCACTCAGATCAAAGGCGCCATCATCCCAGGTTTACTGGGAATTGGCGAACCCTTGATCTATGGCGTCACACTTCCCCGCGTCAAACCTTTTGTCACCGCCTGTCTCGGCGGTGCCGTAGGTGGTTTTTTTATCGGCCTGATTGCTTGGTGGGGATGGCCTGTCGGATTGAATAGCGTTTTCGGCCCTTCCGGGCTGGTTGCCCTGCCACTGATGACATCCAACAACGGCATCTTCACGGGCATGGCAATATATGGAGTCGGGTTAATCGTCTCTTATATCGCTGGCTTCACGCTAACGCTACTCTTCGGGAGCAAAAATATCGATTTGAGTTAGCTCAGCCAAACCAAATTAAAGGCACACAAGCGGCAGTCAGGCCCCCCATTGCGATATTGAATGTGAACCACGCGCGGCGGCTTTTCAGTAACTGACCAATCAGCGAACCAAGAACAAGCCAGATTACACCAGCAAGAGTATTGATGATTAACATCACGACACTGATAACAAAAATGGAATGGTTATATAGCTCTCCAGCCAGACTGTAACTACTGATTGCTCCCAATCCCATCAACCATGTTTTGGGATTCAAGAACTGCAATAACCAACCTTGATAAATTTTGATTGGCTTTCCTGACGATGTTGTAGTGTCCAACCGCTGATAATGCGAAGTGGCTGTTTTCCAGGCTAGCCATAATAAATACAGGCATCCGAGTATTTTCAGCCCCATATGTATTGCAGGATAAATCAATAATAACGCCGCAACACCAAACGCAGACAGCAGCAAAATTGTCTGCATTCCCAGAATAATGCCCAGACAAAGCGGGATAGAGCGGCGAATACCAAAATTAGCTCCCGATGATGTCAGTAACAAATTGTTTGGTCCCGGTGTAATAGCGGAAATAAACATAAATATACTAAGCGAGAATATCAGGCTTAAAGTCATGGGTAGATTCCCCTCCCACCCAGTTAGTTGACATTTCTTTTCAAGAAAGATAACAGTATGTTATTTCATATACAAGATAATAGGACTGTTGACGTTTTGCGAAGGATTATGACGAGCCTGAACATCATTTGACTTTGGAAGGCATTCTTTATCGAATGAGAACGAGCATTTTCTGGCGTGATTTATCGACAGAGTCCGACAAATGGAATAGTGTCTTTTCGCGTTTTGACGCCTGGTCAAAGAAAGGGATTTTACAACTAATTTTCAAATAGTTACATGATTTTCCGATAGGGAATGGCTGTTTATTGATGACAGTATTGTTCGGGGGACAAGTGCGTGATATTGTCCATGCTGAAAGTTTAGTCAAACACTCCCCCTTCGGACTTTGTGATAACTGACAAAGAGTACGATAGTCAGGCTTTCAGAAGTCATATTCCGATGTATCGCAGGCTCTCTTCCTTTGGCAGTGGAATATAAAAACAATCAGAAATTATTAAGAATAAATCACTAGACTTACTGAGAGAGGAAAGATTACACTCATTTAGCATAAAACACCAACATAAGTAAAATCTCACCATCAAAAAATTAAGATAATAATATAAGGAGAAAAAAATGCCATTCAATGCACCGTTTAGGCAAAAAATTTATCCTAGTGATCTTATTTATGGGCTAAGGGATGATAGATTTAAATACACTAAAGAATATTATGAATTTCAACTAATTGAACTAAAAATGAATCAGTACAGAGTACGACCTCGAATAATAGATGAGTATGTGATTCCAATAGACGCAGAGACAAAGATTGGCGGGCAGAAACAAAAAAACAGAATGACCTTGGGGAAAAAACAGCATTTCCAAAGTAACTTTATGTCATATCTTGATCAGCATCCTAAATATTGCACTACCCAAAAATCTTTGGCGGACATAGAAAAGGAAGAAAAAGAAGATGAAAAAATAGATGCTAACGCAATGTTACAATTCGGTAGAAAATGTAAGGGGGGATTATCTTGGATAACCATAAGCGATGACGAAATAACCAAAGATATGCATGTGCACTTTATTCTTGATAGTATAGACATGGAATGTGTAGTGCAAAAAAAAGCATACCCTAGTTCTTGGGGCACCGCGTCAGATATCACTGCGCGTGAGTTAAGATGGGTTTATAGAAATAGACATCTCTATCGGGTTCAACAAAAAATACAATTTTGGTTGAAGGGCAAACCTACTACTCCACCTTGGGAGGGCAAGGAAGGTGAGGCATTATGGAATCAATACATACCCAAAAATGAGCCATTTTGATGGTTTTATTGGTGATTGTGGAACCTTCAATATCCAGCAAGGCGAAAAGTTTGGAAATTGCAGTAATTTCGTTTGATTTATCAGATACTTTCACCTGACCAAATGGAATACCTTCCAAGGTCAAAGGGTGTCCAGGCTTGTCATAATCCTTCGCAAAACATCAACAGTCCTTAATCATGAAATCAATTCATTATGAATCCCAGACGATAACCCATTGGCAACGTCTAAATTTACCCGATGATGAATTACAGTATTCTCAGGAGCAACCACAATGATTATCCCGTGGCAACAATTGGAAGCCGATACACTCCACAACTTGATTGAAAGTTTTGTCCTGCGGGAAGGTACTGATTACGGTGAACAGGAAAAAACACTCGAACAAAAAGTGCAGGATGTAAAACGTCAGCTTGAACGAAGTGAGGTTCTGTTGGTATGGTCTGAACTACATGGAACCGTTAATATTTTGCCTAAAGAGATGTTCCGTCCGTAAAGTTCAGCTTACTTTATTCATTCTAATTGACTGATTCACCAGTTTTATTGCTTAAGGAGTCTGTTCATGTCTGCCAAACATCCCGTCATCGCAATCACTGGTTCCAGTGGAGCAGGAACAACCACTACCAGTGTCGCTTTCCGCAAGATTTTCCAACAATTTGACATAACAGCAGCACTGATAGAAGGGGATAGTTTCCATCGTTACACTCGTCCTGAAATGGATGCCGAGATACGTAAAGCAAGAGAACAAGGCAGACATATCAGCTACTTTGGGCCAGAAGCCAATGATTTCGGTATGTTGGAAAAGACATTCTTTGAATATGGTGAAACGGGTAATGGTCGCTGCCGAAAATATCTCCATACCTATGATGAAGCCGTCCCCTATAATCAATCACCAGGGACTTTCACACCGTGGGAACCTCTGCCATCAAATACGGACGTCCTATTTTATGAGGGACTGCACGGTGGTGTTCTCACGCCACAACATAATGTCGCCAGTCATGTGGATCTATTGATTGGCGTTGTGCCTATCGTCAACTTAGAATGGATTCAAAAACTCATCCGTGATACCGGCGAGCGTGGGCATTCCAGAGAGGCCGTCATGGATTCAGTTGTCCGCTCAATGGATGACTATATCCGCTATATCACTCCTCAGTTTTCACGTACCCATATCAATTTCCAGCGTGTCCCTACCGTTGATACCTCTAACCCCTTCTCTGCCAAGTCTATTCCCTCGCTGGACGAAAGTTTTATTGTGATCCGCTTCCGTGGCCTCACTCAAATTGATTTTCCTTATTTGCTGGCTATGCTTCAGGGTTCATTTATTTCCAGTATAAATACTATCGTCGTTCCAGGTGGAAAAATGGGGCTGGCAATGGAATTAATTATGGCGCCGCTTGTTAAGCAATTACTGGAAGGCAAAAAAATTTCGTAATTTAATCCTCATTTAATTTTTAATAAGACAGGTAACAAAAAATAATGTTACCTGTTTTATTTAAATAAACAGACCATTTTTGTGACAACATTTTTTCCTTTTATAAATGTAAAATCAATAAAACCAACTCTTCTGCCTGATTTCTGGTAATCTGACAGCCAGTTTAATATGCTGAAGCGATACAGGAGAAGACAGAAAAGCTTTCCTGTGTTACAAACAAGGTTACAAGCGTGGACTGGCAAGGTATATGGATTAAGATCAATATGCCTAATATTTTGACATCTTTATAATCCATATAAAATTCCCGCTTGTCAGTTTTTCAGCAGGTTAATATGTTAATCTATTGACTTTATAAAGCCAGCCTGAAGAGGAACTACCGTTTCTCACACTCATAAAGGCAGAAATAACAACAGAGGATAAAGCGAATGGTTCTCGGCAAGCCACAAACAGACCCTACTCTTGAATGGTTTTTGTCACACTGCCATATTCACAAATATCCATCCAAGAGCACGCTTATTCATCAAGGCGAGAAAGCAGAAACGCTTTACTACATTGTTAAAGGTTCGGTTGCTGTTCTAATAAAAGATGAAGAAGGTAAGGAAATGATTCTCTCTTATTTAAATCAGGGAGATTTCATTGGTGAACTTGGATTGTTTGAAGAGGGGCAAGAGCGTACTGCATGGGTGCGAGCAAAAAGTGCCTGTGAAGTAGCTGAAATTTCTTATAAGAAATTTCGCCAGTTAATTCAGGTCAATCCTGATATTTTGATGCGTTTATCTGCTCAGATGGCAAGTCGCCTACAAACCACTTCCGAAAAAGTAGGTAACTTAGCTTTTCTGGACGTTACAGGCCGTATCGCCCAGACGCTGCTCAATTTGGCCAAACAGCCTGATGCAATGACTCATCCTGATGGTATGCAAATCAAAATCACACGTCAGGAAATTGGGCAGATTGTGGGTTGCTCGCGTGAAACGGTTGGGCGTATCCTGAAAATGTTGGAAGATCAAAACCTGATCTCTGCACATGGCAAAACCATTGTCGTTTATGGGACACGTTAATTCCCGATAAACCAGAAACTATCAGCCAGTGTATTTGTTACTTCGCACTGGCTTTATTTACTGTTATTTGTTTAACCAACGGGATATTGCCATTTCCAGCCGCATCATGCCCTCTGTGATTTTATCTTCAGGAATGATCAATGATGGCGTAAAACGCAAGATGCTGTCTCCTGCACTTAATAACATCAATCCCATTTCAGCCGTTTGCTGCAATATTTCTCTGGCTTTGCCCTGATATTCAGCCTTCAATACGGCTCCAATCAGCAATCCTTTTCCACGAAACTCATGGAATATGCCATATTTTTGGTTTATCTTTTCCAGAGCATGAATGAACATATCATGCCGTTTTTCCACGCCCATCAGTACTTCTGGCGTATTGATGATATCCAGTACGACACAACCGACACTACAAGCCAATGGATTTCCACCATAAGTCGTTCCATGTGCACCCGTTTCCATTGCCGCCGCTATTGTATCTGTCGTTAACATTGCACTGATTGGGAAACCGCCTCCCAACGCTTTTGCTGTCGTCAAAATATCCGGCTGTACGTCATAATGCTGGTAAGCATATAACTTACCCGTGCGCCCCATCCCACTTTGAACTTCATCAAAAACCAACAAAGCCTGATGCTTATCACACAATTCACGCACCCCATGCAAAAACTCCATCGTCGCAGGCGTGATTCCTCCTTCTCCCTGAATTGGCTCTAAAACAACAGCGCAAGTGCGATCATCGATTTCTGCCCTGACGGCATCCAAATCGTTAAAAGGCACATGAACAATATCAGCAGGTTTAGGTCCAAACCCTTCGGCATATTTTGGCTGGCCTCCTACCGAAACAGTGAAAAAAGTACGTCCATGAAACGCTTGATGGAAAGCAATAATTTTCGTTTTATTGGGATGATGACGAGTAATCGCATAACGACGTGCTAATTTAAATGCCGCTTCATTGGCTTCCGCTCCCGAATTCGCGAAAAAGACCTTCTGGGCAAAAGTCGCATCAATCAATTTCTGTGCTAAGGTTAAGGCAGGTTCGTTGGTAAAAACATTGCTGACATGCCACAATTTTTCACCTTGCTGTTGCAAAGCATTCACCAAAGCCGGATGACAGTGCCCCAAAGCCAGAACAGCGATACCACCGGCAAAATCGATGTATTCTTTACCCTGTTGATCCCATACTCGGCTGCCTTGCCCTTTGACAGGAATGAAATTCGTTGGTGCATAAATAGGCAACATCACTTGATCATAGGTATTTCGGTTTACTGCTTTATTTTCTACCATTTCCCTCACCTTATTTTATATCTGCCATTTCCAAATGAAATAATAATCATAAAATATGAATAAAAAATCACTTAAGGGCAAATAAAAAAACAACATAATGAGGGAATGTGGAGATATCTGACTAATATTTGAGGAAATTATTCAACAATTCATGTCCCTGTTCACTAAGAATACTTTCTGGATGAAACTGCACGCCTTCCAGTGGCAAAGTACGGTGGCGTATTCCCATAATTTCATCTACGTCACCATTATGCTGACTCCAGGCCGTCACTTCAAATGAAGCAGGAAGCGTTTCTGCAGCAATGACCAAAGAGTGATAACGCGTGACCGTTAATGGACGATCTAATCCTTTGAATACCCCTTGCTGGCTATGGTGGATCAGGCTGGTTTTTCCATGCATTACTTCACGAGCTTTAACAACGCTCGCACCAAAAGCCTGACCTATTGCCTGATGTCCCAGGCACACACCGAGGATGGGCACTTTCCCTGCAAAATGTGAAATCGCTTCCAGCGAGATCCCTGCTTCATTCGGCGTACAAGGCCCCGGAGAAATGACTAAATGAGTAGGTGCCAAATCTTCGATATCTTCAAGCTGGATCTCATCATTACGCTTAACTAAAACTTCTGCCCCTAACTCGCAAAAATATTGATATAAATTGAATGTAAAAGAATCGTAATTATCTATTATTAGTAACATAGGAGTATATCCTACTGATTATTATAGTCTTATAAGTTGCCCTACCCCATTGGGGTATTATGCATTCTGTATAATAGTAAAATCAGGTAAAACAGTATCAACAACAATGGGGGACTCATCATACCACAGAAGCACGTTTAAAATAGTGATACGGCGAGCGCGTTACTATCATGCAGCAACCATGCAACAACGTAGAAAGGGGGGAGGGGAATAAAAACGGTACTCAAACAACCATTAATGATTATCCGAATACCGTATTATGTCTGTGTCCGGGCTGTTAAGGTTCAACCTTAGCAGACAAGATCACAATAGGTTTTACCGGTACATTTTGATAAGGGCCAACATTTTCTGTTTTGACTTGAGAAATTTTATCAACCACATCCATGCCTTTGACGACTTTGCCAAAGACTGCATAACCGAAGTCACGCTGCCCGTGATCGAGGAAAGCATTATCGGTCACGTTAATAAAAAATTGGCTGGTTGCGCTATCCTTATCTGCGGTACGTGCCATAGCAATCGTGCCACGAAGGTTACGCAGACCGTTATCTGCTTCATTTTTGATTGGTGCTTTGGTGGCCTTCTGCTTCATATCTTTTGTAAAGCCACCACCCTGGATCATAAAACCTGGAATAACGCGATGAAAGATAGTGTTGTTATAAAATCCCTCATTGACATACTCAACGAAATTCTTGGTAGTAATTGGTGCCTTATTGCCATCTAACTCAAGTTCGATTTCTCCAGCCGATGTTACCAGCTTCACGTGAGTTTCAGCGGCTAATGCTGGGACAGCTATCGCACTGATAGCACATGCAGTCATAAGCGACACAAAAATACGTTTAAACATTGATGGTTCCTTTATTTTTGAGGTCAACAATAAAACTCATAACAACAAAACTCATTAAGTGTAATTCCCAATGGAGTGAAGTTCCAACGATTTACCTACATTTACGAGTCATATGACTTTTATATTCGCATACTTAAACAAAGGTTATTTTGAGAATAACCCCCATATTGATACGCTTTCCATGTCAAAGTATAAAAATTGAAGATTGATGAACACTCGACAGTATGATCAGAATAATTCAAAATCTGTAAGCTCAGTTTCTTAAACTGCGCCTTCGGATATTTTTTCCAGAATGGTCACTAACATGAACTATAAAGAAAGATTGAATCCCGAAAAAGCGTTGATCTGGCGAATTATCCACAAAAATAACCTATTATGGATTCTTCAAAATGGTTTTTTCGCTGGAAATAGTAGCAATAAATCAAATAATTGGGTAGATATTGGTAATCCAGAACTCATATTGAAAAGGGCTAATCACCCTGTTCCCATTGCCCCAGGAGGAACACTAAATGATTATATCCCGTTTTACTTCACACCTTTTTCTCCTATGCTAAAGAACATACATAGTGGTTGGGGAGGAATAAAACAACGCCCTAATAATGAAATAATCATCCTTGTTTCCAGTTTGCATAAATTAAATAAATTAGATGTTCCCTTTGTTTTTACTGATAGCCACGCGTACTACATGTGGTCAAATTTTTACTCTAATGTTGCAGATCTAGACAAAATTGACTGGGATATTATCCAATCAAAAGATTTCAAAAGAGATCCTGATGATCCCGCAAAATTTGAGCGTTACCAAGCTGAAGCCCTTATACATAACTATTGCCCCGTAGAGGCTCTTATTGGTATCGTGTGTTATTCTGAAAAAGATAAGCAATACTTAGAAAAGTTAATTAAACAATCTGGTCATAATGTTCAGGTGATCGCAAGACCAGGGTGGTATTTTTCATGATTCATTATACAAAAGGCAATTTACTCGACTCTGATGTGGAAGCATTAGTCAACACAGTCAATACAGTAGGAGTTATGGGCAAAGGAATTGCTTTAATGTTCAAAGAACGTTTCCCTTTGAACATGGCTTTGTATAAAAAAGCTTGTAATTCTGGTGACGTTGAGACTGGAAAAATATTTGTTACTGAAACAGGAGAGCTTGTTCGCCCTCGCTGGATTGTTAACTTTCCAACTAAACAGCACTGGCGCTCCCCTTCTAAAATGGAATGGATTGTTGAAGGGTTAAGCGATCTTAAAGATTGGATAGTAAAAAATAACATCAAATCTATTGCAATTCCTCCTTTAGGGGCAGGTAATGGTGGTCTTAACTGGGATGACGTGAAACCAGCGATCGAAGTAGCACTATCACCTCTAAATGAGGTAAACATCTACATTTACGAACCTATTGCCAGATACCAAAATGTTAGTAAAAAAAAGGGAATTGATGCATTAACTCCTGCCCGAGCCATGATCGCAGAACTTATTCGTCGTTACTGGATACTAGGTATGGAGTGTAGTTTACTCGAAATTCAGAAGCTAGCTTGGCTGCTTTCTAGAGAACTTGAAAAACAAAGCCTTCCAGACATTCTCAAGCTTAAGTTTGAAGCGAAAAACTATGGACCATATGCCCACAACTTAACTCATTTACTCAATGCATTAGATGGTAGCTACCTTTGCTCTGATAAACGTATTCCTGATAGTGATCCACTAGATGTGATCCGATTTAATGATGCTAAAAAAGAAGAACTTCAGATTTATTTGAGAACCGAAGCTAAAGATTACTTATCCGTATTAGAAAAAACAGCAGAGCTCATTGAAGGATTTGAGTCGCCCTATGGCATGGAGTTGCTGGCTACAGTCGATTGGCTCTTATATAAAGAAAAATGTGATAGCAACATAGAATCAATTAAAAGGGGCTTGAGCCAATGGAAAGGTGGTGCTAAATGGGCTTCACGGAAACTATCATTGTTTGAAGATCGCCATGTCAATATCGCTATAAATAGGCTTGCTTCAATTTAAGTAAAAATAGAATAAATTAAAGAATCTAATCATCTGAATTAATAGGTTAAGCAGACTCATCAAGTTACGCCTGTCCACAAGCGGTTGCTCTCGGTATAATCACCGAGCTATTTTTGTGTATTCCTCAGGGAGATAACCATTTTGACCATCAAGAACTACAACTATCATATGACCCACTTTGTCACGAGTGCACCTGACATTCGCCACCTGCCTCAAGATACGGGCATTGAGGTCGCGTTTGCCGGCAGGTCAAATGCAGGTAAATCCAGCGCCCTGAATGCACTAACCCGCCAGAAGAGCCTTGCGCGTACCAGTAAAACCCCTGGCCGTACCCAGTTAATTAACCTGTTTGAAGTAGAAGAAGGTGTTCGTCTGGTAGATTTGCCGGGCTATGGTTACGCTGAAGTCCCAGAAGAGATGAAACGTAAATGGCAGAAAGCCTTGGGGGAGTATCTCCAAAAACGTGAATGCTTGCTAGGGCTGGTGGTTTTGATGGATATTCGCCATCCGTTGAAAGATCTGGATAGGCAAATGATCGAATGGGCGGTCGTGATGCAAGTTCCCGTCATGGTATTGCTCACTAAAGCCGATAAACTGGCTTCCGGTGCCCGTAAAAGCCAACTGGCGAAAGTTCGTCAGGAATTGGCCTCTCTGAATGGTGATATTCAGATCGAATATTTCTCCGCTCTGAAAAAAATCGGCACCGATAAACTAGAGCAAAAACTCAACCTTTGGTTCAATCAGCCTGCTATTGAGGCGGAGTAACATCCGCCCCTGCCTTACCACAGTTCCATAAATCGGACATAAAAAAACGCCCCAGTCAAAAGAGATGACTGGGGCAGCTAATATTCAGCTAAATCCGATTACGTGAAGTAAAAGGTCTGAAAGATAGAACATCTTACCTCTGTACCCTACACCGATAACTTTAACCTATTCTTTTCATCAAAAAAAGACTTTTTTGTAATTAATTTTCACCCATTACCTCGATTCAGCAGTTAATATTTAAGCAAATCAGGTTATTATGTCATCGTTTATGTAGTTTAATTACATATTTATGAGATCTAGATCTAATCTAAAACATAACTTAAATTCTTGTCATACGCCTCTTCGCAGCATAATTGAGACAAATTAAGTTCATTAAACAAGCAGCATTTCCATAAAAAACATGCAATAAAAAAAGAACCGAATTTCTGCGGCTCTTTTTCAATTTTTAAGATAGAAGGGACATCAGTGAGCCTGATCCCAATTATCACCAATTCCAATATCCACTTTTAACGGTACATCAAGCTGCATACTTTGTTCCATCAGCTCCCTGATTTTCTGCCCTGCTGTCTCCAGCTCTGACTCATGCACTTCAAATACCAGTTCATCGTGAACCTGCATGATCATATGTACATTTGGTTGTTCACTGACAATCCAGTTATCTACCGCAATCATTGCTAATTTGATGATATCCGCTGCCGTCCCCTGCATAGGTGCATTGATGGCTTCGCGCTCTGACGCCTTACGGCGCATGGCATTGCGCGATTGAATATCCGGCAGGTACAACCGACGGCCTTCCAACGTTTCGACGAATCCATGATCAGCCGCCTGCGCCCGTGTACGTTCCATATAAGCCAACACTCCCGGATAACGTTCAAAATAGAGATCCATATAGCGCTGTGCTTCACCACGCGGAATACCTAATTGGCGAGATAAACCAAACGAACTCATACCGTAAATCAAACCAAAATTAATCGCCTTAGCACTGCGACGCTGCTCGCTGGTCACTTGTTCCAATGATACACCAAACACTTCCGCAGCCGTCGCACGATGAATATCCTTACCCTGGGCAAAGGCTTCCAACAAGCCTTTGTCCTGTGATAAGTGCGCCATAATACGCAATTCAATCTGTGAATAGTCCGCAGCCATAATGCGGTAACCTTCCGGCGCAACAAATGCCTGACGGATACGGCGCCCTTCGTCATTGCGAACAGGGATGTTTTGCAAGTTTGGATCACGGGAAGAGAGGCGCCCCGTCGCAGTTACCGCCTGATGATATGAGGTATGAACACGATGTGTCAGTGGATGCACCATCTGAGGCAGTTTATCAGTGTAAGTGGTTTTCAGTTTTGCCAGACCACGATGTTGCAAAATCACCCTTGCCAATTCGTGGTGCTCTGCCAACTCTTCCAGCACTTCTTCATTGGTTGATGGTGCACCATTTGGCGTCTTCTTCAATACAGGCAAATTCATTTTTTCAAATAAGATGACTTGTAGCTGTTTTGGTGACGCCAGATTAAATTCTTCTCCTGCCAGTTCATACGCAGATTTTTCCAACTCATCCAAACGCGCAGTGATTTCCCTTGAATGTTCTGCCAACGTCTGGGCATTGATCAACACCCCGATTCTTTCCATACGGGACAACACCGGCACCAGTGGCATTTCGATTTTATGGAAAACTTTTTGCAGAGTTGGGGCGCCCTCTAATTGAGGGTACATAGCCTGGTGCAGCCTTAAAGTCACGTCCGCATCTTCTGCCGCATATTTTGCGGCTTCTTCCAGCGGGATTTGATTGAAAGTTAATTGCTTTTTGCCCTTGCCCGCAATTTCTTCAAATGTGGTGGTTTTATAGGCCAGATGACGATCAGCAAGGCTATCCATATCATGTCGCCCTGCTACGCTGTTCAAAACATACGATTCCAGCATGGTATCAAAAACAATACCATTTAAAGCAATGTCATAACGCGCCAAAACACCACGATCAAATTTCAGGTTCTGACCAATTTTAGGTAGATTAGCATCTTCCAGCAGCGGTTTTAATGCTGCGAGAACCTCATGCAGATCCAATTGCTGTGGCGCATCCAGATAATCGTGTCCTAATGGCAAATAAGCGGCTTCAACTTCTGATCCCCCCACTGCAATGGCAAAAGACATCCCCACCAGATTGGCTGTTAGGGTATCAAGACTGTCGGTCTCAGTATCAAAAGAGAATGCCGGAGCTTGTTTCAGCTTTTTAATCCATTCATCAAGGGATTGGCGCTCAAGGATAGTTTGATAATTTTCCGGTGAAATTTTAGCAGCGGCTGGAACAGCACTCACTGATTCTGACTTCGCGCTGGCTGCAACAGGTTTTTTCCCATTGCCTTCCAGCCAATTGCCATTCTGCACGTCACTAATCCACCGTTTGAATTCATAATGACTGAACAGAGTCAGTAATTCAGCCGTATCCGGTGGCACAATGGAAAGATCTAAACAACTCTTATCCAGTTCAACGTCGGTTTTGATTGTTGCCAATTGGTAGGAAAGATAGGCTACTTCTTTATGCTGTTCCATTTTACCCCCCAATGTCTTGGCTCCACGGAAACCGAGAGTGGCAATGTCATCAAGTCGGGCATAGATCTCATTCAATCCGCCAATACCCTGTAATAGCCCCAGAGCGGTTTTCTCCCCTACCCCTGGCACTCCCGGAATATTATCGGAAGAATCCCCCATTAGAGCGAGAAAATCGATAATCCGTTCAGGAGGAATACCATATTTTCCCTCCACCTCTTCTGGCCCCAAAATAGTGTTGGTCATGGTATTAATTAGTGTGATATTTGGCGTCACCAATTGCGCCATATCTTTATCACCAGTGCTGATCAGAACCGAACGCCCCTCTTTTTCAGCCTGCAAGGCTAATGTGCCGATAACATCATCAGCTTCAACCCCCGGCACAACCAGAATTGGCAGTCCCATTGCCTTGACCATTTTGTGCAACGGTTCAATCTGCAAACGCAAATCATCCGGCATTGGTGGCCGATGGGATTTATATTCAGCAAATAACTCATCACGGAACGTTTTGCCTTTGGCATCAAACACGACCGCCACATGACTGGGTTTATACTGCATAATTAAACTTCGCAACATGTTCAGCACGCCATACATGGCGCCGGTCGGTTCTCCCGAACTGTTTGTCAGTGGAGGAAACGCATGGTATGCACGATAAAGGTATGAAGAACCATCAACCAAAATCAGGGGATTGTCTGCTATCTGTGCCATAAAATTTTCTTCGTCGTTCTGTGGGATGAATAAAGAATAGAATGCCATACTGTGTCGTTCTAGACGAATTTTGCGGGAATTTTCTCGTACTAACTTGCATTTTATGGCAAATATTCTGGTAAGGACTCTGTGGATAACTTTGTGCACAAAAAAATGGCATATAAAACAGATTTATGTTTATTCCCACAAAGAGTGATAACAGAAGATAAAAAATCAATGAATTACGCGGAATATTAAATAAATATTACAACCGCTTTAAAATCACTGACTTGTGGATATTACCGGAGTTTATGTTATGAAAGGTGTTTTTTGGCAAGTATTGTGCCAACTCTCTTATGGCCGACACAATACCTAGATTATTTTATATTAATACTAGCGTTTTTGTTTCTTTACACCATTATCTTACGACTTATTTTTTGTTCACCAAATAGTTCACTACTTGAGAGAATTTCTGGGCGTAGTCCAAAGCTGAACGGGTGTCAATTCCACCATTGTTAATCAAGTACTTACCATTAACAAAAATCGCAGGAACACCGCGCAAGTTGAAATCCTGAGCTGCCTGACGCTCTTTAGCGGCTACCGACTGCACGATAAAGCTGTTCAGGGCTGCATCATACTCTTCACCAGATACTCCCGCTTTGATGAAAGCATTGCGGATATCTTCCTTACTATTGATGGTCTGGCTTTTCTGAATGCCATCAAACAAAATAGGCGTGACTTTATCTTCGATCTTCATGACAATGGCGACGGCCCAGGCATCGGTCAATGCTTTCCCCAAAGGTCCCAGAAAATCCACATGATAACGTTCATGGCTCACACCTGCCGGCAGGTTTTTCTCAACAGTGGCAGGAACATGATAAATATTTTCAAACTGATAGCAGTGAGGACAATAAAAAGAGAAAAATTCCACCACCTGAGGCTGATTCGCAACCGGATCTCTTAATTCGGTATACTGTTTGCCTTCAGAAAAACCGGAAGCGGATGCATTAAATGCCATGAACGCTCCCACCAGCGCTAGCCAAAATTTCTTCATAATGGTCTCCAAAAAAATTAATACATCGGGTTGAGCTGTAAAGGTGGCTCCTGTAACAGCCGGACTTGTTCAGAAAAAAGACTTACTTGCTTATGCCAAAAATCACTATCAGCCATCCACGGAAACGCTTTTGGAAAAGCCGGATCTTGCCAACGACGAGCAACCCAGGCTAAATAATAGACCATTCGCATCGCACGCAGAGGCTCTATTAATGCCAATGTCTTGGGATCAAATGCCATAAACTGATCATACGACTCAAGCAAGATATCCAATTGGATCAATCTTTCTTGCCGTGAGCCATTGAGCAACATCCACAAATCCTGAATAGCGGGACCATTGCGGGCATCATCAAGATCCACAAACCATGCTTCATCACGCCACAAGATATTACCAGCATGGCAATCACCATGCAGCCGCAATACCTGCCAGTTATCATGCCATTGGCTTGCCACTGTCTGATTCAATTCATCTAGTGCAGCCAGAAAATTCTGTTTATGTCGGGCGGGAATGAGTTCACATTCAGCCAAATATTGATACGGCTGATATAAATATTCATTCAGGTTAAGAGTGGGACGAGCAGAAAATATTTTTTTTGCCCCAATTTGATGCATTCTTCCCAGCAAGCGCCCAACATCTTCCAATTGGTCAAAACTATCTGATTCGTACTGACGCCCTCCCACACTGGGAAAAATGGCAAAAAAGAAACCCCCATAATTCAGCACCGTTTGCCCATCAAACATCAACGGTGTTGCCACGGGCAAATCAGCCTGTTGCAATTCATTTGCAAAATCATGTTCCTCCTGAATTTGCTGCTGGCTCCAGCGCAGGGGGCGATAGAATTTCACAACATAGCGTTTGCGGTTTTCATCCATGAACTGATATACCCGATTCTCATAGCTATTCAGTTCGGTTAGACCAGAATCAAGGTACAGGCCAGATTGCCCCAATGCATCCATGATTAAATCTGGCGTAATATTTTGGAAATTAAAAGCCTTCGGTTCCGTCACAACACAGTTCTCTCTTCATTAATCTTTAATAATACCCCGAGCACGCAACAACGCTGTCTTAAAATCTTCTTCATAATCTTTTTTCAACCCAGGGATTTCGGCATGGCTATCCGTACCGCGCATTTTCAGATGATAAATCAGAATATCATCCGTTAATTCAGACAACTGCCCTGTGAACCCCGCTTCATCAGCCAGTTTTTGCAACAGCGCTACCAGATTCAAATCCGGCTCATTTTTCCATACTGGATGTAAAAGTTCGATAACTTCATTGAGGCGGTGATACTTCATTTTTAGTTCCTTATAAATCACGATACAAATTAGCAGGGTTAATGGCTCAGAGAAAGCATTGGTCTGTCAATCAGCGTAAAGTTATACTGCCACCTCAAGCAGCATGGTTAGAAACATTTCATTGCCCAATATCAGGTAATTTAACATGACGCATCCAAAAATCAGTGGCGCAATTCTGGCGGGGGGATTATCCACCCGCATGGGGGGAAACGACAAAGGATTGCTGCAATTTAACAATGCGCCACTATACCAACACATTGCTACAAGATTGCAGCCTCAGGTTCATGAATTGTTGATTAATGCTAATCGCAATCTGGGGATTTATCACCAGAGTGGCTATCCCATCATACCGGATATCATTGCCGATTTTTCTGGACCATTGGCAGGTATGTTGGCGGTTTTAAAAAGTGCCATCCACGAATGGGTGATATTTGTTCCTTGTGATGTCCCTAATTTCCCTGAAGATCTGGTCGCAAAACTGTGGCACTACAAACAAAACGCTTGGGCTGCTTATGCACATGATTGCGAGCGTGCACATCCTACTCTGGTATTAATGCACCGCAGCCTAATCCCTCGTCTGGAAAGCTATCTCGCTTTAGGAGATAGAAAACTCACGTTCTTTATGCAGATGATTAAGGCAAAGGCGGTCTATTTTCCTAATCCCAACGCTTTTACTAACTTAAATACACCTGAAGAATGCCATAACTGGCAACACCGTCATTGGGAATGTCTTCAGGAGCCAGCATGAACCACAGCACTAACAGTATAGTACTGCCTATTCTGGGTATCACCGCTTATAGTGGAACCGGAAAAACAACACTATTAAAGCAAGTCATCCCACTGTTACGCCAGCAACATATCCGCGTCGGGCTAATCAAACATACTCATCACAATATGGATGTCGATAAGCCAGGCAAAGATAGCTATGAACTCCGCAAAGCGGGTGCTACACAAACGTTAGTCGCCAGCCAGCAACGCTGGGCTTTGATGACTGAAACCCCAGAGTTGCCGGAACCGGATCTTTACTACCTTGCCAGCCGATTTGATGCAAACTCGCTGGATCTGATTTTAGTTGAAGGATTCAAACAAGAACCAATCCCCAAAATAGCACTTTATCGAGATGGCCTGAATCATACCGTTGATGAGATCCTCGATCCCTATGTCATAGCAATTGCCAGCGATATTGCGCTGGTAACATCACTTCCACAACTTAATATCAATCAGCCAGAACAAGTAGCAGCATTTATTGCCAAATGGTTAAATCAGCCCTATTTTCCATTTCATGACAAGTGAAATCTCACCTGCTATACCTTTGCCTTACTTCCCTTCCGGCATCAAACCAACAAACGTCGTTTTTTTGCGGGGTTCAGTCATCAATGCTTCCAGTTTTTCGACACAGCGCAAGTAATGGGGGGTTTTCTTATGCGCCGCAACTGCCTCTTCATCAGTATAGGCTTCATAGATATAAAATCGGGTTGGGATATTTTCATCACGCAATACATCGAACCGTAAATTGCCTGGCTCTTTAACAGAACCGAGGTGATTATCCCGAAATACTTCGATAAATTCGTCTATTTTGTCAGCCCTAACATTAATTTCCACCAATGTGACATGCATATTATTACCCCTTGGCTTTCTCACTCAGGAAAAGCTCATAAGCCTGAGCCGGTTTCTCATTATGATGCACCACTGCTTGCACAGCTTTCAGCATCGCAACCGGTGCTTCCGACTGGAAAATATTGCGCCCCATATCCACACCAGATGCTCCTTGATCAATCGCCTGATAGCACATATTCAACGCATCCAGTTCCGGCAATTTCTTACCACCTGCAATCACAATCGGCACTGGACAGCCCGCCACCACTCGTTCAAAGCCGCTATCGACATAATAGGTTTTGATAATGTTCGCCCCTATTTCGGCGGCAATGCGAGTCGCCAGCGAGAAATAACGTTGGTCACGCACCATATCTTTACCGACACCCGTCACTGCCATTGTTGGCATGCCATAACGTGTTCCCTGATCCACCAGCTTAATAATGTTCTTGATGGATTGGTGTTCGTGCTCTGAACCGATATAAACCTGTGCCGCAACCGCACAGACATTGAGGCGAAGTGCATCTTCCATCGCCACCGCAACAGCTTCATTGGACAGTTCAGTCAGAATCGAGTTGGCTCCAGACGCACGCAGAACGACTGGTTTATTGGTTGCAGGCGGAACCTGACTGCGCAGGATACCACGGGTACACATCAACACATCGGTGTGTTCAAACAGCGGGGCGATGTTGATATCAATACGTTCCAGACCCGTAGTTGGACCTTGAAAATAACCGTGGTCAAATGCCAACATTACCGTTTTATTGGTAGTGGGATTGAAAATACGTGACAAACGGGACTGCATACCCCAATCCAGCGCACCACAGCCTTTCAGTCCAAACAGCGTGTTCTGTTGCGGTGTATTAATGCCAAAATCTTTACCATCTTTGATATCATCTAAATCTGCCATTTCTCCCTCCAGAAAGGTGTCAGGGGCTGCGTACTAGCCCCATGAATTAGAAATCGAACTGATTGATATTGTCTTTGGTGAAATCTTGATGTGCCTTAGTGGGAGCCAACACGAAATCAATCTGCTTTAACCCCATCAAGCCAGAAAACTGCTTACTGATCCCACGAGCAACTAAAAGCGGAGTATTGTTAGTTGGATTCAGGCAAGACGGATCATTGGTATTAGTGGCAGTATCGCTCTGTGACATCACGTACCTCATGAAATTTTAGGTTTGCGTTTCTGGCACCGATATGAAATTGAACACTTATTTATTTTAAAAACATTTTCTCAATACTCTAATGAAAAACTTAAGATTTTTTCAATAATCAGATCACATTTTGTGAAAAAATCAGATCTACATTTAAATATGTTCAAATTTTGCGATAAGACTCTAGTACATTAGAGATATTTATTCTTATTCTTTCTTCGTGGATAAAGAAATTATTATGTCGATCAAATTAAATAAGAAACAATCAGTATCAGAGAAAAGCGTATTATCCGAAGAAACCATCATGCATTCCGGCTATATCGGCGATGGAGCAATGGATGTTTGGCCGCAAAGGTGGTGTCGAAAAAGCAGACGCTATCGTTGCTGCACTGAAAGGGGGTTATACCAACTCATTGGTGACAGAAGAACAAACCGTGAAGGCAATGCTAACTTGATCGACTAATAATGCTTATATATCTATCCATTCCCTGTGCCATATCGAACAAAGATAACGACAGATGAGGATAGTATTATGAATCAACGCACTCATGCTCATCCATCAAGGAAGTATTTGATGGCGCTTGATGCCGGAACTGGCAGTATCCGTGCAGTTATATTTGATCTCGAAGGGAATCAGGTTTCCGTTGGACAAGCTGAATGGATACACCATCCTGTACCGAATATTACGGGTTCGATGGAATTCGATCTGAAAAATAACTGGCAACTGGCCTGCCAATGTATTCGACAGGCACTGCACAAGGCGGAATTGCCCGCCAATGCAATTCAAAGCATTGCCGCCTGTTCAATGCGGGAAGGTATTGTCCTTTATAATCGCGATGGCGATCCTATCTGGGCATGCGCCAATGTAGATGCCCGTTCCAGTCATGAAGTTAGAGAACTGAAAGAGCTTTACAATAATACCTTTGAATATGACGTCTACCGCTATTCCGGCCAAACATTGGCATTGGGGGCAATGCCGCGCCTGCTTTGGCTGGCACATCACCGTCCTAATATCTATCGACAAGCCAGTACCTTAACCATGATCAGCGATTGGCTGGCTTATATGCTCAGTGGCGAACTGGCCGTTGATCCCTCTAATGCGGGAACAACCGGCATGCTCGATTTAGCCAGCCGCGACTGGCGCCCAAGTTTGTTAGAAATGGCAGGACTACGCTCTGACCTCCTTTCTCCCGTCAAAGAAACGGGAACCTTGCTCGGCTATATCACGGAAAAGTCAGCGGCAGAATGCGGCCTGAACAGCGGCATCCCTGTGATTATGGGCGGTGGAGACGTTCAACTCGGCTGTCTTGGTATTGGTGTCGTTAAACCCGCCCAAACCGCAGTACTTGGCGGAACATTCTGGCAGCAAGTCGTCAACCTGCCTGAACCAATCACCGATCCAAACATGAACATCCGCATCAACCCGCACGTTATTCCCGGCATGGCACAAGCAGAATCCATTAGTTTCTTTACTGGTCTCACTATGCGCTGGTTTCGCGATGCTTTTTGCGCAGAAGAAAAATTACTGGCGGAACGACTGGGCGTTGATGCCTATAATCTGCTGGAAGATATGGCGGCAAGGGTTCCTGCCGGTGCCTATGGTATCATGCCGATTTTCTCCGATGTCATGCGCTTTAAATCGTGGTATCACGCTGCGCCATCTTTCCTCAATCTCTCGATTGATCCGGAAAAATGCAACAAAGCAACGCTATTTCGGGCACTGGAAGAAAACGCAGCTATCGTCTCGGCCTGTAACCTCGATATGGTTTCGGCTTTCTCTGGCGTCCAACCAGATTCACTGGTCTTTGCAGGTGGTGGCTCAAAAGGCAAACTCTGGAGCCAAATTCTATCGGATGTTACCGGCCTGCCTGTTCGCGTGCCAGTAGTTAAAGAAGCAACGGCATTAGGTTGTGCCATTGCGGCAGGCGTTGGTGCTGGCTTATATGATTCATTGCCCGCAACAGGAGAAAGATTGGTACGTTGGGAGCGGGAATACCAACCAAATTTGAGCCACCGTGAGGTTTACCAAAAAGCGAAGGAAGATTGGCAGGCAGTGTATGCAGACCAACTGCATCTGGTGGATAATGGGCTCACAACTTCATTATGGAAGGCGCCGGGGTTGTGATTTCCAGTTGTTATTTCCAGTTGTAAATGAAATTTGTAAGCGAAAATTGAGCAAGTGTAGCGGCTTGCTCAGTCATACTAAAGCCATTACTCTTACAAAAACAGCCGGATAGGAGTGCGCCATGTTTACCACCTTAGAATTAACAAATTTTAGTGCTTTTAAGCAGATTAAATTTGAATTTGTTTCTGGAATAAACATCTTTATCGGTGAAAACGGAACCGGTAAAACCCATTTAATGAAACTGTTATATTGTGTGCAACAAAAAGGGCACAATGCCGATGAGTTAAAACAGAAACTCGCGAATGTCTTTCGTCCAAGTGGTGGTAACGTTTCCAGACTAGTGGCTCGCCAAAAAGGGTCAACCAGTACATTGGTCAATATCACTTCACGTCGTGGTCTGTTTAAAGAAACATTTACCCTTAAATTCGACAATACACGTCATCATCTCTTCGAAGTAGAAGGTCAACTTAATTTATCTAAAGCACCTGTTTTTATTCCCGTAAAAGAAGTATTGTCCTTTGCTCCTGGATTTATTTCGTTATACGACAAATATGAACTGGCATTCGAAGAAATTTATTACGACATCGTAAAACAAGCTTACCTACCTGCTCGCAAAGGAATGCCACTTAAAGATGAGCAACCCTTGCTGGAATTAATTCGTAAAACAGTCGGAGGCCGTGTCAGTCTTCATGGAGAAGAATTCCAGTTAACTTCCGGGAATTCTAAATTAGAAATTTCTTTGATCGCTGAAGGCCATCGCAAATTAGCACTAATTTGGCAACTCATTCATAATGGCTCTCTATTCAGAGATAACACTCTGTTTTGGGATGAACCAGAAGCTAATCTTAATCCTTCTTTAATGCAGAATGTCGCGAAAATACTCGTAATGCTCGCCGAACGAGGTGTACAAATCTTCGTTGCAACACATAACTATGCTTTTTTGAAAGAACTGGAGTTTGCTAAGCAGCAAAACAGCCCTATACGTTATTTTGCTCTAGAAAGAACCAAACAAGATGGTGTAATAAAACATATGTTTGAACAATATAAAGATGTGACACCCAATAAGATTGCTGATGAATATTTACGTCTATATGACCTTGAAATTCAACATTCATTAGGGGATGCAAGATGACAGCACAAATGCATCCTGAGTGGATTGAAGGTGATCTGTATTTCGATTTTTCTAAAGCGCAATCAGTAAGAAAATTAGATAAAAAAGGTTCCGAGGGGCATGGTCTCAGTCACTTACTGAAATCCGTCGATTTTGTATTCGAATGGTCAAACCAACTTTGGTTAATAGAAATAAAAGATCCTGAAAATGGAGTGATCCCTAATCATCTTAAAGAAAAAGAACAAACAAAGTTCCGACACAAGCTGCAAAGCGACCACCTTATTAATAAAGAGTTATTTCCTAAGCTACGCGATAGCTTGATCTATCTCAGCTTAGAACAAGGCATAGTAGACAAACCTATGCAATATATCACTCTCATTGGTTTATCATCATTACAACCTGCCGAACTTGATGGTTTAAAACATAAACTTTGGCATACAGATTGGATAAAAGGCCCCGAAAGAGGATGGAAAAAATCTTTTAAAGTACATTGTATGACTGTACAACAATGGAACCGAGTATTAACTCAATGCCCAGTAATAAGAAAGAGCGAACTATCTGCCTCTCAATAATAAAAGCCCTAAACACAAGCCGCTGCCAACTCTGTCACCGTCAAACCCAAAAACCAATGAGGCAGAGCCAAAATCTATTGCAAACCACGCCCATAGAACGTGGTTTTCAATTAATCATAAAATCATAAGAATAAGAAAATGCTTTCCCTGCACCATCTTCCTATCTCATAGTCACAAACTCTTCCGCTGCCGTGGGATGGATAGCAACCGTATTATCAAAATCCTTTTTCGTTGCCCCCATTTTCAGCGCAACTGCAAAACCTTGCAGTATTTCATCCATGCCAAAACCGATGCCGTGGATGCCGACTATCTTTTCATTGGCTCCCATACAGACCAGCTTCATACGACATGGCTGACGGTGCTGCGTCACTGCGGTGTACATTGCGGTGAATGACGATGTATAAACCTTAACCTGATCTTCGCCATACTGAGCCTTTGCCTGTGGTTCCGTCAAACCTACGGTACCAATTGGCGGATGACTAAATACCACGGTTGGTATATTAGTGTAATCCAGATGCTCATCAGGTTTGTTATTAAACAGACGCTCTGACAAACGACGCCCTGCCGCAATCGCAACTGGCGTCAACTCCACCGCTCCTGTGTTATCACCAACCGCATAAATACCATTAACATTGGTGTTCTGATACTTATCGACTTGGATATAGCCTTTTTTATTCAGTTCAACACCTGTTGCGGCCAGATTCAGATTATCCGTCATCGGTTCACGACCAATTGCCCAGATTAGCGTATCAACAATCTGCTCCCGACCATCCTGCAATTTAACAGTCAGGCTACCATCACTATGTTTAATTACAGACTGTAATATTGCTTCTGTATGCAATGTTGGCCCTTCAGTTTTGATAACTTCCAACAATGTTTCCACAATCATAGGATCGAAAGAGCGCAAAGGTGCATGTTTACGAACAAACAGATGCGTTTCACTACCTAATGCATTCAAAACACCCGCGATTTCAACAGCAATATAGCCAGCCCCTACCACAGCAACTCGCCTCGGCATTTCATTAAGCTCGAAGAAACCATCTGAATCAATGCCATATTCAGCACCAGGAATATCTGGACGCACAGGACGACCACCTGTTGCTATAAGGATATGGTCGGCCGTGATTTTTTCGCCATTAACCTCGATAGTATGTGCATCAATAAAACGGGCGAATCCTTGAATAACATCAACTTTATTGTTATTCAATACACGTTCATATGACTGATGGATACGATCAATATAAGCAGTACGGCTGGCAATGAGTTTTTTCCAGTCAAAATGATTAACGGTGGTATCAAAACCATAATCGGGGCCATATTGATGAATAGATTCCGCAACTTGAGCAGCATGCCACATCACTTTCTTTGGTACACAGCCCACATTAACACATGTTCCACCTAATGCTTTTGCTTCAATCAGGGCACATTTTTGCCCATACATGGCTGCACGGTTAATAGAAGCAATACCGCCACTGCCACCACCAATTGCAATATAATCGTAATGTTTACTCATCTTAGGTCACTTCCGTCTAATCAATTAAGTTACTGCTCAAGTTCAACCTAACGTCATTATTACAAAAAGTTATCATTGACGGTGGGAGATTCTAACTCTTGCTGCCATAGGCCACGGCTATCTAGTAATATCGCGCCACAGTTTTTTCATAGGTAATCAATTGAATAACAATACATTTATAATGACGCCATATTGAACCTTTACCTTATTCGGGAACAATCCATTCCACTAAGGTATGTCCTGTTTCTTCAGGAACCAGTACCTGATGTAGCCAAGGTAATACGGCCTTCATCTGCTGTTCTAATTTCCACGGTGGATTAATGACGATCATGCCTGATGCCGTCATACCACGTTGATCACTATCAGGGCGCACACCAAGTTCAATTTGTAAAATCTTACGAATACCAGCGGCTTCCAGCCCCTTCATCAAGCGTTTAATCTGCTGACGCAGAACAACAGGATACCACAATGCATAAGTACCTGTAGCAAAGCGCTTATGCCCTTCCTGAATACCCTGAACGACATTCAGATAATCCGATTTCAATTCATAAGACGGGTCGATCAGTACAAATCCACGACGGCTTTTTGGCGGCAGTTTTGATTTCAACTGCTGAAAACCATCTTCCCGCAGAACACGGGCGCGTCTGTCGCGGGAGAATTCCGTACGTAACAGCGGAAAATCGCTAGGATGCAATTCACTCAGATTAAGTTCATCATGCTCACGCAATAAGTGACGGGCAATCAGCGGAGAACCAGGGTAATAACGCAAAGAACCCTGTGGATTCAGCGCCTTCACAACATCCATATACGCAGCCAATTCTTCGGGGATATCATCACGCTGCCAAATACGGGCAATACCTTCCAGATATTCTCCCGTGCGCTCGGCATGTTCTCTACTCAAATGATAGCGCCCTGCGCCAGAGTGGGTATCCAAATATAGGAAAGGTTTTTCTTTTACTTTAAGCGACTCAATGATCAGACTTTGCACTGTATGCTTTAACACATCAGCGTGGTTGCCGGCATGGAAACTGTGGCGATAACTTAACATTAATTTATTTCCTATTGATTTTTAATATATTTTAGTTCTACACAAGGTGAAAAAGTCATTTTATTACCCCACGCATACTCCACAATTCATTGCACGAGCACTAAAACACGACAAAGCATAGTAACAAAGTAAGTGCTGTCATCGCATCTTAAAAAGAGTAAATGTAGGTTAAAGGGTCATGTATTCAAGGTGTTGTTCTTCCATTGAACGTGAATATTATGTTCGAGGGGGATCAACGCTTTGAATACATGACCATAATGATTACTTCAAAAGTCATTTTGATGAAATCAAGGATATGAAAGCGAATAAGCAGCCAGGAAGAAGAGAGACATTGATAGACAGATATAAGCGCCATGAAGTAACCCGCACAATTGACGAAAAAAAACGTACCTACAGTAACTCTATTGAAGAAAAAAGGCTTAGTCTTGCTGAAGCGGTGCTACATTGGCTCGATGAGTCATGAAGAAAAATACTCGACAACTTTCACCTAAGATACAGCAATATAACCGACAATTCGTGATACGAATGTATCAGGAAGGCGTTTCACGGCAGACGATTGCCGCCGCTTTAGGCATTAACTACAACACGATTTGTATTTGGGTCAGGGCCTTGAAAAAGGGAGCAATGAGGATCTGGTGCAAGGTCAACGTGGTCGCCGCATCATGGAAAAACGCCTATTGCCCCCCATTCAGGAAGAAAAATTTCAACAACTTCTGTGTGATAAATCGCCCCCCAAATGCAACTTCCTTTTGCACACTGGGGACGTCGGGCTATTCAAGCCACATCTGCATCTGGCAGATGTGGCGGATTAATGTGGCCGAAAGAACCCTGACCGACTACCTGAAACGCTGGGGATTTACACCGCAAAAACCGTTTATTCGCGCCCCGTTGCATCATATAAAATTGAACCTTTTGCCTTAGAGAAAATTGCAGGAAAATTTCGGCAATAACTACGTACATCAGATTCTAATTTTCTAAAGATAGCGTTCGTCATATACATCCCTCATATAAAAAATAATTCGATATAAAAATGCTATAAACGGTCAAATTTATTTTCAACAAAAAATAAACATATGGACATCAACTTAATTTAAGCATCCATATAAACAATTTAGATATCTTTTATATTACCATCTTCTAATTTCACAACTCTATCTGCCATTCCAAAATAAGAGTCATCATGAGTAATAACAATAACAGTTTTTCCACGAGATTTTAATTCAGGTAATAATTCAGTATAAAAAACCTTTTTAAATACAGGATCTTGATCTGCTGCCCACTCATCAAAAATATAAACGGGGCGATCTTCCAAATAAGCCGAAACTAAAGCCAATCTTTTACGCTGACCCGTAGATAAATTGATGGTAGAAAATTTTCCATCGACGATTTTTACTTTATGGCCAATTTCTAATTTCTGAATATAGTGATTAGATTGCTCAGTAATTTGAGAATCTACAGTGAGCAGTTCTTGGAATAAGTGAAAATCAGAAAAAACCGCAGAAAAGAAACACCGATAATAACCATTATTAGTCGCATTCATTTCCACGCCATTTAATAAAATAGCACCTGAATCACATTGAAATAATCCCACCAGTAACATCGCCAATGTAGTTTTACCACTGCCATTACCGCCTATTATAAAAATAATCTCTTCACGATGTATTTTCAGATTTAGTGGCCCAAGTATAAATTGGCTATCTTCTGTATTGCTTGAATAATGATGAACAACATCCTGTAATTCAATTAATACTTTATTCTCTTTTACTTCTGAGAAAGGGTCAGGCATATCAGAATATACAGATTGAGATCCCTGCAAATCCTTATCTAATTGTTGCATTTTTTTCAGTGATACTTCTGCCATGCGTAAGTCAGGTATATCTCCCATAACTTCACTAATAGGGCCAACTAAAAAAAGCATAACCAAGACCACCGTGACAAGAACGCTTGGTTCAGACGGATACCAAATAGGCACTACAAAAACCATAAAACCAATTATCACGTAAAACATAGCATCTGTTGAATTTACTAACCATGCCCATCTGGCATGACCCTTTATAAATATTTTTCTTAGATTTTCAGCACCATGCATAATAACTTGATTAACAAATAATTTACCACGATTAGCATTTAGCTGAAGTTCTTTATTTCCATTGATAAGACTTTGAAAATTAAGATAGATTATATCAACCTGTTCTCTAACCTTATCCAGCATTTGAGAAGGTTTTTTCTCTAAAGTGTTAAATCCATACATCAGTATGACGAAACACACACTTAGGATTAAAAATAGCACCCAAGAGACCCAAGCCAAATAACTAAGGCATGCCACAATAAGAATGATATTACCAAGTAATACTGGTGCAACCCTACATGACTCCAAAAATACATCAATATCTTTTGTTAAAACAGCTAACAAACCATGACGCCCAAGTTCTTGCTGTTTTTTAAATGGTGTTCGCAATAGTTTATTACTGAGACTAATACGCAGTGATAATATTGCCGATTGAGTCAAATGTAGCAACGCAATTTCCGCAGTAGATTTACTAAAAAAATAGACTAAACATAATATAAAAAACATATATGAAACAGAGTGATCAGGAGATTCAATTGCTTTGCTAACCAGACTGACTAGTGAGGCTGCAGCACCTCCAGCTACTAATGCACTTACCATAGAAAAACACAATAATTTCCAGGAGTGAGCACAAAGATACCTAATTAAATTCATAACAATCTATTCTCATTATTAGTGTACTATCAATATAAGCATCAATTCCTTTCTGATTATATTTCATAAACGATCAACTTGGCTTTATTTATGTATTGAATAGCCCTTTATTTGGGTCATTCTCCCAATGATTAGATATTGTGATAAATTCCCTGCTTTTTATTCTGGGTGAGATATGGCTAAAGTTGATGTGGTTTGTCGTTATTGTCATAAAACAGACGAGCAGTGATGTGATGGACGCCCCCTTTTTCCGCTACAAACAAGGTCATCCTGCTATCCGGTGCACTGAGTTGCGGGAGAACACATCATGAATACGATCAAAGTGGTCATTTGTCGGCACTCAGAAAAATCAACGTTGACTCTGGTATGCGTGCAGGGTGAGATCTCATATATTTAGTAAGGCTATTTAGGTTAAATAAAGACCAGAATATAACTTCTTATAGCTCTTTCTCTCATTAAAACGATAAGATCACGCTATTCCATAAAAATAGCGATCGTAATAATGAGTATTTTTAACTTTATCAGTAAGATCGATGACCCGCGTTCTGATATCAATAAAAAGCATGAGTTAATGGATGTGATTTTTTTGGCTTTTGCAGCCGTGTTATGCGGGGCTTCTGGCTGGAAAGCGATTCAAGAGTTTGGTGAGATACAAATTGAGTGGCTTAAAAAATATACGCGCTTTACTCATGGCATTCCTCGTCGTCACTGTATTGCTAATATTATCAAAATGATAGAGCAGGATGCACTGGTTGAAGCCTTTTATGACTGGATCAACCAGCGCCGGGTCAAGGCAGGGAGAAGCCTTATCGCTATTGACGGAAAAACGATGAGAGGCACTTGCAAAGGCACCCTGTTTGAAGCCCTCCATGTGGTCAGTGCTTATGATGTCGAGTCCGGTGTTGCCCTATATCATCGGGTCGCAGAAAGTAAAGGGAAAGAAGGCCCAGTCGCAAGGCAACTCATTGAATTATTGGCGCTTGATGGGGCTGTAGTCACGATGGATGCCCTGCATTGTCAGAAAGAAACCCTTGAGTTAATTACCCAACGAGGCGGCGATTTTATTGTGGGTGTCAAAGGTAATCAAAAAAGTCTGGCTGAGTTTGTTAAATCCCATTTTGCTGCACATTATGAAAGTCATGAACTTGTTGAATTTACAGAAAAAAGCAGTGGTCATGGACGAGAGGAGTTCCGTCATGTTATGCAAATTAGTGCGACGTTGTCAGAAGAATTTCAGGCAAAATGGCCTTCAATACAATCGGTTATCGAAGTGGTCAGTGAACGAAGTGTGAAAGGCCACCCCCCTCACCGTGATTCACGCTGGTATGTCAGTTCACTCCCTTTAGATGCGGAGCTAGCGGCCACGGCAATAAGAAAGCATTGGTCGGTGGAAAATGAGCTGCACTGGGTTTTGGACGTCACTTTTCGGGAAGATGCAATCTCGCTGAAAGATCCTGATGGGGCGGCACAAATGGCCCTTTTTAATCGAATTGCATTAAATGTGATTAAACAAAATACCAGTATAAAGGACAGTCAGGCCGCTAAACGCCGAAGAGCAATGTGGTCAGCGGAATTCCGTAGTCAGCTTATATTTGATTAAACTTAATACAAAGTGGAATCCCGCCCTGGGTATGCGTGGGAGCCGAATAAGAAGAGAGAACTAATCTTACTATTGGGAGCATGACCCTTTTTTCGCCCTCTTCGTTGTAAATCCCCAGGGGGTTTCAGGATCAAATCGAGATCAGCGTATAAAATTTTGTATAAATAACCTCAAAATCTTAGGAATAATTCATGATGTCGAAAACATTGATCTTATCTGTATTGATCGTTTTCAGTATGAGTGCTGCCTATGCAAACCAAGGTAAAATGGGATGTGAAATTAAGAAAAAAACGTTGGAAAAACAGCTCCGGTATGCTCAAGCAGATAAAGATGAGCATTTGATAAAAGGATTAGCTCGCGCTTTGGAAAACATAAAAACCACATGTGCTCTGGAAGAATTTTTGCAAGAACAAAACAATAAGTCAGAAACAGCGAAAGACAATGCAAAAAATAATACAACAGGGAATTCAACTGACAAGAACAGTTCACCATCATTGAAACTGAAACAGCCAAGTAACAAAAATCAATCTCGCAAATCTTCTAAAAGCAACAAAGTAGACATAAGAAAAAATAAAGAAAATAGTGCAGGCCACATACAAAACACGGCCTGCATCTAAACCTGTATTTATTTTATCATCCAATAGATTTATAGCTCTTTCCCTCTAATTTGCTGAGCATTAGAGGGGAAGATATTGTAATAAATTTTATCACTCATAAGCGGTTCATTTTCAATTTTCACTGAAAGAATGGAATTATCTTTAGAAACAGCATAATAACTAAAATAATCGCCTTCTCTTTCATGGGGATAATAAAAATTAGGCTTAATAAATTTCTTCATATAAGACTCATCTGGTGGATGATACTCGTCTGAATAAATCACCTTTTGATCTCTGACAAAAATAATTTTATAAAAAAGGCTGTTTTCGTAATTAAACTTTGCCCCGATAATTTTTTCAATATCTTCCGGCGAAATGCCTTTGTCGATGATATACATTTTGTCCCAGTCAAAAGGAATAATTTTATTCATATCAATCAAACAGGTTGTATTTCTCTGGCAATGCTTATCGGCGTAAGCAATAATCCCTAACTTACTGTTTTCAAAAGAAAAAAATAAAATGACAATTCCCAGCATTAACGAAAAGATAATCATATTACTTTTGTTGACACCACGGAAAAACATCATTCCCCCCCTTCATAATCAAATTTGATATGAGAAAACGGCCTTGGGATTTTAATCTTTAAAATCAACTAATTGATATTATTCCCTATGAATTTTACAACTTCATTTTTATCGCCACATCTTACATCACGACACTGATAGATAAACACAGACAAAAAATTTCTCCATCTGCCTTTCCAACAGCAGTCTGATATTTTCGGAATTTACAATATATCATGAAGGTATATCTTGAATTATGGAGACAACACCACATCACTTATTACTTACAAGCGATTGTTATACAGGGACACTCTGGATGACTAAAAAGTATAGTAATTGTACCCGCGTTTTTTTTGATTTCAAATAGAAAAACATGGTAAGCAAATAATAAACCAGATAAATAGTTGCTAACGTGATTTTATGATAGTTTTAGAACGATCACGTGTGTCTGATTTGTTACATTAAGAAACAATAAGAAAGAGAAAGGAAATAACGGTAATTTACCGTCTGCTTCTGACAGCCAGCCATTGTCATATGATTAACATTAGCAGGCTTTTGAGGTGTCTGGGATCTTTATACCACTACAATTTATCCTATCCCAGAGGGGGGACATAGTAAAAATGTAACACAATTAGGATCAGCTATTTAGATTCATTCTTCCACTCATCGAAATTATTTATATCTTCACCAAAAATGCATGAATAAATAGGAGAATTATTGGTATTTTCGAAAAAGGTTATTAATTTACCATTAGGTTCTACCTGCGTAGCAATATCTTTACTTGTTCCTACCACAAATCTATTATTATCTGAATGAAATTCAATCATATTATATGATGGGTCTCTTTGCATATCTTGTATGTAGCTTTCTTTTATTTTTTTGGATGTTTCATTGGATATATATGATTCATTGTTTATTTGTAATTCTAGCTTTTCTCCTTTTTCAATAACAGATATTGTATTGTTGTCATCCGTTTCACAATAAAAAATAATGTCACTAGCTGACTGACCAATAGTAGGCAAACATAAAATACAGAGTAAAAATATGGCATTTTTTTTCATAATAAGCTTCATTCCTGTTAGCAAAAAAATTCATTAAAATCTGACAAGAATAGCACGTCAGTGATCCTAGTTTACAGGATGGCAACCGGCCACATTTAACTGGAAATGGCGATTACACAAAATCGTAAACAAGGTCCAAAAAAAGGTCTCATTTTCTCCTTCGCATTCTTCCTTTTTCTCCCATATTCTCTCTTTCTTCCTCCATTGCATTATCTCTTCCTTTCAACATCATGATTCTTCTGTTTATATAATTTAGGAGATTACGATTTTCTATTCCGTACATTTTTCTACTTAACTGTTCTGTTCTAAAAGGATTTGCAGTGATTAATTCCCGTACTCTTTCATAGCCTTTCAAAGCTTCATCTCTGTCCTTTGTCGATCCTTGTTGTCTTGTATCAGGGTCATGCCAGAGTCCCCAGGCAAATGAATAAACTTTATAATTGTAGATAGAACTACCATTAAATTCGAATCTGTCATTGTTTAGTAGTTGATTAAGATGCCCAGCCTTAAATACCCTAATTGCTTTTTTTAGATAATCTAATCTATCGTTATAACCATTGAATCCTCCATTAATAAGCGCAGTTACTTTGTTAAAATCGTCATCTCCAGCAGAGCTAGAAACGTTTTTGTATACGTTATAAAACCAAAATGCGGACAATACGCTATGTGGCGAAGATAGTAATTTATCCCTATCTTGTTTAGAAGATGTTACATTTTCTCCAATATAACGACCATAAGAACTATAGGTGTCCCGATATGTTAATTGCATAAGCCCCCGACCATACCAAGGATTATATGACTTATTTTCTCCCCCTCCTTCTTTCGTTACACTCAATCCCCCACTTTCATGACATATCTGAGCTAAAAAATGGGCTTTGCCGCGACATGTAGTAATACCAAATCTATTAAATCCCTGATTCAATGCATCTAAATTTTCTTCAAGTGTTGCTCGTGCTGTACGGGGAACTATTTCTTGCAGTTCACTTAGGGCGTGTTGATGTTTTGTGAGGGATTATTAGATAGCATGATGATTTGGTATAATTACTTTCGCCAAAAAACAACCAGACCTCACCATCATGCCGCGAACTATGTTAACAGATCTCCAATGGAATAAGCTATCTGCGTTAATGCAACATGCGGGTTGGATTTATCACAAACCTGAACACCGTTTGACCGTTGAAGGCATTCTTTACCGAATGAGAACGAGCGTTCCCTGGCGCGATTTACCGCCAGAATTCGGCAAATGGAATAGTGTCTTTCAACGTTTCAATGCGTGGTCAAAGAAAGGGGTTTTACAGCTCATTTTCAAGTGGTTATCTGGGTTTGCTGATAGGGAATGGTTGTTTATTGATGGGAGTATCGTCCGTGCTCATCAGCACAGTGCCGGAGCGGCTTCAGATGATGATGAGGCGATTGGCAAAAGTTGTGGTGGACGTTCAACCAAAATTCATTTGGCCGTCGATAGTTATGGCTTGCCTGTTCATTTTGAATTGTCCGGGGGACAAGTGCATGACATTGTTCATGCTGAAAGTTTAGTCGAACAATCGCCCCCTTCGGACTTTGTGATAGCTGACAAAGGGTACGACAGTCAGGCTTTCAGAAATCATATTGAACAGCAAGGAGCAACACCGATTATTCCCTACCGGAAAAATAGCCGAAAATCGGATAAACAGATTGATAAATGTTTATATCGTTATCGTCATTTGGTGGAGAATGCGTTCGCTAGGGTTAAACATTTTCGTGCAATAGCAACAAGATACGATAAGCTTGAACGGAATTACGCCAGTATGTTGGCTCTGGCGTTTATCATTGTCTGGTTGCCCATGTGGGTTGAATGAATTATGACCTTAAAACATCAACAGACCCTAGTGTAATATCTCTATTGCATGCACACTTTTTAACCATCCGTATTTCCAACACGTACCGCCGATTGAGTGGATGGGTTGACAGCCCTTGTAACGTCGAACCACGGAAATGATCTGAATTCTGTAATTCTTGTTCCTGCCATCCTTGAATTGTAGGATAGCCGTCACTGAGCATTCCCAATGTGATGTATTGATATTCATGTCCATCCGTTAAAGTCTTTGGTTTAACATGAGAATTGGCCTCTCCAGTTTTTGGGCGAGGAGTTCGTTTGACAATTTCATCCGCCAGTGGTTGTGCTGATATAGATAAGATGACAGGCATAGGGGGAAGATCTTCTTCACGTAATAAGCCATTACCATCCGTGGTACCCGTTCGCACAATACTTTTGTTTCCGCGACTTGTCAGTTTATAAGGCATCCCCGTTAATGGTTCACCCTGTTCATCGACGAGCTGAAATTCAATCCAGTGTTTCAGTATTTTTTGGCAATCAATGCAATTTGTCGGATCTAACGGCTTCATTCTTTTTTCCTTATGTTTTATTTATCCGTCAATAGGCTCGTTAAGGGCAATTTTTTGACTATCAGTCAGAAAGTGCTCAAGGGTTAATTTGTCCAGTTTACCGTTTTCGTCTCTCGCCTGTTTCAGCCATGTGACTAGGCTGTGCTGCAATTTCCCTTCAGGTTCATCCAGTTTCAGTGCCAATTCGGGGCTTTCTTCCCAAAGCTGGCAACCTAATGCATAAGCCAGATTATTAAGGGTAGAATCAGCGGAATAACGCGCTCCAACCAGATGATCACCCAGCACAAATAAATTCGTGTTCAGTTCCTGAGGGCAATTTTCTGGGCGGTAGTAGCAAACCGGAGCGGGTGTATCGATCATCAGCTCATTCACCGGTGTTAACAGTTCACGCCAATCCCCCGGTTTCAAAGCGGGCAGCAATGGTGTGAAAATACGGTTATCCATCAGTCGCAATACCACCACCTGACCATGTAGCAATACCTGCTGATGCAAACGCCAGTGTTCTAACTGAAATGACCACGGTAAGGTACTGCGATAGCCCCAGCCCCAACTGGCATCGCTGAATGCGTGTTTATCCAGCAATTGCGCCAGTTCCGGCAGGCACTTGGCTTTGGGTTGGATCAGCCACGGGCTTTGTTCCAGCATGGCATTCATCGGTGTACCGCTGTAGAGCGGAAATGCCTGCTCTGTCCAGTCGTTGAGGTAAAAGAGCTGGACGGGATTCGGTTTCGCCAGACTGTTGACCAGAAAATAACACTCGCCGCTGTCTTGCTGTGATAACCAGCTTTTCCAATTAGTCGATTCCATCATGCTTCCTCTGCTCCGGTGATAACCCAGTTTTCCTCTTGCTGCGCGAGAATGGCGCAGGGAGGCTTAGCCGGAAATTCAATGATCGGGAGCGCTTCCGCCATCGGGAGCTGCCCTACTTGTGCCAGTGGTGCCACCCCCTCCGGTAATTGCAGTGATACCCCGCGCCCGCTGCCGCCTGAACCTTGCCCAACATTAATCGGTGAGCAGAGAATGCCACCCGGTGTGACTTTGAGAAAACTGCCGCCCACTTTCAGGGTGATTTCGGCTGCCGCTTCCAGCACCACTTTGCCGCCGCTTTTCAGATGGATTTCCTGTCCGCTGTCAATCACAGTCGCGTCGCCGGTCTGGATATGCTGGCTACCGGCAATCCGGTGGGAGACATCCCCTTCGGTGGTGATTTTGCGCGAACCGGCGACCTGATGATGGTCATCGGCGCGGATAGCCGGACACAAAAATCATTATTGCAGCGGATAATGATTGGCACTCCCCCGACGAGCTGGATAAGAACGGTAAACCCAAAGTGAATGTCGGCAAGATCTCAGCAGAAAAAGCTGCACTTGCGGTGAATGGTTGGGTCACATTGCCGCCTACAAAGCATAAAGCCGACTGGGACGATTATCGTCAGCATCATGGTATTGAGGCAGCAAGGCAGGCATTCAGTAAAGGTTTGTATCAAGTGGGGAAATCAATGAACAGTCACGCAACAGAAAACCACAATTATCACAATGTAGAAACGCTTTATCCAAAACGTAAGACAAAATTACCCTTATCCGTTGGCTCAGAAGGATTTGACGCTCAGTTGGACTATGTTGTTAAAGGCATCATCCCAGCACACTCCTTATGCAGCATTTACGGAGCTAGCGGGTCATATAAAAGTTTTCTGGCAGGCGCATGGGGTTGTCATATTGCCACGGGTAAGCCATGGGCAGGTAAACAGGTTGCGCAGGGTTCTGTGCTGTACGTTGATTATAGGGCAACACCGGACTCGACATCATAAGCACTGACCACATGGAGGGCTTCAAACAGGGTGCCTTTGCAAGTGCCTCTCATCGTTTTTCCGTCAATAGCGATAAGGCTTCTCCCTGCCTTGACCCGGCGCTGGTTGATCCAGTCATAAAAGGCTTCAACCAGTGCATCCTGCTCTATCATTTTGATAATATTAGCAATACAGTGACGACGAGGAATGCCATGAGTAAAGCGCGTATATTTTTTAAGCCACTCAATTTGTATCTCACCAAACTCTTGAATCGCTTTCCAGCCAGAAGCCCCGCATAACACGGCTGCAAAAGCCAAAAAAATCACATCCATTAACTCATGCTTTTTATTGATATCAGAACGCGGGTCATCGATCTTACTGATAAAGTTAAAAATACTCATTATTACGATCGCTATTTTTATGGAATAGCGTGATCTTATCGTTTTAATGAGAGAAAGAGCTATAAGAAGTTATATTCTGGTCTTTATTTAACCTAAATAGCCTTACTAAATATATGAGATCTCACCCTTTAGTGTGAAGAGTAATGCAACATCCTACAATTATGAAAGATTATACAGCCTATTTTTTATTTCTCTTATTTTTGGAGTCAATGCAAAACAATCTTCCAACGACTCTTCATCTAACGACCAATAATCAATTAATTGTGAGTGATATTGATGGTTATTTGAAAGCAAGTTGAGCACATTTATAATTGACTCATCATCACAACGTACATTTTGAGTTAAAAAATCATTTGCAATATCTAACATTAGTTCCATTAGTATATTCTTTTCCATTTTAGAATAATTATTGTTTGAATAAGCAGTTATATATTTATTCAACCACTCTTTAGTTCGGTATTTTTCTGGTAATTCAAGCCCCCAATCTTGAGTAAATCTATCCCCTTTGGGTAATCCTAGATCTTTGCATATACGTTCTATTGTATTCATTATATTGTCCTTCTAATTTAATTCGGATGTGAAGAGTTATATGGAAATGATGTTCTAACAGAACCATCTGATTTTACAATCACTCTTGACATATTTGGTGTTATTTCTGTTCCATCAGGTAAATAACCTCTACCTTTTACAGTTGTTGGTAATGGGACATCGTGAACACCTGCTCCTTTCTGAGCTACTTCTGTAATAAAGTCTGCGGCGGCTTGATCATCAAGGTATTGTCCCACTTGATGACCTTTAGCTCTTGCACGGTCAGCTAATTGATTCGGTTTTAGCTTTTGACCATGTTCAGAAAAGGTATGACCATATGTAGGTTTACTTTTCGGGTTTCCCCATTTAAGTGAAACACTCAAATAAACATAAACCGCCGGCACGCCCTCAATCGGGAAAATCAGAATATAATCTCGGAAATCACTCTCCTGTACCGGTGTAGTCGTCTTCGTTGGCCCGCGGTCTGTTCCATCCGATATTGGCGTTTCTGTTTTGTTCCCCGCCATTTCATTCGGATCTTGCTGCGGGTTACCCATCACACCGTCCCGCCACGTTGGCTGCTCTGGGATTTCCAGGCCGGGTGTTTGACCGGTCATGCTCGGATCATCAAGCGGCACGGTGTTGACATTGATTGGCGTACCACGCTGGTTAAAATATTGAGGTAATTCCTGCGGTGATAATGCCTTATACATTGACGACGCGTTAGTGTACCAGACCAGTATAGGCGAATCCGCGCCATCCTCCCGAAATTCGTATGTTCCCGGTGAGGTTTGCTTCACGTGACGCACTTTAACCGTATCCATGCCACTTCCTTCGCGGGTAACCAAATACAGGTACAAAGTGCTAACAGGCGAAGTCGCTCTCCGAGTGCGAGAATTAGTCCGTCAGACATGTGAAGCGTTTGAAATTAGGATATTAGAAGATCTCGGCAAGGATCATGTTCATATACTAGTAAGTAGTCCCCCGACATTAGCGCCCTCAGAAATCATGAGGAGATGGAAGGGAAGGACTGCGAGTAAATTGTTTGAAGAGTTTTCGCATCTGAAGAAGCGCTACTGGGACCAACATTTTTAGGCCAGGGGCTATTCCGGACTTTCAGTCCGTTAATCACTAACCCACCGACTTGAGTCGGTGGTTGTTGAGTTATCATGAGAATACAAGATTTCTAATCTCCTATACCAATCGCCATTGAAGATGCTTGATTTCTTATTCAAACCAGATCATGCTTGCAACCATGAAAATTCCTCTGACACCAGAACAAAAACACGCCCTTGAATTGATGCATGATACTACTCGCGACAGTCGAGTCTGTGATCGCATTAAGGCGGTGCTTTTGGCCTCAGAAGGTTGGACTGCTCAGATGATTGCACAGGCCTTGCGTATTCATGAAAGTACGGTCAGCCGTCACCTGAAAGATTTTATCGCGCAGGAAAAGCTCACCCCAGAAAATGGCGGCTCTGAAAGCCATCTCTCTGCCGAACAAACCGCCGCCCTGATTGATTATTTGACCGCCAATTTGATGCATACCACAACCCAAATTGTGGCCTATGTCCAAGCCCGTTGGCAGGTTTCTTTCAGCGTGGGCGGAATGACAAAATGGCTTCACCGGCAAGGTTTCAGCTATAAAAAACCCAAGGGTGTTCCTCATAAATTCGATGCGCACAAACAGCAACAATTTATTGATGACTACAAGGCGCTGAAAGAGGAAGCGGGGCAGAACGAACCGATCCTATTTATTGATGCGGTGCATCCTTCACAGTCCACAAAGCTCAGCTATGGCTGGATGAAAGCAGGAAAAAATCAGGTAAAAGGGATCGAAACCACCGGCAGTCGTACCCGTCTCAATATTCTGGGCGCCCTGAATTTACAACGGATTGAAGACACCGTGATCCGTGAATATCCGCGCATCAATGCCGAAAATATCGCCTATTTCTTCGGTGCGCTCCGGGAAACTTACCCGCTTTCGCAAAAAATCCACCTCATTTTGGATGGAGCGGGTTACCATCGAGCCGAGTTGGTGAAAGATATTGCGTATGTCCTGAATATTGAATTGCATTACCTCCCACCTTACAGCCCAAACCTCAATCCGATAGAGCGATTGTGGAAGTATATGAATGAGCAAGTGCGTAACAATATCTATTTTCCGGATGCGAAGACCTTCCGTGAAACTCTTCGTCACTTTTTTCATGTCACTTTGCCAGAAAAAGCGAAAGAGCTCACGACTCGACTGACTGATAATTTTCAGATTTTAAAACCTGCATCTTCAAGTTAGATTGGTATATATTGAAAATAGCTTTATAACGAAATATATAAAGCTATTTTTTTAGAAAATTTTATTCCATTTAATCGATGTTATATTTATTAATTTTAATAAAATCCGGCTCTTCCCAATTTGGTCCTTTTATTACTTTTTTTCCGTTTTGAATTAATTTCCCTTCTTGAAATAATTTCATGTACGTATTCAATAAAATTCCTTCAGCAATAGCTTCAAAACGATACTGAACATACAAAAGATCTATAGTTTGATAAGATTTCTTTAGTGAAAGATACATCAGTGTATCTTCAATTGATTCATTTTCTATCATTTTTTTTATGTAGCTCATAGGGAAATCCACCATATATTAATAGTCTTCATGTTCTGCAGCTATTGCAATAGCTTCAGGAGTATACAAAGAATCTATCTTTTCATTGATCTTATAGTCTTCTAGTGTAGCTGTATGCGTATTATTCCATGTAATAAGATCATTAGCTCCATCAGGAACACCTAAAGCTCTATAACGCTCTAGCTCTCTTGTTTCATGTGTATAAAATCGCTTATCGTAATCAGTTATTGTAATTTCTCCAGCTAGAATTTTCTCTAAGCGTTCAATCATGATTTGGTTTTCAATAGATTCATCAAATCTGCTAGTATGCAGTTTAACTTTGTCAATACCTTCTTGTGTAATTTCAATATTTCTCCAATCTAAATCCTGAATAGGACCACCTGCTTTAGTTGGGTCATAAGAGCGGCCACTGTATTTACCTTTTTCCGTTCCACCATATGGACAGCTTAAATAAACATAAACCGCCGGCACGCCCTCAATCGGGAAAATCAGAATATAATCTCGGAAATCACTCTCCTGTACCGGTGTAGTCGTCTTCGTTGGCCCGCGGTCTGTTCCATCCGATATTGGCGTTTCTGTTTTGTTCCCCGCCATTTCATTCGGATCTTGCTGCGGGTTACCCATCACACCGTCCCGCCACGTTGGCTGCTCTGGGATTTCCAGGCCGGGTGTTTGACCGGTCATGCTCGGATCATCAAGCGGCACAGTGTTGACATTGATTGGCGTACCACGCTGGTTAAAATATTGAGGTAATTCCTGCGGTGATAATGCCTTATACATTGACGACGCGTTAGTGTACCAGACCAGTATAGGCGAATCCGCGCCATCCTCCCGAAATTCGTATGTTCCCGGTGCGGTTTGCTTCACGTGACGCACTTTAACCGTATCCATACCACTTCCTTCGCGGGTATGGTAACCAACCACCTTCACTTTTCCGCTCTTCTCATCCTCCACAAAACGATAGCGAACACGGGTCTCTGCACGGCCTTTTTGATCAGCCAGTTGTTTCAGTCTTTCGAGCTGGTGTTGAGCCGTGTCACTGTCAGCGCCAAATGCCCGTTTCAGAGCCCCCAGGCTAACTGTGCCCGGTCCGTCGGTGTAGAAGAGACAATGGCGGCCATGAACAGCTTCTCTTTCTCAGAAATCAGTGGCGGAGCGCTTTCGGTTTCCCATGATCCATCGTTATTACTCGCCGTACCCACTGCCGCACCCAATGCCATCTGCGTTTCCATTGCCTGAAACACCAGCGGATGTGCCTGCCAGCCCGTATCGCTACGGTATGCCCAGCCCCAACTGCCGTCACTGAACGCGCGGTGGTCGAGCAGACGAGCAAACGTGGACAGACAGTCCATTTTCGGCTGAATAAGCCACGGCCCCTGCTCCATCAGGTGAGCAAGCGATGTACCGCTATACAGGGGGAAAGCCTGTTCAACCCAGTTGTTCACATAGAGCGTGTTGACAGGATTAGGCACCGAAAGCGGGTTGATCATCAGGTAAACTGGCGATTTGTCAGATCCGCCCAGCCAGGTTGCCCAGCTTGTTTTTTGGGTAGAATCAGTCATGACTGTCCTCCCTGCGGGGCTTTAATCACCCAGGCTGCATTCTCCTGAGCCTGCAATGCACAATATTTTTTGACCGGAAATTCCACCTCCGGCAATGGCTCCACGCCTTCCGGTAATTGCAGTGAAACCCCGCGCCCGCTGCCGCCTGAACCTTGTCCAACATTAATCGGTGAGCAGAGAATGCCGCCCGGTGTGACTTTCAGAAAACTGCCGCCCACTTTCAGGGTGATTTCGGCTGCCGCTTCCAGCACCACTTTGCCGCCGCTTTTCAGATGGATTTCCTGTCCGCTGTCAATCACAGTCGCGTCGCCGGTCTGGATATGCTGGCTGCCGGCAATCCGGTGGGAGACATCCCCTTCGGTGGTGATTTTGCGCGAACCGGCGACCTGATGATGGTCATCGGCGCGGATATCGTGGTAACGGTTGTTATCGATGCGGCTCTTCTGGTCATGTTTGATGTGCCAGTAGGCATCATTTTCGATATGGGCAGTCAGGTCTTTCTGGCCGTGGAGATAGATTTCTTCGCTGTCTTTCGCATCCTCAAAGCGCAGTTCGTTAAAGCCTTTGCCTTTGTGGGTTTTGGTTTTAAACGTGGTACGAGTTTTTTGGGCCGGTAAATCCAGTGGCGGGCGGTTCAGGCCGTTATAGACACAGCCAGTGACGATGGGGCGGTCGATATCGCCGTTCAGGTAAGAGATAATCACCTCCTGCCCGATACGCGGTATCGCCATAAAACCAAAGCCGTTACCGTTCCAGCCCTGTGCCACCCGCACCCAGCACGACGCGCTATCATCGGGTTGGTCATAGCGGTTCCAGTGAAAATGGACTTTAATCGCCCCGTCTTTATTAACGAAGATTTCCTCACCTTCCGGGCCGACCACGATGGCGGTTTCATCGCCATCTGCCAGCGGTTTGTAGTGGAAAGGCGGGCGGTAATCATCCAGACCGGAAATAAAACTGAACTGGTTGGAAAGCGTGGTGCCTTCACCGGCATCATTTCCCAATGCCTGCGGGCAACGCCCGTGGTGGCTGATACCGACTACCTGCCAGCGAACATTAAGCAGTTTATGGGGATGATTTTTTATCTCGAAGATTTTGCCCGGCATCAGTTTGATGCAGTTACTGCTACCGCTGCCCGTCTGTTTCTGGTTGTCCAGTGCTTCCTGCCGGTATTTTAAAAATGGTTTGGCGGCGGCATCTTTCTGGAAGCGTCCGTAACTTTCAAACACGGTGTAAGGGGTCTGGCTGCCGAAGTCACGAAAGCCTTCGCTGCTGTGCATATGGGAGAGGTGATAGCGCGGGTTCTCCGGGTTGAAATCTTTGTGCAAACTGCGCTGCGGACTCATGCCGACGCCTAACCGTACCTGATAAATCGTATCTACCCCATGCGCGGTTTCCGGCTGGGGCTGGTATACGGCAGGTAAAACGTAATCCACTTTTCATTTTTTATTCCTTATCGGTTATGACATGCATGCCTTACATGGCCGGGCGTAATCCATCGACATGCCAGAACTGCCATAGCACCTTGTGACTGTCCGGGGTGAAAATTTGCAGCATGACAAACGAAGATTGGGTGATAAAACAAGCCAGTGCCTGATTGATTAACCGGCAGAAGCGATACATTTCTCCCTGATTACGATAACAATCAGGGTTCAGCGTCAGTGAGAGTAAATGCCCGCGAATGGGGCGTCCCCGCCGCATCCGGTCAGTCAGACGCTCTTCCACCTGTACAATGCCGTCAATGTGTTGGCGGAACTGGCGGCTCAAGGGGCGATGGATGTCCGGTCGCCTTGTTATCATGATTGTCCAGTTGTTCGGTCGCCTGACGCAGCCGATCATAACGACCAAGCAGGGCGTTAAAGCGGTCATCAATCCCTTTCAGCAATACCGGCGGGGGTATTTCCCCTTTGGCCGCATAGGCACCTAACTGGCGCAACTGTTCTTCCAGCGGAATTTCACTGCTGTGGCTGCGCTGGATGTCATAGATAGCCGTTTTCAGGTAGGACAGGGTGAAGCTGCCCCTAGTCCGCTCCTGCAACAGGATCTTATCCGCCAGTTGCTGGAGCTGGTCACGGGTGGTATTCCAACTCCCTGTCAGCGGTACACTATCAATACGGGCGACGACCTGCTGCTGCCATTGGCGGGTCACCTGCTGCTGAACCGGAGACTGTGGCCACCGCTGTTCCGCGGTTGCGGTCAAGGCACGGGCTGCCTCCCATGTCACTCGTGGTGAAGTCTCCGCCAGCCGTTCAAGCTGGCGGGCATAACCTGCCAGTTCAGGTTGGTATAGCCACGCCAGCCGGTCACCCGCGGGCTGATCGGTGATGGCATGGAGTTGTTGTTGCAGGGGTTTGTAGAACAACAGCCAGCAGCCCATCAACACCAATAAGCCCAACAAAGCCCCCAGACCAAAGCCCTGCCACGCACTTAGTCCCTGCGGGGGCTGTTCGGGAAACTGAACCCGTACTCGCGGTTGGTTGTCAGCCGCAGGCTGGGATTCATGGCGCAGTGGCGGCGGAGGCGGTGGTATTTCCGGTTCTCCTTCCGACTGAGACAGGTAAACCAGAGGAGGCATCTGCACCGGTTGCGCCACCGGTTTCGCCGCCTGACGGGGTTTCTCCAGTTTTTTCGCCGCGTTCTGGAAAAACCACAACAGGTTTTCCACTCGCGGCAGGCGTTTCAGGTCGGATTGCTGCAACCGATCGATAATGAGCTGGAGTGCCCGTTCAGCGCGGTAAATCATCCGCAGGTCGCTGGCGGCAAAATCAAGTTGGCGCAGTACACTGCTGGTACGGGCATGGAACCATTCCAGCAAGTCGGTGCGAACCTGTGGCTGAGGCGGCCACAAGGTATCCCATTCACTGACGATAACCCCTGCCAATAATTCACACCCCTCAGTGAACCCTGCCAGCTCATTTAAGTGCATCCGTGCCAGGGTGTAGTAAATCGCGGTTTGTAAATCGACCCCGTTGGTTTTGAATAACGTCAGGGACAGGGATTCGACCAACGGCCAGTTCACTTCCGGCTGTGCCGGATGGCTGGTTTTGTTGATTTCATCGCGGATAACGGCAAATTCTGGCAAATTCAGCGGACTGCCGCCCGCACGGATAATAAGATTTTCAGGATGCCCACTCATATTCTCGCTTTTCTCCTTAAAAAAAACCCTGCCCGAAGGCAGGGGAAAGTGTTGCTATCAAAGCTGACTCACTGCCGCTGCCTTAATAGAGGGTGTCTGGCAGTTTGAATTGACTGAACAGCCCACCCGCAAACGGGTTGTCCGATTCATCCACATAGATGCGATAGGTCATCTCGCCATTATCGACGCTAAAGCGTACATCAAAGAAGCCCGGCTGGACGTTGGTCAGCTTGCCGCTGTTAATCAGCCGCAACTGAGCCCACGGGCCGCTAAAGCTGACAGAGCGTGGTGCCTGATTGCTTTTCGCCGGCATCAGGGTCAGTTGGCTTTCCGTGCCGGCACGCATGGAGTTTGGCCAGACCAGACGTGCCACGTTGCTGCGACCGTGGGAATAGTCCACCAGTTGGCCGTCAAGGTTTAGCAAGGCACGGCGTTTATTGCCGGTCAGGCTCACCGGTTCAACTGCAAACTGGGTGCCGAGGCCGTTTTGTGGCGTAAAGAAGGTGGTGCGAATGCGGTTCGCCACTGCCAGTTGTTTCATAACGTCTGGACGGATCAGCATCTTGCCATCGGTACCCATGGTCAGGTTGTTCTCCACAAACGGTTTCAGGCTTTGCTGGTAGAAGGCATCCAGCGTCCCGCCCGGCCGGAAGAAGCGATCAAACTCGCTCAACGGCACTTCTTCACGGGCGTTCGGGTTGAACGGATAGCGCCCTGCCAGATAGGTTTTGTACTGCCTGACCACCGTGTCGTTCCATTCCACTTCCAGCGAGCGAACCGCTTCCATCATCACCACACGCCACGCCTGCTCTGCCAGTTCACCAATCCAGCGGTTCAGCGGCTCCGGCAGGTTCTTCGCCATCTGCTGCACTTCAAAAATGGCGTCGCTGTTGTTCTTGTCCAGACGCATTTGTACCGCCTGTAATGCAGCCTTACCCGGTACTGGTGAGTTCTGGATCGCCAGCAGGTAACGATGCAGAGCCATCAGTTTTTGATAGACACTTTGCAAGGTGCTGCCCTTGTCACCATGCTCAACCAGTACCCCCGTTTCCGGTGCAAAGTCACGGCTAATGCGGTTTAACAGGCGATAGTCTTCTTTCAACGTCAACGCCTGTTTTTCCTTGTCGCTCAATGAGGCGCTATTTATTATCGGTGGATTGGTGTTATCGCTCAGGATTTGCAGCGCCCGCTTGATGGGTTGCTCACCACTGATCACCTGTTCGATAGCACTGATGGCTTGTGGCAAATCATCAAAGTCACGCACTTCGAGGTTGTTCATCGCCGCCCGCCAGGTTGCGGTGTACTCGGCCACGTACAGCTCGGTAATTTCGCGTTGGATCCGCGACTGATCGGTATCACTGTACTTATCGTTCGCCGGTGATGGCGCCTGTTCGGCGTATTTATCCGGGCTGTTATTCTTGATGTTCAGCACCCAACTATCCATTGCCGTCAGCTCCACCAGCTCATTACCCTGCTGGACGAAGTAATCCATCAGGCCGTGGCGGGTCAGAAATTGCGGCACCACCAGCCGTTTTTCGTTGCTGGCCACAAACACGCTGTCAAAGCTTGGACCAATCTGGTCACGCAAGTTGATCGGTGCGGGCAGGGCGTCCTGAGCCTTGATGCGCAGGTTCTGGTACACTCGCTGGTTGACGGAGAGTGCTTTCAACTCCTGCTGAGCTTGGTGGATCGGTTTGACAAAGGGGACAAAGCGATCCGTTGCGTCCTGTTCGCCTTTATCTCGTTTGTCTTTCCAGTCAGTCCGCTCCAATGCGTAGTTCAGATGGGTCAACAACGCCTCTTGTACATCACGCTGGCCGTGGAATGCTTTACTCCAACGCTCACGCATGTATTGGGTCACCAGACCACTGTTACGTTTGCTGGCATCTTCCATCATGCGCATGACACGTAAGATCTCGAGTTTTTCTTCACTGCCTGCCGGTGCCTGATTTAAGTCATCCAGCAATCCCTGCATCAAGGCCGGCAGGAAACGTTGTTCCAATAGTTTCAGGTAGGTGCCTTCTACATACGGCCCGACACCTCCTCCCTGATATAACGCCATATCGGTCAGGAAGGATTTGTTTTCGTGATAGTTACCGTAAGCCAGTGTCGCATCCCTGATTGGGTTCAGCAGCGGTAACTGGAGGTTACCGTAATGGTCATCACCTTTCGGTGGTGGGACGGACAGGAAGTTTTTCGCCTGCGCTAACACTTCTTCACCTGCCCGATAGTTTTTCTGATAGAAGTAATGCCAGCCCCCCCACATCGCCAGAATGACCGATGCACTGACTACGGAGAAGGTATACAACTGACGACGGTTGCGGCTCAGCCAGATCCGGTTTTCGGCCGCCAGATTCGGCTCTGCCAACAAGACATCTTCGAACAGAGAATTTGTGAAGTACGGCAGGGTATCGCCCGTCGGCCAAGTAGGGAAGGCCTGCAATCCCAGATGATACTGAGACGAAGCAGATTGAGTGAACAAGTCATCCATCTGCCCCATCTGGTGCGCTGACGTCAAATAAACGCCACGTAAGGTTGGACGGTGGTGTTCGTCGTTATACAGAATATCTTCCAGCATCTGGACGATGTAGCTGTACAGTCCCTGAATCTGGCGGGTGAAACTAAACAGAGCGCTGCGCTGGTTCGCGTCCACGTTGTTTAGCATCATGTCCGGCATCGCCGAATTCAGGTTGTTCATCCACTGTTTCCAAAACTCTTCCAGTTCACTGCGCCACGCTTTTTCATCGCGGTTGTTAAGGCTGAAAGTCACGCCCAAAATCTGGTCGCGCAATTTACGATCCAGTGACTGGTACATCGCCTCAAAGCCGTGCAATAAGTCAATTTTGGTCATCACCAAATAGAGCGGTAACTGGCTGTGGAAAGTCAGGCGAATGTCTTGCAGACGCTGATGGATCTCCCTTACATAGCGTTCGCGCTGCTCACGGCTATCAGTCATCAGACGCAGGATATCCACGGTCAGGATAATACCGTTGAGTGGCTGGCGCTGACGGTTTTCAGCCAACCAGTTCAGCAATGCCTCCCACAGGCGGCTGTTGATTTGCGGTTTATCGCTATTAGGCGGGACTGGCTGGTCAATTAACTGACCTTTCGGATCGATGATGACCGCTTTTTCCCCCAACCAGCAACGCAGCATCAGGGGCACTTCTCCATCCTGACGCAAATATTCCGGTGCCGCGATTTCGGATAGTTTATAACCTTCCTTTATCAGTGAGGTTTTACCACTTTTCTGGCTACCGACGATGATGTACCACGGGCGTTCATACAGGTAATTGTACGAATCCAGATGGCGTTGCAACTGGGATTTCCAGTGTTCGAGATAACGATCTTGATGTTCAATATCCACCCGTACCGGATCAACCACTTTCAGTTCAACATCAAGGTTCAGTTTTTCCAGTGTCCGCAAGCGACGCCACACCTTCATGCCAACCCAAAACACCACTACCATGATAATGATGACTGTCGCCAGCCAGCGCGCCGCGAGGCTTTCCAGTGGATAATCGTTGCGGAGTTTCCATTCCGGCCCCCACCACCAGACCGCAATTAACAGCAAGCAGGGGATCAGTGCCAGAACCAGTGCCATCAATGCCTTGAGGCGAGGCAGAGATTTAAACTTTGCCAGTGTCGGCAAAGCTGATTTCAATGGAGCCAAAGATGACAAAGAGGGCCATTTCATGGGTTAACACTCCTGTTTGAAGCCGTATCCTTGAGAGGAGAAGGGAGTTTTTCAGCTAATGAAGCCAGCAGGCTGGGTTCCCATTGAGTAAGTTGCATGTGTTGTCCCGTGTGTAACAAATTCCGGTAATGCTGTTGAGCCAGCGCTGTCATGCCAGCTTCTTCAAGCAATTGGGCATTGAGCAATTGACCATAAAATTGATCCCGTGGCTCCGTTAACTGTTGCTGGTGTTCTTCCAACATTTTTAGGGCTGCTTCCAATCCCTGTTGCTGGAAACATTGCCAGATAACTTCCTGATCAGCAGAAATGGAACCCGTGCCCGTTGCCACAGGTTCAGGCGCAAGCCAGTCGAGGGTTTCAGGGGAGATAAACGAACTCATGTCAGAAAAACTTAAGGTTTTCAGCACGGGCAACCGTTCCAGAAAGGCATTAAGTTCATCACGAATGGTCTGGGCGACATCTCCATACCCCAATTGCAATGCGGCTTGTGCAGCAATGGCATGGCCATCCAGCCAGTAAGGGGCAAGCGTCAGACTTTGCTCGATTTGCTGGAGCAATTTGTTGTCCGCCATCGGTAATTTCGCCAAATAATCAGCAGTACGATCGGCGGAAGTTGGTGCCAATGGGGTCTTGCCGGTCGCACTCGCCATCGGTGCGGTGGTGATGGTGTGCCATACCGCATGGCGGCGCAGGGAATAACCAACCGGCAATTCGGGATACCGTTCACACAGCAGATCGGCAACCGTCATTAAAGTCTGTTTCCACGCTTTTTCGCTCGAACTGTTAACGTCTACTTCTGGCATCGTTGCCACTTGTGGCGCCTGCCCCACAGATTCAGCGGGAGATGAAACCGGCGTTGCAACAGAAACGGGTTTTGTCTCCACAGGTGCGGCTTCTGGCTGACGGTTGTAACGAATGCGCAGTTGGTCAATTTCTTTGGCAAGATCGGGTTCATTGGCATGCCAGCATTGGGCGAGATGTGCCAACGCCCCTTGTGCATCATCCCGCTCATTTTTGCTTGCATGTTCAATAAAGCTGCTTTGGGCGGAATCAAAACGCTTGAGTACTTGCTGCGCCAGCCGGCGTTTTAACTGTGGCTTGGTTGGCCAGGCTTTTTCCCAGTAGTTTTTGACATACCCAGCCAGCAGCTCCATGGCGAGGATCAGTTCAGCCGCGTTTCCGGCATGTTGCAGGGTACGCAGCAGATGAACCATCAGCCGGAAGTCTTTGCTGTTTTCCCCCAACAATTGCAATGCCTGACGCTGGATCTCTTCAACATCCAGCAAGCCATGTGACAGTGAACCAAACTTGATCATTTCGCTGTCAATGTATTCCCATGCAGGTTCGTTTTCTCCCAGTGCCTTGCCAATCTGTTCGTCGGGCAGGGGGGCTAGCAGGGAGCCAAACCAATCGAATTGTGTTCTGATATCCATGTCGATTACCAACGGCAAGCAGCACGTAATGGCTTCGCTGCCTGCTCCAACTGAGAAATGTTAAAGGTTATCTGGTTACCATTACTGCCCGTAATGCTCATCCGATCGTTGTCCATCAGGCGTTTGATTTCCTCAATGCCCGGTAAGCCACGGCTGGATTCCCACAAATAACCCTGCTCCCGCACGAACCATTCTGTACGGTACTCGGTTCTGTCTGTTGCCACAGTGACAACCCCTGACTCCACGGGTTTGGGCAGTGCCACCTGCAAGCGGGTGATACTGTCAATGCAACTCAGCATTAACACGGGACGTGGAGGTGGTACTCCAATCGCGGGCGTGGTCAAGATAATCGGTGCCGCACCGTTCTCTCCCTGCGTCACAATGAAACTGGTAGAGTAATCAGTGCGTTTCATCTCCTGTTCCATCGCTTGTCGCCATAAAGGCCCCATATTTTCGATGGGGATATGCACAGTTTTAAATTTGAGGTTATTCAACGCTCTGTCATAACATGCCAGCCGAATAAGAGGAGACGGCTCAAAACGGCATTTATGCAGTTCATCTAAATTTTGCTCTTCCTTTACCGCAACCACTTCCTTTGGTTCTGCCACTTCTGCAAGCTTGAGGTTCCCTGTCAATGAAGCGAGTAATGAACTGATAATTAAAACAATATTCATAATCTACACCCGTACTTAGCCAGTTTGTAAACCAACGACCGCTGGGGAATGCCCAGACTTTGTGCAATCAATCTGGTGTCGTTACCAAACTGACGCTGACGTTGAATCAACACGGCACTTTCAAATTCTTCTATGGCCTTTGGCAGATTATCGATATAACTGTAATCTACGGAGATACTGCTGACCGCCGCTGGTTTTTTCGATGCACTCAGGGAAGCAAGCAATTCATCCAATTGTTTTTCTTTTTGGCGTTGAACCTGAAATACCTGACGGATTTGGCGTAACTGTCCGCGCAGTTGTTCGAGTTCCTGCAATTTCTTCAGGCGGTGCTGCATGACATGGCAATAGATACCGAACATGTTTTCATTGTTGGTGAAAGGGTGGACATTTTCGGCAAAGATAGCGATCACACCACAAGCCTGTCCATTGCAGTCAAACAGGGGAATGCCGTACAACCCACAGTTATGCGGCAGTTCCGCAATAAATGTGCGGAAATGTGGATCGTCAATGCGTGCCCCGTGATTAAGGGAATCCCAAACAGTTGGGGCTCCCTTACGTAATACCTGTATCAACGGGTTATTGACGTCATTAATGTCCACTTGCAACCGGCGCGAACTGGTTTGTTGAGGTTCCGGTAAGTTGTAGCATTCCAACCTGTTTTCGTTGATGTTCAGCAGAAAAACCAACAGGGCATCAAAACGCGAGCTAAGGCTGACCTGCAAAAAATGGTCAACCAGTTGTTCTACAGTGTCATTATCCAATAACGCTAGTGCGCTCTTCAGCCGCTGTTTCATTATGCCGCCTCCTCAACCTCTGCGTGGAATTCATGTTCAATCACGGTTAAGCGAATGGCCTTGATTGGTGTACCCACGGCCATTTTCTGCAATAACAGTAATGACACTGGCGGTAGCAGTGCGCCATCAATGATGGACTCCAACATGCGAGCACCATTTTCCGCGCGGGTAGCACGTTGCAGGATCTCTTCGGATACCTCATCACTAATAGTGACTTCTGCGTTGAAACGTTGAGTCAGCAGGGTATCCAGCCGAGCCAGTTTGCCCTGAATAATGGTTTTCAGCGTTTCATGCCCCAACGGCAGGTAAGGGATCACCTCCATACGCGCTAACAGAGCTGGTTTGAAGAATGCTGCCAATTCAGGGTAAAGCAGGTCGTTGATCTGTGCTGGCTGCTCAGCATTGTCTACGATGGTTTGATAACCCAGATTTGACGTCAGGAAGAATACGACGTTTTTACAGTCGATGATGCGCCCTTCCCCATCCGCCAGTTCCCCTTTATCGAAAGCCTGATAGAACAGGTTCAATACGTCAGGATGAGCTTTTTCCACTTCATCCAACAAGACAACTGAATACGGTTTTTGACGAATAGCTTCGGTCAGTACACCCCCCTCGCCGTATCCCACGTAACCTGGAGGTGAACCGATCAGACGGGAAACCGTATGTTTTTCCTGAAACTCGGACATATTGATGGTGGTCAGGTATTGACGGCCACCAAACATCAGTTCCGCAATTTGCAGAACGGTTTCTGTCTTACCGACACCACTTGGTCCTACTAACAGGAATGCCCCAAGAGGACGCCCCGGACGGCGCAAATCCGCACGAGCTGTCAGTAAATGTTTGTGCAAGCACTGGATCGCAATTTTCTGCCCCTTGATGCTTTGTCCCAAGTGAGTAGGTAATTCAGTGACGATGGACAGTTCACTTTGTGATAAACGGTTCAATGGTACCCCCGTCCACTCGGCAATCACTGCGGCAATCTGCGTCTTATCCACATGTGGGGAAACCAGCGTTTGCTGCTGTTGTAGTTCTGCCAACTGGGTATTGAGATTCGCCAGTTTTTCGATCAAGGATAGTTCGTCGTCAGCTTCTTCTATTACCTCTGCTACCTCTGCTACCTCTGCTTCTTCTGCGGTTTCATCTTGTCCGGTCGCTTGATGTTTGTCCGCATTTTCGGCAATATCGTCAGCCAATAATTGGCTGCGCAGTTCGATAATTTGCTTCACCAATTCTTGCTGCTGTTGCCAGCGATTTTCCAGCTCAGTAAGTTGTTGTTGAACTTCTTGTTGCTGGTTTTGTAACTCCGCCAATCGCTCGACATGGATATTCAGCCCCATGCGTTGCTCCCTCTCCAACACGTCGATTTCCATTTGCATCTGGTGCAATTCGGTGGTTAACGAGGAGATTTGGCGCGGTGGTGAAGTCAGGTTAATGGCAACACGGGCACAGGCAGTATCCAGCACATCAATGGCTTTGTCTGGCAGTTGGCGGCCGGAAAGATAGCGATCACTCAATACCGCAGAGGCTTTCAGTGCTTCATCATCAATCAGCACACCATGCGCCTGTTCGTAGATAGCACGCAAACCGCGCATAATAACGGTCGCTTCATCTGCGGTCGGTTCAGAGACTTTCACCAGTTGGAAACGACGGGACAGCGCGGCGTCTTTTTCAAAATATTTCTTGTATTCACTCCATGTGGTGGCGGCGATGGTTTTCAGTTCACCACGAGCCAGAGCGGGTTTCAGCAAATTGGAGATATCCAATCCCCCCGCCTGGTTACCCGCACCGATCAGGGTATGGGCTTCATCAATAAACAGGATGATGGGTTTTGAAGATTGGCTAATTTCAGCCATGATGCCTTTGAAACGTTTTTCAAATTCACCTTTAACTGCTGCCCCTGCCTGCAATGCTCCCAGATCCAGTGTCATCAGTTCACTATTGCGCAATTTTTCCGGTACGCGATCGTCAATAATGCGCAATGCCAAACCTTCAATCAGGGCGCTTTTACCAACACCCGCCTCACCCACGACGATGGGGTTGTTTTTGCGGCGACGGCAAAGAATGTCGATCATCAGATCGATTTCATTATCGCGGCACAAAACCGGATCAAGCTTGCCCTGACGTGCCTGTTCGGTCATGTTTTGGGTAAAGCGAGCCAGCAAATTGTCGCTGTTTGCCGGATGTACGCCCTGCCCATCTTTATTACTGTTATCCGCAAAAGGCTGTTCAGCCGAGCCATTCGTCCATTCAGCAAAATTTTGGCGCACTAATTCGCGGTTGATACCAGCCAGCAAACGCGCAGTTTGTGGTGCCAAATAACGCAACGGGCTGAATAGCAACGCAATCAGCATAACGCCACTGCGTAGTTCGGAATGTTGCATCTCAGTAGACGCCAACAGCCAGCTATCCTGCAACCATTCCACCAGCATTGGGGAAAAATTGGGGTAGGCCTGTACAAGCGATTGATGGTGCGTCATTACCTGATCGAGCTGTTCTTTCAGCAGATCTTTATCGATATCTGCTTTACTTAGGATGAGTCGCACATCACTGAGTGGCGTATCGAGCATTTGCAACAGTAGTTGCGCAACCGTAATTTCAGGTTGTTGCTGGCTGACGCAAGATGCCGCAGCAGCTTCCAGTGCGTGGCGGGTCATCGGGTTTAAACGATTCACAAGGGTAGGCAGATCAATCTGGATCATGGCGACTTCCTATCTCAATAAGTTACTTAGCTGCTTTAATATGTCTTGGGTTTGATCACCGAGGCGAATGGCATAAAAGCTATAAATAGCCACCAGCAAGCCCACGCTAATCACAAACAGGTGCTTGATAGTCCATCGTCTGCTCAGGCGATAACGCGCATTACTCTCGTTGACGTTGACATACAGCGTGGTTGGCGGAGCATCCCCACGCAGTGAGTGAAGCTGTTGTTGCAAACGACGGAACAGGCGCTCGAAGTCATCGCTTTTCTGGGTACTCACTTTGTAGCGCCCGCGATACCCCAGGCAGAGGCAAAGGTAAATGAATTCCAGCAAATGCTGGTAGCGCTGAGCCTCTCCCATCAAACGCTCAAGCAATACAAAGACCTTTTCTCCTCCCCAAGTTTCATTGTGGAAGTGCACCAACAGTGATTGCTTCAACCAGCCATTTTGGCTATTCCAGCCGTGCCCCAACGCAGTTTCATCAATGAAGGTGCACAGTACGTAACGGAATGAAACAATCGCGCCGGGTTCATAACCCTTGGTTTGCAGATACTGCTCAATGGCTCGAATGTCAGTAACAACCTGTTGGTAAAGCTTGTCTGGAAGTGCCTGATCAGTCATATCCTGCAAACGCAAGACCATCCCCAGCAAAGGGGTGGCGGCATCGATCATTGGGTTGAGGCTTTCACCACGCAACGGTAGCTGATACTGGCGCTGAAACGTTTTCAGCGTTTCAGACTTTTCCAGTGACGGACTGTCAACATTGATATCACTCATGATTATTCCTTACCGCCCCTGATAGCCCAGAGCTGCATATCTAAGTCAGGGAAATCCCCTGATACGTGGAACGCGATGGAATTTCCTTGCAGGATCTCTTTCCACGCCGGACTTTTCTGATCCAGACGGAAGTAGGTATATCCAGAGTGATACGGCAACTGACGAGGCGCAGCAGACAAGGCAATCAATGGCACGCCCGGCAACTGAACGCTGACCAGATCGCGGATTTTCTCCATCGATGTAACTTTGGTTTGCTGGACGAACTGGCGACGCAACTGTTCCTGCGGTGTGCTGGCACTGATTGCCAGTACGAATTCGGATTTGCGCAACAAATCGTTGTCGTGAAGCGTTGCCACACGAATACCCCCTTCGTTCTGTTTCAGCGCAATCGAAGTTGCACGTGGGGTCAGAACCACGTTTAACGCATCACGAATTGCGTGCATCACATCCTGGAAGGTATCTGTCAGGTTATTGTGGTCATACGCCAATATATTTCCTGGCAGACGGCTTGCATCGGTGAATGTTCTCAACTCACCGCAAGTCTGGAGTAGCTCGGTATATAAATGCAGTGGGTGCAAAACGGTTTGTTTTGCATAATGGTTGAATAACGGCTGAACGCGGTTGAGTAATTGCAGCATCATGAATTCTGCTACATCCGCCACCCCTTGCTGACCTGGAGAACCAATGCGTTTCGCCAGTGTTCTTGAACGCTCTGTCAGCAGGCCATCAATTTCCACCATGAAACGCTTAAGTTTGTCAGCGACGAAGATAGACAAACAAGTCGGGACAAATTCGTTATCCAGAACAATGTTGCCATCTTTTTGTTTTTCTTTGATGCGGCATAGTGGAATCGTGGTGTAAGCACTCATGTCCTCGGAGCCTTGCATCAGAACTGGCGTCAATTGGGCCAGGTTAAGGGCAAAGGAATCACCGCCTTTGGTATGGAGATCACGGACGTCAGAGGGAAATTCACGATAACGCACCGCACTTTTTATTTCTGCATCCCGATCAGCAATTTCCCGAATAGTATCGCTGGACATTGGCAACGCCAGATAAATATCTTTGCTTTTCAGATCATTGACATTTTCGATATCCAACGGTTTTGGCAGTAAATCCTGGCTAGGCGCAGAAAAGACGGTGCCATCAGGCATAATGCCGCTGGCTTCGGTAATTCCGATACGTCCCAGTTTGAGCAAATCATCATTGATGCTCAGGGAGCTGAAACCGTGAGCATAAGGTGTTAATACTGAAACAAGGCTATGTGCCAGATAATCAATATGTTTTTGTTGTTGCTGAAAATGTTGTGGTTTGATGAATAATCCTTCGTGCCAAATCACCCGATTTTTACCTGGCATGATTACTCCTCCTCTTTTCTAAGTTCGACGTCGTTATTTCTGACATGCACCAAGATGTGGTAATGGCGACCGATGTCTTTTACTCGGATGATCTTTTTCCATTCAGATTGATTTGCATCTGCATAGTGAACGATGACACCGATGTAACGGTTTTTCTTTTCCAATGCTATCTGTTCCAGAGGCTTGTATTGCCCTGGCAACAGAGTGTAATCCTGATGATCGATATAGTTTTTCCCCAGTGCTTTTTCGAGTTTGTCGCTATCAAGCTGGTCATAGTCGGCTGCCAGAAAGCGTGAATCCTCACTGAGGTAAACCAAATTCATTTCAACAGGAGCCGCTTCTCCGCTTTCATTGGGGTTGATGTCGGGTTCGGCCAGCAATGTAATGTTGGCAACAGAAGCCTGCTCATCGGGTTTACCTACCGGTGTGGAAGGATCCCAAATGACCTGGCCCACTTTTTTTGTTGCGTTCCATGCACTGCTACAGCCGTTTAGTAACATCACTGACAGCAATAAAATCCCTACAGCCCATACACGGCGACTAGCGGAATGTGTCATTGCTGGATTCCTCCAAGCCCTGACGCAATGCGCGGTCATAAGCCTGCTCATACACCTCGCGGAATAATTTTTCGAATCCTTGTTGGCGACTGGAAGACAATTCGCGGTAATAGTTGGTGTACATTTCCCAAGCCCAGGAAGCATCTTTATTCCTGGCTTCGTTGCTACGACGATAGTGTGAGAAACGACGGAGCAATTGTTCTGGAGAAAAGGCTTCCAGCATGGTGTCTAGTGCGGCAGAAATAGCAGTACGGTTAGCCTGATAGTGTAATTGCAGGTTTTGCAGGCTTTCCGCTACGGCGGCCGGAGCGGAGAGGTGAACCGGACTTTTCTGATCAGAGAACATCACCTGCATGGTCGTGTCATAATCCATATTCAGGCGCAGCGGGTTATCTTCGATAGGCCGAAGCTGTTTATCACGTAACCCGTGTTGTTCACGCTGGAGAGCCAATAACCCTTCAATGGCCGCTTTCATGGTTTTGCCCATCTCTTGCAGAAAATCATTTGCCTGCTGACTGTCGTGCAAAGGCAAACGAGCTTCCAGACCACGCATGAGAGGGGTAATGGCGACATGGTCAACATCCATACTTTCATATTGTCTGTCGGAATCGATGTCCGGTAAATCAAGGAACTCCTGATCCATAACACTGCCTCGGTTATCAGAAATAGGGTTAGCAAATGGAGGGTTCTGGTAATGATCCGGTGGCAAAAGTTGTTCCGTATCATCAGCCTCAACCTTGGGTTTCAATGTGGTCAGGCTCTCGCTATCAAGTACCCGCAGTGGATCATCACTGAAACGATGCATAACCGTTGGCGCAATACCTTCATCGTTGGCAAACACAGATTTTTGTACGGGTGCACCTTCCATCATGGCATCCAATGGGTTGCTATAGCTGGAAACCAATGATTCGGGGGATATCATTGATGGATCAACGCGATCTGCCTCAGAAAAACTGATATGGCTCTTGATCGACAAATTACCTACTTTGATTTGATCGCCTTGTTGTAACAGGATCAAACCCGACTCAGGCGTCAAAGTTGCATTGTTGATTTGTACTGATTCAGCAAATACTTGCAGGCAAAATGCCCCATCCTGCCATTTAATGGCAAATTGTGACGGGCAGACATTGCCTTGCTGATCCTGCACAGACCAAAGGTGGCTTTCACTGCTACCGACCGTACCACCCTGTGTCGAAAACTGGCAGTTGGCGGCTTTACCACTTTCTAACTGTTCACTGTTAAGAACCCGCAATGAAAGGATTGGTTGATGTTTTTCCATGGTCGTTATTCCATAACTGAAATGATGACAGAGGGTTTCTTTTCCGGTTCACCGAGAAAACTAGTCCACCCCAAGTGGTTATTCTGCTTTGCCCCCAATACCATGCCGCTGACCTGATTTTCAGCCAGACTAAGACGTAGTTCCCAGGCAAACTGGCTGCGCATGACAAAAGATATGAACATCACCAACGGCAGATAGTTTTTGCCATCAGGCAGGAATGAAAGGAACCTATCACGAGTCAAGTCATTGATACTAAGCAAAAACTTACCGCTATAATCCCCAACCCAAGAACCAATGGTGAAGTTTTCTCCCAATACCGATAACTCGTTATCAACCGTTTTCAGTCCCTTATTGGTTCCCCCCAGACGGTTCTGCTGATCTACCGGGATAATGACTTTCCTAAATTGCCAGCCGTGCAGCGTAACGTCCTGCAAATCAAAACAGTGGGAAACAAGGCTGCATATGACTTCTGGCGAGCGTCCGGGACTTGCCAGTAATCCGGCGTACGCCAGCATCTTGCTGTGGTTGATGTTCAGCATCCGGCGGTTGACATCACTGCCTAACCCAACCAGAGAAAACATGCGTTGGGAAAAATTATCTTCTCCACCCTTCTTGAAGCAGATGTAATAGCGGTATTTCCGCCAAATTTGATGCAGGATCGTGATTAAACGGTGGTTGAAAATGTTGAGAAAATCCGTCAAACGGTTTTCTCCCTGGGCATCTTCCCATGCCAATGAATCCAGATAATAGCCAGGCATCGGGGACTGGCTGCCATGCAACCCCATAAAGGAAACTTCCAGTTCGAAGTATCCCTTTTTGGATTGCGTAAGCGAGATGATGTCCCGAGTCGGAAATGCCAGACTGGCACTGGAACGGAAGCGGACAGATTCCAGATCAGGGCGATCTGTCTCTCCGGTTTTATCCCACGCTACCGCCAACTGGTTAAGCAGCTCAACCAACTGGTAAAAGTTGTACTGTGAGATGTCCAATGCCAACGGTGTGGCAGGATCCTGTTCAGTGATTACATCAACGAGTGTTGACCTATCTGTACCGGCCATTCATAACATTCCTGATTATCTAAATTGATTACCTTCAACATATGAAACGCATTGACACTGGCATACAGTGAGAAAAATCGTGACAGGATCGTGCTAAACAGATAAAGCTCGCCTTCCGAGCTGAATGCTTGTTGCCGGATATACAGTGTTGAGCGCAATCCACGCACAGGCTGACCACGGAACAGACGATCTGTCGGCTCTGTTTCAATTTTTTCAATAGCATCAAGCCGTTTCTGCGATGAACGCTTGGACTGTCGGTTATGAATACTTGGGAAATCGTAGGTACGCAGCACCTGCTTTAGGGCATCCTTATCCAGCAATGACATATAGTTGAGCGACATATTTGACAGTAGTGACCAGTGTAAACCGCCATCCAACAAGGGATAGAGAGGCACTGACGGCCGCGTAATATTGCGGAATGTCGCAAATGACGGGCTGCCGATTGAAGGGTAATTGATGTCGCCAACCCGCAACTCTAAAGGCAATTCACGGTTGGTACAGGTCAATCTGATCGAAACGTTTTCTTTTAACTTGAACCTGAGTAAATCCGCCTCATCTCCCCGTACAAATGAGATAAAATGTTCAAGCCCCCTACGGAAAGGAGACTCTTTCACCCGAATACGGTAATAACGCATCGAATGTTCATCTTCGTTATCTATTTGATGATTGAAACTTTCAAACGGGGTATAAGCACGCTCACCAATACGAGCACGGCTGCGCTCACCATTTTCCCCTGTCAGCCAGCTTTCTACGCCATCAACCGAGAAAATGTCATAGTTATCTGGCAAGCTGTAACTGGCTTTCAACGGGTATTCAGTCTGGCTGCCATTGAGTTCAATCGCTTCACTGTCCATTGGGAACAGGTTAATTGCCGGCGTGCAATGCAGGCGAAAAGTGTCATGGCGAATCTTGGCTTCTGGTGGCAATGCCTGAGAAAAATGTAAATTCAGTTTGAAATCTTTGGCCTTGAGATCTTCCGGCAGTTTCGGGAAGCCTTTCACATCAAAAAACAGGAAGCTCTCCGCAAAACAGAAATATTCCTGCAAAATGCGATATCCCATATAGGCGTTTTTCGGGTAAGGCAATAACGCATCTTCCCGCTCAAATCCTACAGGCACAAAATCAAAATCTGGCAGGGGGATCACGGTATCGCCTGCCACCAGCTCTGCTTTTCTAAAGTAATAACAAAGCCAGAAGTAGAGCTGCGAAGTGGTATAGTTATCACCGCTCAAATAAAACCGCAGTTTGTCCAGTTCCAACTCATGCAGATTCAGCTCTGTTTTCGACGTAAAATTCAGGCCAATAATTCCGGTCTCATTACTGTTATTGACGGAAATATCATGGATGGAAAACGGAAAAAGCCAAACATCACGACAGAGGGTAAAGGTGCAGCGACCATGATCGTCTTTTTTGCTATCCGACTTTTCGTGCGAATAAATATCATCTTGAGTCGACAGCGAATGGCTCATAATCTGTGTGCCACGCTTGACCTGTGTCGCTTTCGTCACCACACTCTCATCGGGGGTATATTCGATGATGGTCATGCTGGGGGTTGGACGCAGATAATTCGGCCACAGCATATTGAGCAGACCATGGGTCAATTCAGGGAATTGATCATCAATCTTTGCCCGCAGATTGCCAGTCAGGAAGGCAAAACCTTCAAGCAAGCGCTCAACGTCGGGGTCAGAACCCTGTTCTGACAAAAATGCGGCAAGATGAGGGCGCTCAACTGCGGCTTCTTTCCCCAGTTGTCGCAGATAGTTCAACTCATCTCTGAAATATTTTTCAAATGACATTTATTGAGTTCGCTCCAGGCAATAGCGCCGGTTGTTATCCAACTGGATGCTGAATTCCACAAGGTCGTTGATATCATCCAAAGAGATTTCAGCGCTGATATGAAAGCTCAACAACAACGGATCTGAATCATCATTGATGGCGCTGACAGAAACCGCTGATATTCTTGGCTCATAATTTCTGATGCACTCTTCAATCTCCCACTCGATACTTTGCTTGAAATCCACCGATGTCGCGGTCGCGTCATTGAGATCGATAACCCCTAAATCAACGGCACTTTGGCAGGCACCAGGACGGGAATTTAGCACTTCATTTAAATGCTTTTTGATAGAATCAAGTAGTGCACGCATCCTTGACTGACGGGAAGAGCCGGAGCTCTTCCCTTGAATGCGCTCGAACAGACTGGCAGAGCTGCCTCTGTTCCAACTGTACAGCGCAGCCATGATTATTCCTTATCCAAACGTCCAACCAGAGACAGTTCGAAGCTTGCACCCATGTATTTGAAGTGCGGACGAACTTGCATCGCCACCTGATACCAGCCTGGATCACCTTCAACATCCAGAACCTTGATTTCAGCAGCACGCAGAGGACGGCGGCTACGAACATCAGTTGGTGGGTTTTCCTGATCAGCGATGTACTGTTTCAGCCACATGTTCAGTTCGCGCTCCAGATCCTGACGCTCTTTCCAGGAACCAATCTGTTCACGCTGCAACACTTTGATGTAGTGAGCCAGACGGTTGATGATGAACATGTATGGGAGCTGAGTACCCAACTTGTAGTTGGTTTCCGCAATTTTCCCTTCACGAGTATTTGGGAACACTTTTGGTTTCTGAACGGAGTTTGCCGAGAAGAATGCTGCGTTATCGCTACCCTTACGCATGGTCAGGGTAATGAAGCCTTCTTCCGCCAATTCAAATTCACGGCGATCGGTGACCAGAACTTCTGTTGGGATTTTCGCCTGAATTTGCCCCATCGCTTCATACAGGTGAACTGGCAGATCACTCACAGCCCCACCGCTCTGTGGACCAATGATGTTCGGACACCAGCGATATTTAGCGAAGCTGTCAGTCAGACAACTAGCTAACAAGTACGCAGTGTTACCCCACAAGAAATGTTCGTGGTCACGGCTAACATTTTCCTGATAGTTGAAGTTCTTGATTGGGTTTTCAACATTGGAATAAGGCAGACGCAGGAGGAAACGTGGTGCGGTCAGGCCTAAGTAACGTGAATCTTCTGACTCACGCAGCGCACGCCATTTAGTATGTGAAGGGCCTTCAAAGACAGACTTAAGATCCTTGATGGCAGGCAGCTCAGTAAAGCTGTTAATGCCAAAAAATTCCGGTGAAACGGAAGACAAGAATGGCGCATGAGCCATCGCCCCCACCGAACTGACATACTGCATCAATTTGATATCAGGCGTAGTATTGTTAAACGCGTAGTTACCGATGACGGAAGCAACAGGTTCACCACCGAACTGGCCGTAGCCTGAAGAATAAACGTGTTTGTAGAAGCCGGACTGAATAATTTCAGGAGAGAATTCAAAATCTTCCAACAGTTCATCTTTAGTAGCATGAAGGATATTGATTTTGATGTTTTCACGGAAATCAGTGCGATCCACCAAAATTTTCAGTGAACGCCAGGAAGATTCCAATTCCTGGAACTGCTTAGCGTGCATGATTTCATCCATCTGCTCACTGAGCTTTTTATCCAACTCAACGATCATCTTATCAACAAGCAGTTTGTTGATTGGTTCGTCGTTAGAGCCAGTATCCAGGATGCTACCGATAAACGCAGCAACACCTTGTTTAGCAATATAGTAGCCATCATTTTCCGGAGTCATTCTCGCTTGAGACATAATTTCATCAAGCAAGGAAGTCGTTGCGCCAGAAGCAATAGCTGTGCTGTTTTCTTCGTGCTGAGCCATTTAAAAATTCCTTTAACCAGTTATTTTTTATTGACGATTTCAAGTTCTTTCAGGAGTTGCTCACGAACGGATTCATCATCCAGCAGTGACTGCAAACGAGCACGAAATGCTGGGATATTTCCCAATGGGCCTTTTAATGCAACCAATGCCTCACGCAGTTCGAGAAGTTTATTTAATTCAGGTACTTTCTTCGCGATATTATCCGGTGAAAAATCATTCAGCGATTTTATTTCCAGATTAACTGGCAGATCTTCTTCGCTTTTTTCATCGAGACGATTAGGAACGTTAAAAGTTAGGTTGATGTTCGCTTCATTCATTACGGCATTAAAGTTGTTCTTATTGATAGAAACTGTCTGCCGCTCTTCAATTGGCGTATCTTCGCTTTTTCCTTTCAAATCACCAACAACCAATAGATTCAGAGGTAATTCAACTTCTGCGGTTTGGTCACCAGTATTAGGAACATACTTAATATTAATTCTTTCTTTCGGAGCTACGCTACCTGGACTATTCTTACTCATATTTGAATCCTTTGGCTAATACAACCATGAACTGTCTAACAACCCATTATTGGTGAGAGAATGACTCCAATGTTCACCCATATAATAAATACAGAAAATCTTCCTAAAAAATAGGCTAAAGAAGACAACTATATTTGTAGGCACGAATAGTTTTATATCAATATATAGTTAAATAATCAGATATACCCTATGCAATCGTGGAAATAACATCGATACGAGAAATCGTCAAGTTCGAGTTTGACATTTTATTTTTTTGATGTAAAGCCAAAACACAAATTGATAAATACCTCTATTCAAGCTTTTAATCTACACATCCCAATGCAAAGCAATTTATAAACATTTTTCCTCTCTAAAAATAGAGAAAAATTTGGTTTTACACTCTCTAAGAGCATTTGATCCAATTATCTATCACTTGCATCAAAAGAAATATTTTTCATATTCAATTGAATAAAATATAACCTTTCAATTCACTATTAATCATTACCGTCAATATCATTTTTTATTTTGTTTTTATTAATTAAATACCATAAAAACTCAAGTTATTTTCATTTTTTTGATCTAGATAACACTTTTCAAATGATCATACTAAAACAGCTAAGTAAAAAACAAAAATACCATAAATATCATTCAGTTAAGAAAACAAAAAAATCACAGATTATTTTTAAACCAGTCAAAGAAACTCATTGTTTATAAAAAATCAGCTATAAATATTACAACGGCAATAATTATAAAATTTTTATTTGTCATTGAAGTAGAGCATATGTTGCATTTTTCAAATAACTTTGCATTAGACAATTTCAGCTTTATTATTCGCTTCGAGTGTTTGGCAAGCGATAATTTCATCTAATTAGCATTTGGTTAATAAATGGAATAATCACGTAAGGAACGAACACTTACACTAATATTGGTAAATTTTTATAGGATATTCATATGCCAACTCCATGTTATATTTCCATCCATGGTAAAACTCAGGGTCATATTACCGCTGGCTCATTCACTGCTGAATCCGTAGGTAATATCTTTGTTCAGGGTCACGAAGACGAAATGCTGGTTCAAGAATTTGACCACATCGTAACTGTCCCAACTGATCCACAGTCAGGACAACCTTCTGGCCAGCGTGCGCATAAACCATTCCGCTTTACCGTTGCGTTGAATAAATCAGTTCCTCTGCTGTACAACGCACTGGCTTCTGGCGAAATGCTGCCTACTGTAGAATTGAAATGGTATCGTACTTCAATCGAAGGTAAACAAGAGCATTTCTTTACTACAAAACTGGAAGATGCAACTATCGTTGATATCGATTGCAAAATGCCACACTGCCAAGATCCAGCTAAATCAGAATTCACCCAATTAGTTCGTGTATCTCTTTCTTATCGTAAGATTACCTGGGAACACACTACTGCGGGCACTTCTGGTGCTGACGACTGGCGCGCACCGATTGTTGCTTAATATCTTATTCATTAAATATTAAGTAATAACTTTTCAGCCAATGAATATTATTCATTGGCTGAATAAATTAAATATATTAAAAAACCATAAATTTACTTTAATTCCTATTTTTATTTTTTATATTTGTTTTTCTGTTTTTTTTCTTCTGTCAGGTTTTCGTATAGTAATTATTTTCAAAATAAATAAAAATCGGTGAATTTATAATCACATGCATGATTAATTCGTAGACAAACCATCCGGCTAAAAAATATCTGTTCTTACGTCTTATATTCCCTCCACCTCAATACCTTTCATTAACAATCCATAAGTAAAACGTTCAAATAGAAAGCTAAAAATACAAAAAAACTCTAATTTCACCTCATTATTCTGCTGAAACATTGATTAACCAAAATTAAATTTAACTTAACTCTTCACATTGAGATAGTACATAACTAAAATGAATTATCATAAATAACTAATGTAAATTTATAACTAGAAATTATAATTCTTAACAAAACTCCCTTGTTAATCAGAGCAACATAAAAGATTTTCTATGCTCTAATGCCTAATTAATAAACCAGGATGTTTAAACCTAACCCAACACGATATCTTTCCTATCAACTATTGTCATTTGGGTATTTCCATGATTAAAAGGACAACAATCTTCATCTTATTATGTTCTGCATTTCAGGTGAGCGCAGCGTCTGACATGCTTAACCCAGCGTTCCCTACAGATGAAGCCAGAAGAACCTTACAGGATAGTTCACGGGAAATAGACCAATTAATTGAAGAACGCCGTCATCAAGGATTGATTAATCGCACAGATAGCGTTTCTCCACAAACTGTCTCACCCGTGCTGGAGGAAGCACCGCCCTGTTTAGCTGTTCATGGCGTTTACCTTCAAGGCATTACTTTACTCTCCCTAAAAGATTTGAACACACTCAGTGCGCTGCCAGATAACTGTATTACCAGCAATGACATCAACAAGCTGTCAGCGGAAATCACTAATCTTTATATTGCCAAAGGCTATATTACGGCACGGGTACAATTTATTCCCCCCAATACCAATGGCGAGCTAGGGATCAATGTCGTTGAAGGTTTTGTCGAGGCGATAGAGGGAGATGACCGCTGGGTCAATAGCCAAACACTATTCCCACGTTTGATAAATAAGCCACTCAACCTGAATCAAATTGATCAAGGACTGGATCAGGCAAATCGTTTGCAATCAAACAAAACCACTCTCGATATTCTGCCAGGGACAGTTAATGGTGGTTCCATCATCAGGCTGCACAATCAGCACGCTTCCCCGTGGAGAATCACCACCACAACCGATAATTATGGACAGAAAAACACGGGAAAATGGATCACGCGACTCAATGCCAGCGTCGATAGTCCATTGGGGCTATCTGACTTTGTGAGTCTCAGCGGTGCCAGTACCGTAGATAAACCCAGTACCCAATATAATCGCGCCTATACTCTGCTCTATTTGCTCCCCTATGGAGCCGTAACATTGAGTGGATTCAACAGTTATTCCCAATACACCAGCCATCCCCGTTTAAATATAAATTTGGCCAAATTGTACGGGAATTCACAACAAACAGGTATTCGCGCCGATTGGGTCTTTCATCGTAACCAATCGCAAATTAGTACATTAAACACTCAATTTGTTTATAAGAATTACACAAACCATTTTCAGGATGCCAGACTCTCCGTCAGTAGTCAGACATTGAGTGTCCTCGAGCTAGGTATTAGCCATTTACAAATTATCCCTTCAGGATTGATCTCCCTCAATATGAGTATTGAGCAGGGAATGCCGTGGTTCGGCGCCCAAACCTCTACAGCCAGCCTGAATAAGCAGTTTACCAAAGGGAAATTATCGGCAAATTTACAGCAGCGTTTCACACTCTTTTCTGTGCCTTACCAATTCAGTAGCCAATTTTATACCCAGTACAGCGAAAGCGGGCTACCAGGTGTTGAGTGGATAAATATGACCGACCGTAATGCCGTACGAGGATTCAGCAAAAATGTGTCATCGGCTGATAATGGCTGGTATTTGAGAAATACGTTTTCCCACTCTATCCCCATTGGCAAAGGCTCACTTTCGCTGCGTACCGGCGTGGATATCGGTCAGGTTAAAGGCTACCGCAGTCAGGATGGATGGAAAAGCAGTGCCGGATTAAGTGCAGGTTTGACACTACGCTATCAGCAACTATTTGCAGATGTTGAGTTCAGCCGAGGCAAATTTCTTTCTCACCAAAGTAGGGACACGGATGAACCTATGCAACTGTTAACCCGCTTTTCTTACACTTTTTAGTTTTTTGAACCATTTGATGTTTTTTAACCGCAGCCAGTTGTGGGGATCATTTCTAGCATAATTTTCTGGAACCATGATCCCCAGAGCACTGCACATGGCAATAAAGAAGCAAATAAGGTAATTATATGAAAAATAAAAAATTTAAATTATCTCCAACAGGAAAGCTTGCCGCCTCTATGGCAATTATTCTGGCAACCAGTTCTGTCAGTTTTGCCAATGGAATTACGCCTGGTGGCGACGCTGCCCACAGCCCGAATGTTATCCAGGCTGATACCGGTGCAACTGTGGTCGATATCGTTGCGCCTTCCGAATCAGGGTTATCACATAACCAATATCAGGATTTCAACGTCAATCAAATGGGAGCGGTATTCAATAACTCTTTGGAAAATGGAACATCACAATTGGCAGGTGAATTATCTGCCAACAGTAACCTCAATGGACAAGTTGCCAGTGTGATCTTAAATGAGGTTATCAGCCGCAATCCTTCACTCCTGCTCGGCGAACAGGAAGTATTTGGTATCGCTGCCGATTATGTACTGGCAAACCCTAACGGTATCACTTGTAACGGCTGTGGTTTTATCAATACCAATCAGGCGTCATTGGTCGTCGGCAACCCATTGGTGGAAAATGGGATACTGCAAGGCTTCAACACCTTTGATAATCTGAACTCCCTGAATATCAAAAACAATGGCTTATCCCATAATGATGTGCTGAATCTGATTGCCCCCAAAATTGACATCAACGGTCAGGTGATCACCGCAAAAAATCTCAATATCACAACAGGGAATAACAAGATTTCGACCGATGGCCGCATTCTGGATATCCAGCAAGCGAATATTGGCGCACTCGATAGTTATTATTTGGGCAGTATGCGGGCAGGACGCATTCGTTTGCTGAACACGGCGGAAGGGAGCGGAGTCAATTTAAAAGGCCAAGTCACTGCCGATAATGGCATTGAAGTTGAATCCTACGGTGATGTGAAGTTGGAAGCGGCGGTGCTAAAAGGCGGGAATATTACCTTGAGCGGTAATAATGTGCTGTCCCAAGGACGCCTGAACCAATCTCCATCAAACGAAACGGGCAGTGATAATCACCAAAGCATTTTTAGTGGTATTTATACCGAACAAAAGCAAAGCAGTGAATCTGTTGCCCGTACCCAATTAGCAGGCAAGAACATCACGCTGGTGGCTAAACAAAACAATCAGGTAATGGCAACTGATATTGAAGGGGATAGTGTCAAACTGACTGGCACCAACCTGAAACTGGATGGGCAACAGCTTCATCAACTTGACCGTAGCACCAACAATCAATGGAAAATGTCTTGGCAATACGATGTCACCCATGAGAGTGAAAAACATCAATACGAAGGCAATACCATCAACGCCCGTGAAAATGTCCATTTGGCCGCCAGTGAAGGCAATGTAGAAGTCCTTGGCAGTAAAATCAAAGCCGGTAACCGATTGTACGTATCAGCCCAAAAAGATGTGAAGCTGGCAGGTCTGATAGAATCAGAAATGACCTCAGAGAAGGGATATAAAAAGAACCATTCAGCATCACTGCAAACGGGTAATTGGAATGAAGTCAATACTACCCAAAGAAGTACCGGCAATGAATTAAGCGCAGGCGGGGTTTTAGGTATCGAGGCGAAAGGCGATGTTGACATTGCAGGAACCCACATTAACTCAGGCAAAAACCTGATTATCTCTGCGGGTCAGAAAGCCAACATTACTGTGCAATCCCTCGTTGATGATCAGAGAATTACCAAGGATAAAACCTATTGGCGCGGTATTGCGGGTGGCAGCAAAAAAGATAACCGCGATAAGTCAGAAACCCATCATATTTCAGAAGTGACGGCGGGCGAGCTCTTGCTGCTGTCTGGTGAAAATGGTGTCACCATTACGGGCAGTAAGGTCAAAGCCCAAAAAGGCGCTTATGTTTCAGCCAATGAAGGGCAGTTAACTATCGATAATGCAGTCAGCAATATTTCTAAAGAGGTGGATGAAAGAAAAGGAACCATCTTCAACATCACCAAAAATACGAATAAAGAACACAACGAACAGCAAAAATCTTCCGGTAGTCAATTGATTTCTGATGCAGATCTGAAATTACTCAGTAATAAAGACATCAATGTCATTGGCAGTCTGGCAAAAAGTGCTGGCGAACTACAACTAAATACGTCAGGCAATATTAATATCCTGAATTATGGTGAGAAGAATCAGTACCAGCAGGAAAAAACCAACCTTGACTGGCTGTACTACACCAAGGATATGAAAGATAACCAATATCGTGCTGGTGTGGGTTTTGAACACACAACCGATAAACAGCAAGATGACAGCACAACACAACGCCTGTCCGAATTGAATGGTGGCCACCTTACCGTCAATGCAGGTCAAAATGTCACCGTGACTGGTTCTAAATTGGTCACAACTCTGGGCGATGCGAAAATTACCGGCAATAACATTGCGTTGTTGGCTGGAGAAAACAGCACATCAACCTCAACCTCACAAGAAAAGCTGAGCGGCAGTGTGTTTGTCACTGGTGGCATGGACAAGCTCGGTGGTGGTGTTGAAGGAAACTACAACAGCAATGGAAAATCCAACAGCCGAACAACAGCAGAGGTGACGAAAACTCAGGTGACTGGCAATCTTGGGCTGAATGCAGTGGGTGAATTGAAGCAACAAGGTACGGATCACCAAGTACAAGGCTCTTATCAGGCGAATGCCGGCAGCATTAAAAATGTAGCAACGGCCAATACCGAATCTAGCTCAACCAGCCAATTACAGGTAGGTGGAGAAATTAGCGGGACTGCCGATTACAGTGCAACCACCCGTCCTATGGAAAAAACCGCCAAAGCTGCCGCAGATAAAAAACTAGATACTGCCATCACAAAGACCGGTTTGCCTAATGCCGGTATTGAACTGGCGATGAATGGCAACAGCCATTACACCAATAACCATCAGTCCAATGCGGTAGTGACAACCATTCAGGCGGGCGATGTCAAAGCTACCACGAATGGTGATATCTACGACCAAGGTACGCAATACCAGACTAACAAAGGCGGTGTTTCGCTGACTGCTGGCAGCCATACCAGTGAAGCGGCAATCAATAGCCAAAACGCCCATACCGCTGATACCACTGGCAATGCCAGCTTGCGCGTCTACACCACAACCGGTGCAGATATCTCCGTTAATGGCAAAGGCAGTGGCAGCTATCAAGAAACATCCAACAACAATACCAGTGCAGTGACCAGCAACATCAATGCCCAAAACGGTGTTAATGTTCAGGTGACCAGAGATGCACGCTACCAAGGCACCTCAATCAATGCAGGCGAAGGTTCAGCCAACGTTAATGCAGGAGGAAATATTCAGTTCAATCAGGCCACTAACCGCAATGAGAAACAAAGCAATGGTTACAATGGGGAGACTTCTCTGACCGTGGGAACCAACCCTGATGGCAAGAATTTCAGTGGCAGCCTAGGTGGTGGTTATAACACCGACAATCAGAACAATACTACCGCCCAAACCAGCAATATCACTGGTGATCAGGGGGTAAATCTGAATGCAGGCAATAACCTGACGTTACAAGGTGCTAATGTTTCCGGCAAGCAGGTAGATTTAACTGCACAGCGTGGGAAAATCGAGCTGATTTCGGCTCAGGATAGTGCCAACGCCAATGGTTGGAACGTCGATGCTAAAGCGAAAGGCGGTATGTCCTCTACAGCCCGCAAAGGAGGGGGAGACGGTACGGCGGCAAGCGACGATCCGGCTAACAGAATTATCGACAGCAAATATAACATCGGCGGTGAATTGAAATTTGGCGTTAACCAATTGGATCAGACCACACACCGTAATGCACAGGTTTCCGGTGGTAATGTCACACTGACCAGCGCGGGAGATACCTCACTCAAAGGCGCTAATGTGGCTGCGGATCAGGTAACGGGCAACGTCGGTGGCAATTTCAATGTCGAAAGCCGCAAGGACAGCACTCATAGCCTGAATGTGGGTCTGGATGCTGGCTTGGGTTATAGCAAAACCGTCAAAGGGGATGCGGCTGCTAAAGAAGTTGTTGAAACCGCGTCGGCTAACAACACTAAAACCGGAGATAAAGCACCCAGTTTGACAGATCAATTGAAAGCCACATTCAAAGGCTTTGATGGCAAACTCAAAGGCAATTACGATACTCTCGATCGAGAAATTGTCGGTAAACAGACAACATTGACCGGCACTCAAGGGGTTGATCTGGATGTCTCTGGAACAACCTCTTTAGTGGGCAGCAAAATTGATAGCGCACAAGGTGCGGTTTCGCTGAATACCTTGCAAACTAACCACCAATCTATCGCCGGATACGATAAGGGCAAAAACTTAGGCGTTGATGTACCCGGCTCCCTCACCGGTCTGGCAACCTCTGCACAAAAAGACATTTTCTCTGGTAAAGTTCCTTTTGTGAAAAATGAGGGTCACGATACTGAACTTCCGGCAATCCATAGTGAAGTTAAGGGTCGTCAATTAAATTGATCATCGTGATCAACGATTGATCTCCTATACGGTAGCCACTACAAGGCTACCGTATTTTTTGATATTTCTTCATTAGTTGCCTTTTCCATTTTGCCTGTTACTCTTTTTCCGCATACATGTTTTTTCACCAGGGGATGTAATGCCAGGTAACCATGCAAAAAGGGAACAACTCAATACAGGGAAGGATCTTACACCATTAGAGAAAGGGCTATATGGCAGTAAAAAAGCGCTTTCCGTAACCATCCGTATTGGCAATGCCATCCGACGAATTCCTTTTATCGCCCACTTTATTCGGGCGGCGCAACGTTTCAATGACCGAATGGGTAGCCAATTTGGTGCTGCCATCACCTATTTTTCGTTTCTATCCTTAATCCCAATTCTGATGCTCTCTTTTGCCGTCGCAGGTTTTGTGCTGGCCTCCAATCCTGACTTACTGGCACGTTTGATCAATGGTATCGCCAATAGTATCAGCGATCCCACTCTCGCCAACACGCTGAAAAACAGCGTAGACACGGCAATCAACCAAAGAACGACTGTAGGATTGACGGGGTTGGCGATCGCTCTTTATTCAGGTATGAACTGGGTCGGAAATTTACGCGAGGCAATACTCGCCCAATCCAGAGATGTTTGGGAACGCAATCATGAAGATAAGGAGAAAATTTACTTCCAGTATATTCGCGACTTTTTCTCCTTATTCGGCCTGCTATTTGCGTTGGTCATCACTCTTTCTCTGACTTCCATAGCAGGCTCTGCCCAAGCCACTATCGTCCACGCTCTGGGACTGGAGGGTATCGAATGGCTCCGGCCTGCATGGACATCAATTGGCATGACTATTTCTATTTCAGCCAATTATTTGTTATTCCTTTGGATATTGTGGATCTTGCCACGTCATCGCCCTGAAAGAACAGCCCTGTTCAAAGGCACCTTAATGGCAGCCATTGGATTTGAAGTCATCAAATCTATTATGACCATGATGCTGCCACGCCTTGCCAGCTCTCCTTCTGGTGCTGCTTTTGGTTCGGTGATTGGCTTAATGGCATTTTTCTACTTCTTTGCCCGCCTGACTCTGTTTTGCGCCGCGTGGATCGCCACCGCGGAAGAGAAGAAAGCCAAATAAACATATATATCAATAAGTAAGAGTGTTTTTGCTGTACCTACTTGTATATAACAAACCCAAAAAGGAGTCATTTTTATGCCATTTGTGAACATCAGAATTACCCGTGAAGGCGCAACCGCTGAGCAGAAAAAACAACTCATTGAAGGTGCAACCCAATTGCTGGTAGATGTACTTGGGAAAAATCCGGCAACGACTTTTGTGATTATTGATGAAGTAGAAACGGATAATTGGGGTATTGGGGGTAAAAACGTGACTGAGTTACGGGTTGCCGCGAAGAAGTGAGTTAAGAGTTTCAGAAAGCATTAACTATTTAAATCGGGGCGGGTTAAACCGCCCCTTAGGACGATAGATAGAATCCATTTTCCGTTTTTTGCATATCAGGCACGACTATCTTATTCCTCTCCCATCAATGGATCGCTGATGCTGTGCTCACCGTTTTCCAGTCTACCCGCCAAGCGGCGGTACCACCCTTTTGGCCCCACCAGTGAAATATCGTACCAGCCACCACTGATGCGGATGTCAAAAGTCTGGCTGTGACAGCTTCCCGCGGGCATTTCAATGTGCCATGGTCCCTGCAATGTATAAGGGCAGCGTCTTATCGTGATCTCCACCGTTGTGTCACTCGGATTGTTCAGTTCTAGTTGCAGGCAGGTATTATTCTCGATTTGGCTCACTTCTGGCTGTCGCTGTGTCAGTGAGCCGCTCAACGCACGGTGAAAGCCGTTGGGTCCTAGCAACCAGAGATCATAGTTATCTGCCGTCTGCCAGTCATCACTAAGCGACTTACCTGCTTCAACAGTATAACGCCGCGGGATATCATCCAGATGCAGTCTGTCGTAAACATGAAATACCACACCCTGTTCGCCTGTGTTGTGAAAGCTCAGTGTCAGCAAACCTTTATCGGGATAAGCCGAGGCTTCAACATTAAGTCGGTAAGGCAACGCGCGGGATGGGCGAATCTGTCGCCATTGATACGGCAATTGTTGCTTTCCAACCTCCGGTAACGGCACCCGTGGTAACTCCTCTTGGCACCGGCGCAGGCTGTCTGCTGCCTGTCGCGTGATGGCCGGCAAACGAGGCACTTCATTGTTGGGATTGACAAAGTTGAACGCTGAAGTGAGATCACCGCACACTGCACGCCGCCAATCGCTGATATTCGGCTCGCGTACACGGAAACGCTTTTCCAAAAACTGTAGGACTGAGGTGTGATCGAATACCTGTGAGTTAACCCAACCTCCACGACTCCAGGGTGACAGTATCAACATAGGCACCCGCGGCCCAGGGCCATAAATAAGCCCATCTGGTGACGGCTGCCCCTGCGAGCCATCTGGGGCTGGGTGTTGGAAGATTTCGGTGTCAAATGGTACTGTGGATTTGCCGGCGAAACTACAGTCTTTCCGTTGCGACGGTGCAGAGGGCGAAGGTATGTGGTCAAAGAAACCATCATTCTCATCGAAATTCACCAGCAGTACCGTTTTGCTCCACACCTGCGGGTCTTCTGTCAGCGCATTGAGGATCTCCTGAATGAACCAGCCACCCTGTACAGGACAGGAAGGTACTGGATGTTCACAATAGGCCTCCGGTGCAACTATCCAGCTTACCTGTGGCAGTTTGCCCTTCTTCACCTCGGCACGGAATCCGGCCAGTATCGTTTCAAAATCGTCACCGCTGGCAGCCGGCAGAGTATTGCCGTTGCCCTTATACAGCGGGATCTTATCGTTCAGTTCATCACTGTAGGGGACAAAATCGTTGAAATCCTGCGGCGGCTGTGCCGGATTACCGGCCTCGACGCTGGCAGCACGGTACTGGCGGAAACCAGCCAGCGGGTTATCACCGAAGTTGTCCGGCAGGTATTGATAAACTTTCCAGCTAATACCGTTCTCCTCCAGTCGCTCTGGGTAGGTTTTCCATGTATATCCTTCCTCTGGAGGACCAGGAGTGTCCCATTCATTGATCACTGCGGCAACGTTAGCGGCACTGGGGCCGTTGGTGCCGCTCCAGAGGAAAAGACGGTTGGGATTGGTTCCTGCATGGATCGAACAATGATATGCGTCACACAAGGTAAAGGCGTTGGCTAAAGCAAACTGGTACGGCAGCTCGCTCTGGCAGTAATAGCCCATTGAGATTGTTGTTTTATAGGTTGGCCAGGCATTCATACGGCCATTGTCCCAAGCGGAGTGTTCATCCCCCCAGGAATGAGGCGTACCACCAGCCCGCTGTGCATTACCGCATCGGCTGTCCAGATAATAAGGCAAGACCAACCGTCCATCTCCCTGTTGCTGCCAGATGTTGCGCCCATCGGGAAGTGGAATGGTGATACGGTCGCTAAAACCACGAACGCCAGGCAAGGTGCCGAAATAATGGTCGAAGGAGCGGTTTTCCTGCATCAGGATCACCACATGCTCCACATCATTAATAGTACCGGTTCGGTTGTTGGCGGGGATGGCTAGCGCTTTGTGAATCGAGGCGGGTAGTGATGGATTGTCTGCCCCGATAGCCGCAGCCCGTAATATTTTTCTGTGTGAAAAGTTAGGCATAAGTTATCTCCTGAGACGTGTCTTGAAAAGAGCCTCAAGGCAAATGCACCAATATGAATGGAGGAATGAACCCCGTTTACCTTCTTATTCCCTATCGCTCACTGTTTTAGGCTCTTTCAGTTTTTCCGGCAGTGGTCCCGGTCTCATAATCTGATTAAAGCTATTTTTAATTTCACTCACATCAACTGGGGTTTCACCTTTTGGTTGCACCAGAATAAAAGAGATTTCTTGCGACAACATCTCTTGCAGTTTTTTATTCAAAAGTTGTGGTGTCAGGGAGGATAAAAATGCCTGTCTTAACCGTTGGAATTGTTCAGGGGCAATATCTATCACATTATTTTGCTGTGACAACAGACGTTGGTTAATCAGAACATCGGTATCGATGCGGGCATACATAGCAAATAGCTGCTGGAGCTGGCTCCGCTTCTGAGCATGGAGTTCATCAAATTGTTCCTGTGGTAATCCATTTTCCCGCAATGATGACAGTTGGGAAGCCAGATAAAGTGTGGAACCCATCAGCTTATCCGTAGGGGAATCCAAATTTAATGAGCAGTTCGCTCTCTGATATAGCACCCGGCAATCCAAACCTAACTGCATCTCATCCTTGTTCTTTAGCCCTAATTGCAGATAACGGTAAAGCGCTTCACGCGTCAGGTCATTTAACCAGTATTGAATCAAGGTTTGAGAATCGTTAATCGGCAACCAGTTCAGATTCCAGGTCAAAGACAAGCGATCCTGTGTGGCCTTATCACTCACTACACCAATCGTTGCTGCTTTCAGTGGCAGTAACGTAGGAACGGGCACTGGTGTCTGCCGTTTTCCCCCCAATGACGCAAATGCCTGATTAATCCGCTCTGACAGTAATCTGTTGTCAACATTCCCTGCGATATACAGCGTCATCGCGTCCGGCGTGTACCATTGATGATAGAAATTCTCGACTTTTTTTACATCTACAGGCACTGATACGGACATCCCCGGATCATGGTCGATAAGCGTCGAACCTTGCAAACGCATACGCCATACTGGATCTTGGATATCAGATGGAAAAGTCGTTACAAGATGCGCATCCCCTTTCATCGCTTGTGCCAATGTTTCTGGTGTAAATACCGCACCACCAGCAATGTCGGATAACCATATCAATGCATCTTGCAATAGTTCGGGGCGATTATTTGGCAGGCTCAGGCTATAAAGGGTGAAATCATAGGAAACAATGGCAGGTGGAAAGAGATTTTTAGTATCCATCGCATTGTGCCATAAATTTTCCAGCTTCTGCGATGATAAATCTTTACTGCTGGATAAGACGATTTTGGGAATCAGGTAGGTATAGCCCCGTTGCTGGTTTTTCTCAGACAATGAACCTGTCTTTACCAATAACCGCAACTGTATTTTGTCGTTAGGCCGCTGTGGTGTTTGCAGGATTTGCCAACTGAATCCATTTTCAAGTTTGCCTTGTTGCCAGGCCGGATCAGGTTGCAAGGTCTCAGCATGTACCAAATAAGTTGTAGCCAGGATCACACCACCAATAAAATACCCGATTTTGTTGCCCAGCATGTTCACTTACCCCTACCTGTTGAATTTTATCCTGCAAAACCTAAGACAATCAGCCATCCCTAAATATTATCATCAAGGATTAGACCATTATTCATCTTGTAAGGTTTCATTTTGATGGCGTTTTCTGCTATTAACCTGACGATTATAGCCTTTTACCAGCATTCCCAGCTCATCATCCTGATGGCTTTTAGGGCAAGACATAGGCCTTGGCGGCTGTTCTTCATTCAGTTCTCGCGCAACATCGCGCAATGGATGGACGATAATGCGATTTACGCACCAGCTTATCGACACCGTAAGAATCAGTGCGAGTAATAAATAAGTGGTCAACATTAATGCCAGTGTATTCAAAGCAAAACGATACACTCGATTGGAATCAACCTGCAAAATAAGGTGCCCCTGTGATTCCGCTGTTTTTGGCGAAACACCATAAACATAGAGAGGAATATTGACCTCAACAGGAATACCAAAAACCTTCTTTGCCAGTTCAGGTATAGGGCGATGAGTTGCAAAATCCAGGCTCATCACCCGAATATTATCAGGTAATAGCACATCGGCTCGCCCCAGAATGCCCGAGGTCTTCAAACCAATCAATAGTGTTTTCGCTTTATTGAGATCTGAACTTAACAATGCTTCTGCTAAAGGTGTCTGGATTTGTACAGCCGCATTATTAAGCTGGCTGATATAGTCATCTTTCCGTTGTTGTAATAAATGAGATAACTGGATGGTGATGAAAATAGCAATGGTAACCAAAGTGACTCCGGTCACTGCGGCCATCTGTTTAATGGTTAACGAACGTTTGACACGCAATTTCATCTTATCCAAACCAATACCAAACTAATAGTGAAAACATTGACCAATACATCTTAACAATGGGGGTGAGTATACTTGATTTTACTTGCGGTCGTCTTATTTTGATGAATAGCGATGCAAGAAAGAAAATGACCGGGATATAACGGCATCACTCGATAAGCGATTGTATAACGTTCATACTAAAATCGACTATAATCGACTCTACAACAACTTCCCAAAAACACCTTAGGCTCAGCGTTCAAAGGGTGTCAAACGTTATACCGCGGTCAGGTACGATTAGATGGATGGGTTTTCATCCTGTTCGACCGCAAAACATGCGATCAGTTGTCCGCCATATTGCTTTAACTTAGGCTGGAATTGGGTACATTGGCTAAATGCGCGACGACAACGAGCAGCAAAAGCACATCCCGAAGGCGGGTTCATCGGGCTTGGCAGCTCTCCCGTCAGCTTAATACGTTCACGGCGCAGTTCAGGATTAAGGCGAGGCGTCGCCGACAATAATGCCTGTGTGTAAGGATGGCGCGGATTGTTGAAAATCATTTCTTTACTGCCTTTTTCAACACAGCGTCCCAAATACATTACTATTACTTCATCAGCAATATGTTCGACGACTGAGAGATCATGGGATATAAAGACGTAAGACAATCCCAGCTCCTGCTGCAAATCCATCATTAAATTCAGAACCTGCGCTCGCACGGAAACATCCAACGCTGAAACGGGTTCATCTGCAATCACCACGTCTGGGTTTAACATTAATCCGCGGGCAATGGCGATACGCTGACGCTGACCACCAGAAAACATGTGTGGATAACGCGCATAATGTTCCGGTTTTAGTCCTACTTTCGCCATCATCTGTAAGACTTTTTCCTTACGTTTGCTCGCAGTAAGTGAAGTATTAATCAGCAATGGTTCTTCCAAAATTTGTCCCACTTTTTTCCGGGGATTTAAGGAAGCATAAGGATTTTGAAATACAATCTGGATTTTCTGGCGACGAAGCTTTTCTGCTTCTTTATTTGGCACCAACAGGTCTTGCCCCAGATAATAAAGCTCCCCATCAGTCGGTTTTTCAATCATGGTCAGCAGGCGACCCAATGTGGATTTTCCACAGCCCGATTCACCAACAACCGCCAGCGTTTTACCTTTTTCCAGTTCAAATGAGACACCATCCAACGCTTTAACCATACGCTCAGGCGAGAATAAGCCTGTTTTCACTGGATAATATTTCTTCAATGCAGTGGCTTTCAGTAAAGGTGCTTCGGCCTTCTCCTGCTCTCTGCTTTGTGGAATGTTCATACTGTTGGCCTCCCCTGATCATCCAGTGGCGTGTGACATTTAACCTGACGCCCTCTCATTGATTTCAATGGCGGCTCCTCCTGACGACAATACTCATTGGCATAGGGGCAACGGGGATTGAGCAGGCACCCCATCGGGCGATCATATTTTCCGGGAACAACGCCAGACAACGATGCCAAACGGGATTTATCCACCGCAAATTCCGGCAATGCCCGCAATAATGCCTGCGTATAAGGATGGCGAGGTGCGCGGAAGATTTCCGTTGCCTTGCCAATTTCCACCACCTGTCCGGCATACATCACAATAATATGATGGGCGGCTTCTGCCACCAGTGCCAAATCGTGGGTGATCAAGAGTAATGCCATGTTTTCCTGCTGCTGTAATTCCAGCAACAATTCGATGATTTGCGCCTGAATGGTGACATCCAGAGCTGTTGTCGGTTCATCGGCAATCAGGAGCTTTGGACGACATGCGATAGCCATCGCGATCATCACACGCTGGCTCATCCCTCCCGATAATTGATGTGGATAAACATCCAGACGAGAGACCGGATCGGGAATACCTACCAAGGTCAATAAGTCGATTGCCCGCTGATGTCGCGTTTTCCGGTTGCCACCCTGATGGACTTTCAAGGCCTCCATAATCTGATAACCGACGGTGTAGCACGGATTCAAACTAGTCATAGGATCTTGGAAAATCATCGCGACTTCTGCTCCCACCAACTGCCGACGTTCTTTTTCTGAAATTTTGGTCAGGTCACGGCCACCGAATTCCAGTTTTTCTGCCATAACTCTGCCCGGATAATCAATCAGCCCCATAATCGCCAATGAACTGACTGATTTACCTGAGCCGGATTCTCCAACGATGCCGACAACCTCTCCCTGCTCAACACAGTAGCTAATACGGTCAACGGCGCGAAATGGGATATCTTCATCCCCGAAATGCACCGACAATTGGTCTACATTCAATAATGCCATTTCTCAATCCCCCCTACTGCTTGAGCTTGGGATCAAGTGCATCACGCAACCCGTCCCCCATCAGGTTAAATGCCAGTACCGTCAACAGGATAGCCAGCCCCGGAAAGGTCACAACCCACCACGCACTCTGGGTAAATTGCAAAACATCGGCCAGCATGGTTCCCCATTCCGGAGTCGGTGGCTGTGCCCCCATTCCCAGAAACCCTAAGGCCGCCATATCAAGAATAGCGTTTGAAAACCCTAATGACGCTTGCACAATTAACGGCGCAAGGCAGTTTGGCAGGATATTGATAAACATCTGACGTACGGCTCCCGCACCGGCTACCTGGGAAGCAGTCACATAATCGCGGTTAACTTCCACCAATACCGCCGCTCTTGTCAGACGGATATAGTGGGGCAAGGCGACAAAAGTCAGTGCCAATGACGCATTGACAATTGATGGGCCAAAGATCGCCACCAGCACCAATGCCAGTAGCAGGCTTGGCAAGGCCAACATAATATCGACGATACGCATGATAATAGTATCTACCATACCGCCGAAATATCCCGCCAATACCCCCAGAATAATCCCCATGATAAGTGACATCACCACGACCAGGCAGCCAACCAATAATGAAAGGCGTGCCCCATACATCAGGCGAGACAGAATATCGCGCCCAACATCATCGGTGCCGAGAATAAATTGCCAGCTTCCACCTTCCTGCCATACCGGAGGCGTCAGTAAGGAATCACGGAACTGTTCTGCCGGACCATGCGGCGCTAATATCCCCGCCAATAATGCAACCAGCAGCATCAGGACAATATAGACAAGGCCAATCACTGCGCCTTTGTTACGCTTAAAGTAGTGCCAAAATTCCTGTAGAGGCGTCATTAATTTCGGTGCACCCGATACTACACCCGATACGACAGGCTCAGTTGCTTGAGTCATCATGTGCTCCTATTTTTTATGACGAATGCGCGGATTGACAATGCCGTACAACAAATCAACCACCAGATTGACCAGAATTATCATGGTCGCTACCAACAATACCCCACCCTGTACTACCGGATAGTCACGACGTTGCAGGGCATCAATCAGCCAACGCCCTAATCCTGGCCATGAGAAAATCGTTTCTGTCAGAATGGCACCGGCCAACATGATACCCACTTGCAGACCAATCACTGTGACCACGGGTAACAAAGCATTACGCAACGCATGAACAATAATGACACGAATGCGGCTCAACCCTTTTGCCCGGGCAGTACGGATATAATCTTCTCCCAGCACTTCTAGCATAGAAGAGCGTGTCATGCGCACGATGACGGCTAACGGGATCGTTCCCAGCACAATGGCAGGCAGGATTATGTGCATAACAGCATCAGTGAAATCGCCCTCCTCACCCCAAATCAGCGTATCAATCAGCATAAATCCTGTCAGGGGATTGCTGTCATCAATAAACACACTATCACCGATTCGGCCAGAAACAGGGGTCAAATTCCAGTGGACTGAGACCAGCATGATCAGCATGATCCCCCACCAGAAAATTGGCATGGAATAGCCGGTCAATGACAAACCAATTGCGGTGTGATCAAAGACAGAACCCCGTTTGACTGCCGCCAATACCCCGACTGGAATACCGACAGCGATGGCAAATAACATGGCACAGATGCCCAGTTCGAAAGTCGCTTTAAAACGCGGAACAAACTCATCCCACACAGGAATGCGACTTTTCAACGAGATCCCCAAATCACCATGCAATACGCCATTGATGTAATGAAAATATTGCTCCCAGAGAGGCTTATCCAACCCCATTTCAGCCAATAATTGGGCATGACGTTCAGCAGAAATACCACGTTCTCCCGCCATAATCAGCACGGGATCACCAGGTATCATGTGCACAAACGCGAAAGTCAGCAGCGTAATACCAATAAACGTCGGGATCACTAACCCTAGACGTCGGAGGATAAATTGCAGCATATCCTGAGTTCCCTTTTTAAATACCTCAGAGAAGCGAAACCATCCCCACAGAAAAATCTGGGAGGATGGTTAATCACAACAGCTCAACAGTAAGAATTATTTGAGATCAACGTTGTAAAAATGATGTTTACCAAAAGGATCAATTACATAACCTTTCACTTCTTTACGGATAGGTTCATAAACCGTGGAATGGGCAATGATTATTGCAGGAACTTGCTCGTGCATGACAACCTGCGCCTGTTTATAAAGCTCTGTACGCTTGTTGGTATCAGCGGTTTCACGTGCTGGCTGGATAATGTCTTCAAATGACTTGTAACACCATTTGGAATAGTTGGAACCCCTTTCTTTGGCAGCGCAGCTAAATAAAGTGCCAAAGAAGTTATCAGGATCGCCATTATCTCCTGTCCATCCAAACAAAACAGTTTGCGGTTCACCATCTTTGGCGCGTTTCAGGTATTCACCCCATTCATAGCTGACAATCTTGGCCTTAACACCAATTTTCGCCCAATCGGCCTGAATCATTTCCGCCATGCGACGGGCATTCGGGTTATACGGACGCTGTACTGGCATCGCCCACAAATCAGTTTCAAAACCACTCGGGAAACCGGCCTCTTTTAGCAATTCCTTCGCTTTGGCGGGATCATAAGAGTAGTCTTTAATGTCATTGTCATAGCTCCACATTGTAGGAGGGATCAGATTTTTCGCTTTCTGCCCTGCGCCCTGATATACAGCCTCAATAATGGCGTCTTTGTTCACCGCCATAGCCAGTGCCTGACGCACTTTCACGCTATCCAATGGCTGCTTGGTGACATTGAAAGAGAGGTAACCCACGTTCAAGCCAGCCTGTTCCAGCAAGACAATGTTTTTATCCTGCTTCATGCGGGAGATATCCGCAGGGTTTGGATACGGCATAACCTGACATTCATTTTTCTGCAATTTTGCATAACGCACAGAAGCATCAGGCGTAATGGAGAAGACTAAGCGATCAATTTTAGCTGGCCCTTCCCAATAATCCTTAAAGGCCTTATAGAGAATTCGAGAGTCTTTTTGGTATTGCACTAGCTGGAATGGACCTGTACCAATGGGATTCAGGTCAACTTTCTCGGGAGTTCCTGCTTTCATCATCACATCAGCATATTCCTTGGACATGAGCGACGCAAAATCCATCGCTAGATTGGCCATAAAAGGTGCTTCAGAGCGTGACAGGACAAAGCGGACGGTATAATCATCGACTTTTTCTATTTTGCTGATGATATTCCCCATATCCATACCAATAAAATATTCGTAGCTGCCACCCGAAACCTGATGGTACGGATGATTTTTATCTTTCTGGCGCATAAAAGTAAAAATCACATCATCAGCATTAAAATCACGGGTAGGTTTGAACTCCTTATTGCTATGCCACTTCACACCTTCGCGTAAATGGAAGGTATAAACTTTACCATCCTCACTCACATCCCATCGTTCAGCAAGGCTAGGAATAATCTCTGTGGTGCCCAGCTTAAAATCCACTAAACGATTATAGATTGGAACTGAACTAGCATCATAAGTTGTACCAGAAGTGAATAACTGTGGGTTAAAGCCTTCAGGAGACCCTTCAGAGCAATAGACCAACGTTTTAGCCTGAATACTGGCTGTGACAGCCAGAGCAACGAGACCGACACCCAGTTTTAACAAACCAGACTGTTTTTTCTTGGAAATTGTCATTACTTAAACCCCGTTTGTGATGTTTAGCTTGTTTTATTATTTTTCGCTTATCAATTAATCAATTGTTATGCCTGACGTCAACATCATCACACACAACACCAGAAACATAAGAAAAACACAAAAGAAAAGAATTATTAACAACAATGGTTAAAAAACATGACATAAAGCACACAGAATAGACAAATCAACTAAATATTAAGCAAGCAGAAAGAATTTATCTCTGGTGATGATAATTTTGAATTTGTGACCACATGCTTAAACAATGAGCATCATGGCTTATGAAGAAGGTGGGAATATATAAGATGAGAATATTTAACTTATTGGAGCATAATATCATGGCTATTCAAGCAAATATGCACGAGACGAAAACACATTTAAGCCAACTGACAGATAAAACTGTTGACGGAGTTCAGCAATGAGAAAGAATATCAGGAGGAGTAGACGATGATGTCAGCATAGATGAAAAATTTTCGAAGCTGACCAGAATATACAGAAAATGTTTACAGGATCTTTATGAAAAGGCGTTTATTGGGTTGTTTGATATAGAAAAACCCCGCTCATAAGAGCGGGGTTTCTGAATGCTGGTCGGCGAGAGAGGATTCGAACCTCCGACCCACTGGTCCCAAACCAGTTGCGCTACCAAGCTGCGCTACTCGCCGAAAACGAAGCGCATCTTACTGCCAGAGCTACAAACCGTCAATACCTTTTTAAGGATAAGCAATCAATTGGCGACAAACCATCCAAAGCGGCCGTTATAGGCGATATTACAGACAAAAAAAAGCCTTACCCTAAAAGGTAAGGCTGTTCGATTAAACTGATTGACACTACCCCAATCAATCAGAAATTACTGGAGCAGTGAAATATCGGCGACACGCAAGAACAGGTCACGCAATTCACTTAACAGCGTCAGACGATTGACCCTGACTTGACTGTCTTCATCCATAACCATCACATTGTCGAAGAACGCATCCACCACTTCACGCAGGGAAGCCAATTCAACCAACGCATCCTGATAGTTACCTTCGGCAAACAAAGGCGCCAGTTTCTCTTTCAACACCACAAGGTGTGTCGCCAGTTGGATCTCTTCTGCTGCTTTCAATACGGAAGCAAGAACAGTGTCATTCAACTGTTCTTCTGATTTCGCCAGAATGTTGGAAACGCGTTTATTGGCCGCTGCCAAAGAAACGGCTGCATCCAGGGTGCGGAAATGCGTAACCGCTTTCATACGGGCATCAAAGTCTGCCGGTTGAGTCGGACGACGTGCCAGTACCGCCTGAATAGTATCAACGCTATAACCCAGTTCTTGATACCAGGCGCGGAAACGGCCGAGCATAAACTCAACCACATCATCCACCGCTTTTTCGTTGGTCAGCTTGTCACCATACAGACGTACCGCTTCTTCTGCCAACGTCTGGAGGTCAAGAGGCAATTTTTTCTCAACGATAATGCGCAGAACACCCAATGCCGCACGGCGCAGAGCAAACGGGTCTTTATCCCCTTTCGGATGCTGACCAATCCCGAAGATCCCCGCCAAAGTATCCATTTTATCGGCAATGGCAACGGCACAGGAAACCCCTGTTGATGGCAATGCATCACCAGAGAAACGTGGCTGATACTGTTCATTCAGTGCCAGTGCCACATCTTCGGCTTCCCCATCATGACGCGCATAATGCATTCCCATTACGCCTTGCGTATCGGTGAATTCAAACACCATATTGGTCATCAGGTCACATTTGGACAATAGACCTGCACGAGTCGCATGATTGACATCTGCACCGATTTTTTCCGCAATCCAGCCAGCCAGAGCCTGAATTCGATCAGTTTTGTCACGCAGTGTTCCCAGTTGTTTCTGGAACAAAACGCTCTCTAAACGAGGCAGGTTGTCTTCCAAACGTTGTTTACGGTCAGTCTTGAAGAAGAATTCTGCATCCGCCAGACGTGGACGAACAACTTTTTCGTTACCTGAAATAATTTGCTGAGGATCAGAAGATTCAATATTGGTGACAAAGATAAAGTTCGCCATCAATTTGCCGGCCTTATCGTAAACCGGAAAATATTTCTGGTCACCTTTCATGGTATAAACCAGCGCTTCAGCAGGAACTTGCAGGAATTTTTCTTCGAATTTCGCCGTTAGTACAACTGGCCATTCCACCAGAGAAGTCACTTCTTCCAACAAACTGTCGCTCAGATCCGCAACCCCGCCAAGCTGCATTGCCGCCTGCTCTGCATCACGCTTGATTATCGCCTTACGAGCTTCGTAATCTGCGATAACCCGACCACGCTCCTGCAAAATAGCGGGATACTGCTGCGCATTCTCAATAGTAAATTCCGCCTCACCCATAAAGCGGTGACCACGAATAATGCGATCCGATTGAATCCCCAGAATTTCGCCTTCAACCACTTCGCTGCCCAGCAGCATAGTGACCGTATGTACCGGACGAACAAACTGGGTCTGTTTATCGCCCCAACGCATCAACTTAGGGATCGGTAACTTACTCAGAGAACTGCTCACCATATCCGCCAGCAGCTCTTTTGCTTCGCGGCCTTTGACCTGGGCACGATAGAGCAACCATTCCCCTTTGTCCGTTACCATGCGTTCAGCCTGATCAACGGTGATACCGCAACCACGCGCCCAACCTTCTGCGGCTTTGGTTGGTTTACCTTCTGCATCAAACGCCTGAGCAATCGCAGGGCCACGCTTTTCAACTTCACGATCAGCCTGTGCTGCCGCCAAATTTGCTACTTTCAGTGCCAAACGGCGAGGAGCCGCAAACCAACTAACTTCACCATGACCCAGATTGGCGTTATTCAGTTCGGCCTCAAAATTGGCCGCAAAGGATTCAGCCAATGAACGCAACGCCTTTGGCGGTAGCTCTTCTGTGCCGATTTCCACAAGGAAAGTCTGTTGAATCATGATGGCCTCTTATTTCTTGTTACACATAGGGAAGCCAAGCGCCTCGCGGGAGGCATAATAAGCTTCAGCAACCGATTTAGTCAGGGTACGGATGCGCAGGATATAGCGCTGACGTTCTGTCACAGAAATCGCTTTGCGGGCATCCAGCAAATTGAAGGTATGACCCGCTTTTAAAATGCGCTCATAAGCGGGCAATGGCAGCGGAGTTTCCAGCGCCAGTAATTCCTGAGCCTCTTTCTCATATTGCTCAAAGCAGGTAAACAGGAAATCCACATCGGCGTGCTCGAAGTTGTAAGTAGACTGCTCAACCTCATTCTGGTGGTAAATATCACCATAGGTGGTTTTACCCAGCGGGCCATCGCTCCATACCAGATCGTAAACGCTATCCACGCCTTGAATATACATCGCAAGACGTTCCAACCCGTAAGTAATCTCACCAGTCACTGGCTTACATTCAAGTCCACCAACTTGCTGGAAGTAAGTAAACTGGGTGACTTCCATACCGTTCAGCCAAACCTCCCAACCCAGTCCCCAGGCGCCCAAGGTTGGGTTTTCCCAGTTATCTTCAACAAAGCGGATATCGTGAACAGTCGGATCGAGTCCTAACGCTTTCAAAGAGCCAAGATAGAGTTCCTGAATGTTATCTGGAGATGGCTTGATGATAACCTGAAATTGATAGTAATGCTGGAGGCGGTTTGGGTTTTCGCCATAACGACCGTCAGTTGGACGACGCGAAGGTTGCACATAAGCTGCGGCAATAGGCTCTGGCCCCAAAGCACGCAGACAGGTAATAGGATGAGAGGTTCCTGCACCGACTTCCATATCCAATGGTTGGACAATGGTACAGCCTTGATGCGCCCAATAATCCTGTAATGTCAGGATGAGCCCCTGAAAGGTTTTGGTATCAAACTTTTGCATGTTGAACCCGCACGCGATACATATGAATTTAAACGAAAGAGGCCAGTATACCCTCTGGATGTAAGATATACAGCACTGATCACTCTCAATTTTGCCGCGATATAAAAAAATCTTATTCAAGTTTCTTTACTTGTATATTTACACAGCTAATATTGGTGTGATTATCAACCATTATCTGGGGTAAGTACGGTTCATGAGCAAGGAAATCACTCGCTGCGGTTGGGTAACATCTGACCCTGATTATCTGGCCTATCACGATAACGAATGGGGGATACCTCTGAGGGATAGCCAGCAACTTTTCGAACTGATTTGTCTGGAAGGACAACAAGCCGGTTTATCATGGTTCACCATACTGAAAAAACGGGAAGGGTATAGAAAATGTTTCCATCAGTTTGATCCGGCCAAAATCGCCAAAATGGATGAAACTGACGTTGAGCGACTCATGAAAGAACCTGCCATCGTGCGTAATCGAGCCAAAATCAATGCGATTATCCATAATGCCCACGCTTACCTAAAAATGGCTGAACAAGGTGAAGACTTTAGCGCTTTTATCTGGCGTTTCGTCGATGACTCCCCACAAGTTAATCACTGGCGAAATTTATCAGAAGTTCCTGCTAAAACAACCAATTCCGATGAGCTTGCAAAGGCACTAAAAAAGCGAGGATTTAAATTTATTGGTAGCACCACTTGCTATGCTTTTATGCAGGCAGCAGGTTTGGTCAATGATCACCTCATAAATTGTTTATGTAGAAAATAAATTACTGTGGTGAAAAATTAACATTAGCACGTAAAAATAAACAAAAATAACACTTTTACCCCATTGCACCCTATTAATGAGCAGGGTATGGTGTTTTATTCTCATACAAAAAAACAGACGCTAACGCCACTATGAAATTTTCGCAATTCGGAAACAAATTTACACAAGATTCGGGAATTACCCGTCTGATGAATGATCTCAACCAAGGTCTGAGAACACCTGGTGCAATTATGTTAGGTGGTGGAAATCCTGCACATATCCCGGAAATGGATGAATATTTCCAGCAGATATTGACTGACATGGCGTTAGACGGTCAATTAAGTGAAACACTATGTAACTATGACGGCCCACAAGGGAAAAACACCTTGATAACGGCGCTGGCCCAAGAGCTAAGAGAAAAGCTCGGCTGGGACATCCAACCACAAAACATTGCCCTGACTAATGGCAGCCAAAGCGCCTTTTTTTATCTGTTTAACTTGCTGGCCGGTCGTACTGAAGACGGCTCAATAAAGCGCGTTTTATTTCCTCTTGCTCCAGAATATATTGGCTATTCGGATTCAGGTTTAGATGAAGGATTATTTGTCGCTAATAAACCGAATATTGAATTATTGCCCAACGGCCAATTTAAATATCACGTTGATTTCGATCACCTGAATATTACCGAAGACATTAACCTGATTTGTGTCTCTCGTCCGACCAACCCAACAGGCAACGTGATCACCGACGAAGAATTACTGCGCTTGGACAGTCTGGCTCAACAGCACCAGATCCCCCTACTGATAGATAATGCCTACGGTGTGCCATTTCCCGGTATTATCTTCAGTGACGCTACCCCGCTGTGGAATCACAATATTATTCTGTGCATGAGTCTGTCCAAACTGGGACTGCCAGGTTCCCGCTGCGGTATCATTATCGCTAATGAAAAAATCATCAGTGCTATCAGTAACATGAATGGCATTATTAGTCTGGCTCCTGGGGGGGCTGGGCCAGCTATCGCACTGGAAATGATTAAGCGCAACGACCTATTCCGTCTGTCACAAAATGTTATTCAACCGTTTTACAAGCAGCGGGTAGATAACGTGATTACAATCATTCGGCGCCATATATCGGAAGATCGCTGCCTTATCCATAAACCGGAAGGCGCCATATTTCTCTGGCTCTGGTTCAAGGACTTACCAATCACGACGGAAGAGCTTTATCAGCGGTTAAAGAAACGCAAGGTGCTGATGGTGCCGGGACATTTCTTCTTTCCGGGGCTGGAACATGATTGGCCACATGCCCATCAATGTATGCGAATGAACTATGTTCCTGATATTGAAAAAATAGAAGAAGGCGTTCGTATTCTGTCTGAAGAGATTGAGATAGCGCATCAGGAAGCAGGATGCTGATCTTGCCAATAAAATAAAAAAAAGCTCCCTCATTTTAGGGGGAGGGAGCAAAATGATAACGAGGACTTTTACCTGCGAACAGGACAGTAGTTATTAGAATCCAAAAAGAATTCTTCACACACAATAGGAAAGGAAAACACTCCTTGTTTTTATACCTTTCCCTGAACTGCGTATATTTAACCAGAAATATTTTATTCTAATGAATTGAATAAGCAGGGATTTTATACTTTAAATTGCCCCTACTATCTCAAATTGAGACCAGATCAAGACAATTAGGTAACATTCTGTGATCTAAAGCACATTTAATGAATCAAACAATTATATTTTACAACATAAATTATAACGCCAAGAAAATAATAACCAAAATTTGAGGAGACATGATCCTCAAAAACATCGCCAATGGATAGACTGTCACATATGACAATGCCGCTGCCCCGCTGGTACTATGAATCCCATTAGCAAAAGCCAGAGCAGGGAGATCCGTCATAGCACCTGCCAGCATTCCACATAACTCGCTTCCTTTACCAAAGGTTAATCATCCGGAAAATTAGTCATTTTCCCTTACTCCCCATAAATGATGGCGTTTCCATCAATTAAATATTGGCATGCATCAACCGTAAGTGATGTGTTTTAAACCACATCGCTTTAAACCAAGCATATTTTTATATAACCAGTTTGATACAGAGAAAATTTTTATTTTTTGATAGAAAGCAAAAGATGAATATTCAAAAATAAATATCGGTTAATTCAATCAATATAATCCTTGATGATTGATGATAATTATCAATGAATTTAGTGAAATAATTATTTCATCTATTTCCTTCAACTATATGATCTTTCTTATCAAAAAAGGAACTTAAAAATAAATCTAAATTCAACTCAAAAAAATTATCAAATTTAGTGATAATTGATATAGAAAACTGAATATTACCTGACTATAGTAAATAGTACTCAAGGATAAACCGCATTAAAGGCTTATACCTGTCATGCTTTTGGAAAAGTGGCGTTAATAGCGAATAAGTATCTGAACATTGGCAAATTAACTCATTGAGATCACGGAAATGATGAAAAATTGTAAAATGCTTCTATTACTATGTACCACATTAGGATGGTTACTTGTTACAGGCTGTTCCAGCATAATGACCCACAGCGGTCCCTACCACGGTTACTATGCCGGAGCAAAAGCCAATATTGGCATGCTGCAAGATGACAGAACGGGATGGCTTATGAAGCCATTGCTTGCGATAGACCTGCCATTTTCTGCTTTCCTGGACACGCTTCTGCTTCCCTACGATTATATTCGTTCCGATCAAGATAATTCAGAACAATCTCCTAAGCATCGTATAGAGCGACTCAATAAAAACTCAGTTATCATATTGCCTACACCAAAAACTGTAGACCACGAGACGTAGTTGTTAAAATTGAAACATAGTGAGATATATCAGCATATTATCGGGCATCACCCACCATTAACCAGCGATGCCCATTTTGCTATATCTTTTGTTTCAATTAATCCCTGTTTCCACTACAAATATCTGTCGGTAACCGTCAATATCACGCATAAAAGCGACATAACGATCATCTGGTGATATTACTATCGCATCAGCGGAAGGTGCATTATCAGTGCGTTCTGTTAAACGCTGAATTTTTCCAGTCTGGCTATCACAGAGTACAACGCTATTGTCACAAACACAGGCAATAAACCGCCCGTGACTATCCCAGCTAAATGCAGATTGTATGCTGTTTTTGCTGTAAGTTATCTGCATTGGCTCACCTCCATTTGGTGAGATATACCATAGCTGGACAATTCCCTTTTCATCTTTCATCAGAAAACAAATTTTACTGCCATCCGGTGATGTTCTTAGCCAATGACGTGGAACATTCATCACTCCTGGCCAGCGATTATCGTGCGTAAAAGTCAAACGTTTCTGTTTCACTCCAGCAGGTGGAGCTGGTAATGTTGTTTCTGTACCAGCCAGAGGTTGGTCGCTTGCTATAGCATAATCGTCGTCGTTTTCAGGTAAATCAGCGAGATAAATTTCCGGTATTTTTTCGCCATTGATGGTATATGTGTCCCCAATAAAAGCCAGCGCCCAACGTTGCCATTGGCCATTATCTTTACGATATCCTCGCTGCCCAATCCATCCTTCTTCATAAGCTCGATTTATGTCATCACTTCCGGGACGCGGGTAAGCCGTAGTTTCGCTAACTACAACCGAAAAATAACTCCCCCCATATTCCCTTGGATGTTTTTTGGCTGGCATCACAGCTCGCAAAGGGATGGCCACTGCCACATTGCGTAAATCAAACACAGGATCTAATTCATGCATCACATGATCATTGTAGGTAAAGCTTAGACGACTGCCATCAGGGCTGAAAACGTGAACGTGTGTTCCACCGCGCAAAGCGCCAGCAGTATAAGGTGGAGTAATATCCATTGCATCAATATTAATTGCCACATTTGGCTGCACATCGGAAACAATGACACCACGGCGATGATGAAAATCATATTGCCACTGCGCATCGGGTTTTTCCGGACCATGAATAAAGGCATAATGAATTGGCTCTTGTGGGCTCACAGTCACAACACCGACATGCGCGCCATCCTTTGCCTGATAGATAATTTCATTTTTCCCATGATTAACATGAATTTTTTCTATCGTTAAACCTGTAAAAGATGCACCATGTGGACGAACATCGTATACCAACCATTGGCTGTCTGGTGTCCAAACATTTATATTAGTTATCTGATGGCTACGACTATCGAATGTAATTTGACGTTCCTTAAAAACCATTTTGCTGCCTTATTTTGCGAGGTTTCGGATAATAAAAACTAATTTTATTCAAATTTGGCTAAAAAATTTCAGTCGAGACGTTATTATTTCAACAGTACCCTTTACTTCTACGTTATATTTCATGTAATTAAATTTATGCTACTTAGTGTCCTTTATATTATTGGTATTACGGCAGAGGCCATGACAGGCGCTTTAGCCGCAGGTCGCCGAAAAATGGATGTATTCGGCGTTATCATTATTGCTTCCGTGACAGCCATCGGTGGTGGCACCGTCCGTGATATTATTTTGGGGCACTATCCCCTCGGCTGGGTAAAAAACCCAGAATATATAGTGACCGTTGCCTGTGCTGCCGTACTCACTATCTGGGTTGCTCCCATGATGAAACACCTACGCCGTCTGTTTCTCATTCTTGATGCAATTGGCTTAATTGTCTTCTCCATCATTGGCGCACAAATCGCGTTGGATATGCACTACAGCCCGATTATTGCCGCCATTGCAGCCGTCATCACTGGCGTTTTTGGTGGCGTATTGCGCGATATGTTTTGCAATACCATTCCTCTGGTATTCCAAAAAGAGATTTATGCCGGTGTCTCTTTTGCAGCCGCCTGGCTTTATATTGCTTTACTACATACACCATTACCCCCGGATATCGTCATCTTGATTACGCTTGTTGCGGGACTGGCTGCACGATTGATTGCTATTCGTTATCGTCTTGGATTACCTATCTTCAATTACGATGGCACAGACCACTGATACCGCTGTTAACCTCTGGGGCAACCATTTGCCCCTATTTCTTTGCTCCTATTCACTGAATATCTCTTGTTTATTCTCAATACCCCGTAAAGACAAAATACCGATTACCGTCTTAATCTCAGGATGCTGTAAAAAGGCCAGGATTTTTTCTCTTTGTTTTATTGTTAACGCTTGTTCCGCTTTTACGTCGGATAATATTGTTTCCCACTGCCATTCCAGTTTACCTGCTTGTTTATCCGTAAGGTGCTTGGCATAAGGCAGGCCAATGGCCTCGCGCCATAGCGAAAGGGGTTGTAATTTTGCCTGCTGAAATTGGGCGAAGATCGATTCTGCACGTTGAGTTCCTATATTGGTCACGGTCTCAAGCTTTTCCTTATCCAAATCCAACCAATCCGTTAAATTTGCCACCAGCCCATGTTTTACCAAAACTGACCACGTTCCTTGCCCAATGCCTTTCATTTTCAATTTTTCCCCAAGCCATGTCAGGCGAGCAATAAACTGTTGCCGGCAATGTTCACCATTGCTCTTATTTCCATAATCGAATGTCAGGCAACTGAGGAAATGATAATCCTGTCCATTAGGTGGCTGAACATCAGGGCGTTCCGCCATACGCCACACCACCTTATCGAGTTTGGGTATACCATGCCCCGCCAGCGCCACTGTAATCTTATCGCCAGGATAGACATCCCACTGCTTCCAACGTTTGATCGAACCGATATTGACTCTACTCACCAGTCGATCATCTACCTTTACTTTCTCCAGATCTAATACAACGGATATTCTCCCTGTCCGGCCTATTGTGAAATTAACACCTTTTACGGTTGTTATTTGCTGCCGCAGTGGATATTTCCATGCAATCGCCCAACTGTTTGATCCGACACGCCATTGCCGACCTGTTGGCTCAATCGCCTGCCGTAAGACAACTCCATCCGTAGCAAAAGGCAAGGGCTGGACAAAATAATCTTTCCATCTTTTTTCGGCATCTTCTGCTGTGGCAATAAGGTGGCTATATTGTTGTGTGATGGGAAAACCCATTGCAGCCAATTTTTCCAGTTTCACTGCCATTTCATTTGGCCCATCCGGCCAGCCCCAAATAAAAATACCCACTTGTTTCAGCTCTGGTGCTGGAATTTTACGTATCATTAAGCCCGCCACTTTACTGCGCGCCCCCTGACTCCCCGAAACAAACTGCCGATGCTGTTCCTGCTGCCAGAAAAGCTCACCTTGTAATACCAAATGTTCAGGAGCATTTTTAATCCGCTGAGGAATACTGGGAATAAACGCACTTTTCTCTATCCAGTCTATTCCCTCAATACCATCACCACGGCTGATTAGCTGCACTAATTGACCTTTTTCATACACCAAAGTCACCGCAACACCATCAATTTTAGGTTGCAGCCACACCCTTGTGCGACCCTGCAACCACTGGCGAATTTCTTGTATTCCTTTCAACTTATGCAAGCCTGTATGCTGGACAGGATGAAGCTGTTTTCCTGCCTGTTGTACGGGGATCACAGAAGTGTCGGGAGCAGGGCTAGCAGAGGTCAAAGCGCTGTCTGATCCGTGAGTTAAGCAACTTTGCCAAATTCTCAAGGTTTCCAATAATTGATCGTAAATTTCATCATCTATTTCACTCATCCCCTGCTGACGATAAAGATGATCCCATTTAACCACCTGCTGTGTGAGTTGATTAATTTCATGCTGAAATTTTTCTTGTGACCAGTCAGGACACTGAATCTTGTTTGCAAATGCCATTGGCGTACCAGATAGCAATATCCACACGGTTATTAAAAAACTGATGAGAAAATTAAGCATCCTTGCTCCTTGGTTTCCTTAAAATGGCTTCCTAAAAATTGATTCGCAACATACGGACAAAGAATAAAAAGCAGGAAAATTTTTACCAAGTGGCAAAAAAGAAGTTTGCGGAATGTTTCGAAAAATAAATGTGCAATTTCTGCAAACGACTACTTTTGCTGAAAATATCTCGCAAAAAATCTCATTAATGCCCGTTTGTTAAGAAAAAATTTTGGTGAAATACCGGTTGGCATGTATTGTAGCGCTGCATGGATTAACGTATCCGTGTATACTATGTGGGATCTTATATTCCTGCGCTTGCATTTATTTATACCCAATCAGTCAAGAAATCATCATGAACCAAGGAACGTTATATATTGTTTCTGCACCGAGTGGAGCAGGCAAATCAAGCCTTATTCAGGCTTTATTAAATACCCAGCCCTTGTATGACACTCAGGTTTCTGTTTCGCATACAACGCGACAAGCTCGCCCAGGCGAAAATCATGGTGAACACTATTTTTTCGTCACAGTGGATGAATTTCAAAATATGATCAACCATGATGAATTTTTGGAATATGCCTGTGTTTTTGGTAACTATTACGGCACATCCCGAAAAGTCATTGAAGATACACTCGCCAGTGGCGTTGATGTTTTTCTTGATATTGACTGGCAAGGTGCACAGCAAATCCGCCAGAAAATGCCAACAGCTCGCAGCATTTTCATTCTTCCACCTTCTAAGGAAGAGTTGCTCCGTCGCCTGCGTGGGCGCGGTCAGGACAGCGAAGAAATCATTGCCAAACGAATGGCTCAGGCTGTCGCGGAGATGGAACATTACAACGAATATGATTACGTCATCATCAATGACGATTTCAATACGGCATTGGCCGATTTACAATCTATTATTCGTTCAGAGCGTCTACGATTAGATCGTCAGACCCAGCGGCATGATGCCTTAATCAGCAAATTATTGGCAGACTGAACCAAGTTTCAGTATTATGCCCAGTCATTTATTTATCTGTGGAGTAGCACTCATATGGCACGCGTAACTGTTCAAGACGCAGTAGAAAAAATTGGTAACCGTTTTGACCTGGTGTTGGTCGCTGCTCGCCGAGCACGCCAATTGCAAGTAGGTGGCAAAGATCCCCTCGTTCCAGAAGAAAACGATAAGATGACTGTTATTGCCCTGCGTGAAATCGAGCAAGGTCTTATCAACAACAAAATTCTCGATGTTCGTGAACGTCAGGAACAGCAAGAACAAGAAGCCGCAGAAATCAAAGCCGTTTCTGCCATCGCTGAAGGTCGTCGTTAATTTTACGGTAGGTCTGCCTTGTACCTGTTTGAAAGCCTGAATCAGATAGTTCTGAAATATTTGCCTGAAGATCAAATTGATCTGCTTAAACAGGCCTATGTGGTTGCGCGGGATGCCCACGAAGGGCAAACCCGTTCCAGCGGTGAGCCGTACATCACTCACCCTGTTGCCGTTTCCTGTATTTTGGCTGAAATGCGCCTTGACCATGAAACACTTATGGCAGCACTGTTGCACGATGTCATTGAAGATACTCCTGCAACATTTCAGGATATAGAACAGTTATTTGGCACGGCCGTTGCCGGATTGGTGGAAGGTGTATCCAAGCTGGATAAGCTGAACTTCCGTGATAAAAAGGAAGCACAAGCTGAAAATTTCCGCAAAATGATCATGGCGATGGTGCAGGATATCCGCGTCATTTTGATCAAACTGGCAGACCGTACACACAATATGCGTACCCTTGGCTCACTGCGCCCCGATAAACGGCGACGCATTGCCAGGGAAACGCTGGAAATTTATAGTCCGCTGGCTCATCGTCTGGGTATTCATCACCTAAAAACGGAGCTGGAGGAACTTGGGTTTGAAGCCCTGTATCCAAACCGTTACCGCGTGATCAAAGAGGTTGTGAAAGCCGCCCGCGGTAATCGTAAAGAGATGATCCAGAAAATTCTGTCGGAGATTGAAGGCAGGTTAACGGATGCCGGCATCCCCTGTACAGTCAGTGGCCGCGAAAAACATCTCTACTCAATCTATCGTAAGATGCGCCTGAAAGAACAGCGTTTCCATTCCATCATGGATATTTACGCTTTTCGTGTCATCGTCAATAATCTTGATACCTGCTACCGCGTATTGGGGCAAATGCACAGTTTGTACAAGCCACGCCCTGGCAGAGTGAAAGATTATATTGCCATTCCCAAAGCCAACGGCTATCAATCCCTTCATACCTCCCTGATAGGCCCGCATGGGGTGCCCGTCGAAGTTCAGATCCGTACCGAAGATATGGATCAAATGGCGGAAATGGGGGTTGCCGCACACTGGGCCTATAAAGAACAAGGGGAATCCGGTACGACTGCGCAGGTTCGTGCCCAACGTTGGATGCAGAGCCTGTTAGAACTCCAACAAAGTGCCGGCAGCTCTTTTGAATTTATTGAAAGTGTTAAATCTGATTTGTTCCCTGATGAGATTTACGTTTTTACCCCTGAAGGACGAATTGTTGAGTTACCGGCGGGCGCGACTCCTGTCGATTTTGCCTATGCCGTCCATACCGATATCGGTCACGCCTGTGTTGGTGCACGCGTTGATCGTCTGCCTTATCCTCTCTCACAAACGCTTAACAGTGGGCAAACTGTCGAAATTATTACTGCGCCAGGAGCACGTCCTAATGCTGCATGGCTGAACTTTGTCGTTAGTTCCAAAGCGCGAGCCAAGATCCGCCAGTTATTGAAAAACCTGAAACGGGATGATTCCATCAGTTTGGGACGCCGTTTACTTAATCATGCACTCGGTAACGGCACGAAAATTGCCGATATTCCGCAAGAAAATATCAACAAAGAGCTGGCAAGAATGAAGCTCGTTACTTTGGATGATTTATTAGCGGAAATCGGATTGGGTAATGCCATGAGCGTGGTTGTCGCCCGCAACTTATTATTGGGCTCACCAGAGAAAGTACCGAACAATAACGGCAATCCTTCCCGTAAACTTCCTATCAAGGGCGCTGACGGCATCTTGATTACCTTTGCCAAATGTTGTCGCCCAATTCCAGGCGACCCGATTATTGCCCATATCAGCCCAGGAAAAGGTTTAGTCATCCACCACGAATCCTGTCGCAATATCCGTGGATATCAGAAAGAGCCGGAAAAATTCATGCCAGTTGAGTGGGATAAAGATATTAATAGCGATTTTATTGCTGAAATTAAAGTCGATATGTTTAACCACCAAGGAGCGCTGGCAAATCTGACTGCTGCCATTAACGATGTCAACTCCAGTATTCAAAGCATGAATACAGAGGAAAAAGATGGTCGCGTCTATTGTGCTTTCATCAGGCTGACGACCAAAGACCGCATCCAGCTAGCGAATATCATGCGTAAGATACGTATCATGCCAGATGTGATGCGAGTCAGCCGTAACCGAAACTAGAGGTTATGAATCCAAAACGTTACGCACGCATTTGCCAGATGATGGCAATGCGTCAACCTGACCTGACAATCTGTTTAGAAGAAGTTCACAAACCCCATAACGTATCCGCCGTTATTCGTACCCATTAGCAAGGAAATAAATCACACTGACGGAGAAATCGTATGAAAGGCCAACTACTTGATGCCATACCCTTAACCACGTTGCGTGGTGTTGGAGACAATCAGGTCACTAAGCTCGCTAAGTTAGGGTTGGTCAATCTACAGGATCTGCTTTTTCATTTGCCTCTTCGTTATGAGGATCAAACCCGCCTGTATACCATTAATGAATTACTGCCCGGCACTTATGCTACGGTAACAGGTGAAATACTACGTACCAATGTGGCATTTGGGCGTCGGCGTATTATGACCTGTCAAATCAGTGATGGCACAGGTATATTGACCCTGCGTTTCTTCAATTTTACTGCCGCTATGAAAAATAATCTGGCCGCAGGAAAGCACGTTGTTGCTTATGGGGAAATTCGGCGCGGCAATCAAGGGCCGGAGATTATCCATCCTGAATATAAAGTCCAGCAACACGCCAACCGCATCCAACAGCAAGAGACGTTAACGCCCATCTATCCCACAACCGAAGGAGTGCGTCAGGCAACGCTGCGCAAGTTAATCGATCAGGCATTGGAAATATTAGATACCTGCGCCATTCATGAATTGCTGCCGGAAGAATTCAGCCAGAAGATCATTAGCCTGCCCGACGCACTGCGTACATTGCACCATCCTCCGCCGGATACTTCTCTGGCCGATTTGGAAAATGGCCGGCATCCAGCCCAGCGAAGGTTGATTCTGGAAGAATTACTGGCTCATCATTTAAGTATGCTGGCGGTCAGGGCTGGAACCCAGCGCTTTCATGCTTCCCCCTTAACGGCAGATGATTCGCTAAAGCAGAAACTTCTGAGCCAGTTACCATTCTCACCCACAGGCGCACAATCCCGTGTCGTTGCAGAAATAGAACATGATTTGGCAAAAAATGTTCCCATGATGCGTCTGATACAAGGAGATGTCGGTTCGGGAAAAACATTGGTGGCAGCACTGGCAGCCGCCCGTGCCATTGTTCATGGCAAGCAAGTGGCTTTGATGGCACCAACTGAACTTTTGGCAGAGCAACATGCCAATACCTTCCGTCAATGGCTTGAACCGCTCGGTATTCAGGTCGGTTGGTTGGCTGGTAAACAGAAAGGCAAGGCGCGGCAGGCACAGCAAGAGGCGATAGCAAGTGGTCAAGTGGGCATGGTTGTCGGTACTCATGCCATGTTTCAGGAGCAGGTAAAATTTGCCGGATTAGCGCTGGTTATCATTGATGAGCAACATCGATTCGGTGTTCATCAACGTCTGGCCCTATGGGAAAAAGGGCGTGAACAAGGCTTTCATCCCCACCAATTGATCATGACTGCGACTCCTATTCCACGCACATTGGCAATGACCGCCTACGCCGATCTGGATACGTCTATCATTGATGAATTGCCACCGGGACGAACACCAGTCACAACGGTCGCCATCCCAGATACTCGCCGAAACGACATTATCCAACGTATCAAAAGTGCCTGTCTGGATGAAGGCCGTCAGGCTTACTGGGTATGTACCCTGATCGAAGATTCTGAGTTACTGGAAGCACAAGCAGCACAGGCAACTAGCGAAGAACTGACACTGGCATTGCCTGAATTGAAAATTGGCTTAGTGCATGGACGAATGAAACCGGCAGAAAAACAAGCCATTATGGAGGCTTTCAAACAGGGTGAGATACAACTGCTGGTTGCTACTACAGTCATCGAAGTTGGGGTAGATGTGCCCAATGCCAGCCTGATGATCATCGATAATCCTGAACGGCTAGGGTTAGCCCAGTTGCACCAGCTTCGAGGTCGTGTTGGACGTGGAGCCATTGCTTCTCACTGTGTCCTGCTCTATAAAACTCCACTGACCAATACAGCCAAAATCCGCCTGCAAGTTTTACGGGACAGTAATGATGGTTTTGTGATTGCCCAGAAAGATTTGGAGATCCGCGGGCCAGGTGAATTACTGGGTACACGCCAAACGGGCAATGCAGAATTTAGGATCGCGGATTTATTACGGGATCAAAGTATGCTGTCTGAAGTTCAACGTATCGCCCGCTATATCCACCAGCGCTACCCTGAACATGCCAAAGCGCTGATTGAACGCTGGTTGCCGGAGCGTTCTCAATATAGCCATGCTTAAAACCAAGATGCCGCTGAGTTTTTCAGCGGCATATTTCACCAAGATATTGGGCGAAGCAAAAGTAAATTAATTTAACCTGCTACAGATGGGAATATCGGTAATAACAGATACAATTTGATAACGGCAGCGTTGACGATATCAATAAAGAATGCACCCACCATAGGTACGAGTAAGAATGCCACATGTGATGGCCCAAAACGATCAGTGATAGCTTGCATATTCGCGATGGCTGTTGGTGTTGCACCTAAGCCAAAACCACAGTGACCGGCTGATAATACTGCCGCGTCGAAATTCTTGCCCATGATACGGTAAGTGACGAAAATAGCATATAAAGCCATAACCACTGCCTGCACGGCAAGGATAATCAGCATTGGCAGCGCAAGGGAAGCCAATTGCCACAGTTTCAGACTCATCAAGGCCATTGCCAGGAACAACGATAAACTCACGTTACCCAAGACCGAAACCGCCCTGTCAAAGACCCGATAAAAACCAAGCAGAGATAAGCCGTTACTAAGAATGACACCAACAAACAGGACACATACAAACGTCGGCAATTCAAAGGCCGTGCCTTGTAGCAATTTCTCAATAAACTTACCCGCCAATAAGCAAATGGAAACCATAGCAATAGTTTCCACCATCACTAATGGCGTAATAAGCCGACCAGTATAAGGTTTCTCAAATGCCGTCGGCAGCTCGGTATCCTCAGCCCCCAATCCTGGGGTTTGGGTATTTTTCGCCAACATGCGGGCGACCGGACCACCAATCAGGCCACCTAAAACCAGACCGAATGTTGCACATGCCATTGCCACTTCCGTTGCATTTTCAAAGCCATAGCGCTCAGTGAATACCTTACCCCAAGCACCGCCTGTTCCATGACCACCAGATAGTGTAATCGAGCCTGCCAGCAATCCCATTAATGGATCAAGGCCAAGCATTTTCGCCAATGCGATACCTACGGTGTTCTGTACAAATAACAGGCCAACAACCACGAAGACAAAAATGACCAAAGATTTTCCGCCGGCTTTCAGGCTGGCAAGATTAGCGTTCAAGCCGATTGTGGCAAAGAACATCAACATGAGAGGCTCTTGGAGAGATAAATCAAAACTGACTTCCCAACCTATAGATTGTTTAACTGCCAGCAGAACTAACGCAACCAATAATCCACCCGCGACAGGTTCAGGAATAGTATATTTTTCAAGGAATGGGACTGATTGTACGAGTTTTCTTCCTAGTAGCAAAACAAGTGTGGCAGCAACGAGCGTGCCATAAATATCTAGATGATACATTTATGTACCTCATCCATTGTTAGTGTTATGTAAAATTAATACGACGTTATAATCATCCTATAAAAACGCCAAGAGCAGGTAAGGGTTGGATTAGAAAGAAAATTACTCATAAACACAAGTTAAAACATTTAAAAATGTGACGAATTTAAGCTGCATTTGATAATGAAAACTTTACGCAAACGATTGCTTTACTGTTGAGAATCATTAAAATGCGCTTTTTGTCTATCTGGAATTTCACAACATGGTCAATTTACCCCGTGAATCCAATTCATCAGAAGTTCCCAATAACTCAAACAATGAACTTATCTATCGTCTGGAAGATAAGCCACCGTTCCCACATGCTCTATTTGCTGCCTGCCAACATTTACTGGCTATGTTTGTGGCTGTTATTACGCCAGCAATGCTGATTTGCCAGGCTCTGGGGCTTCCAGAGCAGGATACCCAACGCATTATCAGTATGTCCCTGTTTGCCTCAGGTGTGGCATCACTTATTCAAATTCGCTCTTGGGGACCTGTTGGTTCTGGGTTGCTTTCAATTCAGGGCACCAGTTTTAATTTCGTTGCCCCGCTGATTATGGGTGGCCTGGCGTTGAAAAATGGCGGTGTAGATATTCCCACTATGATGGCTACTCTGTTCGGGACACTGATGCTCGCCTCCATGACGGAAGTGCTGCTTTCGCGAGTGTTGCATTTAGCAAGACGGATCATTACACCTCTGGTATCCGGTATCGTGGTGATGATTATTGGTCTGTCATTAATTCAAGTAGGATTAACCTCGATTGGAGGCGGTTATGCTGCAATTCAAAATGGCACATTTGGCGCACATGAAAACTTGCTGCTTGCAGGAACGGTTCTTGCCGTCATCGTGTTACTGAATCGCCAAAATAACCCTTATTTACGTGTTGCTTCTCTGGTCATTGCTATGGCAATGGGTTATCTGCTGGCCTGGTATATGGATATGTTGCCCGTATCAACACCAAAAGAAGATGCACCAATCATCATTATCCCAGCTCCACTCTATTATGGTTTGTCTTTTGACTGGAATCTGTTGATCCCACTGATTTTGATTTTTATGGTGACATCACTGGAAACGATTGGCGATATCACTGCTACCTCAGATGTCTCCGAGCAACCTGTCAGCGGGCCACTTTACATGAAGCGTGTTAAGGGCGGTGTACTGGCAAATGGCCTCAATTCTATGGTATCAGCCGTGTTCAATACATTTCCAAACTCCTGTTTTGGTCAGAACAATGGGGTGATCCAGCTAACCGGTGTTGCCAGTCGCTATGTCGGTTACATGATTGCTTTAATGTTAATTCTATTGGGGCTGTTTCCCGCTGTGGCTGGTTTTGTACAACATATTCCTGAGCCGGTTCTGGGAGGGGCGACAATTGTGATGTTTGGTACTATCGCCGCATCTGGTATCAGAATTGTTTCTCGTGAGCCTTTGAATCGACGTTCTATTATGATTATTGCACTGTCTCTGGCCGTGGGATTAGGAGTCTCTCAACAACCACTGATTTTACAGTTTGCCCCTGATTGGGTGAAAAACTTACTCTCTTCAGGTATTGCCGCAGGTGGGTTAACTGCCATTCTGCTTAACCTGATTTTTCCTCAGGAAAAATAGTTGGCAGATTTTTTGTATGATACTTTTCTCCCGCCTTAGCCGCGGGAGTTTTCTTTTTTTAGCTAAATCATCTATTGAGTGCTTCTCTATTTTACGGCATAAAAGGGCTTCTATTGGAAGGTCACACTGTTGAGGTGAAATAATGAGGTGGTTAGGGAAGTTTTTTGTCACTCTTTTAGTGTTACTAATTTTGGCAACCATAGTTATCTATGTTGTTGTCCAGACGCATTGGGGCGCTAAACAGTTAAGCCAATGGCTCAGCAAACAAGGACATTATCAAGTCAGTATTGAAAGCATCAGCCACAGTTGGCAGCAACCTGCTACCTTAACGTTTAACCATGTTGATATTCGGGACAAACAAAGTCCTTTCTCTCTCAACGCCAATACCATTAATCTCGATTTTAAATGGCAGCATTTACTGTCCCCCAAAAATCTCCATCGTTTGACTTTGCAACAAGGGACGCTGCTACTGTTTGAAAATCAATTTCCCCCTCTTTTACAAGCGGATATCTTACAACTGAACCAGATGAATATTCAGCTAGAAAGGCCCAACACACATATTCAGGGGGAGAATATTACAGGCGGCATTACACCCTGGGCTCCTGCTATGGGCAACCCATTTGGTAATGGAAAATATCAATTCAGTGCCAGTACGATCCGTTTAAATGACATATCTGTTGAAAATGCCGTTGTGCAGGGCAGTTACCTAAATAAAGCCCTGACTATCGACTCTTTTGGCGCAACATTTCTGCGAGGTGCAATTTCTGGTGATGGTCAGCAATTACCGGACGGCAGTTGGCACTGGAATAATATCCTGCTCAGTGACATTCGCTGGCAAACACCGATGACTCTGGGCGACTTAAAAGAAAAAATCCGCCATCTGCCAGCTACTTATGTTAAAGATCTCAATATCACTAATGCCAAACTGCAAGGGAAAAACTGGTCTGTTGATTATCTGGATAGCACCATCAAAAACTTAGGGTTAGTCAACGGCAGTTGGAGCACCGAAGATGGATTGATGGATTTTAACGCGATGAACATGACGTTGGATAATGCTCAGTTTAGCGACACGCTTGGAAAATTCCGTTTTTCTGGTGATATCTTTACCATCGCAAGCCTGACAACCCATTATCAAAAAGGGTTGTTCAATATCCAGTCTCAATGGGATCGCAAAAATCGGCTCCTTACCCTCAAAGAAAGTTCTGTAACAGGGCTGCTTTATGCTTTGCCACCAACATGGCTCAACTATTTCAAACAACCTGCACCAGAATGGATTTCAGAAGTAAAACTCAATGATATTACTATCAATAATACTCTGCTGATTGATACCAATCCCAACTTCCCGTTCCAGCTCACCACTCTTGCAGCCCATATTAACAACATGGATATTTTGAAAAATGGCAAGTGGGGATTGTGGAATGGTCAGGCATCACTGCAAGCTGCTGCGGGAACTTTTAACAAAATCGAAATAACCCGTCCTTATCTGCAATTACATGCTAAAGACGGCAAAGTCACCATTGATAAATTGAATGGCTTTACACGTGAAGGGCTGTTGCAAATGACTGGCTCGGCGGAACAACAAACTGCTCATATTCCTTTTAACCTAAACTTCAAAGGCATGAATGCGGATTTGAACATCTTGCCACAATGGGGTTGGATACCACTTAAGATTCAGGGAGAAGGAAATTTCTCACTCGCTATCACAGGAGATCTCTCCGCTGACGATGTGAAGGGAACGATAAACGGGACATTGGTTGCTGAAGATAAATCATCAGACAAAGAGTCACAATCTGTTGAGCAAGGTTTGATCTCAACGAACCGCTGTACCCCAAAAGCACCCTCTTCCGTAGATAACCCTGAAGCTGAGAACTCAACAACTGGCCATTCTACGGAGAGCCAAATCTGCGCAAAAATCAAGCTTTAGTAAAACGTTCGGGAGGCAGGACGATATAAGTACCGGTGAACACGCTACCTACACCATGTTCGCCGCTAACCTGCACTTCTACTTTGACGCGCGCTTTATTACCGCGGGCAAGGCGAGCAAGGTCTCCGCTCATATTATTGAAATCCGCGGTTGCACAGGGGCGCCCTGTAACCGGTTGTCGATAACGAATATTGGCATCCACTAAAATGATATCTCCCCCTAACTGGCGCTCCTGTAACAACAACCAAATCAGTCCCCATGCGGTTAACGTGGCCTGAGAAAATAAGCTACCGGCGAAAATAGTATGATGTGGATTCTGGTTTCCGGCTTCAGGCATCGTTGTGATAAAACGCTGGCCGGTATATTGGGTGATCCTCAATCCCATCTTTTCACTCAAAGGGATCTGCTTATGCCATGCCTGCTGCAACTCTGCACACCAATCAGGGCGGTGCAAGATATCATCAAGGCTTATTATCGGTTTTATCATGAGGAAATGGCTAATCGGCGACGCCTTAGCACCATTGATCAAACCACGATTTTGAAAACCCAACTTGTCGAAGAAATCAACCGCGTCTTCCCGTGCGCTGCAAACAATGCGTTTCACACCTTCCTGTCTGGCTACCGATTCCAATGCCATCGCAATCAGTGTACCCAATCCTTTTCGCTGCACATGGGGATGAACAGCCAGGAAACGAATGGCTCCTTCATTATCCGCATTAATATATAAGCGCCCAACAGCCAGCGGATTACCCAGTTCATCCACCACCATTTGATGGTGTGCCATCGAATCGTAACCATCTTTCTCGGATCCGCTGGGCTGGTGAAGTGGTTTCCGCAACATTTCCCAACGAAATTGGTAATAGGTTTCCAACTCTTGTTCTGTTTGAGGGACTCTCAGATGATACATAGAAACAGCTCCTTCTCTTGTGTGTGCTATGTGTAGCCAGAGAAACACATCATACTTGCAACCAAAAAGTCACAGGCCCGTCATTTGTCAAACTGACTTTCATGTCTGCCGCAAATTTCCCCGTTTCTGTTTTTACACCAGTAACACGGCTCTGTTCAACAAAATAGCGATAAAGTTCCTCTGCTTTTTGTGGTTCAGCGCCACCAGAAAAGCTGGGTCTTAAACCTTTTTGCGTGTCCGCAGCCAGTGTAAATTGCGATACCACCAGCAAACTACCGCCAGCCTGCTGAACGTTAAGGTTCATTTTTCCCTGCTCATCGCTGAATACCCGATACCCCATTACCTTGTCGCATAAACGTTGTGCTTTTTGTGGGGTATCATCTTTTTCAACTCCCAGCAACACCAGCAACCCCTGCCCAATTTCTCCGATTGTTTCACCTTCAACAACAACCTTTGCCTGTGTTACACGCTGAATTAATGCGATCATTTCTCTTGCCTGTTATTCCATTGCTATAAGCAAACGAGGTTAATTTTTTGAGGGAAGCGAGAAATCATGTGACTTAAAGTAATCAGGGATCACACTCCTGTCAGCCACATGAATTGCATCAATGCCTGATTTTTTTGCTGCTTCAACGTTTTCTAAAAGATCATCAAAAAATATGGCTTGCTCCGCTGCCATACTTTCTGCGGCAAGCACATAGTTAAAAATATCAGGATTGGGTTTACGCATCCCCAATTCGTGGGATAGGTAAAGGAAATCCGCTGATACTGTAATCTCAGGATAATGCACTGAGCAGTAATCAATATGCAGACGATTTGTATTTGACAGCACAACCACACGATGCCCTTGGGCACGCAATTTATTCATTAACTCAATAACTTCCTGCCTGACATCAATAAAAATGGCGTTCCAGCCTTCAGCAAATTGTGCAAAACTGAGTGAGATCTCCATTTCATCACACATCCTTTCTGCAAATTCAGTATCACTAATTTGCCCACATTCATGTTTTTCAGCCAATTCCCTCAGCGAAAATTTTGAGGTTAATGTTGCCAGTGGTGTCCCACTCAGATTACTCCAGACAGCCAGCACTCTTTTAAAATCAATATCAATAATCACGTTACCCAAATCGAAAATATACAGCATACTTCCTCCTGACTGACGCTCATGGTGTGGTACTTTTATCATAATTTTGTTAAGAAAAAAGGCTGAAAAGATAAAAAAACAAGCAAGTTGTTCTTTTGATAAATTATCTTATGCATTATCGTTGTAGTGCTGATTAGCTGTTCTGGCTGATAATCAGGAATGGATAACAAAAAGGACTGGAAGGAATATGCTAAAAAAACTCAGGGCACCTAAATGCCCTAAGCTATTCATATTTAAGCTGTCATAGACAATGCGTAACGCAGAAATTAAACTTCTTTGCTACGATTTGCACGACGGCGATCATTTTCAGTCAAATGACGCTTACGCAAGCGAATTGACACTGGAGTCACTTCAACCAACTCGTCGTCATCAATGAATTCCAACGCTTGTTCCAATGTTTTCTTGATATGTGGAGACAGTGTTGTCGCTTCATCTGTACCTGATGCACGCACGTTAGTCAGTTTCTTACCTGTCAGACAGTTTACGGTCAGGTCATTTGAACGTGAGTGAATACCAATAATCTGGCCTTCATACACTTCAGTACCATGACCCAGGAACAATTTACCACGCTCCTGCAAGCCATACAGCGCGTAAGCAACTGCCTTGCCTTGTCCATTGGAAATCAACACACCATTTTGGCGACGGCCAATCTCACCCGGGCGAATGTCATCATAGTGGCTGAATGTTGCATACAACAAACCAGTACCCGAAGTCATGGTCATGAATTCAGTACGGAAGCCAATCAAACCACGGCTAGGAATGACGTAATCAAGACGAACGCGACCTTTGCCATCTGGCAGCATGTCACGCATTTCACCTTTACGCTCACCCAATGCCTGCATCACATCACCTTGATGCTGTTCTTCGATATCCAAAGTGACCTGCTCGAAAGGCTCCTGCTTACGACCATCCATTTCACGGAAAATCACTTTTGGACGGGAAACTCCCATTTCGAAACCTTCACGGCGCATGTTTTCGATCAGAACGGACAAGTGCAGCTCACCACGGCCTGATACACGGAATGCGTCTGGATCTTCAGTCTCTTCAACACGCAGTGCAACGTTATGAACCAGTTCTTTTTTCAGACGATCCAAGATCTGGCGAGAAGTCACATACTTACCTTCACGACCACAGAACGGTGAAGTATTGACACAGAAGTACATGCTTACAGTCGGCTCATCAACGGCCAATGCTGGCAACGCTTCAACCGCATTGACTTCACACAGGGTATCAGAGATGTTCAGCTCACCCAGACCGGTAATGGCGATGATATCACCAGCTTCCGCTTTATCAGACTCAATACGCTCCAAGCCCAGATGGCTAAAGACCTTACCCACTTTACCGTTGCGAGTTTTACCTTCGCTGTCGATGATAGTGATGTTTTGGTTCGGTTTTACCATACCACGCTTAATGCGGCCGATACCGATAACCCCAACGTAGTTGTTGTAATCCAACTGCGAAATTTGCATCTGGAATGGGCCGTCAAGGTCAACCTTAGGCGGTTCAACATGCTCAACGATTGCCTGATACAGCGGAGTCATGTCTTCAGCCATCTCGGTATGATCGTTACCAGCAACCCCCATCAGTGCAGAAGCATAAATGATTGGGAAATCTAACTGCTCATCGGTTGCACCGAGATTCACGAACAAGTCAAATACTTGATCCACAACCCAGTCAGGGCGAGCGCCAGGACGGTCAACTTTGTTGATCACCACAATAGGCTTCAGGCCGTGAGCAAACGCTTTTTGGGTTACAAAGCGAGTCTGTGGCATTGGGCCATCCATCGCATCAACCAGCAGCAGGACACTGTCTACCATTGACATTACACGTTCAACTTCACCACCAAAATCGGCATGGCCTGGGGTGTCTACGATATTGATACGATAGTCATTCCATTTGATGGCAGTGTTCTTTGCAAGGATGGTAATACCACGCTCTTTTTCCAGATCATTGGAATCCATCACACGCTCAGTTGTTGCAGCACGCTCCCCAAAGGTACCGGACTGTTGCAGGAGTTTATCAACCAGCGTGGTTTTGCCATGGTCGACGTGAGCGATGATGGCGATATTTCTTAAGTTATTAATTGACAAGTATTTTTACCGTTTTAGCTATTTGAGGACATATTACATGCATGCAGCGTGGCAGAACGCCGCTACAACATCTAACGCAAAAATGCTGCTATTTTACACGTTATGGCTACAGAGTGAAATAAATGTGAGATGTATCACCTTAGAAGGTGGTATTGAATCGTCACAATTGAGCAATATATTTATCGGCACCCCAGTTGGCGCCCTGAATAGCACTATAATAGTGCAATGGTGGGGTCATCATTCACTATTTTAGTGCAAAAATATCGAAAATTCCGCTTTTCCCTTATATGGATTTTTCTTTCCCCATTGCTATCTACCTTTATCATACTGATATTAAATATTTTTAAAATATTGGCACACTTTTCGCATTAATCTTGGCAAGAGTGATTTCATAAGCGTTATCCATACAAAGATCCACAATCACCCTAAACTTTAAGATAAAACAGCCTGTTTCTTGCCCTGTTTTATCAGGCCGACGTAAACCCAGGAGAACCAGTATGTCCGCTGAACATGTTTTGTCCATGATTGAAGAACATCAGGTGAAGTTTATTGACTTACGCTTTACTGACACTAAAGGTAAAGAACAACATATCACCATCCCTGCCCACCAAGTTGATGAAGATTTCTTTGAAGATGGCAAAATGTTTGACGGCTCATCGATTGGTGGCTGGAAAGGTATCAATGAATCTGACATGGTGTTAATGCCAGATCCAAGTACTGCGATGCTTGATCCCTTCTTTAATGATGCAACCCTGATCCTGCGCTGCGATATTCTAGAGCCTGGCACTATGCAAGGTTATAGCCGTGATCCTCGCTCCATTGCGAAACGCGCAGAAGATTTCCTGCGTGCAAGCGATATTGCTGATACCGTTTTATTTGGCCCAGAACCCGAATTCTTCCTGTTCGATGACATCCGTTTCGGCAATTCTATCGCTGGCTCTTACTACCATATTGATGATACGGAAGCGGCCTGGAACAGCGGCACACGCTATGAAGGCGGTAACAAAGGCCATCGTCCTGGTATTAAAGGGGGATATTTCCCTGTTCCTCCTGTGGATTCTTCCCAAGATCTGCGTTCAGCCATGTGCCTGACCATGGAAAAAATGGGGTTGGTAGTTGAAGCTCACCACCATGAGGTCGCCACTGCCGGACAAAACGAAGTTGCCACCCGCTTTAATACCATGACCAAAAAAGCGGATGAAACCCAGATTTATAAATATGTGGTCCATAACGTTGCCCATAAATTTGGCAAAACCGCTACATTTATGCCAAAACCGTTGGTGGGCGATAACGGCTCAGGTATGCACTGCCATATGTCACTGTCCAAAAATGGCACTAACCTGTTTGCGGGTGACAAATACGGTGGGCTGTCCGAAATGGCACTTTACTATATCGGCGGTGTCATCAAACACGCTCGTGCGTTAAATGCCTTTACCAACCCAACCACTAACTCGTACAAACGTCTGGTACCTGGTTTTGAAGCACCGGTTATGCTGGCGTATTCTGCCCGTAACCGTTCTGCTTCTATCCGTATTCCCGTGGTCGCCAGCGCCAAAGCTCGCCGTATTGAAGTGCGCTTCCCTGATCCCGCAGCGAACCCTTATCTGGCCTTCTCTGCCCTGTTGATGGCAGGCCTTGATGGCATCATCAACAAAATTCATCCAGGTGATGCAATGGATAAGAACTTGTATGACCTGCCCGCAGAAGAAGCCCAAGAGATCCCAACTGTGGCCTCTTCTTTGGAAGAAGCACTGGCCGCATTGGATGCAGACCGCGAATTCCTGACACGCGGTGGTGTTTTCACTGACGACACGATTGATGCTTATATCAATTTATTGAATGGGGAAATTGAACGTGTCCGCATGACACCACATCCACTGGAGTTTGAACTGTATTACAGTGTGTAGTGCTTTATCGGGTAATGCCCAGAACGTGAGGGCATTACTATTGCTTTTTTTGTTGCCGTGAAACTTTTGGCCCATCCCTGGATGGGCTTTTTTCCCTTGCATATACACAATTGTATTACCCATAAGGATGTATGCTGAGCGGAAGGATTGATCAAACTATGCTTAAATAAGCTACAATGCACCAAAAAAGTGCAGGAACTGAATGACAATGGTTAGTTTGCCCAAAGCAGAACAGATTCTCGACTCACAGATAAACAACGTTTTGGTGCTGGATAATGATTTGATCATTCGCTACGCCAATCATTCTGCTATGCAACTTCTGGCACAAAGTTCCCGTAAATTATTTGGCACGCCTCTGCCTATCCTGTTTAGCTATATTTCGCTGGATACGGAGTTGATGCGTTCCAGTTTGATCAACGGTCATGGTTTTACCGATAACGAAGTCATATTGGTGATTAATAATCACTCTCATGTGATGTCGCTCAGTGCCCAACCAATTTCCGAGCAGTTTATTTTGCTGGAACTGGCGCCTATGGACAGTCAGCGCCGGCTAAGCCAAGAGCAGATCCAACAAGCACAGCAGGTAGCTGCGCGGGAATTGGTTCGGGGGCTGGCACATGAAATCAAAAACCCGCTGGGGGGATTACGGGGAGCCGCACAATTACTTGCCAAGGCACTGCCGAATCCGTCCTTGCGGGAATATACTCAGGTGATCATTGAGCAGGCAGACAGGCTGCGTAACCTTGTTGATCGATTGTTGGGACCACAGCATCCTGGCTGCCAAACCCGCCAGAGCATTCACCATGTAGTCGAACGGGTTTATCAATTGGTCTCGCTGGAAATGCCTGCCAATGTCACGCTGATCAAAGATTATGATCCGAGCTTGCCTGAACTGGCGCACTATCCTGACCAAATAGAGCAAGTATTACTGAATATCACCCGCAATGCCCTACAGGCACTAGGGGAAAAGGGAGGAGTTATCACCCTGAGAACGCGAACAGCGTTCCAGATTACTTTACAGGGTGAACGCTACCGATTAGCAGCCCGAATTGATATTAAAGATGACGGGCCAGGCATTCATCCCAATATTCAGGATACGCTTTTTTACCCGATGGTTAGCGGGTATGAAGGAGGGACTGGACTTGGCTTATCTATAGCACGTAATCTTATCGACCAACATGCTGGCAAAATTGAATTTACCAGTTGGCCAGGGCATACGGAATTTTCCATTTACCTGCCGATCAAGAAATAACCGTTAAGTAGGGGGTAACCATGCAACGAGGAAAAGTGTGGATCGTTGATGATGACAGTTCTATCCGCTGGGTACTTGAACGGGCGCTGAATGGCGCAGGGATGGAGTGTATCAGTTTTGAAAATGCCGATGCCGTATTGACTGCACTAGGACAAAGTAATCCAGAAGTTATTCTGTCAGATATCCGCATGCCCGGATTGGACGGACTTAGTTTACTCAACCAAATAAAGCAGAACTACCCACAGCTTCCGGTCATCATTATGACTGCCCATTCTGATCTGGATGCCGCTGTCAGTGCCTATCAACACGGTGCATTCGATTATCTGCCAAAACCTTTCGATATTGATGAAACTGTTGCGCTGGTTGAACGGGCACTGAGTCATTATCGGGAACAGCATCAATCAGCCGCAAATCCGCAGTTGCCGGTATCAGTTTCAGATATGATTGGAGAAGCCCCTGCCATGCAGGAGGTATACCGGATTATCGGCCGCCTTTCCCGCTCTTCCATCAGCGTGTTAATCAATGGCGAATCCGGCACAGGAAAAGAGCTGGTTGCCCATGCCCTTCACCGCCACAGTCCACGCGCCTCAGCACCATTTATTGCCCTGAATATGGCGGCAATCCCGAAAGATTTGATCGAATCTGAACTGTTTGGTCACGAAAAAGGCGCGTTCACAGGTGCAAATCAAGTACGTCATGGTCGTTTTGAACAAGCTAATGGTGGCTCACTGTTTTTGGATGAAATTGGTGATATGCCGCTGGATATCCAAACTCGCCTGCTGCGAGTACTGGCCGAAGGACAATTCTATCGCGTCGGGGGCTATGCACCCGTGAAAGTGAATGTTCGTATCATCGCTGCCACTCACCAGAACCTTGAGCAACGCGTTGCAGAAGGTAAATTCAGGGAAGACCTCTACCATCGCCTGAATGTGATCCGTGTTCAATTACCACCTTTGCGGGACAGAGTGGAAGATATTCCTCGTCTGGCACACCATTTCCTGCAACAAACCGCCAAAGAATTAGGCGTTGAAGCCAAAGTGCTGCATCCTGATACTGAACTCGCCCTGATGCGCCTGCCGTGGTCGGGCAATGTCCGCCAGTTGGAAAACGTCTGCCGCTGGCTGACCGTGATGGCAGCAAGCAAAGAGGTACTGGTACAAGATCTACCCGCTGACCTGATTGGCAACCAACCGACCGGACAGACAGGGAACGCCTCTATTTCTCGCTCCACACTACCTGAAAACTGGTCACAACTGCTGGCTGAATGGGCACAACATGCCTTAAAAGAGGGAAAAACTGATCTCCTTGCCGATGCCTTACCATTGCTGGAACGCACTCTGCTTAATTGCGCATTGGAATATACCAATGGACATAAACAGGAAGCCGCCCGTTTGCTGGGTTGGGGAAGAAATACGATAACGCGGAAATTGAAGGAACTGGGGTTATAACAAGTTTCACAATACTACCGATGTCACAATAAAGAGAACCCGTTATATCTTTTGCTAATTCGTGAACAGGTTCCCGATCATCCACATTACCGACCGTCACTTTAAGCACCAGAATTTCCCTTTTAATTTAATCGGATAATTGCACAAATTAATTCTCATCACATGTATAACATTTAATACAAAGTAATGGCAACATTATACCATCTTTCTAAATCATGCTTCTAATTTGTTTCCATTTTCTTTAATCATGATTATATAAGTTGTTAATTCCATTTTTCACGTGATTGTAAGATTCAGCAATGTATCGTATAGTGATACATAGTGACGCATTGTGACACTCTATGATCAACTATTTGATAAGGTAAAACGTCATGAATCTACCACTAAAAATTTGTTTAACAGGAATCTTATTTGGAGGCGCTTTAACGATCCCTTCATTTGCTGTTGAACAAGTGGATTCAAAGGACGCTCGAAATATGTTTAGTTTTGATATAGGTAAAACTACTTATAACTTGGACGAATTAAAAACTCAATATCAACAAAGGAGAATAATTGTTGATTCGTTAGCTAATGAAATCAGCGAATATTATCTAAATCTTCTGAGTCTTGATAAAGGCCAAATTCATGGTGTTATGCTGCAAAATGATTTGGAAATGAATAAAGCCTGTGAAGCCACAATAAGAGGGTTTGAGCAGGGACTGAAAGCTATGTTGAAACAAGACCGCCCAGATGAAGAGAAGCAAGAAATGAAGCTTTATCTTAAGTCTGTGGCAAAGGCTAGGTTTGAGATAGCCCGACTAAACGATCTTTCTCGCCAATTATTTAATTTGCCTAATATTTACAAAAGCGATATAAATAGAGACGCCTTATCAGAATTAGCTGCTTATACGACTGAAAAAATTAAGTCTGGGAATTTTTCATTTACTGGGTGATAAATGGAACAGGTAGACGTATCAATAAATGAATACACAAGAAAAGATTTTTTTGATGACGTTTTCCTAAAGCACCCAGAGCTTGAACAAGCTATATTGCGAGATTTTAAGCGCTATAAAGAAACTGGAGAATTACCAGATTATTTTGGCAGGGACGTTGCTTATACTCAGCCAGAGGCAGCATATAAATCGTGTATGATGCACATTCATCTTCGCTTTCCACCTGATTCATTCCCTAAGAGTAAAGTGCAGTATTATAGAACTTGCAAGCTAAATGACCCGAAAAACGATGCGTGTTTAGTTTATGTTCAAGGATTATTGGAAGAAAACAGGTTTTCTCTATTGGCAATAATGCACCCAGATGCCCACAGTAAAGCCAGAAATCCCAAAATAATGGGTCATTTAGCAAGAATAGCCCAATATTTTAGAGATAATAACTAACGCGAATGGGCGAAAGCAAAAGCGATAAGAAGACGAAAAAGGTGCTCAATTGATGAATTATTTATTTCGCATATGAAATGTGCCTAATTTATTGATTCACCGATACTCATATCACCCGCGAAAATTGCCGCTGTCGCATCTGGTTACGCAGATAACTATCAAAACACATACAAACATTACGTATCAGCAATCGCCCTTTCGGGGATACCTGAAGCTGTGTTTCGGTCACTTCAACCAATCCATCTTCTGCCAATGGAGCCAATAATTGCAGGTCTTCGGCGAAGTAATCCGCGAAATTCAGCCCGTAACTCTGCTCAATATCCGCAAAATTCAGCCGGAAGTTACAGATTAGCGCCTTAATCACATCACGGCGAATGCAATCATCCCGTGTCAACGCTAAACCACGCCATAAAGCATGGCCTTGTGCCTCCACCGCAGCGTAGTAGGTTTTCAGGTCTTTCTGGTTCTGGGCATAGCTATTCCCCAACATACTGATCGCGGAAACGCCCATACCAAGTAAATCGCATTCCCCCTGCGTGGTATATCCCTGAAAATTTCGGTGTAAGATGCCTTGGCGTTGGGCAATTGACAATTCATCATCAGGGCGGGCAAAGTGATCCATACCAATAAACTGATAACCATTACCTGTCAGGGTTGCGATCGTTTCTTGCAAGATATTCAACTTTTGCGTCGCAGTGGGTAAATCCTGCTCCTTAATCTTGCGCTGTGCCGCAAATAAATTCGGTAAGTGGGCATAGTTAAATACACTTAAACGGTCAGGAGACAAGGCCAACACCCGCTGTAATGTAAAGGCAAAACTTTCAGGTGTCTGTTTCGGCAAACCATAGATCAAATCAATGCTGGTGGATGTAAAGCCTGTTTCACGGGCGCGTTTGATCAGTGCGAAAATAAACGCTTCATCTTGCTCTCGATTAACTAAACGCTGCACATCTTTATTAAAATCCTGCACCCCCATGCTCAGGCGGTTAAAGCCTTCATGATGCAAATGATCAATGACATCAAGCTCGATTTCTCGCGGATCAATTTCAATGGAAAGCTCAGCATCGGGCAGAAAATGGAAATGGCTGCGCAGCATCGACATCAATCGGCTGATCTGTGTTTTGTCCAGATAGGTTGGCGTCCCTCCTCCCCAGTGCATCTGGCTGACTTTCCGCTGGGAAAATAATTTTCCACGAGCAGCAATCTCTTTTTCCAACACATTCAGATACTCATCCGCTTTGTGCTTTTGGCGCGTCACCAGCTTATTGCAACCACAGAAATAACAAAGCTTATGGCAGAACGGGATATGGATATAGAGGGAAAGCGGGCGCTCCGGATAACGGGTGGCAGCCTGTGCAAAAGCAGTCTCATCGTACTGTTGGTTAAACTCCAATGCCGTTGGATACGAAGTATAACGAGGCCCTGAATAGTTGTATTTTTGGATCAAAGGCAGATCCCAAACAATGGATTGCTCTGACATGCTTAGTCCTTCCGCTGTTTTCGCCCATCAAAACGCAACATGATTGCCGCCATAGTTTACCCAATAACCACAATAAATAACATACTAATACTATGGTTATTAATATTGTGGTTATCAGAATGAACCCGCCTTTTACGATCACAATTCATTGATGAAGGTTTTACTTACCCTTCAGCAATTGCATGATATCTTCCTGTGATTCTTCTTCGCTGTTCTCTTCACCCAGATTGATGCCCAACTCTTCCATCAGGGTATCAATGCGATCGAGCATATTGTCGACATAAACGTTGTCTTCCTGAGACAATTTTTCCCCCTGCTCAAGGCGTGCCAACAAGTCATCCAATCGCTCATCACTTTCCAGCATTGCCAGCTCTTCCTGTAGTGACAGGCGAGGTTCCTGTTTCTCTACAGCCGGTTTAACTGCGGGTTTCATCGTCGCCGCTTTCTCACCGGCAACTTTCTCATCGACAATCAGAGGAACCGGCACTTTACTGCCGATACGTGGATCTTTTTCCTGTTTGACGACCGAACGCTTTTTATTGCTGCCATTATCGCTCTGACGGCTACCGGTCGGATTGCCATTACCACGGCGTTTTTTCTGGCGCTTACGCTCGCGTCCTTCTGCATCCAGCTCTGCGCGACTTTTTCTTTTTTGCTTTTGCTGACCAGCAGAAAACTTCGCTGGTGATTTTTTCTTTAACGGGCTCATAGCTTGTGACTCAACTCATTTTTATCAAGATATTTTCGGCGGAATCTAACAGAAACTCCCATTAACATCCAATGCCATTCACCTATAGTTTAAATTTCGTCTAGTATTCTAGATAATTTAACTCAAATAATATGATCATTAACGACGATGCGTTTTTTTGATACCTCTTCTTATCGCATGCCACTGTATCTTTGGGTCACTGGTTATGCCGTTTTGTGGATAATAGCAAGTTACTCTCTCGATCCCACCGTTCCTTATGATGCTGTAGAAGCTTTAAACTGGGGCATTAATGGGGAATGGGGTTCGCCCAAAAACCCATGGCTAGTGGGCGCCATCATGCTACCCGCTATTTCTATCAGCGATATTTCTCTTAGTTTTTATTGGTATTTCAGCCACTTTGTTGCCATTGCCATTGGTATGCTTGGAGTTTGGCAACTGGCTTTCCGACTGACAGGCAAAGTTGTGCTCGCATGGCTTGCCATGCTGACTCTGAATCTATCCGGTATCATCAATTTTGATATCATTCCTTATAACGATAATTATCTTTTGATCATGCTCTGGCCGTGGTCATTGCTGTTTTTCCTGCGTGCCATTGACGATCATCCCATATGGTGGCTGGCATTCGCCCTCACCACCGGGCTGGCAACGATGGCAAAGTATTCTTCACTTGCTATAGTCGGCTCGGTCTTTTTGCTCTCCCTGTTCGTACCTAAAATACGCCGTAACTATCGGGAGCCACTATTTTATCTCGCCATTGTCATCTGGTTCCTGCTGGTATTGCCGAACGTTTGGTGGCTGGTGCATAATGACTTCGTCGCCTTTAAATGGGTAGATTCCCAAATTCAGCAAGGATTCAACCTACATACCACACGGGCTATGCTTTCCGTGTTCTACCCGTTAATTATCGTCAGCGTTATTATTTATCTGCTGGGTGGCCGGATTGGCTGGCCTAAGCAGCAATCCAATGCGCTGGCTAATATCGTGATCCTGCTGCCTCTGCTGATTATTTACGGCTGGTTCTCTTTCAATCAGGGCGGACGTATGACCGAATGGGTGCAACCTTTTATGGTCGTTTCGGTGGCATTATTAGTGGGATCGATAACAGTCTTCCCCACTAAACCCTTGCGAAGCACATTACGGGGATTGACTGTGTTTGGTGTATTGGTGTTATTCGGTTACGTCGGTGTGATGATGGCAAATGTCCGTGATGCGGGGCAAAAATTTGTTGGCATAAAAACCTTTGCCAGCCAACTTGATCAACGTTGGAACGAACTGTATCCAACACCATTGCATTATGTGGGTGGAGAATATCTGCATCAATGGCTGACATTTTATAGCCACTATCACCCTGAAACGATACAACCCTGGGAATTAGATAATGGTGTGCCACCAAATATCTATAACCGCCATATCAAAGAGGACAATATTGTGAAATATGGTGCCTTGCTAGTAGGAGAGCGAGGAAAGAGCTGTGCAGAGGAAGATTTCCAACATACACTTGCACAATGGCCATCATTGGTGCTCAGTCACAAAGAAGAGTTCACCTTCCAGTCCCAACCAAGTGCTGAGTCAGATACTGTCTGCATTGGCTTTATCGCGCCTAAAAATATTCAATAAAATATCCCATTAAATAAGCAAGCCTGACATAACCTGCTGTCAGGCCTGCTCTTACTCACTGTTTCAATTGTGTTCAATGGGCATCCACAAATACCATTTTTAATACAAACAATAGGGTCACGACAAGAACACATGGGCTAATTTCACGCCACTTGCCAGTGCCCAATTTCATAGCACAGTAGGCGATAAAACCCAGAGCAATACCTTCGGTAATGGAGAAGCTAAATGGCATCATCACTGCGGTAATAAAAGCAGGAACGGATTCAGTCAAATCATTCCATTTCACCCTTGTCAGGCTGGAAGTCATCAAGACGCCCACATAGACCAAAGCTCCCGCTGTAGCATAAGCAGGCACCATGCTTGCCAGTGGAGAAATAAACATGACCAACAGGAATAAAATACCCACAACAATTGCTGTCAAACCCGTCCGGCCACCAACAGAAACGCCCGAAGAACTTTCAATATAGGCGGTAACCGAAGACGTTCCAATGTAAGAACCCGCCATCGAACTGATACTGTCCACGTACAAGGCTTGTTTCATGCGTGGGAATTTGCCACTACTGTCAGCAATACCCGCTTTATCCGTCACACCAATCAATGTGCCGGAAGAATCAAACAAGTTCACCAACATAAATGAGAAAATAACACCAGCCAAAGCGATATCCAGAGCACCTTTTACATCAACGTTACCCACTACACTCATCACACTGGGCGGCAGATCAAAAATACCGTGATATTCCACATACCCCATCATCAATCCAATGCCGGTTGTCACAATAATCGAAACCAACACCGCCGCATGGAAATTACGTGCTGCTAAAATGGCAATAATGAAAAAACCCAATGTCCCCAACAAGACATTGTGAGAAGCAAAATTGCCGATTGAGACGATTGTGTCGGGATTAGGCACGATAATACCCGCATTTTTCAATCCCATCATGGCGATGAAAAGACCGATACCACTGGTAATGCCCACACGCAGGCTCAATGGGATATTGGCGATCATCCAGTAACGGACTCGCAGGAGAGTCAATATAAACAATCCCACCGCCCCCCAGAAAATTGCCCCCATCGCAACCTGCCACGAAAGACCCATCGCTCCGACCACAACAAAGGCAAAAAACGCATTTAGCCCCATTGCAGGTGCAACGGCAACAGGCAGATTCGCCATCAATCCCATCATAATGCTGCCAACTGCGGCGATTAAACAGGTCGTCACAAATACCGCCTTAATATCCATGCCTGCAACCGCCAGAATTTGCGGGTTAACAAAGACGATATAAACCATCGTTAAAAAAGTCGTCAATCCAGCAATTATTTCAGTACGAATTGTCGTGCCATGTTCCCTTAATTTAAACACGCGATGAAGCAAGCTCTGGCGATTAGCAGAGCCAGAATTTATTGTGCTCATATAATATTATTTCCCCAAAAAAAGCGAAGTTTTCGACCTATCCTACAGGAAACCCATCTAAATCGTTACCCTGAAACGACAAAAAGAAAACGTTTGCTATATGTGTAATCAATAAGTTACATAACATTATGATTATTGGGGGAATTCATTTTGTGACGATATTTTATTCGTTTTTTTTGGTCACGTGTTCAACCCGTTGATGATGGGATATTTACTGTCCAAGTCTCTTGACCTATGAAATATGATCAAGAGACAGGCCTCGCAACAGGGAATGAATGCAATAACGAAAATATTTGCCAGATATTAATTTTGAGGAACCACGGTCAACGTTTTTTTACGCCAAAACCCGAAGATGGCGGTCTTTTTACGCCTCACTGAGAAACGACGGGCCATGTAATTAGCCATTAACTCCAGTGATAAACACATCACAAAATAAACCAGCGCAACGAATAAAAAGACTTCCATCGGATAGACCATACTGCGGTTATTCACTTGGGTCGCCAAAAATGACAATTCCGCGACGCCAACGATATAAGCCAATGAGGTATCCTTGATTAACGCAATCCACTGATTGATAAATGAAGGCACCATCATACGCAATGCCTGTGGCAAAACGATATGCCGCAATACTTCCCAACGATTAAAGCCCAGCGATAATCCTGCCCGCCATTGACCATCACCAATCGCTAAAATCCCCGCTTTGACGCCATGTGCTAAATAAGCCGAAGTAATCAATGCCAATGCACAGACAACGGTCGTAATTTCAGGGATCTCCATTCCCAATACGACGGGCAATAAGAAATACGTCCAGAAAATCAGCATAATGACCGGAATGGCGCGAAAGAAACCCAACACTGCCGCCAATAAGTTGACCCAAAAACCGCGCAGCATCGCCAGTGCAACGCCACCGAGAATACCCAATACGATGGAAATAGTCCCCGCTATGATACTGATTACCAGCGTCAATGCCGCCCCTTCCAGTGGTCCATCGGGAAAGGTTCCCAAGAGCAAATAACGCCAGTTTTCTGCAATAACAGTAAAGTCCATATCAATACCCTCTCGCCAATGTTCTCTGTTGGCGCCATTGTCCCCAGCCTTCCATCATGGCAATAATGGCGATGTAGAGTACGGTCGCCACACCAAATGCCTCAAAGGTTTGTAAGGATTGGGTTTCCACCTGACGAGAAGCATAGGAGAGTTCTGCCACACCAATCGCCATCGTCAATGATGAATTTTTGACAATATTCATGTATTGCCCCAATAAAGGTGGCATGGCTATTTTCAGTGCCTGAGGCAATACAACGTGACGCATGGCCTGCCAGCCCGTTAAACCCAATGCATGGGCTGCATATTTCTGCCCGCGTCCGACGCCCTGAATGCCCGCACGTAATTCTTCTGCAACAAACGGCGCTGAATAGAGGGTTAATCCAATAAATCCCGCCAAAAACTCAAAAGACGGCCATTCCAGTGTCAGACCGAAAATCATTGTATCGTGGGGCGTGTTCAGCCACATCATCGCCGCTTGTGGCAGAACTTGCCCGGATGCGAAGTACCAAAAAAACAGTTGTACCAATAAAGGCGTGTTACGAAATACCGTCGTATAAGCCGTAACCAGCCAGCACAGTGGCTTGATTTGGCTATCCCGTGCTGCCGCAATCACAAAACCCAGTAAAGTAGAAGAAGCAATGACACAGGCAGAAAGCCACAAGGTGATCAGAAATCCCTGCCAAAGCCATTGCAGATATTCAGGAGCCAGTAAGTGCTCGGTAATAAATTGCTCAAACATATCATTTACCACATAAACCAACAGCAAAGCCCCGAAATAACGGGGCTAATCAATTTGTCTTTTTAAATGGAAGCACCAAACAGAAACGGCTAAACGAACTTACTATTTTGCCTGATCCTCTAACGGAGCAAATTTAAAATCACCACGCGGTTGAGCGGATTTAGTGTCTGGGCCAAACCAGCGGTTATAGATTTTCTCTGCTTTCCCCTCTTTTTCCAATTTCAGTAAGGTTTGGTTAACCGAATCAACCAATCGCGTTTCCCCTTTGGAAGCCGCGACTGCTTGATATTCACGGGTAATGCTGAAAGGGGAAATTTCAAAATCGGCTTTCTGGGCTTCTGGTACGTTTGCCAGCAAACCAACCAGTTTCGCATCGTCCTGCGTGATCGCCTGAACATTACCATTTCTCAGAGCCGCAAATGCCAACGGTGTATCATCATAAGAGATCACTTTGGTTGTTGGATAACGCTCACGCAAGGTAATTTCCTGTACAGTGCCCTTGTCTGCACCAATACGCAGTTTGGCAATATCGTCCGGCTTGATCAAAACACCTTTGCGGGCAATGAATTTCTGGCCCGTCGCAAAATAAGGGATGGAGAAATCAACTTGTTTTGCGCGTTCATCCGTGATCGTGAAGTTAGCAGCAATTAAGTCAATTTTCTTGGAAGAAAGCAGAGGGATGCGGTTTGCTGGATTCGTTGGACGCAGTTCCAGCTTTACCCCCAAATCATTGGCAATCGCATTGGCGATATCGACATCATAGCCTGCCAATTTTTTTGTTTGGGGATCGATAAAACCAAATGGTGGGTTACTGTCAAATACCGCAATACGTATCGTGCCAGCTTTTTTAATGTCATCAAGTTTATCTGCTTTTGCCACTCCTGAAACCAATGCCAAGCTGGTCAGCAAAGCAGTAACCGCTATGCGAGATTTGTTGCGAATCTTCATTGTATACCCCTGTTGGTTATTAATTTTTATATATCAACAAAAGTTATCAATTTCGATATAGCACATGAAATAATATAAAATACTATATTTATTCAATTTTGGAATAAAAATTACTCTTTTTGGATCAGTAATTTTTCCAGATTATCGCCACCAATATGGCGGAAGTCCTGCCCTTTAACGTAATAGAAGATAAATTCACAAATATTCTGGCAACGGTCACCAATGCGTTCAATAGAGCGAGCACAGAAGAGAGCCGTCATAACATTCGGAATGGTTCTGGGATCTTCCATCATATAGGTCATTAGCTGGCGGATAATACTTTCGTATTCCTGATCAACTTTTTTATCTTCATGGTAGATACGGATAGCTTCTTGCAGATCCATACGGGCAAAGGCATCCAACACATCGTGCAACATTTGGATTGTATGACGCCCTAATGATTCCAGGCTGACCAGCAAGGATTGCTGTTGATGTGAAAATCTTTCAAGCGCGGTCTGGCAAATTTTATCGGCAACATCGCCAATACGCTCCAGTTCAGCAATGGTTTTTGAAATGACCATGATCAAACGCAGGTCACTGGCCGTCGGTTGGCGTTTTGCAATGATGCGGACACACGCTTCATCAATCGCCACTTCCATCATATTAACCTTTTGGTCATCCTCAATGACTTGCCGTGCTAATACTTCATCTTGGTTATGCATCGCCAGAATCGCTTTGCTGAGCTGCTCTTCCACCAGCCCCCCCATTGTCATCAATTCTGTACGAACATGCTCCAGTTCAGCCGTAAATTGACCGGAAATGTGTTTGCTGAGATTCAGATTGTCCATATTGTTATCCCCATATCAACCGTAACGGCCAGTAATATAATCTTCGGTCTGTTTCATTTTCGGTGTGGTGAACAATCTATCGGTATCGCTAAATTCAATCAGTTCACCAAGGTACATAAAAGCCGTGTAATCCGAACAGCGAGCCGCCTGCTGCATATTGTGGGTGACTATCACAACGGTATATTCCGATTTCAGTTCGCTGATTAACTCTTCAATGCGTCCTGTAGAGATGGGATCAAGTGCCGAACAGGGTTCATCCAGCAGCAAAACCTCAGGGCGAATAGCAATACCACGGGCAATACACAGACGCTGTTGCTGGCCACCGGAAAGGCTATACCCACTCTGATGCAATTTATCTTTGGTTTCATTCCACAATGCCGCTTTTGTCAACGCCCATTGGACTCGCTCATCCATCTCTGCTCTGGGCAGTTTCTCAAACAAACGCACCCCGAAAGCAATATTGTCGTAAATGGACATCGGGAAGGGTGTCGGCTTCTGAAAAACCATCCCAACTTTGGCACGTAGCAAGGCAATATCTTGCTTGTCTGTCAGGATATTCGTGCCATCCAGAGTAATTTCACCTTCAGCACGCTGCTCACCGTACAATTCATACATTTTGTTGAAAGTACGTAGTAACGTGGACTTACCACAGCCCGATGGCCCGATGAATGCCGTTACTTTATTTTGTGCGATATCCAGCGTAATATTTTTCAGCGCATGAAACTTGCCGTAATAGAAATTCAGATCGCGTACCTGAATTTTACTTACCGCAATTTTATTTACTGCAATTTTATTTACTGCAATGCCATTCGCTTTATTCATCAGTATTTGTCTCTTTAATACCTTCTATTTTTATTCCTTTGAAAAAATATTAGTATTTTTTCTTCGCAAACAGTGCACGCGCCACAATATTAATTAGCAATACACACAGGGTGATCAGCAATACCCCCGCCCATGCCAACTGCTGCCAGTCAGAAAATGGACTCATGGCAAACTTGAAAATGGTGACAGGCAGGTTTGCAATCGGCTGGCTGAGATCGGTGCTCCAGAACTGATTAGAAAGCGAAGTAAACAACAGTGGAGCCGTTTCACCAGCGATTCGGGCAATAGCCAGCAATACACCGGTAATAATGCCTGATATCGATGCCTTTAATGTAATAGCAGAGATCATTTTCCATTTCGGAGTACCCAGTGCATAAGCGGCTTCACGCAAGTTATCCGGCACTAATTTCAGCATGTTTTCCGTCGTGCGGATAACGATGGGGATCTGCAACAGTGCTAACGCAATTATCCCTGCCCAACCCGAAAAGTGTTGCACCTTTGCCACCACAACCGTATAGACAAATAATCCGACAACAATCGAAGGGGCTGAAAGCAGGATGTCATTAATAAAGCGGATGATTTCTGCCAGCCATGAACGGCGACCATATTCCGCCAGATAAATTCCCGCCATAATCCCCAATGGCGTACCAAACACCGTTGCCCAGAAGATTAACAATCCGCTGCCAACAATGGCGTTTGCCAATCCACCGCCCTCGGTATTGGGCGGTGGCGTCATTTCGGTAAACAACGCCAGCGACATACCATCAATACCTTTAGTAACGGTGGAGATTAAAATCCAGCCCAGCCAGAATAAGCCGAATGCCATCGTCATCATGGATATCATGAGTGCCAGCCGATTTTTCTGGCGACGCCAAGACTGCATACGGCGACGGCTTTTCATCTCCGCGTCGTTTACTGTATCGACTAAATGTGGAAGTTGCTTATTGATGGTTGTCATCTCAGCGCTGTCCCTCATTTTTTGCCAGACGCATAATCATTAATTTTGACAACGCCAATACGACAAAAGTGATGACAAACAAGATCAGCCCCAGTTCCATCAATGCAGCAGTGTGCAAACCAGACTCAGCCTCAGCAAATTCATTTGCCAATGCAGAAGTGATACTGTTCCCTGGCATATACAGCGACACACTATCAAGTTGGTAGGTATTACCGATAATAAAGGTGACAGCCATTGTTTCCCCCAATGCCCGACCAAGCCCTAACATTACACCACCAATCACACCATTTTTGGTATAAGGCAAGACGATATGCCAAATCACTTCCCATGTTGTACAACCAATGCCATAAGCAGACTCTTTCATCATTACAGGAGTCTGTTCAAACACATCACGCATGACAGAAGCGATATAGGGGATAACCATAATGGCAAGAATGACGCCCGCAGCCAGAATGCCAATACCAAAGGCAGGGCCAGAGAACAGAGCGCCCACGATGGGAATGCTGGAGAGCACGTCACCAACGGGTTGCTGGAAATAGCTAGCAAATAGTGGAGCAAAGACAAACAACCCCCACATGCCATAAACAATGCTGGGGATCGCCGCCAATAACTCAATCGCCACACCCAATGGGCGTTTCAACCAGTTTGGGGACAACTCCGTCAGAAACAGGGCAATGCCAAAACTTACTGGAACCGCAATGATCAGGGCAACTAACGAAGTCATCAATGTGCCATAAATCGGTACTAATGCGCCAAACAACTCAGCCGGTGCATCCCACTCTTTACTCCATAAGAAAGCAAAACCAAATACTTGTATACTCGGCCAGGAAGCAATAATCAGCGAAATGATAATGCCTCCCAGCAGAAATAAAGTTAACAACGCAGCTAACCTGACCAAAGCACTGAAGATAATGTCACCCTTTTTGCCCGGTGCTTTCAGTGCCGTTTTACGTTCGGCCATACGCTTCATTCTCATTTTAGGTTATTTCCCCTTAATAAAAGGGGAGATTGCTCTTCCATGCTGCACGTACCTGACTGACCACCTCTTCCGGCAGGGTGGCATAATCCAAATCTTTCGCCTGTTTTTTGCCGTTGTCATAAGCCCAATCAAAGAATTTCAGCACTTCAGTACCATTAGCAGCATTTTTCTGTTGTTTATGGATAAGAATGAAGGTAGTAGACGTAATTGGCCACGCATTATCGCCTTTCTGATTTGTCAGATCCTGCGCAAAACTGCTGTTCCAATCTGCACCTTTAGCCGCTGCGCTAAAATTTTCTTCAGTCGGCGCTACCACAGCACCACCCGCTGAGACCAGTTTGGTATAAGCCAGGTGATTCTGCTTCGCATAGGCATATTCGACATAACCAATCGAACCCGGCAGACGCTGAACAAATGCAGCAATCCCATCATTACCTTTACCGCCCAATCCGGTTGGCCATTTGACAGTCGTGCCAACTCCAACTTTTTGTTTCCAATCGCTGTTAACTTTGGACAAATAACTCGTGAAGACATAGGAAGTTCCTGATCCATCAGCGCGACGAACTACGGCAATGTTCTGATCCGGCAGTTTGAGATTCGGATTCAACTTTGCAATTGCCGGATCATTCCATTTCTTGATATTACCCAGATAGATGTCACCAAGGGTTTTACCATCCAAAATCAATTGACCAGATTTAACGCCAGAAATATTCACTGCCAGCACAATCCCACCGATTACCGTTGGGAACTGGAACAAACCATCAGTCGCCAATTTTTCATCAGAAAGCGGGGCATCAGATGCACCAAAATCAACGGTATTGGCAATAATCTGTTTTACACCACCAGAAGAGCCGATGCCTTGGTAGTTGATTTTGTTACCCGTTTCTTTCTGATAAGAATCGGCCCACTTGGTATATATCGGTGCAGGAAATGTCGCACCTGCCCCCGTCAAGCTGGCTACCGCAAATGAAGGCAGAGATGTCATGGCAAATACAGTAACCATGATGCTCGCCACAGTGGTACGCATTGATTTCATAGTATCTCCTGTTAAGTCTCCTACTGAGATACGCATCATTAATGAGAAACGAATGACAGGTATCGCTGACAATCTGATTTTCAGGTAATAAAACGATTCAAGAAGGAAAAATAGGTGAATTCAATGACAATAAGATGTAGGAGTTATGACATTTTTATGACAGGACGTTTCAGCAGTGCCTTACTCTTCGTTCAATGATGTTATCATCTTGCACTCAACGGAATATATATGCGAATGGATAGCCCCTCTTTTTCGCTGCTCCCCACCTGAATATTTCCCCCATGGGTATCAATGATACGACGGATGATAGCCAGCCCTAGCCCCACGCCATTATTTATTTCATTTCTATTTCCCTGCGTGAAAGGCTGGAATAAAACGGTGGCTTCTTCTTTCGTCATTCCAGTACCGTTGTCCTCAACCTGAAACCAGCCGAATTTTTCTGTTGAGCCACTACTGACGCGTATCCACCCATTGCCATAACGTCGGGCATTAGTGAACAGATTGATCAATACACGTTTGATGGAAAAGGGATGAGCCAAAATGAAAATCGAACTTGTCGCTAAGCAATTTTCAATATCTGTATCTACCGCACAACGCTGCTCTGCCGTAATCACCTCTTCAAGCAATCCATTCAATTCACAGCATGCCATCGGCATATCCTGCCCTGCTCGCTGGTAATCAATAAATTGATCAATCATGACATTGCACTCTTCAATATCCTGATGGATAGACTCTGTCAGAAAATCATCTTTTCCTTCCATCATTTCCATCGCCAAACGAATACGGGTAAGTGGCGTGCGCAAATCATGGCTTACGCCAGCTATTAATACCGCCTGATCGCTTTCCTGTGATTTCAGCTTCATCGACAATCGGTTAAGCGCCCTAATCACAGAACGAATAGCGGGCGTCCCCATTTCAGGCATCGATGAACCTCTTCTGCCTTTTTCTATGTCGATAACGACTTTTTGCATCACCTTCAATGAATGTTTCTGGATAGCGGAATATCGCCAGAACATCATGAACACGGGCAATGCCACCACAAAAACACTGATAAAGAGATAGGGAAATATCGCGTTAAAAGGGAGTTCTTCCAGTACCACCAGCAGTAAGGTAACCAGAGAGCTGAACAGCAAGCTGCCCAGCACTAAATACAGGACACGGAAAAATAAAGTACGCAAAGAAAGCCAAAACTTTTTCACACTGGGATTTTTCATACCTTGTTTCCATCAGGAACAAAAACGTACCCCAGCCCCCAAACTGTCTGGATATAACGAGGATGGGCAGGATCTTCTTCAATCAGGCGACGCAGGCGGGAAATCTGGACATCAATGGAACGCTCCATCGCACCATACTCTCGTCCGCGAGCCAAACTCATCAATTTATCCCGTGATAATGGCTCACGTGGGTGAGAAACTAACACCTTCAACACGGAAAATTCCCCACTGGTCAACGGTAATAATGCATCTTGATGAAACATTTCACGCGTTCCAAGATCAAGTTTAAATTTCCCAAACTTGATCACCGCATCATCTGACGTCGGCGCTCCCGGTAATTCATTTGCTTGTCTCCGCAGGACAGCCCGCATACGTGCTAACAATTCACGCGGGTTAAAAGGCTTGGCAAGATAATCATCAGCGCCAATTTCAAGCCCAACAATCCGATCAACCTCTTCCCCTTTCGCGGATACCATGATGATCGGGATTGAATTATGCTGACTTCTCAGCCTTCGACAAATAGACAATCCATCTTCTCCCGGTAACATTAAATCCAGGACAATCAATTGGATGGATTCTCTGGTCAATAAACGATCCATCTGCTCTGCATTTGCTGCGCCACGCACTTGGAATCCCTGTTCGGATAAGTAACGTTCCAGTAACGCCCGCAAGCGCATATCATCATCAACAACAAGGATCTTATAACTCTCTTGCATGTTTCAGCTCCCAAGGTGCTCCATTGCCCGCAACATCCATCACTTTCACAGAAAACCCATAACTCCAATAGAGACTTAACCGCATGTCTTTTAAGGCCATTAGACAAGCACTGTGACTTATGCCAAAGGCTGGTAGCTAATTTCCAGTATCCAGTAAGTCACCACGCCATTTGGTGTCATCACCGTGACTTCATCATCAACCTGCTTACCAAGTAATGCTCTCGCCACCGGAGAATCAATGGAAATCCACTTTTTGGCTGGTTCAAATTCATCCGGCCCTACCAAACGAAACATGTGTTCTTCTTCATTTTCGTTTTCAACTTTTACCCATGCCCCAAAAAAGACTTTCCCTTCTTGTCGCGGGTCAGGATCGACAATTTGCAGTATATCCAGACGCTTGGACAAAAAACGTACTCGGCGGTCAATTTCCCTTAACCTTTTTTTACCATAAATGTACTCAGCATTCTCTGAACGATCCCCCAGTGCAGCAGCTTCTGAAACAGCCTGGGTGACTCTGGGACGTTCAACTTTCCAGAGATATTTCAATTCCTGATCAAGCGCATGCCAACCCTCTCGGGTAATATAGTGACTCTTGGCCATGAAAAAACTCACGTGAGAAAAGATGATTAATGGCGGAGTACTATATCTCATCAACTCTCATCAACCCAATCCCAACCTAGAAGATATTTGATGAATTCTGTTACAACATGACCGAAATATCGCGCTAAACTGGAAATTATTGCGCTCAACACGTATAAATGGAGCCAGTTTGAACCATGCCGATACTGTTTCAGATGAAATTTGATCTTATCCGGCTCTGTCTGACGATGTCTCAGAATATCTACAGACCCTAAAGAAGTTGAAGAAAACAGACCATGAATGAATCTTTAAGTCGAATCATTGCCGGTGAGCTACAAGCTCAACCACAGCAAATCCTAGCTGCCATCTCCCTGCTTGATGAGGGAAATACGGTTCCCTTTATCGCTCGTTACCGTAAAGAGGCCACCGGTGGTCTGGATGACACACAGCTCCGCCAACTCGAAAGCCGTCTCGGTTATCTGCGTGAACTGTCCAACCGCCGTCAGACTATCCTAAAATCGATTGAGGAACAGGGAAAGCTAACCATTGAGCTGGCAGAAGCGATTAACGCAACGCTGAGCAAAACTGAGTTGGAAGATCTGTACCTACCTTATAAACCTAAACGCCGTACTCGTGGACAAACTGCCATCGAAGCCGGATTAGAGCCTCTGGCCGACCTGCTATGGCAAGATCCGCAGCAAGAGCCTGAACTGGCGGCGGCTGCCTATGTCAATGCTGACAAAGGCATTGCTGATACCAAGGCAGCATTGGATGGCGCACGTTATATCCTGATGGAGCGTTTTGCCGAAGATGCAACCCTGCTGGCGAAGGTACGTGAATATTTATGGAAAAATGCCCATTTGGTTTCCAGGGTTATCGAGGGTAAAGAGGAAGAAGGGGCTAAATTCAGCGATTATTTCGACCACCATGAAGCCATTGCCATCATCCCTTCCCACCGTGCCCTTGCCATGTTCCGTGGACGCAATGAAGGCATCCTGCAACTTTCTTTGAATGCTGATCCACAATTTGAGGAAGCCCCAAAAGAGAGTCATTGCGAACAAATTATTACCGATCACTTGAACCTGCGCCTGAATAATGCACCGGCTGACAATTGGCGCAAAGCAGTGGTGAGCTGGACATGGCGCATCAAAGTGTTGCTGCATCTGGAAACCGAATTGATGGGTACACTGCGTGAGAAGGCCGAAAACGAGGCCATCAACGTCTTCGCCCGTAACCTGAGTGACCTGCTGATGGCTGCCCCTGCTGGTATGCGTGCAACAATGGGTCTGGACCCAGGCTTGCGTACCGGAGTAAAAGTTGCCGTTGTTGACGCGACGGGCAAACTGATTGCTACCGATACTATTTATCCGCACACCGGACAGGAAAACAAAGCGGCGGCAACCGTTGCAGCTCTGTGCACTAAACATCAGGTGGAACTGGTTGCCATTGGCAACGGCACCGCATCTCGTGAAACAGAACGCTTCTTTGCCAACGTTCAGAAACAGTATCCTGACGTCACGGCACAAAAGGTGGTGGTCAGCGAAGCGGGAGCCTCCGTCTATTCTGCATCTGAATTGGCTGCACAAGAATTCCCTGATCTGGATGTTTCCCTACGTGGCGCTGTCTCCATTGCCCGTCGCCTGCAAGATCCACTGGCTGAGCTGGTGAAAATCGAACCCAAATCCATCGGTGTTGGTCAATACCAGCATGATGTTAGTCAGACTCTGCTTGCCAAAAAACTGGATAACGTGGTTGAAGACTGTGTAAACGGCGTCGGCGTTGACCTGAATACTGCTTCTGTCGCCTTGCTGACTCGCGTTGCTGGCCTGACTCGTACTGTTGCCCAGAATATTGTTAACTGGCGCGACGAAAACGGTCGTTTCGGCAACCGTAATCAACTATTGAAAGTGACCCGTCTGGGGCCAAAAGCCTTCCTGCAATGTGCGGGTTTCCTGCGCATCAATCAGGGTGATAACCCACTGGATGCTTCAACCGTTCACCCAGAAGCCTATCCTGTGGTTGAGAAGATCCTGGCAACAACCCAGCAAACCCTGCCTGAACTGATGGGTAATCCGGCTAATTTGCGTAATCTGAGCGCGCAGGAATTCACGACCGAAAAATTTGGTATTCCGACCGTCACCGATATCCTGAAAGAGCTGGAAAAACCAGGCCGCGATCCACGTCCTGAATTCAAGACAGCCACATTTGCCGATGGCGTTGAAACCATGAATGACCTGCAAGCAGGTATGATTTTGGAAGGTACTGTCACTAACGTAACCAATTTTGGTGCATTCGTGGACATCGGTGTCCATCAGGATGGACTCGTTCATATCTCCTCCCTATCTGATCGCTTTGTAGAAGATCCACACACTGTCGTCAAAACAGGTGATATCGTGAAAGTGAAGGTGATGGATGTTGACCTCAACCGCAAGCGTATTGCATTGACCATGCGTCTTGATGAGCAACCCGGTGAAACACAAGCACGCCGTAGTTCCCAAGAAGGTAACCGTCAGGATCGCAATAATCGTAACGGCAATGGCAGAAACCGCCCTATTTCACGTTCAGGTTCTGCGCCTTTAGCTAATAGCGCTATGAGTGATGCATTGGCTGCTGCCTTTAATAGAAAACGTTAATTCATTAAAAAACGTTAGATGACTTAAATAATTTCCTGAACTGGCTCAATTGTGCCAGTTCAGGATCTTTAAATTTGTGTTTATACATTGCTTGGATTCACTTATAATTGATATCTTCCCACTTGGTTATTATTTTCCCTACAATTCCATATTCAGTAGCCTGTTTAGGACGCATCCAATAATTTCTATCAGTATCTTTTTCTACCTTCTCTACCGGTTGTCCTGTGGCATCACTGATGAGCTGATTTATCCGACTACGTATCAACAAGAATTCTCTAGCTTCAATTTCAATATCAGATGCTCTTCCTTCGTATCCTCCTAAAGGTTGGTGTATCATAAAACGAGTATTTGGAAGTGAGTAGCGATTTTCTTTTTTGGCAGCAAGAAAAATAGTAATACCTGCACTTGCAACCCAACCTGTTCCTATTATAAATACTTCTGGTTTTATAAATTTAATCAAGTCATGAATAGTATCACCCGCTTCAACATGTCCACCCTGACTATTAATAAAAATCTTAATTGGCTCGTTACTTATTTCTTGTAAAATTAGTAGCTGTGTTGTTACCCTTTCAGCTAGTTTTTGATTAATCTCGCCAGAAATAATAATACATCTAGACTTTAATAAACTACTTTGCTCATAGGGGATCTCTTTAGAAATTTCAGGGGACTCTTTTGATGATTCTTCTAACATAATACAGACCTCTTATATTTGAATTGAGTAAAAGCATATTTAACTTGATGTTCCGAATGTGAACTATATTTCTTATGTGAAAAATTCACCAATAAAATTTTCAGATTATTAGCATTCAATTGCTATAGATTGAAAAAAGCGCTAACCTAAACCTGTTTACTCACCATCATAGATGCACGTCCGGTCTGCCTTCACGACCGATTTGAACCACGCATTACTCAAAGTCAGGTAATGTATTAAATGGTTAGTTGTGGTAAACTTCCCGATTCTTCTTGAGCAGAACACATGTTTTTGGCGATCGCAGCAGAAAAACTTTATGCAAGCTGCTTGCCCTTTTATCCCCCTTTAATATTCGATTTTATTGTACGGATGATTATGGGGTTTATGACCTTCTTCCCGAAGAGGGGCATCTGACGGGAAAGACGTTCACCCAACGCATAGAGAGCACGAACTTAACTCATCGTACTCGAATCAAAAGACTGAATCGCAAAACGATAGGCTACTCTAAATCAGAGGAAATGCACGATAAAGTGATAGGAACTTTCATTGAGCTTGAGTACTATTTTTGATATTTAATATAACCATTTAATACACGACCAAAATATAGATATTTAAACACTATATTAATATTATCCGAAAGCATCTTATATTTCTCTAATTGCATTTAACGCAATCTCAATATCATGAATTGATAAATTTTTATCAAAAGAAGCACGCACAAATTTACTATGTAACATATGAGGGGCTAAAAATGGTGTATGTTGAGCAGTCCCTTCCCATAAGTTAATTCCTTGAGTTCTTAATTTTTTCACTCCATCAGAAGCGGAACAGTTTTTAAATTGAAAGGCTGCTATACCTTGTATGGATGAATCAGGAAAAAGTATTTTAACACTTTTAATTTTCTTTAATTCCTCAAGAAAAAATACGAAATTTTTATTATTATAATCACTATCATTAATTCTTAATTTCAATGCGTTATTGAAACCATAAATAGAAACAAGACTCCTTTCTGCTTTTTCAAAACTCTTTGCTGAATTTACAATCAAACATTTATTAAAATTATCTGTATAACCTACATGAAGATCAAAAAAATCGTAGCTAAGTTTTCTTGATAACTTTTTTGAGACAAATGCAAACCCTACTCCTCTGGGACCACTAATAAATTTACGACTAGCTCCGGTTAAAAGATCACATTGTATTTTTTTTACATCTATGGGTAATTGACCTATTGATTGGCAGGCGTCAACTATATAAGTAACATCTTTATTTTTTAGTATCTCACCAATTTCCTCTATGGGATTGATAATACCACAACATGAAGGCATATGCGTAATACTTACAATTGAAACATTATCAGACAAATTATTTTTCATCCATTCCAAGTCAATAGTAAAATTTGAACTTGATGGAATTCTTCGTAATTTTAAATTATACTTATTGGATAAAAATGAGAAATATATTATGTTGGCTGCATATTCTGAGTCACTAATCCATATTTCTGATTTTTCTTTAATACGTAACATTCTAATAATATTAACCCATGCATCTGTCGCACTAGTAAATAATGCCACATTTTCAGGATCACAATTCATCAATTTTGCACAATTATTATAAACTTCATTATTTAAAATAGACTCATACTTCAACTCAGTTTCATAACTACCTATTTTAAATTCAGAAAATAAATAATCTCTCATAACTTCATGAGTTGAAGCATGGATGATTCCAGAGCCGGCTGTATTCATGTGCACTATCATATCAAGCATTATCCTTCCATAAAATTTTATTTTTCTTTATTAAAGTCAAAAAAGCAGAAATAAACAGTAAAAACATTCCAATAAATAGCCAAGGTGAAATAATTTTATTTTCCATCATATAAAAAGCGATAGATGGTGTTATCATCACCCCTATATTCACACCAGCAGAATAAAAACCCAAGTTCCTATCAACATTTTCACTAGAAGAAATACCACTAATATAATGCGTTATAGCAGGAAATATTATCATTTCTCCCAAAGACCATAATGCAGTCGCTATTATTAGAAAAATAATACTATGGCTGGCCACCATTAATACAAAACCTCCTGCCGCTAACAGAAGACCCAGAATCAATGAAATCCTACTATTTATATCATTCATTTTTTTATTAATAGGAAGTTCAAACAAAATAACAAGAAACGCATTAACAAAGAAAATAATACCAACAAAATAGCTTGGAAGTGATGTGTAATTTATTATATATGCAGAAAGAAATGTAGGTGGAAGAGCATATGCAATATGTACAGGCAAAACAGAAGAAAGAATAAAAGCTAATCTTGGATAATGATATTTTTTATCCTCCATAATTTCACATTCCTTTTTTACACCATTGTTTTCATTATCTCCATCAAACTCTCTATTCAGAACGCTTTTCATATTTATAGAGAAAAGATAAAAAATAAGCGAGAATAAAGCAAAGACTGAATTAACTAAAAAAACAAATATAGGACTAATGGAAAATATAAAACCACCAACAAAAGGACCAATAGCCATACCTATATTTATAGCAAGTCTATTACATGAAAAAGCAATTTTCCTTGTTGAGTAATCTGAATTTGAAACGGTTTCAGAATATGCTGCAGGAGTAAAAGATTCATAACTAATCCCCCAAAGAAAAGAAAATAAAATTATTGCATGATAAGAATCTAAGAATGGGATGAAAAACAATATAATCGATGTAAATAATAACGAAAAAACAATAATTTTACTGGAGCCAAATTTTTTAATGAAATATCCTATAATAAGATCACAAAGTAACGCACCTGCACCAAAAACACCAACTAACACACCTGCTTGAATCGCATTTAATGATTTTTCCTGTATAAGATATGCTGCAAAAAATGGGAACCCCATAGTTCCCATTCTGAATGAAAGAGTTGCAAAAAATAAAGTTCTAAGCTTTGCGTTCAACCCACGTATAGTTGCTATTGTATCAAACATGTAACTCATACACTCCATCTTTGATTGAATCAATTTTCTGATAATCTATTTCTATAGCGGTTATATCATCAGAATAAACAAATATTCTTAGAGGGCTTGATAAGAGATCAATAGTTGGTGTTATTTTTCTACCAACACCATATTTTACAACCAATTTAAAAACCGTATCCAATCCTTTAATTTCATTAACTACTCTTTCATTAATTTCTGTTATTACTCCATCAAGTTTAGTTGATGTATTTAGAACACATGCCTCTTTTGATTTTATATATGTTTTGCCAGAAAAATTTTTCAAAAATCTGTCAGGTGAACAATAAGAAATGTAAGTAATTCTTGCCTGATTGTTGCCTAATACAATATCATGAAAATCAGGTTCCATATTTCCATTTAAACGGGCTCCTATTTCTACTAGAGCAGGTCCTTCATTAGTCAATATAACTTCTGCATGAGCTGGGCCATTCATTATTCCTAGTGCTGGCAACACCTTATAGATATACTTAACAAGTAATTTTGCCTCATAAGTATTTTCATCAATCAACACGTCTCTATCATATATTTTCTTTCCTCCACAAACCATTCTTTTAACATATTTCCATATTCCACAAATATAAACATGACCGTCACAACTTACTGTATCAACTATATATTCGTCACCATCAAGAAAAGATTGAACCAATATCTCTTCATTATCAACACCAAATATATCTTTGTTTTTCAAAACAACATCACAAGCATCAACAACATCCCTTTCATTAAAGCAAATAGTAACACCATCAGTTGAGGCTGAACTTAATGGTTTTATTACACATGGGTATCCATTTTTATCATTAACCCAATTAATAATATCTTCCTTGTCTGATGATTTAATTTGACAAGCTACTTTAATGTTATTTTTATGAAGTGTTTCAATCATATCATACTTATTTCTCCTGGAACTTGATAATCGAGTTCCATTCGAATTTCTTAAGTTAAGTGATTCACTTAATAAATCAGCTAAAGTTACCCCTGGTTCCTGTCCAGCAATAACTGCAATTACTTCCTTTTCTTTCAACGAATTTATAATTTCATCTAAATTATAACCAGTATAAACCAAATTTAGTTCATATTCTGATAAATTAGGTCCTAACATTGATGGCATCAATTCAGGTGTACTTTGTACGTGTATGAGAGAAATTCCATTTTCTTTAAAGAAACGAGGTAAAAAATTACCACTAGAATAAACATCAACTAAGGCAACATATTCTTTCATATAGTTTTTCCATTTATTTCTAGTACTGATGATTATATAAATTATTGATTCTACCATTTAAATATATATCATTAAATGCCTGATAAATATTTTCAGGGGATTCTGCTAAACGATGCATAAAATGCAAATACCAATTGTAACCATAAACACATGCAATTCGTGGTTTAATAGCAAAAAAGTCTCTAGAGCTTTTTATCAATTCAGGCCTTACTCCATGAAGCATCTCATGCTCTCCTTTCTTATGTATACCTTCCTCTCTAATCATCTCTACCAGCTTTGGATCCTGAGTTGCATAAGCAAATATACTATTATTATTAGCGATATTTATTAAAATTTCCAAATATCTCTTATCAAGTTTACTTCCCCTGGGGAGGGAGATCTTTCTAGACTCATCATAAACTCCCTTTACTAATCTAATTTTACACCCAGTTTTAAGAACATCCTTTATATCATCATCAGTTCTATTTAATTGCGCCTGTAATGTTATACCTAAGTTATTAAATTTCTTCCTAAGCATGAAGAAAATATCAAGAATTATATCAGTCCACTTAGATCTTTCCATACTAATAATTATTGATATACCTTTCTTTATTGCTTTTTCACAAATTTTTTCACAATTTAAGATAGCGATTTCCTTTGAAATTCCTGAACCTAAATTAGATAAGTCAAACCCCAACTGGGGTTTACTCTCAATTCCATCTTCTATGCGGTCAATCAAATTAAGATATTCATTAGCTATTGTAGTTACTTCAGATATTGAGGAAGCTTCTTCTCCAGCAAATTCTATTCCCGTGTTATATCCTATATTTTCTAAATTTTGCAATCTTTCAAACAACTCAAAATAATTTTCTCCTACAATATATCTATTTGCTGCTGGCCTTAAAAAATCCTGAAAAACTTTTGATGAAATAAATAACTCTCTTAAAAAAGAGTCTGCTGCAAGGCTCTTAAGTGCCTTGATTGTCATGTCTCTGTTCTCAAAATAATTCATAAGCAACCTCCTTTTTAATATAATTTATTGAATAGATAATATATATTTTGCAAAACTGTCATTCACTTCACCTTCTTTATTTAACCTTTTATATTCTCTATATTTTTTAGAATAACTAAGAAGTGTTTCTTCATTTTTGCTTTTACGTGTAAATATTCCCCCCCATAAACGATCCCACTTGGCGTAATTAGTATCCTTCATTAAAAGGACATGTGCTTTTTTCATATTCCAATGTGGAATACCTGGATGTAAATGATGAACCAAATGATAGTTATCATTATGTCTTCCAAAAAAGAAATTTTCCCACCATGCCCCTTTACGATTTCTAGTTAACAATAGAGCTTCATCTTCAGATTCAGGCAATGGATAATGCTCGGAAAGTTCTACTATCCAACCTATTGCAACTGCAAATGTAAATAATGGCACTAACCAAAAGGCTAAAAAATACAATATAATATCAAAATATATACAAACTGATAAAATAACAATCCAATATAATATAAAGGGAATTAATTCTTTTTCTCTTTCTTCGTTATTTTTTATCTTTATTCTATCTTTTATTATATATTGTATATATTTTAAAGTTCTGTACCCTGTTAGAGCTAATAGAATGTTTTTAATAAAAAATTCCTTTGAACTTTTATTTGCATCATACAATCCACATTGTATATGAAAGTTATAATCTGGATCTTTATCTTTATCCCCTAAATAAACGTGATGAAATTTAATATGCGAGTAACTATAAGAATTATAAAGATGAAAGATCAAATAACCAGACAAGTAAGTCCCAGCTATATAATTCAACATCTTGTTTTTAGCTAATATATTGTGAGATGACTCATGCAATATATTAGATAATGCTCTTTGTGTAGAACCAATCACAAACAATGAAATAGGATAAAACCAATAACTGACACCAAGTGTTAGATATATTGATATGGCTATAAGAGAGTAATCCTTTAAGATAGCTAACAACCAGTGATAATTATCTTGTTTACATAAAGGCTTTAGTTCTCTAATTACATATTTTGATATTTTATATCTATTAGATATTTCTATATTTTCCAAATTCATAATCTCCCCTTTTTTACTAAGTAAAAATCACACCATGACATTGATAATATATTTGCACTGATAAAAACCTCATTTTATTTTTACTAGCGCATACAATTCCACTGCAAAATTAGATGTATAGTTATAACTACAAACATTTACTTAAAAGGCAAATTACAATTATCTACATTAAATAAAATTTCACACAAAGATATAATCACTCTTAAAAAACTATAATTCCAGATATCAATACAAACCAAAATATTCAATATTTAGTTATAGTTTCACAACTAAATATTTATTAGTGTTTCATTAAACAAATACTAAGTTATAGAGCAAAAAACAAAATAACAAACAAGACACGAAAATGCAACAAGGACATAAAAAATTAACATTATAATAAAATTTATTTTTTACTTTAGATTAAGCCTAATGCTATAAATAATATTTCTATAAATTTAATATTGTAATTATTAATTTAGTATGTAAATCCAAGATAAATAATCCATTATATTCCAATGTTCTTATACCCAATGGGCTTAGCATTTAGGTATATTTGATATTTAATCTAACCATTTAATATGTGAATCCAAGCATATTAATATTATCCGAAAGCACTTTATATTTCTCTAATTGCATTTAACGCAATCTCAATATCATGAATTGATAATTTTTTAAAAATCTCATTTAGCCTAAAGTCGCTTAATTTTTTATTCCTTCCTTGATACATCCTTAGCTAAAACCATCAGTGCCTTAAGTCATTAAAAATAGTTATCACGTGATAATTATTTTTAATAGCAAAAAAATAAAAAAATAAAAAAACACATTACTATTATAATAATAGGGTTACATCCATATTATTTAATATGAGGTATATGAATATGTTATCATATATTGGTAAGGTCATATTTTTACTCTTTTTTCTTTACACGTTATTAGTACCCTATACAATAACGAATTCCTTTGCAGAGGGGGGGCTTAAAACTGAAGGGTCTACGAAAAAAGCAGATGAGAACGATAATATCGGCGCGCGAATGAATGGTTCAGATAAACAATATCTGAATTCGGATACGCATAAAAAAAATAGCGTAAAAGAAAACAATCACACTTCAAATGCTGATACACAATATTTTATTGCTAAAAACCTCCAAATGGCCGGTAGTTTACTGTCATCCTCGCCTTCAGAATTGGCCGAAAAAGCCAAATCCTATGCGGTAGGGCAAGTTAACGGCCTGGTAACGTCTGAAGCACAAAAATGGTTATCCCAGTTTGGTACCGCCAGAATTAATTTTGGATTGGATAAAAAGGGATCACGAAAAAACAGCTCAATCGAGCTTTTACTGCCACTTTATGATAATAAAGCGGATTGGCTGTTCTTTTCCCAACTTGGCTATCGCAACAAAGACAGCAGGGATACCATAAACTTGGGGCTGGGTGGACGTTATTTCTATCAGGACTGGATGTATGGCCTGAATACCTTTTATGACAATGACCTGACGGACAAAAACCAGCGTCTTGGGCTGGGCGGAGAAATGTGGGCAGACAACATTAAACTGGCTGCTAATACCTATTTTCGTGTCAGTAACTGGAAAAACTCACGGGATTTTGTCGGTTATTACGAACGCCCCGCTAACGGTTTTGACATTAGTGGAGAGTTTTTCTTACCTGCTTACCCTAATCTGGGCGCCAAGCTGACTTATGAGCAATATTTTGGCGATGAGGTTACTTTATTCGATCGTGACACCAAACAGAAAAACCCCGTCCTGGCTACATTAGGGCTGTCTTACACCCCAGTTCCGCTATTTACTCTGGGTGTGGATTATAAACAAGGAAACGGGCACAACGAAACACAGTTTTTGGCGAACTTAAGCTATAGATTGGGTGTTCCCCTGAGTGTGCAGTTATCGCCAGAAAACGTGGCGACGGCAAGGACATTAGCGGGCAGCCGTTATGATCTGGTAGAAAGAAATAACCATATCGTGCTTGAGCATCAGGCAAAGCCAGCCGCTCAATTGTCGCTGCCGGAGGTTATCACCGGCTATAGTGGAAGTCAGCAGGATATTACCGCCAAGTTCTCTTCTGAGTCTCCGCTTAAGCAGATCCATTGGGCAACCAACAAAGATTTTGAACAACACGGTGGGAAACTCTCTTCCAAGACCGGCAACACCATCAACGTTACCCTGCCAACCTATTTATCTGGCGATAACCAAAATAACAATTACCCCATTTATGCTGTTGCTGAATGGGAAAATAACCAAAAATCAGCGCCTGCTGAAATGCGTGTCATTGTCAGGCCGTTTATGCTGAAAAAACAGGAAGGAGCTAACTTTACTCCAGCAGGACCATTACCTGCGACAGGAGATCAAAAGGACGGATATACGTTTGACCCTGTGATTACCTTTGATACGGCCGCTAATGCACCGATAAAAAATGTCACCATCAATCATGTTCAGTGGATAACCGATCCTAAAATCGGCCCAGAGAATGGGTTGAAGTTACTTGATTGGGGAACGTCGGATTCTGTGGTTCTTGATGAAAACGGGCGTTTCAAACAAAAACCGGTCTTAGTGAGTACACAACCATATAAAGATGTCAAAGTCTACCTGCAAATAGATAGCCAGCCTCCAGAATTAGTGGGCGAAGTTAGCTTTGGTGAAAACCTAGCCAGTTTCCACGTCAATAAAGTTGAAGTTTCACCGGCAGTACCATCACTGATAGCCAATGGTTCCCAGGCTTATACCTACAGTGCTGTGGTGTTAGATGGTAATAACAATCCAGTGAAAAACCAGAAAATCGCCAATGTGACATGGAAAATTACTCAGAATGGTAAGGAAGTGAGCATCACCGATCCGGATATTAAATTTACAACTAACGGAGATACAACGACTACGGATGGGGAATTAACGGCAAAATTGAGCAGTAAAAAGGAAATGAAAGATGTGATAGTTTCACTTTCCATTGAAGGTCATTCCGCTGTTTCTGCACAAACCAAAGTGACCTTTACTACAGATACCCAAGATTACAGTATTGATCAGGCTGGTATTACGTCCGAGAAATTAAAGTCCTTATCGGCCGATAATTACCAACAATATCAATTTATGGCGACTATCCTGGGTGTTGATGGCAAACCCGTTAAAGAGGGTTCGGTCATTAGTGATGCACATTGGAAGATAGATAAACCATCAGACGCCAGTAAAAATGGAATAATACTCATCCCAGATACTAAAACAGATAGCAAAGGAAACTTAAAGGCAATCATCACCAGTACTAAGGCATACACAGGGGATGTAGTGGTTTCACTTCAGCTTGGGAAACATAAGCCAGTTCAATCACCAACGTATACGGTAGATTTCGGACCAGCAGAGATATCGCCAATAATATCGGACTTACCAGGCCCTATAGCGGTAAATAGCACTTATAACCTGACAGTCACCGTTACAGATAGTGAGGGTAACCCGTTGCATAATAAGACAGTTAACTGGCATACAAAGATTGATAACACTGATAACCCAAGCGCGGTAAAAATATCCCCAAGTAGCACAACCAATCCAAGTGGTAAAGCTACCACAACATTGACCAGTTATACTGCTCAAGACGTTATAGTAACGGCTTCAGTGGATGGCATAGGAACAACGCAACCTTTGACGATGCATTTCGCATGGCCAAAGATCAGTAATCCCGTACGGACCGGCCAAAACCCGCCAGTGGGTAAAATTAAGGCGGATGGACAGCAGTATTATATATATACTGCAACGATAACTGGTCCTGATGGAAAACTTTTTAAAAATGCGCTAAAAGGCACGCTGGGTTATGTTCCTATTAACTGGTCGTCAACGGGCAAGCTCGTGACGTTTGCACCTATAGAGGACGCCGAAAAGACTCCTGGAAAGTTGCAAGTTCATGTGAAGAGTGCTGTGGCAGAAAACATTCAAGTATGTGTTGCCATAGATACAAAGGAAAAGGTAGAACCGATCTCGAGCTGTTCAGAAACCGGCCAACAAGCAGATTTTAACTAACTTTAATTTTAACTTTGCTTAAGGACAGTTATTTTATCATCATGTAAATGTAGGCTCGGCTTTTTAGGTTCAGCAAAAAGCCGGGTCTGTTTCATTTTCTGAAACACAGTGTTTTCTGCATAGCCGCTTATTTCAAAGTAATTTCCTCTCTTAAATAAAACGCCGATGAATTAGCAGTAAACTTTGAATTTACACGCCAGCGCATCACTCACTCGACGAATAGAGAGATTTTATTATGCTAAACCCGATTTTAGTGTGTATTCATTGCTATATGATTACCGCTTATTGCTATAAAGATTTAACTTAAGCAATATAGTTTGGCGATTTAGTCGTAGGATGAAATAACCTTAAACTTTAATGAAGATCAGCGAGGTGTTTATGTCTAACGTTAATCAGCAAGAAAAACAGGTGCTAGATTCCACATCGGATCTCAATGTGGAAATTAAAACGTATCCAAAAGGCCCAGTACCGGCGACTGGGATTTATACTATAAGAGTCAACGTTACAAATATAGATAATAATATTAAAGAAATATCTAACAAGAGAATTAAATTGAGCGTAACCGATCCACAGGGAAACCCCGTATTGGGAGAGGATGGCAAACCTCAGGTATACACCAATGCTGATGAGAGTGGTGATACATTAACCGATAGTCATGGTGTGATTTTCTTTACACCGTATCTTAGGCTTAACAAGCACCAAACTCAAATTGGAATATACACAATAGAGGCCTCTGTGGAAGGCTCAGGAATAAAACCTGTGCAGAAACAGGTAGAATTCGTCAAATAGTTAAAGAAAGTTACTGTTCAAACTGATTTATTATCACGTAAATGTAGACTCGGTTTTTATTAAAAAACCGAGTCTGTTATAGTTTCTATCACAAAGAATATTGCTTTATCATTGGTTCGAATTATTGAGTATTTTTTTTATGCCAATATGATATATGTTCTGTTTGTGTGATAAGTTGATTTAATTTTAATATGTGAATTTTTATCTTAATTATCTTATCTGTTTTAATTTTTTTAGACAAAATAAAATGAATCACACTTTAAATAATTATATTACCATTAAAAATAATATTTACGATCTCAATAGGGGTTATTATCACTGCATTGTGCATTTAGGAAAATATCAGCAGTAAATTTTGAATTTACAACCCAACAGGTTATTCATTCTGAGAGTAAACAGATTTTATCATGTTAAGCCAGATATTAATGCGTATTTGTGGCTATATGACTGCATCCCATTAAATGAACTGATTTATCCTCCAAAAAGCTAATTCAAGCCAATAATTTGTTAAATTACTAATGAAATAAAAATCAACAAGTCCTATTCATTAACATAGATTATCAATAAAGAATTTTTCCAAATATTAAATAATTTTGATAATGACTTATTTTCAATAAAACCACCATTAATTTGATAAATATCAATTCATTCCCATCTTATCCAATATAAATAGCTGACATCGCAGTTGCGTATTATTATCATTAGCAATTATAATTCAGAGTAATTACCATACTTTTTTCTTGTGGTTCTCCCGTTATTGAGGATAATAATTCTTATAATCACTTATTTTTTCAGTTAGAGCGGAGATTTATATGGTTCTTATTCCAGAACGTAGGTATAAAATTCTGGGATTTTCTCCAGAAATTACCCCAGCTTACCGACAAAAATTATTGTCACTCGGTATGTTACCTGGCTCAACATTTCAGGTCATTCGCTTCGCTCCATTGGGCGATCCAATACAAATCGAAACACGCAGAGTTAGCCTTACCCTTCGTAAACAAGACTTAGCATTTCTTATGTTGCATGAAGATCTGAATTAACAAAGCTCTAAGACGATTTGGTTCAGAATAACCATCTTCCATACACTTTTTATAACCCGATAGAACCAGAGTACTGAACGTATAGCTAAGGTACGAAATTCGCTTTACTGATTGGCAGAAAGTATGATGAAACAATTAACTATAGGCCTGATTGGTAATCCCAATGCCGGCAAAACGACGCTTTTTAACCAGCTTACAGGCTCCCATCAACGAGTGGGAAACTGGGCTGGCGTTACTGTAGAACGCAAAACCGGCCACTTTACTACCGATAACCATCAGGTCGAACTTGTCGACCTCCCTGGCACTTATTCACTTACCACCATTTCTGAGCAGACTTCTATTGATGAGCAAATCGCCTGCCACTATATTCTCAGTGGTGAAGCGGATATGCTGATCAATGTTGTTGATGCTTCTAATCTGGAACGTAACCTTTATCTCTCACTGCAATTGATTGAACTGGGGGTTCCCTGCATCATTGCACTGAACATGTTGGATATCGCCCAGAATCAACGCATCAATATTGATATTCCGGCACTGGAGAAACGCCTTGGCTGTCCGGTCATCCCGCTGGTTTCAACCCGTGCCACAGGAATAGATACTCTCAAAAAAACCATCGATAATTACCCACAAAAATCTCATCTTGTACAGGTTAATTATCCTGATGCGTTATTGCAGGAAATTTCTCACCTTTCCAGCCAGATCACAGAAAAATTCACGCCACAACAGCGCCGCTGGCTGACTTTGCAAGTCTTGGAAGGAGATATTTACAGCCGTGAGGTATCCGACCTGACTCACGTACAACTGGCTGAAAGCAAAGAACGCTTGCAAAAACAACAAATTGAAGAGCCAGATCTCATCATTGCCGGCTCACGCTATCAAACCATCAGTGAAATTTGTCTGGAGGTCATTGATACCCGCGCAGCCACACCAAACAAACTGACCTTAGCGTTAGATACCGTTATCCTGAACCGCTGGTTAGGTTTGCCTATCTTCCTGTTTGTCATGTACCTGATGTTTGTGCTGGCTATCAATATTGGTGGAGCTTTACAGCCTATCTTCGACGGTGCTTCCGCTGCCATTTTCATCGATGGAATGCAATGGCTCGGCCATACTCTCCACTTCCCGAATTGGTTAACGGTTTTCCTTGCTCAGGGAATTGGTGGGGGCATCAACACGGTACTGCCGCTGGTTCCTCAAATTGGCATGATGTACCTGTTCCTCTCCTTTCTGGAAGATTCCGGCTACATGGCGCGGGCGGCATTTGTTATGGACAGGCTGATGCAAGCCATAGGGTTGCCAGGTAAATCCTTTGTGCCCCTGATTGTTGGCTTTGGTTGTAATGTGCCTGCCGTGATGGGTTCAAGGACACTGGATGCCCCTCGTGAACGCTTGATTACCATTATGATGGCACCGTTTATGTCCTGCGGGGCAAGGCTGGCAATCTTTGCCGTCTTTGCTGCTGCGTTCTTCGGCAAAAGTGGGGCGAGCATCGTTTTCTCCCTGTATATTCTGGGGATTGTTATCGCCATCCTGACAGGGCTGCTACTCAAGTTCACACTAATGCGTGGTGAAGCATCGCCATTTGTTATGGAACTGCCGGTCTATCACGTTCCCCATGCCAAAACCCTGCTGCTCCAGACATGGCAGAGGCTGAAAGGTTTTGTCATACGTGCAGGTAAAGTGATTGTCGCAGCGAGCATGTTGATTGGTGCCCTGAACAGTTTCTCCTTCTCCGGTAAGACTGTTGATAATATCAACCAATCGGCGCTGGCCTCCGTCAGTAAAGTGCTCACACCTATCTTGCAACCTATCGGTGTGCATGCCGATAACTGGCAAGCAACCGTCGGGCTTATCACTGGAGCGATGGCAAAAGAAGTGGTTGTGGGAACCCTAAATACCCTCTATACCGCAGAAAATATTACCCAAGAGTCATTCAATCCAGATGAATTTAATTTACTGGCTCAACTAAAAGATTCTGTCGCCGAAACGTGGGATAGCCTGAAAGAAACCTTCACCTTGAGTGCACTTTCTAACCCGATTGAAGCCAGCAAAGGCGATGGCAATATGGATCGCAGTTCTATGGGAACAATGAGCGCTAAATTTGGCTCAGCCATTTCCGCTTACAGTTACCTGATTTTCGTGCTGCTGTACGTGCCCTGCGTTTCCGTGATGGGAGCCATTGCCCGTGAAACCAGCCGTGGCTGGATGACATTCTCGATTCTGTGGGGATTAAACGTCGCTTATTCTCTGTCAGCACTGTTTTATCAAATCACAACGTTTTCAGCTCATCCACAAAGTAGCCTGATCACCATTCTGGCCGTGATCCTGTTTAACATTCTGATAGTTATTGGCTTACGCCGCGCACGCAGCCGAGTCACTGTGACATTAAACAACACCGCTGATCGCAGTTGCGAATGCTCAAACAATAGCTGTCACTAGCTGGAGCCATGAGGAGCCATAAATGATTAACCTGCTGAAAATCAGAGATGCTGTTGCCCTCAACGGGCGTACTGATGCCAGATCACTAAGTCACCAGTTTTCAGCACCGCTGCCAATGGTGGAAGCCATGCTCAAGCAGCTTGTCATAATGGGTAAACTGGAGGAGGTAGATGCTTCCTCCTGCCTCAGCGGAGGCTGCAAGCAATGCCCGGAAACGCAGAAATGTGACACTAAGGCATATCAGCTTGCCGTAAAAGAATAAATAGATTAATTATAATTATCTCTTTATTATCTGATATGCGGTATCCCTATATTAATAACCTGAGGATAGTAATATGCCTAAAGAGTTATTCACTGCAAAAGTTGAGTCGGTTGGCAAGCTCAAAATGAAATGCTCATCGCGAGATTTTACCTTTCATGTAGACGAACCCAAAAGCCTCGGTGGAACCGATGAGGCGATGAATCCAGTGGAAGCGTTACTTTCTGCATTTGGTGCATGTCAGTGCATTGTGGCGAAAAGTTTTGCCCGCAAGCATAAAATCAATTTGGTCGATATTCAGGTTAAAATGGAAGGAGAACTGGATACCGATGGCTTCACCGGTAGAAATAAAAACGCCAAAATGGGCTTTTCAAAAATCACCTCCAAATTTTATATCAAAGCCGATAATACCGAACAAGAGATCCGCAATTTTATTACTTTTGTCGAAAGTAATTGCCCTGTTCTCGATACTATCTTGAATGCGCCGGAAATTGTGACTGAAATTTACTCCTCAAGATAAATCATCGATTACCCATAACAATTAATGCTATGGGTAATTATTCAATAATGACAAATCAAATGACTACTCCGCCACAAAATTCTTTAATATCTCGACAAACTCATCAGGATGGGAAATAAAAGGGGCATGGGCAGCGTTGCGTATAATAACGGAATGCGTGTGTGGCCATACCCTGTCAAGCTGTGAAGCGATCTTACGTGGCACCAAACCATCAAGATAACCATACAGACGCAGGAACGGTAATTGAAGTTGGGACAATTCTCCCCTTAAATCATCGGTGCGCAGGATTTCCAAACCGGCATTAAGTACTTCGACTGTCGGCATCGGCTGATTCAGGATCACAGATTTCAGTACACGGGCATCTTGGCGTGCACTGTCTGTCCCCAAGGTCTGCAAAGCCAGAAAACGTTCGACAGTCTTTTGAAAATCAGTACTCAATTGAGACTCAAATGCACTCAAAACCTCTGGCTTAATACCAGGCCAATCGCCATCAGCACTAAATTTTGGCGAAGAAGCCACAGTTATCAAGCCCGCAACTTGTTTCGGATGATCCAAAGCAATCCGGCTAGCCACCAATCCGCCTAAAGACCAACCTAGCCACAAGGCATTTGCTGGCGCTTGCTGCCATACAATATCTGCCATATCCACTAATGACATAGCCGGATACGATTGGCTACGCCCATAACCTGGCAAATCCACCAGATGCAAACGAAAATGCGAAGCTAATCGCGTTTCCACTGAGCGCCAAACCTCAGCGTTTAGACCCCATCCGTGCAGCATCACAAGATCACGTGGTGCATCGCCAATTGTCTGCCAAAACAACTGATTCATTGTTATTCTCACTTTATTTGTCACCAAGGAAGGAAACTATGCTAACAATGGTTGGATACTGTTGGCTATGCCATCAAAATTTGTATTTTGCCCATCATGGGATCTGCTACATCTGCCACCACCAATTAAAGCGGTTGCAACATGTCTGCCCGCGCTGTGCACAGCCCTCTGAATCCGGTAACCTTCCCTGTGGGCGATGTGTAAAGAATCCCCCAGCGTGGCAATATTTGATCGCCATTACGGATTACACACCACCATTAAGTCAGCTTATTCAACGATACAAATATTACAACACTCCACAACTCGCACCAGTGCTGGCACGTTTGTTCTTGCTGCATTGGTTGCAAGGCTATCGTGAAGGCCGCTGGCATAAGCCAGATCGCATACTAGGCATTCCTTTGCACAGCAGAAAACGCTGGCAACGTGGTTTTGATCACATTGAACTCATTACCCGAACCCTATCACGTTGGCTGCAATGTCCATATCAACCCGATTTTTTGCACCGTTCACGTGCTACACTCACGCAGCGGGGACTCTCTGCCGCCCAAAGGAGAACCAATCTTAAGCAAGCCTTTCAATTACAGGGCGATTTTACTGATCAACATGTCGCTATTTTCGACGATGTGATCACCACGGGTACAACGCTGCATGAAGCTTCACAGTTGATGATTCGTGCTGGTGCTCGCTCTGTACAGGCCTGGGCAATATGCCGAACCTTGTAGTTCCTTTATAAATGGGCGTATTATAACCAACTAGAACAGTCAACTATTGAGCAAATGACATGATTAATATTACTGAAGCAGCGCAAGCACATTTTGCCAAGCTACTGGCAAATCAAGAACCGGGCACACAGATCCGCGTCTTTGTTATTAATCCAGGAACGCCAACCGCTGAGTGCGGTGTTTCCTATTGCCCACCGGATGCTGTTGAAGCCACTGACACCGAATTGAAGTTCGATCAACTCTCTGCTTATATTGATGAAATTAGTGCCCCTTTTCTGGAAGAAGCCGTCATTGATTTTGTGACCGATCAACTGGGTTCCCAACTGACCCTGAAAGCCCCGAACGCTAAAATGCGTAAAGTGGCGGATGATGCCCCACTGATTGATCGTGTTGAATACGTCTTGCAATCGCAGATCAATCCACAACTGGCAGGGCATGGTGGTCGTGTCAGCCTGATGGAAATCACCGATGAAGGTTATGCTATCCTGCAATTCGGTGGTGGATGTAACGGCTGTTCAATGGTCGATGTCACTCTGAAAGAGGGAATTGAAAAACAGTTATTACAGATGTTCCCTGAATTAAAAGGCGTGAAAGATCTGACTGAGCACCAGCGCGGTGAACATTCATACTACTGATTTTTGATTCTTGTTTTGACAATTTTTAACCATTTTTTTGTTTCTAACGTTTTCTATCTCTATATTTCTACGCCTTCCCAATAGTTATATTGGGAAGGCAGTCAGGTCATATCAGACGACTATTAAGAAATGAATATATTGAAAATGAAAATTTTAGAAACTATGTTGAGTATTTATGGACCATTTTCAAACGATAACTCCTGAACAGGCTTACCAGCATTGGCTCGATAAAACCGCAGTCATGGTTGATATACGCGATCCACAAAGTTTCCATACCGGACACGCAACCGATGCGTTTCACCTAACAAACGAAACGCTCAATAGCTTTCTACAGGAAGCGGATTTTGACCAACCGGTCATGGTGATGTGCTACCACGGCCATAGTAGCCAAGGAGCAGCACAGTACCTGATCAATATGGGATTTGAGACCGTTTACAGTGTCAATGGCGGTTTTGAAGTCTGGCAGAGAGACTATCCTCACGCTGTCCACACTAAATAAACCTTTAACGCACTGATTCCAATGTCATTAGCTCCAATGCAGTTAACCCTGGTGCAATTAACTTCAACTTAAGGCAGAGATAAGACGAGCAATGATCCATATAACCTCAATATCTAACCCTCGGCTGGCTCAAGCCTTTATTGATTATATGGCGACGCAAGGCATTCATTTGACCATGCGACCCACCAATGAGCCACCATTAGTTGAACTCTGGTTAGAGGATGACAGCCAATTAAGTCGGGTTGAAGAGGAGCTTCGCCACTTTGCTCACGATCCACTCAATGAACGCTATCAAGCGGCCAGTTGGCAAACAGGCAAATCTGTCAGCTTCAAATATCATAACAACCTGAATTTAAGTACGCTTAAAAGCCAGTCTGGACCACTGACTATCGCCATAACCCTGCTCTGTATCCTTATTTACTGCTGGATAGCAATGGCGGACATACCGGATGTTATGAACGGGCTGGCATGGCCGGCCAACAGTGATCAGTATCTGGAGTTATGGCGCTGGATAAGCCCAGCTCTATTGCATTTCTCCCTGACACACCTGCTCTTTAACCTTGTATTATGGTGGTATTTCGGTAGCCAGGTTGAGCAGAAGATTGGCAGCGGCAAACTTTTTGAAATCACGATAGTATCCGCAATTTTCAGTGGTTGGGCGCAATCATTGTTCAGCGGATCTCATTTCGGGGGACTATCCGGTGTCGTCTACGCACTGCTCGGGTATGTTTGGCTAACGGGTGAAATGTCTCCCAAACGTGGGATCAGTGCTCCCAGAGGGTTAATTGCTGTCTCTGTCATTTGGCTCTTGGTTGGCTATTTCGATCTATTTTCGTTAAACATTGCCAATGCCGCCCACGTTGCAGGATTAATCATCGGGTTAATGATGGGGCTATGGGATAATTTGCGTAAACAAAAAAACCAAAAAATGCCAAATAAGCCCCAATAGATTTTAAGTTTCAGCATCGGCTTGAAATAGGGGGGATAATTTTGATCAACTATAATCCATCTATGCACATATTAGGGGAATTTTGTGAAGCAAACTCAGCGACATGATGCAATAATCGAGCTGGTGCGCCTTCAAGGTTATGTCAGCACTGAAGAGCTGGTTGCACATTTTGATGTTAGCCCGCAAACTATTCGACGTGATTTAAATGATCTCGCAGATAAAAATAAGATCCAGCGTCATCACGGCGGTGCCGCGTTGCCATCCAGCTCCGTCAACACAGCCTATCATGACCGTAAGATCATGTGGTCGGATGAAAAAGCTCGCATTGCACAACAGGTTGCTACCCAAATTCCAAACGGCGCAACCCTGTTCATCGATATTGGAACGACGCCAGAGGCTGTAGCACATGCCCTGCTCAACCATCGCGATTTACGGATTGTCACCAACAATCTCAACGTCGCAACTCTATTTATGGGCAAAGAAGATTTCCGCCTGATTTTAGCGGGTGGTGAAGTGCGCTCCCGCGATGGCGGCATCATTGGTGAAGCAACGCTAGACTTTATTTCCCAATTCCGCCTTGATTTCGGCATTCTTGGGATCAGCGGTATTGATAGTGATGGTTCACTGCTGGAATTCGATTACCACGAAGTGCGTACCAAACGTGCCATTATCGAAAACTCCCGCTGTGTCATGCTGGTTGCCGACCATTCAAAATTCGGCCGCAATGCAATGGTGAATCTCGGTAACATGAACCTGATTGATTTTTTGTTCACTGATAAAGCACCTCCTACTGGCGTCCAGAAAATCATCGAACAGCACAACGTCAAGCTGGAATTGTGCTAACCATTTTTTAGGCAATAATATCCCCACCTGATATTTTGGTGGGGCTCATTTCCGTCAATATTCCCTCTCAAATTTGTATCCCACGAAATCCTTATTAATCTTATGTATATAAGAAGATTTTGTTACCTCTATCACGTGAATATGTTTTTTCTGAGTTAATGGTTGGCGACTGATGAATTTTTGATTACAATTCTTGAGCGAAAACGAACATTAAAGAACTGTTTCGAACATTTCAAAGGGGATGCAATGGAAACCAAAGACTTGATTGTAATCGGCGGCGGAATTAACGGCGCTGGTATTGCGGCAGATGCTGCTGGCCGAGGACTTTCTGTCCTATTGTTGGAAGGTCAAGATTTGGCCAGTGCAACTTCATCTGCCAGCTCCAAGCTGATCCACGGTGGCTTACGCTATCTGGAACATTATGAGTTTCGTTTAGTCAGTGAAGCACTGGCAGAACGTGAAGTGCTTTTAAAACTGGCTCCCCATATTGCATTCCCGATGCGTTTTCGTCTGCCACATCAACCACACCTGCGCCCAGCGTGGATGATCCGCATTGGCTTATTCTTGTACGATAACTTAGGTAAACGCGTCAGCTTACCAGGCAGCAAGGGGCTGAAATTTGGCACAAACTCAGTATTGAAGTCATCTATCACCCGTGGCTTTGAATACTCCGACTGTTGGGTTGACGATGCGCGTTTGGTGGTTCTGAACGCTCAGGAAGTGCAGAAACACGGCGGCGAAGTACGTACCCGCACCCAAGTAACCCGTGCATGGCGTGAAAATGGTTATTGGATGGTTGAAGCCACAGACCTCAAAACTGGCGAAACCAATACATGGCGTGCGAAAGGTTTGGTCAACGCAACAGGCCCGTGGGTGAAAAATTTCTTCGATAACGGCCTGCAACTGAAATCACCTTATGGCATCCGCTTGATTAAAGGTAGCCACATCGTTGTGCCTCGCGTTCACGATGAACCGCAGGCTTATATTCTGCAAAATGAAGATCATCGTATCGTGTTCGTTATTCCATGGAATGATGAATTTTCCATCATCGGTACAACGGATGTTGAATACAAAGGCGATCCAAAAGAAGTCAAAATTGAAGATAAAGAGATCGACTATTTGCTGAAAGTCTATAACGACCACTTTAAGAAACAACTTGGTCGCGATGATATTGTCTGGACTTACTCTGGCGTTCGTCCCCTGTGTGATGATGAATCCGATTCACCACAAGCGATCACCCGTGATTACACGCTGGATGTGCAGGATGAGCAAGGCCAGACGCCATTACTGTCCGTATTTGGCGGTAAGCTAACAACTTATCGTAAACTGGCTGAACACGCTATGGATAAACTGGCACAATACTATCCTAACGCGGGTAAGGCATGGACCAAAAATGGCAAGTTACCCGGTAGTGAGCTGGAAGGCTGTGATCGCGACGGCTATGCGCGTTTGCTGCGTCAGCGTCACAACTGGTTGCCAGAAGGTGTAGCATTGCGTTATGCCCGTACTTACGGCAGCAACAGCCAATTCATCCTGAAAGGTGTGGAAGCACTGACCGATCTCGGTGAATGTTTTGGCCATAATTTGTATGAAGCTGAACTGCGTTATTTGGTTGAGCATGAATGGGTGACACAGTTAGATGATGCTATCTGGCGCCGTACTAAACTGGGTATGTGGCTAACGGATGAACAAAAACAGCGTGTAGCTGACTGGCTGACACAAAACGCCAAAGCCGCTTAATTGCAAGATTGATGTTGAAAATGGCGATAATTTCTATCGCCATTTTCTATTTTGATTAATTTCTATCATATAAGTTTTTCCCCGCTCATCAACATCCGCCAAACGAACATTAATTTTCGGAATCAATCATCCCTATTTTCTATTCCCGCAATTTCCGATTCGAAAATCAAAAATCTGGATCGCAGATCCTGCAACGCTGCCAATTTCTCTTTTGAGGGTAAAAAAGAGTATCGAAGACTATTAAATACGGTTTTTTTGATATCGGCATATGATGGCTTGTAGTTTGTGACAAAAATGACAAATTCATGAGTTAGGTCACCACGAGAAACCCCTGGGTCATCACTTGATATCACAAAAGGCACGCCATAACGCTGGTAAAGTTTTATCGGGTGCTCATTCCCTTTGATACCAAGAATAAAGTCATTACTCGTCAGATTAATTTCAACCGGAATATCCTTTTTTCTCAGTACCTGGAGTAATTCCAATGCGTTCGTTTCCCGTGCAATGTCAACGCCGTGGCCTACCCGATCGGCTCCGGCGATCTCTACGGCATATCGAATATGATTTGCCAGCACCTCTGGCGGAACCATGCCGCTAGCCAACTCTCCCGCATGCAAAGACAAATGAACATCAGGGAAAATCTTTTTTAGATACCGCAGCATCGTCATGTGCAATTTATAGTCACGAATGGCAATATCACCGTTTTCCGGCCCAACAATATTCACGCCGACAATCTTTTTGCTGGCATGTGCTGCCGAAAATGCCGAATATAAACTTGAAAATACCGTCGCGCGTGACGCATTACGAACAATATAGGATTGGAGCCGAATACGAAATTTATCATCGTCCATCCCTGAGACCGCAGCTTCTTCAGTTTGGATGTAATGAGAGATACCTTGCATAACAACTGGGCTGTGAGCCATGAAGTCCGCATAAGGCACCAGTGCTGCGAAAACGGTATTTTCATCGGCATCCGGCTCTAATTCGTCAAGAGCCTTAGACAAATTTGGATACTGAAAAGAAGGGGCTTTGTTTAACATCATTTCCAAATACTGGACATTTTCATATTTGGCGCGATTTTTTAATTTAGCAATCCCCTCCCTCACAATTCGATGTGACAACGGTCTGAAATAACTAAAGGTGTCAAAAAATTGCTGGTCAGGTGCTTTCTGTATGTGATCATGGTTATAGAAATCTTTGTTTGACCATACCTTCAACAATTTTCGGTAGAAAGCATCGTTTGCAATGACCGCACTTTTTTCGAGGCAAAATTGCTGGTTCTCCGGCGGGATCTGATCTTTCTGACGCGTTTCGATTCGATATATTTCGATCTTGAGTTTTGGATCAGAGCGATCATAAATGCAATATCCTTTATCCCCTACCCAATCAAGATAGGTTTCTGCGTATATTGCACCAGAATAGTGAAGGTGGATATCTGCCCCTTTAGGCATCATTTCTATTGCCATCGTAAGTTCTGCAATATCCGGATCATCGGTTTCAATCAGATCACGGAAGAAATGTGCAGTCGCTGTTTCATTTTTTCTGGCTAAAACGGTATTGACTTCCCCTGCATTGACCAGACACGGAAGTAATATCAATAAAATAATTTCAATGGATAAGATATTCATAATATTTTTCCTGGTTTCAATGTTTGTTGAATGCTTTATCTGCATGACAAATAAAGAAATAACATAATTTATCTTCAACTATGGCTGAAAATATAACCCCCTAAAATATAAACCAGAAATAAACCAAAGTTATTATTTGATATGGCAATAAAAAACTAAATTTTGTTTTTTTTAAATAAGCCTCACTTCATAGGATATTTTATTGATTCATGCAAAAATAAGGTGCAGAATATAGCCTAATTATTCTGTTGCGTGATAAATAGCGTAGAAAAAATCACCATATATCCAGAAAAATACAGTGAGTAATCATCAATAATACTTTCACCCTCCCTATATTCTTCCATAGTGGCAATTTTTATATCTTCAATAAAAAATTGAAATATATATCCAACATATTGATAATATTAGACTTTATCATTTTTTAAATTTTCATTTTTTTTGTAATTGTGATATTAATCCCCTTTCTTTAATTCACTTATTGCGATTTATGTTCAATTTTATGAATATAAATGGGAATGGATAACAACTTGTCATGATGAGCCAAACATTCATTAAGAAAGAGGGGATAGCACAGTCATTCTTGGCTCGTTACCTTCTCGCTGAAAAATGTGGTAACCGACTGAAAACCATAGAGTTACTAGCTAAAGAATGTGGATTGTCCGTGGGCTTGATGCAAGCAGCATTAAAATCTCTCGAACAGGCACAAGTGGTTGGAATTAAGCGTCGCGGTCGTAATGGTAGCTTTCTTGCACAGATAAACCACAAATTACTGTTGCAGTATGCCGATATTGGCAATGTGGTTTGTGCGATGCCGCTCCCATATACCCGTGCTTATGAAGGGCTGGCAAGTGGTCTAAAAGCATTGTGTGCAGGCGTTCCCTTTTACTTTGCACACATGCGTGGCTCAGATATCCGTATTGAATGTTTACTGAATGGTGTTTACGACTTAGCAGTAACATCAAGACTTGCCGCAGAGCAGCACCAAGAAAATAAAGATCTATATATTGCGCTTTCACTAGGGACACAAAGTTATACAGACAGGCACAGGTTAATCTTTCGTAATGGCGAAATGGAATCAATTCGTCGCGTTGGATTAGATAGCACCTCAGCAGACCAAAAAATAATGACAAAGCAATACTTTGCTGACAAAGAGATTGAATTGGTCGAGGTCTCCTATCATGAGTGCCTAAATCAAATCATAAAAGGTCACGTTGATGCGGCCATCTGGAACGTTGGACAAGGCCATGAACTAATATCACAAGGCCTGATGACCCAACTTCCTGACGACAATTCGGAGTGTTTTATCAAAGCTTCTGAAGCCGTTATCCTGACCCGAAAGGATAATATTCCCATCCAGCAGCTCCTGCATACTATGGTTGATCAGGAGCTATTGTTGACCCATCAACAAAACGTAGTAGCAGGCATCATAGAACCCGTTTATTGAACCAAAATAAACTGTTGATTAACACCTACGTATAACAAAAAGCAATGATAGAACAACGGCTAACTATCCTGCTAAAAGGTGGCGTTATCGATCAAGATATCTACGATAACATGCTGGAAGTTGTGCATGTTCTGGAAGATATCTGGCTCATCCCTATCCGTCATCCACAAGGTGAAATGGCACTTACCCACATGGCAAGTGCTTTCATGCGTTCACGTCGTGGCGAAATAATCTCCCCGTTGGATAAAGAAATATTGGCAAAACTTGAACAATCTGAACACTACAATCAATTACTCACAATGCATCGCTCTCTAATCAAAAAATTTACCGTGGCCTTACATCCCAATGAGGAAGGCTATCTGTTGGTAAATTTATATGGTTTAATATTTTCACTCGAAAGAGATTAGCTTTTGATTCTCATAAAAATATTCAAAAAAATGAAAATTTATCTGCAAAACATTTTGATTTCATACAGCTTTGCAGCCACGGAGGGATCCCTATGTTTATTGAGACACTAAAAAAACAGAACCCCAAATTGATTGAAGTTACAAAAGATCTTTGGCAACAAGGTGCAATATTGCCAGATACCTACATCATTGACGTCGATCAGGTTTTAGACAATGGCCGGCGCTTGCTACAAGTTGCAAAGCAATATGACATTGAACTCTATTTGATGACCAAACAAATTGGACGTAACCCATGGCTGACTAAAAAGTTACTTGAACTCGGTTATCGTGGTGTCGTGGCGGTCGATTTCAGGGAAGCCTATAGCCTAAGCCAGCATGGTATTCCACTGTGCCACATCGGCCACTTAGTGCAGACACCAACTCATTTAATAGAGACCATGCTCAAACACAATCCAAGTGTCATTACTGTGTTTTCCCTTGAAAAGGCTCAGGCCATCTCGGATAGTGCGGAAAAATTGGGGCGAATTCAGCCCATCATGCTGAAAATATTTGATAAAAGAGATATCACCTTTTCCGGCCAAGAAGCAGGAATCTCCTTTAATGAACTCGATAGCGTTGTCGATGCCTTAAAGCACATGCCAGGCATAAAATTGAGCGGACTGACGCATTTTCCTTGCCTGTCATGGGATTCACAGTATCAAATAACCTTACCCACCCCCAATTTGCTCACCCTCATTCGGGCGCGGAACCGACTGGAACAACTTGGCATCAAACTTTCACAGATCAATGCTCCGGCTGCCTCAAGCTGTAATACCATACCATTGCTGGCCAAATACGGCGCCACCCATCTGGAACCAGGACATGCCTTGACCGGAACCATCCCCGCCAATATCTGTGGCCGAGAGCCGGAACATATTGCGATGGTCTATCTCACAGAAATTTCCCATCACTATGATGGTAATAGTTACTGCTATGGTGGCGGATATTATAAACGCGGGAATATGAAATGTGCATTGGTTCTTCCTGAACGCACCATCCCTTCTGGTATCATCCCTGCTAAAAAAGTACGCATACTGCGTCTGGGTGAACCCTGCATTGACTACCACCTTCCATTGGCAGGCAATCACCCTATTGGTAGTCCGGTAATCATGTGTTTTCGTCCTCAAATTTTCACAACGCGCAGCGATGTAGCCCTTGTTTCAGGTATTCAATCTGGCTCTCCAAAACTTGAAGGCATTTATGACAGTCAAGGAAATTGGAAAAATAGTGGTTATCCTAACTAATCCCTCAATAGGGGTATTACAAATAATATCATCCCATCATTAAATAATATTATTTTCGCTATAACGGAATTACCGCATGATCCGGCCGTTTGGCAATAAAGGCAAATAACTTGATTGATGTTTCAGGCTACACCTATGTACATGAGCACTTGCATATCGATCTCTCTGATGTGAAAGGAAGCCTAGATTGTCGATTAGATCAATACGATCTGATCGTAGAAGAACTTCGTCACCTCTACGCCCTTGGGGTAAGAAACATCGTGGAGATGACCAATCGTTATATGGGACGCAACGCGGCTTTTCTGCTGGATCTGATGCGTGATACTCACATCAATATCATTGCCTCGACTGGCTATTATAAACAACCATTCTTCCCTGCCCATTTCAGTGAGTTAAGTGTACAGGCCATTGCCGATGACATGATCGCTGAAATTGAAACTGGCATTGATGGCACTGTATTAAAAGCAGGGATAATTGCAGAAATTGGCTCTAGCCTCGATAAAATCACGAAAGATGAGCGAAAGGTGTTTATAGCTGCGGCATTAGCACACCAGGCAACAGGCTGTCCCATTTCCACCCACACCACATTAAGCACAATGGGATGTGAGCAGTTAGCGTTACTAAAGGAGTTTGGCGTTTCCCCTGAATATGTGTCTATCGGTCACTGTGATCTGAGAGATAACCTGGACACCATTATTCCGCTGCTAGAGGCCGGAGCATGGGTACAATTCGATACAATCGGCAAGAATAATTATTATCCCGACAGTCGGCGCATTACCATGTTGCAGGAGATTGCCAAGCGTGGGTTGCTTGATCGGATCATGCTTTCCCAAGATATCACACGTCGATCTCATTTAAAAAATAATGGGGGAAATGGCTTCGATTACCTGTTAACTGTATTTGTTCCCATGTTGCTGGAAGCCGATTTTTGCCAGAAACAGATAGACCAAATGCTACGTGATAATCCTGCACAATTTTTCCAAGGCAAGATTAAATAAAGAATAAACCTATAAAATAGAAAATTAAAATAAGTTAATTCTAAAAACATAGCTTTTTCAAAAAGCAATCCGATATGAAGATACAAAGAGAGGGATAACAGCATGAAATTTGTCGTTGGTGGACAAATAGAGAAAGAGGCAATAGCCGAAGGTATTCGTCAACTGGCAGGCAATAAAGCCACCGCCATTACCATCATGAATGATATTGACGCGGCGATGGCAATTAAAAATGGCGAAGCGGATTACTATTTTGGCGCATGCAATACAGGTGGTGGTGGCGCGCTGGCAATGGCAATTGCTCTCATTGGATTAAAGCAATGTGCCACCATCGGAATGCCGGGAAAAATCTTGTCTAATGACGAGATCATCACCCATGTGAAAGCAGGCAAGAAGGCATTTGGTTTTACAGGCCAGGATATTGATATCGTCCTGCCTGTGCTCATCAGTACCATCATCTCACTGTAAGGAGGCAATCATGCAACATTTCCATGATTTTCTGCTGAGATTGATGGAAGTCGATCCTTTTAAAGCAGGGTTATTGGCAGCCATTGGTGCCATTGCCGCTATGATGGCAAACCGTGGCATCGCTGTTTTCCACGATGGCCTGCGCCCACTTTTGCCGGAATACCTTGAAGGCCGCATGAGTCGCAAAGCACTTGCCGCAACCAGTTTCGCCCTGAGCATTGGTTTGGTTGTTGGCTTCGGTATTCCTTTTTCACTTACAGCCCCAATTGTATTGGTTCACAGCCTGTTACTCGGTACAGACATGATCGGGATTTGGTGTGCTAACAGCCGCAGAGGTTTTATCGCTTCAGGCATTATCGGTGCCCTATATGCCATCGCGTTGCTGGCTGGCCTGCGTTCAGTGGTGGAACTATTCGCCATGTTACCCGTCAATTTTACCGATGATCTCAAGAAAGTGGGCGACCCGATTGTCGCTTGCTTTGCCCTGTTTCCTGCGATGGTTGTCGGCTATCAATATGGCTATCGCAAAGGGCTTTTGGTCATGTTCACCGCACTGTTCGGCTATCTGGCAACCAAGGCCATTGGCCCGTTGAGCTTTGGAGGGATGATCGAAAAACCCGTCAGCATTGACCCTAACGGAGCCGCACTATTGCTATCGATGATTGCCATGTTCTACTTTGCAATGCGTGAACGGCCAACACAGTCAGCGGAGCAAAAAGGCAGCAATGAAGTCTTGGTCGGCTTATTTTCTACTCGTATAGAACGTATTCAAAAAAATAAATGGCTGTTAATCCTGTGCGGCGGATTGACCGCCAGTGCTGCTACCATGTCTTTTAGCCTGTTGGCGGAAGGGCCAGTTTCCCTGCAACTGATGGCGCAAGGTGAGCAGACCAATGCATTGCTGGTAGCACTGGCACGTGCCATCGGCTTTATTCCATTAGTGGGTACGACGGCGATAGCCACAGGCGTTTATAGCCCAAATGGCATGAAATTTGTGTTTGTGGCAGGGCTGGCAACCAACAACCCGTGGATTGCCTTTGTTGCAGGCGGCATCACCATGTTCATTGAAATTCAGCTACTGGCAAAAATCGCTATCTGGTTGGATAAATACCCTGGAGTGAAAGCATGCAGCGGACATATTCGTACCGCGATCACCAAAATGCTCGAAGTTGCCTTGTTGGTTGGTGCGATGATTGCCGCCAACGCTATTTTGCCAGGCATGGGCTTTATGATCGTGGCGGGTATCTACCTGCTTAACCGTACATCCAAACGTCCTTTAGTGGAAATGGCTATCGGCCCAATCGCAACAATCATTGTGGGCATTCTGGCAAACTTGCTCTTTCTGCTGGGAATAAAATAAGAAATGAAAACCTATCCATTGCAAAGCATGACGATGGCACAAGCTCAACAGCAACAATTCAAGCTGGTTGATATTATCTGTCATCACTTTCCTGGTGCTGATTTTCTTTCGCAAGGTGATCTGGGCTTGGTCCCAGATCTTCACCAACCGCGGATGACCCGACGCATTGAGGCGGTAATTGCAGAGTTTTTTGGTGCTGAAACCGCCGCTTTTGTTAATGGGGCAGGAACAGGTGCACTACGCGCAGGGCTGGCCGCCTTGGTCAGCCCCAATTCAACGTTACTTGTGCATAATGCACCGATTTATCCCACAACCAAGGCATCAATTGAACAAATGGGGCTTCGTGTCGTTCAGGCAGATTTCAACCACACAGAGCAACTTGTTGCCACCATTCAGCAATATCAACCCGTAGCCACCCTTATTCAACATACCCGCCAGAAGATGTCTGACAGTTATTCCCTACAAGAGGTTATCGACATCCTGAATCAATATGACATACCTTCATTAGTCGATGATAACTACGCGGCGATGAAAGTGGCACACATCGGTTGTCAATATGGCGCAACCCTTTCCACGTTCTCTTGCTTCAAATTATTGGGACCACAAGGCGTTGGGTTAATTGTAGGAAAGCAAGCAATCATTGATAATCTGCGCCACAACATGTACTCCGGTGGCTGCCAGATCCAGGGTTATCAGGCAATGGAAGCCCTTCGTGGTATGGTATTCGCGCCCGTTATGCACGCAGTACAGGCCGAAGTGAATAACGAACTGGTTACTCGTTTGAACCAAGGAGAGTTGCCACAGGTAAAATACGCCTTTCTCGCCAATGCCCAATCGAAAGTATTATTAGTGGAATTCCACGATCCCATTGCAGAAAGAGTACTCGCCACAGCCCATACACTCGGCGCACTACCTTATCCGGTAGGTGCAGAGTCAAAATTTGAAATCCCCCCCCTGTTTTACCGCATTTCCGCCACCTTTCGTCAGACAGATCCCACTCTGGAACAACGCATGATCCGCATCAATCCTAACCGTAGCGGCGCAAATACCGTCATGCGCATTTTACGGGAAAGCTGCCAGTTGAAATAACAGGGCACAGACCAGTGGTAAATCGCATACTTTCAAAAAACATTAGATGTAGTTAGATTAATATTACTTGACCTCAAGTTAGCTTGAGGTTTTATAGTGTGCCCATTAACCAGGGGAAATAAATAATCATAAAATTTAAAATAAAAACACCCAATGTATTTCAAATTATTTAAAAATTTGAATAAGGAGAATAATAATGTCATTGGAAATGGTTACTGCCTATCGTAAATCGAATGCACTATATGCTTTTGTAGACAGTAAAGCACCACTGTATTTAAGTACCCAAGATGGCAAAACCGTGGAACAAATTGCTCAGTTATGCAATGTTTATCAAGATAGATTCCATAGTCTATTGAATTATATGCAAACACTTAATGTGTTAACAAAAAAAGATGATAAATTTTACCTTACTGAACAATGGGCATCACTCAGTGATCCAAATAGCTTTGAAACATTATATATAAAGTTTGAATTAGATCCTGCCTTCTGGAACTCCTGGTCACAATATAGTGCGTCCTTAAGTAAAAGGAATGAAAAATCTGCTTTTGAACTTACCCATCATGAGCCATTTTTTGATTATCTCAATCATGAACATAATAAAACCATCAAAACTATTTTTGATAATTTATTGGCAAAAATGACCGATAAAATGAATAAACATATTATTGAACATATCCCTCTCAATGGAATTTCTTCATTTATTGATATCGGGGGTGGGGTGGGTTCTTTTGCAAAAAATATAAAAATGAATTATCCACATATCCAATGTCACGTTATGGATCAATATGGTTTTACCAGACAAGAATCAGACGGAATTACTTTCATTAATGGTAATTTTTTCTCTGCTATTCCATCAGGATATGATGCTTATAGCATAAAAAATGTTTTGGATGACTGGCCGGATAATAAAGCCATTGATATTCTCAAAAATTGCCAGAAATCCATGCGAGAAAATTCCGTTTTATATATTATTGATATGATTAAAGAACCAAATGAGGCAGTGTCATTTGATTTATATATAGATACTCTTCTGTTAGGCCGGAAACGGTATCAATCAGAATTTGAATTTATGGCAAAACAGGCGGGATTATCTATTACAAATATCTACAGCTTGAATTTTTCCACAGAAAATGGTTGTTACTATATTATCGAAATGAAAAAGTGAATTTACACTAAAGTGACCGCTTCAGGGGCTGGGATTATGGTCCCTGCTAAGGCTCGTATAATTTTCAGAGAAAAAGCACTTCTTTTTTCAAATTACAAAAAAAGCAGTGCAGTATAAAATCTAAAGTCAAATTAAGGTTCATAGATATGGAGAAAGATAAATCCATCGATTTTAATCGGGCATTAACTATCGGAGAGGTATCAAAACGTAGCGGAGTTGCTATATCTGCCCTCCATTTTTATGAATCGAAAGGGCTAATCAAAAGTTCACGCAATCAAGGTAACCAACGCTGTTTTCCTTCGATTGTATTGCGTTATATTGCGATCATCAAAGTTGCACAAAACACTGGTATCTCTCTGAAAGAGATAAAAAAAGCACTAGAACAATTCCCACCTGATAGTAAATTGACAGCCGAACAATGGCTAACGTTTTCTCTACAATTGCAGGATATTCTGGATCAGCGCATTAAAAAACTCATCCGATTACGGGATAATTTAGGTCGTTGTATTGGATGTGGATGCCTTTCGTTAACCGAGTGTCCTTTACGTAATCCGAATGATGTTCTTGGACAAGATGGAGCCGGTCCAAGAATTTTAGAAGAGGATTAAACACGCTGTTCACTCGCATCTTGAGGAAGTCTTCCCCCATTTTGGCGGCTGGCTCTGCTTATCGCAATCTAAAACGAGATTGGATGCTGCCCGCTGGTCTTCATATTGGTCAGAAAGAAATAAGTAGACAGATATACCATTTTTATACTTAGCATGTATTTAATAGCAACATTGGAAAAATTATTCCGAACGTTACAACTCACATATGATACCGATAAAATCCAGCCTGAATTTAAACTTTAATAAACAGCCTGAGGATTACCGCTGCCCTTGCCTTTGACAAATCCCCTCAGGCCACTCTGTTTCCCTGACTTAACAACGCTTATCCTAACTGTGATTATACCGACGCCGCAAAATCACTTTGCTGCCGTTCTACCAACGTCAGGATGCTATAAAGCGCCACCGGCTGTTGTTCCTGATTCAACACCTGCACATCCCACATCACCACACCATGTGGTTTATCTTCCGGCGTCTTCTGGACTTTCTTAATCTTCTTCTTGCAGGTCAAACGAACTTGGATAGTATCGCCAATCTTAACCGGCTCAATGAAACGCAGGTTTTCCATACCGTAGTTGGCAAGCACCGGCCCTACCGCACCATCAACGAACAAACCCGCAGCAGCCGATACGACAAAATAACCATGTGCCACACGCTCGCCAAACAAGGATTCAGCCGCGCCGATTTTATCCATATGAGCGTAAAAATGATCGCCACTCAGGCAGGCGAAATTTACGATATCCGCTTCCGTCACCGTCCGGCGAGCAGTCAGTAAACTTTCACCAATTTCAATTTGTTCAAAGTACTTGCGGAATGGATGAATCGGTTCTTCCTTCACTTTCGCGCCACGCACCCACTCACGACCAATCGCTGCCAGCATACTTGGGCTGCTTTGAATCGCTGTACGCTGCATATAGTGTTTCACGGCACGCAAGCCCCCCAACTCTTCTCCACCACCAGCACGCCCTGGCCCACCATGTACCAACATGGGTAGCGGGGAGCCGTGTCCCGTGGATTCCGCAGCAGCCGCTTCATCCAGCACCAACATACGGCCATGAGCACATGCTGTCGCACGGATCACCTGAACTGCAATCTGCTCATCTGCCGTCACCAATGACCCCGCCAAACTACCTTGTCCCATCATCGCCAATGCAATCGCCTGCTCAGTATCCTGATACGCCATTAATGTGGCAACCGGCCCAAAAGCTTCCGTGCTGTGTACTACCTGATTAGTCATTGGCGCAGCGCAGTAGAGCAACGTCGGTGGATAGAATGCGCCATTACTGTTGCTATCGCCTGTCAGTACGAGTTTATCCAGTGAACCGCCACACAAAACCTCGCAACCACTATTGCGCAATTCGTTGACTTTCGCCTGCACCTCATCACGCTGTTCCAGGTTAATCAACGCCCCCATGCGCACTTCAGGCAAAGTAGGATCACCAACTGCCACACCAGATAACCGCTTGAGCAGCGCTTGTTTGACTGCTTCCATTTGGCTGGCAGGGACAATAACGCGCCGGATAGCCGTACACTTCTGACCGGCCTTCGCCGTCATTTCACGAGTCACTTCCTTAATGAAAACGCCGAATTCCGGCATGTCAGGTGTCACATCCTCGCCTAAAATGCAGCAGTTAAGCGAATCGGCTTCCATCGTAAAAGGAATGGATTTTTCTATCAGTCGGGGATGGACACGCAACTTCTGCCCTGTTTGTGCCGAGCCGGTAAACGTCACGGCATCCTGATAATCAAGATGATCAAACAGATCACCAATGCCACCACAAATCAATTGCAATGCCCCTTCCGGCACCAAACCGCTATCGATGATCATTCTCACCATCGCCTGTGTCAGTTGGGCAGATGCCGTAGCAGGCTTGATAATCGCTGGCATACCTGCCATCCACGTTGGTGCCAATTTTTCCAGCATCCCCCAACAAGGAAAGTTAAACGCATTGATATGCAATGCAACACCGGAGCGGGAAGTCAGCACATGGCGTGCCACAAACTGGGATTGTTTAGACAGCGGGATCATCTCATCTTCCGGCCACAGGGTATCATCCGGCAATTCGCGCCCTGCTAATCCGGCATACGAGAACAGGGTTGCTACGCCCCCCTCAATATCCACCCAACTATCCGCACGGGTTGCACCTGTTTCTGTGGAAATGGCATACAGTGCTTCTTTATTGGCAAGCAAGTGTTTTGCAACTGCCTTCATCATCTGCGCACGTTGCTGGAACGTCATCGCAGCCAATGTTCTTCCTCCTTTTTCACGGGCGTAAACTAGACTTTCTGCCAATGGCAAACCTTCTGAAGATACCTGATACAACGCTTCGCCGCTGACTGCATGATGGATAATTCTGGGATTACCTTGCCCATAAACCCAGTCACCACAAATGTAACTCGTTAACTGTTGCATTTTTTTCTCCACCGATTTAACCAATGAGACAATCATTAAGTAATGGAATGCCATTTATGTATCACATATACGATTAACAAAACCAGCCATATAATTAACAAAATACAAACATCTGCACCCAATCACTTGTTAATATTTATCCCACCGCTAAATAAAAATAATTAATCTATTGTTTTATAAAGAATAAAAATTCATATTGTGATGTGAACAACAAATAAACAATTTTTGTGTTTGCTATTTTGTTACCATTTTGTAGATTTGCGGTTACATAAAGTGATTCATTTTTATTTCCTATATCAAAAATAAGAATCATAATGGAGTCACGCATGACAATTGATCTACTTCAGGCGAGCTTTGAGGCAAAAATAGCAGCAGACCTCTCTATTGAGGCTAAAGATTGGATGCCCGAAGCCTATCGCCAAAACCTGATACGCCAGATCGGTCAACACGCACACTCGGAAATAGTCGGCATGTTACCGGAAGCCAATTGGATCACCCGTGCCCCGACACTGCGTCGCAAGGCCATATTGCTGGCGAAAGTACAAGATGAAGCAGGACACGGGCTGTATCTCTACAGCGCCGCTGAGACATTGGGCTGTTCCCGTCAGGACATCTACCAAAAACTGCTGGATGGCAGGATGAAATATTCCTCGATCTTTAACTATCCCACCCTCAGTTGGGCAGATGTTGGCGTGATTGGCTGGCTGGTGGATGGTGCGGCGATTGTTAATCAGGTTGCTTTGTGCCGTGCCTCTTATGGTCCCTACGCCCGCGCGATGGTGAAAATCTGCAAGGAAGAAAGTTTCCACCAGCGCCAAGGTTATGAAGCGGTAACGGTGCTGGCGAATGGCAGCGAAACCCAGCGTGCCATGTTACAAGATGCCATTAACCGCTTCTGGTGGCCGACATTGATGATGTTTGGTCCCAATGACAGTGATTCCCCCAACAGCGCCCAGAGCATGGCCTGGAAAATCAAGCGATTCAGCAATGATGAACTGCGGCAAAAATTCATCGACAACACTGTGCCCCAGTTGGAAGCCTTGGGTATGACAGCTCCCGATCCTGAGCTGGCTTGGGATGAAACAACAGGACATTACTGTTTTGGTGAAATTAACTGGGATGAATTCTATCAAGTGTTGAAAGGGCAGGGGATATGCAATCACGAACGTCTGGAAGCCAAACGCCAGGCTTGGGAAAGCGGGAGTTGGGTACGGGAAGCGGCTTCTGTTCACGCCAAAAAAAGGGCGAGCAGAAACCATACCGCTTAATTTCAGGCGTTACCCGAACAGCATCAAAGGGAGTGACTCTAATGAAAGATACCGATTGGCCACTGTATGAAATCTTTGTCCGTAGTAAACAGGGATTGGCGCACCGTCACGTCGGCAGCCTTCACGCAGCAGATGATCAAATGGCACTGGAAAATGCACGTGATGCTTACACGCGACGCAATGAAGGTTGCTCCATCTGGGCAGTGAAATCCATCTATCTGGTGGCTTCACAACCGGAAGAGCGTGGCGCTTTTTTCGAGCCATCGGAGGACAAAATTTACCGTCATCCGACTTTCTACACCATCCCTGATGGCATCAAGAATATGTAAGGGATGAGAATATGAATATACACAGTATTTCATCACCCAATCATGCCTTATTCAAATATGTACTTCGTCAGGGAGATACTCCGCTGATTCTGGCACAGCGCCTGTGCGAATGGTGTGGACATGCGCCAGAACTGGAAATTGACCTCGCCTTGTCCAATATCGGGCTCGACCTATTGGGGCAAGCACGCCATTTCCTCAGTTATGCCGCTACTCTTTCAGGACAGGATGAAGATCATTTGGCGTTTTGGCGTAATGAACGCGAATTCTGCAATCTGCTGCTGGTGGAACAACCTAATGGCGGCTTTAACGACACCTTGGTACGTCAGTTTTTTATCGATGCCTACCACGTCTTGCTGCATCAGGCTCTGGGACAAAGCCGAGATCCCCAGTTAGCGGCCATTAGTGCCAAATCGTTGAAGGAGGTGGAATATCACCTGCGATTTAGCCGAGGCTGGATGATCAGATTGGGGGATGGAACAGAACTGAGCCACGCAAAAATCCAACAGTCCGTTAATCAACTGTGGCGCTTTACCGGCGAACTCTTCCATTGCGACGAAATAGAGCAGCAATTGGCAGAAGCGGGCATTGCCGTTGATCCCGACACCCTGCATGAACCGTGGCTACAAATCATCAACGAAACGTTCACCGAAGCCACTCTAGAAATTCCACAGGAGGCACCTTATCGCCAAGGTGGAAAACAAGGACTGCACACAGAACATTTGGGATACATATTGGCAGAAATGCAATACCTGCAACGCACCTACCCCAACTGCAACTGGTGACAAAAACGAATAGAAAACAGAGGGTAATGGGAGAAGATCATGGAACAGCTATGTTTTTATTCAGAGATACAACCGCCAGAAATTCATCAAATCTGGCAATGCCTGCACCAGATTGCTGATCCAGAACTGCCTGCACTCTCCATTACTGATCTCGGCATGATACGGGCTGTCACGTCCTTGCAAAACGGCTGGCGGGTGATATTTACCCCAACCTATTCCGGCTGTCCTGCGACGGAGTACCTGATCGAAACTATTCAGGAAATTCTGGCACAAGCAGGCTTTTCTCCGGTGCATGTCGAAGTGAGCCTGAACCCCGCATGGACCACCGACTGGATAAATGCAGAGGCCAAACAACGCTTGCGAGAATCCGGCATTGCCCCACCTCAGGGATTATCTTGCGAAAAGACGGCAGACATAGATCCCATCATCTGTCCGTACTGCGAAAGCCATGAAACAGAAAAAATCAGCGAATTTGGTTCTACTGCCTGCAAAGCCCTCTATCGCTGTCGAGATTGTTGGGAACCATTTGATTATTTCAAATGCATTTAACGAGGATGCACTTAACGAGGAAAGTAGAAGATGTCCACTTTGCATCAAACACGCTCACATGGCTTTCACCGCTTAAGCGTTGCCGCCATCGAAAGAGAAACGCCGGATGCTGTGGTCGTTACTCTGCATATTCCTATAGCGCTGAAAAAACAGTTTTCTTATCACCCTGGCCAGCACCTGACACTCAAGGCGAAAGTAGATAACGAAGAACTACGCCGCTGCTACTCCATCTGTAGCTCACCGTTGGATGATGTATTACAAATTGGTGTCAAAGCCATTCATCAAGGCCGCTTTTCGACTTTCATCAACCAACAATTAAAAGTCGGGGATGAGCTGGAAGTCATGCAGCCACAAGGAAATTTTGGTCATCACCCCGATACCGACCAACAGGGGCATTATCTGGCTATCGCCGCCGGTTCGGGTATCACTCCCATTTTATCGATCATCAAAAGTACGCTGGCACTAGAACCCAATAGTACTTTTACGCTTATTTATGGCAATCGTACCAGTCGCTCTGTCATGTTCAAAGAAGCACTGGCCGATCTCAAGAATTGCTATCTGAGCCGTTTTCAGGTGTTGTACCTGTTTAGTCAGGAATCCACTGATAGCCCATTGTTTAACGGACGTATTGATACTGAACACCTGAACCGCGTTGGTAAAATCCTGCTCAATTTTACCCAATTCGACCATGCTTTTCTCTGTGGACCGGAAGCCATGTTGGATGATGCTCATTCTGTGCTGGAACAGGCGGGGATACCTGCTAAGCGTATCCATAGTGAACGCTTCAATACCGGACAAGCCACAATAAAGCCCCGCTCAGCCAATCCCGCAGAACGCAGTAAGACTCGCGTTGAGATCCATCTGGATGGCCGCACCCTCCACATTGCCATGAACACCGAAGATGACAGTATCCTCGATGCCGCATTGCGTCAGGGCGCAGACTTACCCTACGCCTGTAAAGGAGGGGTATGTGCTACCTGTAAATGCCGGCTTAAATCCGGTGAAGTGGACATGAGGATGAACTACAGCCTGGAACCTGATCAATTGGCTGCCGGTTATATCTTAAGCTGCCAGTCATGGCCGAAAGGCGATGGCGTAGTTGTCGATTTTGATATCTAACCACTTTCATATGCTTGTGAGGAGCTACCATGAGTCAGGAATGGATTTTATGCCACCAGCAGCAAAAAGTACGCACATTGACCCTAAATCGGCCAGAAGTGCGCAATGCCCTCAGTAATGACTGTCTGGAACAACTCGTGCAGCAATTGGAATTCGCGGATACGGATAGCGGAACAGGCGCCATTGTTATTACGGGATCAGCGCGCTGTTTCGCGGCAGGTGCCGACCTGAAAGAACTGCAACAACAAAACATTGCGACAGCTATGACTGATCGCCGTCCACAACTTTGGCAACGTTTAAATAATATCAGCAAGCCTCTGATCGCCGCTGTCAATGGCTACGCACTTGGCGCGGGCTGCGAACTGGCATTGGCTTGTGATTTGGTGATTTGTGGAGAAAACGCCCGTTTTGGTCTACCAGAAATCACCCTAGGGCTGATGCCAGGGGCGGGGGGAACACAACGACTCATCCGCAGCGTCGGCAAGGCACTGGCTTACCAGATGGTATTAACCGGCGAGGCTATCGATGCCCATCGCGCTCTGGACGCGGGGCTGGTAAGCGAAGTCTGCACTGATGCCCTGACATTAGAGCGTGCACAGCAACTCGCCCAACGCATCAGTGAATTTTCTCCTCTGGCATTGCGGGCAGCCAAAGCCGCCCTCAAAGCCGCACAAGAAACCAGCCTGTCACAAGGGCTACTCACCGAACGCCAACACTTTGTTGCTTTGGCAGGTACAACCGATCGTCAGGAAGGCATCTCCGCCTTTTTAGAAAAACGTAAACCAACATTTAAGGGGTTCTGACAGATGGAAAACATGTCAACGGTACTGACTGATATACAAGCAGGTGTCCTTAGCATTACTCTCAACCGTCCAGAATGCCTCAATAGCTTTAACGAGGAACTACACCAACAATTAAGTCAGGCAATGGATATTGCTGAACAGGATGGATCCGTGCGCTGTGTCCTGCTCACCGGAACCGGACGCGGCTTCTGTGCCGGACAAGACTTAAATGATCGCAATGCCATCATTTCTGATGGCAGTATTCCTGATCTCGGCCGATCGGTTGAACGCTACTACAATCCACTGATCCGGCGTATGACTTCCTTGCCTAAGCCCATTATCTGCGCCGTCAACGGCGTGGCGGCTGGTGCGGGTGTCTCCCTTGCTTTGGCCTGTGACATTGTTATTGCCTCCCGCACTGCCAGCTTTATTCAGGCTTTCTGCCGTATTGGCCTGACACCCGATTCTGGCGGTAGCTGGTTTCTGCCCCATAAGATTGGACAAGCGCGGGCAATGGGGATGGCACTTTTAGGCGACAAAATCAGCGCTGAACAAGCACTGGATTGGGGCATGATCTGGCAAGTCGTTGCGCCAGAAGAGTTGGAAGATAAAACCCAGAAGCTCGCCCTACACCTTGCTACTCAACCTACCTTGGCTCTTGGCTGCATCAAACAAGCCACCTATGCAGCCGCAACTAATACACTGGAACAACAGCTTGTTCTCGAACGAGATTTACAACGCCAGTGCGGATATAGCGAAGATTTCCGTGAAGGTGTCAATGCGTTCATTGAAAAACGCCAGCCGACGTTCAAGGGGAAATGATCATGAACACGCCTCACCTCTGCGGTTCCATAGCCGTTATCGGTGCGGGAACAATGGGAATCGGCATTGCCCAGGTTGTAGCTCAGGCAGGACATTCCGTCCTGCTGTTTGACCTCAAGGGCGAAGCGGTCTGTCAGGCGTTGGACAATTTACGTACCCGCCTGTATCAACGTGTGGAAGCAGGTAAAGCTGAAGCCAGCGCAACAGAAGCCTTGTTACAGCGCATCACTCAGGTGAATTCGTTACATGCACTGGCACCGTGTGGTCTGGTGATCGAAGCCATTATCGAACAACTGGAAGCCAAACAGGATCTCTTCCAGCAACTGGAATCCATCTGTTCACACCAAACCCTGTTTGCCAGCAATACTTCATCATTGTCGATTACCGCCATTGCCCGTGTTCTGTCTGCCCCGCAGCGCATGGCAGGGTTACATTTTTTCAATCCAGCTCCGCTGATGAAGCTGGTAGAGATCGTACAAGGTTTGGAAACGTCCTCTCAAACCGTGGCAACACTCAAAACCCTCGTGACGGGCTGGAAAAAACAGCCTGTGATTTGCCGTTCTACGCCGGGGTTTATCGTCAATCGCATCGCCCGTCCATTCTATGCTGAAACCCTGCGCGCACTGGAAGAACGGATTGCGACACCCGCCACACTGGATACTGTCCTTAAAGAATCCGGCGGTTTTGCGATGGGACCATTACAACTGATGGATTTGATTGGCAATGACATTAACTATACTGTGACTGAATCCCTGTTCCATGCCTTCCATTACGATCCCCGTTTCCAGCCTTCACTGCTGCAAAAAGAGCTGGTGGATGCCGATCATCTTGGACGCAAACGCGGTCGTGGTTTCTATGCCTATGATATAAAAGGAAACAACAGCGTAAGAAAAAACGGAGGAACAAAAGAGACCCAGCCACAACCTAAAATAGAGCCGAAACACACCAAAGCACAAAAACAGCCTGTGCGGATCAAGGCGACAGGAAATTGGGCAGCATTGCCACACTTTGTTGCCCTGTTACAACAGCCTAAGTTACAGCAATATGGGATCATCTTCGAAGAAAACAAAAATGACCGATTCCACTCCCCGACTTTACAGGTTGATGAAACGTTCTTGATTCTGGCCAAAGGAAGAACCAGTGCACAGATTGCCGACGAAGTCAGGGCACCCGTGATGCAATTTGATCTTTCTGCCAATCACCAATTGGCTTCTGTCATAACTCTTAGTGCCGCCTGCCAGAATACGCCCCAACAAACGACAAAGGTGATCGGTTTTCTGCAATCCCTCGGTAAGCAAGTTATTCTCTTGCCGGATTATCCCGCCCTGCTAACCATGCGTACCGTTGCTATGTTGTGCAATGAGGCACTGGATGCCATTAATAAAGGTATCGCCAGCGTTGAAGATATCGATCTGGCGATGTGCTATGGCGTGAATTATCCCATCGGCCCTCTGGCATGGGGTGAACAGTTGGGTTGGAAACATATTCTCAATACGTTGGAAAACTTGCAGAAGTTTTATGGGGAACCCCGTTACCGCCCAGTGCCCTTGCTGCGCCAACTCGCGGCAGGACATACCAAACTCCCTCGCCAGCAAGCTCAAAAACACAAGAAAGGGGTTGACCATGCAAAATAATGGTAACACAGCAAGTCAACTGGCTCGCCATCACGTAGAAGCCATGTATGCTCAGGATGCCTGCGCCCAAAATATGGGAATGCACATCGAACATATCGATGTCGGATTCGCCCGACTCAGCATGGAGATCATGCCTCACATGCTAAACGGTCATAAACGTTGTCACGGCGGCATTCTGTTCAGTCTGGCGGATACGGCTTTCGCCTACGCCTGCAACAGCGAGGGACTGGCAGCCGTCGCTTCCAGAGGCAACATTGATTTTATCCGTCCGGTATGGATGGGTGATCAACTGACCGCCACCGCTTCTGTTCGGCATCAAGGCAAAAACACCGGCCTGTACGACGTAGAAATTACCAACCAGAACGGCAAGGCCGTGGCTTTTTTCCGCGGTTACGCCCACCGTCTCAGTCCCTCTATTTCAGACAATGCGGTGAAAAAAAACCAGCCAAACCGTCAGGGAGAGCAATCATGAATCATGCATTTATCTGTGATGGTCTCCGCACACCTATCGGCCGTTATGGTGGTGCGCTATCCAGCCTGCGGGCTGATGATCTGGCTGCCCTGCCGCTACAGGCATTGATGACTCGTTATCCAGCATTGGATTGGGAACAAATTGATGATGTGATCCTCGGCTGCGCTAATCAGGCAGGAGAAGATAATCGCAACGCCGCACGTATGGCACTATTGTTAGCAGGACTACCAAATTCGGTCTCTGGCACGACAGTCAATCGGTTGTGTGGATCTGGTCTGGATGCGCTGGCCTTCGCCGCTCGCAGTATTAAATCCGGCGATGCCCAACTGATATTGGCGGGGGGGTTGAATCCATGACCCGTGCTCCTTTCGTGATGGGCAAAGCAGACAGCGCTTTCAGCCGACAGGCTGAGATCTTTGATACTACCCTTGGCTGGCGCTTCATTAACCCTTTGATGCAACAGAAATTCGGCACAGACTCGATGCCAGAAACGGCGGAAAATGTGGCCGATCAGTTTCAAATTAGCCGTGATGATCAGGATGCCTTCGCCCTGCGCAGCCAACAACGTGCCGCCATAGCGCAACGACGTGGAGTATTAGCTGAGGAAATCAGCCCTGTTACTCTGCCTCCAACCAACAAAAAAGGCGTAGCTACGGTCATTTCACAGGATGAACATCCCCGACCAGAAACAACACTCGAACAACTACAAAGGCTCAGAACCCCATTCCGTATAGGTGGCACTATCACTGCGGGTAATGCTTCCGGTATTAACGATGGTGCGGCGGCGCTAATCATTGCCTCAGAAACGGCAGTCTTACGCCAAGGGCTGACACCACGGGCGCGCATCGTCGCAACGGCAACATGTGGTGTTGAGCCACGCATCATGGGGATCGGGCCACTGCCTGCGACTCGTAAAGTATTGGCACTCACAGGCTTAACCCTAAATCAAATGGATGTTATTGAACTGAACGAGGCTTTTGCTGCACAAGCACTGGCTGTGATGCGCCAACTGGGGTTACCGGATGATGCAGGGCACGTAAACCCGAACGGAGGGGCAATTGCACTGGGGCACCCTTTGGGCATGAGCGGTGCCCGCCTTGCACTGACTGCCACCCTTGAACTGGAGCGACGTGCCGGACGTTACGCCTTATGCACCATGTGCATTGGCGTCGGACAAGGCATCGCCATGATTCTTGAACGTGTTTCATAACAGCTATTTTCACAACGATCATTTTTACAACAACAAAACTGATACACGATTAACTGACTTAACCAACACCTGCATATCACTACGTGCACATAACGACAAAAGCAACCTGTTACAAACAAATCAACAAAAGGACAGGAAACTATGAGCAACAACGTACAAAACCTAAAAAAACCCTCTGAACAACCTCTGGATGCCATTGAATTTGCTTCACGTGATGAGATTCAGGCGTGGCAATTTAACCAGATGAAATGGACCCTCAACCACGCCTACAACAACGCTCCCCTGTACCGCCACAAATTTGATGCAGCAGGTATCCATCCGAGTGATTTCAAGCAACTCAGTGACATCACCAAATTTCCTTACACCACCAAGCAAGATCTACGGGAACACTATCCTTTTGATGCCTTCGCCGTCCCGATGGAGCAGGTCGTGCGCATCCATGCATCATCCGGCATGACCGGAAGTCCTACTGTGGTAGGTTATACCCAACGGGATATCGACACATGGGCGGATATCATCGCCCGTTGTCTGCGCTTTGCCGGAGTCAGTGCCAAAGATAAAGTTCACATTGCTTACGGTTATGGACTGTTCACGGGAGGTTTAGGGGCACACTATGGTGCCGAACGACTGGGGGCAACTGTCATTCCGATGTCTAGTGGCAACACCATAAAACAGGCAAAACTGATTATGGACTTCCAGCCTGACATCATTATGATGACGCCTTCTTATTGCCTGACTTTACTGGATGAGCTGGAGCGCCAAATGGGTGGGAATGCCAGCACGTGCTCCTTACGTATTGGCATCTTTGGCGCAGAACCGTGGACAGCCGCTTTGCGTACTGAAATTGAAACACGCATGGGCATCAAAGCATTGGATATCTACGGCCTGTCCGAAGTGATGGGGCCAGGCGTTGCGATGGAATCGCTGGAATACGCCGACGGCTCTACCATTTGGGAGGATCATTTCTATCCGGAGGTCATTGATCCTGACACACAGAATAATCTGGCAGATGGCGAAACCGGAGAACTGGTTCTCACAACCCTGAGCAAAGAAGCCATGCCCGTGATCCGCTATCGCACCCGCGATCTGACACGCTTATTGCCTGGTACAGCACGTAATATGCGGCGTATGGACAGGATCACCGGCCGTTCCGATGACATGCTGATTATCCGTGGCATCAATGTTTTCCCATCACAAATAGAAGAACAAATTATACGCTTTAAGGAGCTTTCCCCTCATTATCAATTGGAAGTCAACCACGAGGGTAACCATGACTGCTTGTCAGTCAAAGTTGAACTGAAAGAACCCGATCTGCTGAACCACGAACAACGTTGCAACCTCTGTCATCAATTGCGCCATCACATAAAATCGACCGTAGGACTTAGCACCGATGTCAGCATCGTCAATTGTGGTGTCATTCCTCGTTCAGAAGGTAAAGCGGTACGGGTAATCGACAACCGACCACGCGAATAACTTTCTGCCACCGCAAGTTAAATGCGATGAAACAGCGGTGGCACCTTTTTCAATAGTATTTTCCCAACAATATGTTGCTCCGAAGGGTTTTCTCTAAGCGTATCGATTAAGCTTATCGATACAGTTATGCTAACGTTATGACACACTTTTGAGCAAATCACAGAAACTATGGCACATAAACTTGACGATTTTATCCAACACGCTCTCAATGCACAGCCTGTCAGCGGAACATCGCTGATTATCTCCTTATATGGGGACGCTCTGAATCACCGTGGCGGTGAAGTTTGGCTTGGCAGTTTGAGCCTCTTGCTGGAGCCGATGGGGTTTAGTGACCGTTTCGTGAGAACATCCGTATTCAGGCTGCAAAAAGAGGGGTGGCTTACGGTAGAAAAACTAGGGCGACGCAGTTATTACCGCATCGCCGAGCGGGGAATGCATCAGTTTCGTCATGCAGAGAATAAAATCTATCTCAATGAGCAGCCAGAATGGGATGGCAAGTGGGATCTGCTGCTACTGGAAGGCACCACCAAAAACGAACGTAACCGTTTAAGAAAAGAGCTGGCCTGGTTCGGGTTTGCGCAATTTAACAGCACCCTGATCGCCGCACCAAGCAATACCCAAAGAGACATTCCTTCCCTGTTGGGGGAGCTTAACGCCAGCGATTCCGTCATCTATTTCCGTGCTGATTATCCCTACCCACGTTCGCAACAGAGCTTGAAAGAACTCGTCTCTAACAATTGGTCACTGGAGCAGATATCACAGCACTATCACGAATTTATTGTTTCCTTCCGCCCGTTGATGACACTGCTGCGGGATTGCCATGAGGACGACCTGACACCAGAACGCTGTTTCCAATTGCGCCTGCTGCTGCTACACTTTTACCGCCGTATAGTCCTGCGCGATCCACTATTGCCTGATGCCCTGCTGCCCGCACAATGGGAAGGGCAAATTGCCCGTAATTTGTGTATAAATATTTATCAATACATTGGCCTTGCGGCAACACGTTACGTCAGTGAACGTTGCGAAACGACTATTGGCCAATTACCTCAACCCACCGCCGCGTATTACCGACGTTTCGGCGGATTACACAATGAAATAAATACCCTATGAAAAACTATTTTGACAGCCCCTTTAAGGGCAAAACATTAGCGGAACAGGTTACCAATCCCAATATTCAGGTTGGCCGTTTCAGTTATTATTCCGGTTACTATCACGGCCATTCATTTGACGAATGTGCCCGTTATTTATCACCTGATTTAACCAATGTCGATAAGCTCATTATCGGCAGCTTTTGCTCCATTGGTACAGGTGTCGCCTTTATGATGGCAGGCAACCAAGGGCATCGTCTGGATTGGATTTCGTCATTTCCGTTTTTTTATATGCCGGAAGAACCCGCCTTTGCCGATGCACAAGATGGCTACCAACCTATGGGAGATACCATTATCGGCAATGACGTCTGGATTGGTGCGGAAGCGATCATTATGCCTGGCATAAAAATTGGTGATGGTGCCATCATTGGCACTCGTGCGCTGGTGACTAAAGATGTCGAACCTTACACCATTGTTGGTGGCAATCCGGCAAAAGTGATCCGAAAACGCTTTTCTGATGAATACATTACCTTGCTACTGGAAATGCAGTGGTGGAACTGGCCACTAGAACAACTTAAGGCAGCAATGAAGCTGATGACATCATCGGATATTGAAGCGCTATATCAGTGGTGGAAAGAGCAAAAATAAGGAAAAACCATGTCAAAACTCATCTATTATGTCGCCGCCACAATGGATGGTTATATCGCTACTAAAAACCATGAATTAGGTTGGTTATATGATTTTCCGCCAGGCGATGATGCCACTCCTTATGATGAGTTTTATCAAAATATCGGAGCCACAATTATGGGAGCTGGAACCTATGAGTGGATTATGAAAAATGCCGCAGATGAATGGCCGTATCAAAATATTCCTTCCTTTATCCTCTCCTCAAGAAAATTAACGATTTCTGCCAACATTAATGCCGTTATCACTCAAGATAATCCCCAAAATATTGCCGCCAAGGCAAAAGTCGCAGCTAAAGGGAAAGATGTTTGGGTCATTGGGGGAGGTAAGACTGCCGCAAGCTTTGCCGATGCCGGAGAGTTACAACAACTGTTTATTACCACCATTCCAGTCTTCTTAGGCTCTGGTATTCCTGTCCTGCCCGTTAGCCAAGCTGTTAATGTAACGCCTAATAAGCAAAGATGCTTACGAAATGGCGCGATTGAAACAATTATGGATATTAAAATGATATGACTGACTATTTTGGCGTATCTGCTGACTAAAAACCCGATAATAATAAGCACCATGAATATAAAAAATCCTTTAATTTCAAATCAATAGCCTAAAGTGTGATCTAAAACTCAAACAAAGCAACTTTTCATATTCAAAATATAAAAATCTGTCTACGATTGACCTGCTATTATCTCAGTCTATTTCATTATCTCATCACGAGAATAATCATTCTGTTAATCGCAAAACTCCATTATTTATAACTCCTGCCATACCAAGGAGAAAAGGCATGAAGAAAAAACAAATAAATCAAAAGGATATTGATAATCTTATTACCCTGATTGGTGGTAAAGAGAATATCGCTTCCGTCAGTCATTGTATCACCCGCCTCAGATTCGTTCTTAATACACCAGAAAATGCCGACGCCAAAGCCATTGAAGAGTTACCAATGGTCAAGGGATGCTTCACTAATGCCGGACAATTTCAGGTCGTGATTGGGACGAATGTGGATGTTTATTACAAAGCGCTGCTTGAAACCACAGGAAAACAATCCGTTAATAAAGAAGAAGTTAAGCAAGCTGCTCGCCAAAATATGAAATGGTATGAAAATGCAATTTCACATTTTGCTGAGATCTTCTTCCCCCTACTGCCAGCCCTGATCAGCGGAGGTTTAATCCTCGGTTTTCGTAACCTGATCGGCGATATCCCGTTTAGTGAAGGCAAATCGCTCGCGCAGCTCTATCCTGTCTGGCAAAGTGTCTATGATTTTCTCTGGCTAATCGGCGAGGCCGTATTCTTCTACCTCCCTGTCGGTATTTGTTGGTCTGCCGTCAAAAAAATGGGCGGAACCCCCATTCTGGGGATTATTCTCGGCATTACCCTGGTTTCCCCGCAATTGATGAATGCTTACCTGCTTGGGCAACAAACGCCCGAAGTCTGGAATTTCGGCTGGTTTACCATTTCTAAAGTCGGTTATCAGGCTCAGGTTATTCCTTCCCTATTAGCCGGCCTGACGTTGGGATGGATTGAAACGCGACTGAAAAAATGGGTACCAGACTATCTCTATCTTGTGATTGTCCCTGTGGTTTCTCTGGTACTGGCGGTTCTCCTTGCCCACGCCTTGATAGGCCCTGCCGGACGTGCTATCGGGGATGGTGTTGCCTGGGTTGTTAAAAGTCTAATGACGGGTAGCTTTGCGCCTATCGGAGCCGCTTTGTTTGGTTTCTTCTACGCACCGTTAGTCATTACAGGTGTACACCAAACAACACTGGCCATCGATTTGCAAATGATCCAAAGCACCGGAGGAACACCGATCTGGCCTATTATTGCGCTATCTAATATCGCCCAAGGTTCTGCCGTTCTTGGCATTGTCTGGGCAAGCAAGAAACAAAAAGAACGCGAAATTTCTGTTCCTGCGGCCATTTCAGCCTATCTGGGGGTCACCGAACCCGCCATGTATGGTATCAACCTTAAATACCGTTACCCCATGTTCTGCGCAATGATTGGTGCAGCGCTGTCTGGGCTGGTTTGTGGGCTCAACCATGTAACCGCTAATGGTATCGGCGTTGGCGGAATACCAGGGATTCTTTCTATCAAGCCGCAGTTCTGGATGGTTTATCTGATTGCCATGCTCATCGCGATTGCTGTGCCATTCCTGCTGACCGTTCTGGCTTATCGCAGAAATGAACGCAAAGCGATCTTATCCAATGAACAGGCCAATTAATTTTGTAGGTATCTATTTATGACGGAACAAAAACCCTGGTGGATGGATAGCGTTATCTACCAAATTTATCCAAAAAGTTTTCAGGATAGTACCGGTAGCGGTACAGGAGATATCAACGGGATCACCCAACGGCTGGATTATTTACAGCGACTCGGCGTTGAGGCCATTTGGATCACGCCGATTTACCCCTCTCCGCAGGTTGATAATGGCTATGATGTCGCTGATTACTGTGCCATCAATCCTGATTATGGCTCCATGGAGGACTTTGATAATTTGGTGCAAAATGCCCATCGCCGTGGCATTCGCATTATTTTGGATATGGTCTTCAATCACACTTCAACCCAACACCCGTGGTTCCAGGCGGCACAAGACATTAATAGCCCCTATCGCCAGTTTTATATCTGGCGGGATGGTTCTGAAGGTTCCCTGCCCAATAACTGGAAATCCAAATTCGGTGGTAATGCGTGGCAATGGCATGCAGAGAGTCAACAATATTACCTCCACCTGTTTGCGGTTGAACAAGCCGATTTAAATTGGGAGCATGAACCGGTTCGTGTTGAGCTGAAGAAAATTTGTGAGTTCTGGGCTGATCGTGGCGTTGATGGCTTGCGTCTGGATGTCATTAACCTTGTCTCAAAACAGCAAGATTACCCTAGTGATGATCGCGGAGATGGCCGCCGATTCTACACCGATGGCCCGCGGATACATGAGTTTCTGCAAGAAATGAGCCATGATGTTTTCCAGCCTAAAGGATTGATGACTGTTGGTGAAATGTCATCCACCAGCCTTGAGAACTGCCAACGCTATGCTGCCTTGGACGGAACGACGCTATCCATGACATTTAATTTCCACCATCTAAAAGTGGATTATCCAAACGGAGAAAAATGGACGCTGGCAAATCCAGATTACGTTGAACTGAAGAAGATTTTCTCAACATGGCAGCAGGGTATGCACCAAAAGGCCTGGAATGCGCTTTTTTGGTGTAACCATGATCAGCCGCGTATTGTCTCTCGGTTCGGGGATGAACTCCAGCACCACAAAACATCCGCGAAAATGCTGGCGATGGTGCTGCATGGTATGCAAGGCACGCCTTATATTTATCAGGGCGAAGAGCTGGGTATGACAAATCCTCACTTTACGCGCATTGAAGATTATCGGGATATCGAAAGCCTGAATATGTATCAAGAGCGCATTGAGAAAGGTATGCAACCCGCGGATATACTGGCAATCTTGGCGCAAAAATCCCGTGATAACAGCCGAACCCCCATGCAGTGGGATAATTCAGCAAACGCTGGTTTTACCACAGGAACACCGTGGATTGCGCCTTGCAGTAATTACTCAGAGATCAACGCCGAAACCGTATTACAGGATGAAGATTCCGTTTTCTATTGCTACCACAATTTGATTAAGCTGAGAAAGCAGCAGCCCATTCTGACATACGGTGATTACCTGGATCTGCTTCCAGAACATCCGTCGCTGTGGTGCTATCTGCGTCGTTGGCAGGATCAAACCTTGCTGGTCATTGCAAACCTAAGCGATGAAACCCAACTTTGGTCTCCAGAATCTTCACTGTTAAGCAAAGAATGGCAGGTATTGATAAGCAATTACTCATCACCTGCAATGGTAGATCATGAAATTAAAATTAAACCTTATGAATCAATATACTTAATATCAAAGTGATAATGTGATTTATATATTGTCATTTATTGTAATAAGTTGTTTATAAAACATTTTAAATACCATACCTCGCTAAAAATAAGGTGAGGTATGGTATCCCCCCTTAAAATATAAGAAAATTTCATACTTGTTCGATATAGAAAACATTCTTTAAATCCCACTTGATATTAGATAATCCCTGCTATACTTAAAAGTAACACATATGAATAATAACATATGGTTACTTTTAACAAGGAGAAATAATCATGTCTCAATATTCAGATGTCATGCTAATTAATAGCACAAATTCCGATTGGAAAATTACATCAGTATCTTCCAAACTTATGCAAATCCCAGACATCCCATACCCAATTAAATCTAGATTTTGTCAACATTTTGATATTTCATCTCTCAATGGAGTTGATATAAAAAATTGTAATTTTGAAGCAGCATTCCAAATAATGGATTCAGTAAATAGTACTTTCAGAGTACGTGGAAGGTATAAAGATGAGCTTGGACGATTCGATGTAGAAGTCTATTTGGAAAATTTAGAAACACACAAACATAAAAAAGGTTCTGCAGTCAGCCTTGGTTGGGTACAATCTGGAAAAACTTATTTATTCCTTATTGGTGATGTTGGTAATTATATAGGGCCTAATATAAACACTGAATCCTGGATGCAAGAACATCTTAACATTTTAGGAAACCACTCACTAAAAGAAATCTGTATCTCTGGTTCTCACGATGCAGGAATGAGTGTCTCTACATGGAGTACACATTTAGCCTCAGAATGTAATACATTAACTCAGTCAAATAATATCTTAAATCAGTTGAAATTAGGTATAAGATATTTTGATATTAGACCAGTCCTTAGCGATAAAAATTTCTTTACTGGACACTATAAAAAATTGGGTTTCTTTTGGGAAGGTGCTAATGGTGAATCAATTAACTCTATTATTGATGAAATTAATTCATTTATGGAATCTAACAATGAATTGATTATGATAAAACTTTCCCATTCCCTTAATTTAGATGTGGGTTTTTTTGATACTTATCGTCCTTTTAACCAAGATCAGTGGTTTGATTTGTTCGATAAATTATCTAACATTAATAATTTATACTTCCATATTGATGAAGGGAACGTTTCCGATTCAACACTCAATACCCTGACAGCTAATGGAACCCGCTCAGCCGTTTTATTCTTTGTAGAAGATAAAGAAGCTGATATTGATTTAGGTGAGTATGAAGATGCAGGATTTTTTCTTCTTAGTGAATTAAATATGTATCATAAGTATTCTAATACAAATGACATATACATAATGTCTAAAGACCAACTTAAAAAAATGCATGACCATGCACCACAGCAATACTTTGAGTTAGAGTGGACGCTGACCCAAGACGCTATACAAGTAGCAAGCTGCCCTACAACAATTGGTTTCAGCATTAAAGAACTGGCCGATATAGCAAATCGTGAGTTCATAGACCTTCTTTATCCGAATATCAAAAAAAACGAATATCCTAATATTATTCTCGTCGATAATGTGAAAGATATAGCTGTTACAACATTAGCCTTAGCTATCAATTGGATAGTACTTTAATCAAAAGATATATCGATTAATAATAATCTTGTCTAAAAGTTACCCAAAGCCCATACAATGGTAGTATGTTAATAGCATTCCCACAAAATCTGTGCCATACTTTTTAGTCTCAAACAAGGAGTATACTATTATGTTTTACTCAAGATGCTTAACTTATTTGGGGATCATCAGCCTACTATTATCTGCCTTTGCACAAGCACAAGTGCCATCTCAAAAATTATCTCCAGACCAAAAAAAATATCTAAAACAGCTAATTAATAAACAAGTTACAGATAAATCTGAATTGCCAACGGTAGAAAGTTGGTCAGATACTAAAAAAGTGGCAGAATTTATTTGTCGTCCTTTTGCCTTATCCATCATTAAAAAATATCACAAAGACGCTGATAAAGTTTTCCTCGGTGTGGGTTCAGAAGATAGTATAAAACTCAACCCCCCTTCTGAGTTGGTCGGCATAGGTATGTATAGAGCGGATGATGGTTGGCACGACATTCGATTTTCCTGCAAATTAGATGCAACTGGTAAAGCCCGAATATTCAAGTTCTTTCCCATAGAGGAGAATTAAATGAAATATCTCTGGTTTATATTACTCATCTTCTCTCCACTCAGTTTTGCTGCTAGTTTTGACTGTGCCAAAGCCAAGGAGCCGGATGAAAAAGCAATTTGTTCAAACCCAAAACTAAATGATTTGGATGTGGAATTAAGTGTGAAATATCACTTTCTGCGAGGATTGTTTGCCATGGGCGTATCTGGCGCAATGTATGATGAACAAACTGCATGGCTGAAACAGCGTCAAAAGTGCAAGGGGGATACAACCTGTTTGCTGCAAAGTTACCACCAACGCATTCATCAACTTGACAAACTGTATAATTGGATAGAGAAACCGATTTGATAATAAATAATTATGGTTCCAAGGAAGGACCTTCTTTTCAATACATAAACATCATATAGATAGCCAAACGCCGCAAAATCCATTACGAGCCAGGAAAATCCTATTTGGTTTTCGTCTTTATACAACCCAAATGTCAGGCTGTTTTCAATAGCAGACCGTACTGTTTCGAGATTAATACCTTCCGCCCAACGAGAACGTGTAAGAAATTGGTGGATAGCGGTGATATCTAATAGCGATTTGTCTGTTGAAACTTGGTAGTTTTCTTTCTGCCAATGAAAGTGTTGCACCATACTTTTATTCTCCAACATTTTTATTCCCCCTCTGGCTGAGTTATCAATATTTAAAAAGAAAGTGTCACTACATTATTAAATGCGAAAATAGCAGCATGTAGACATTTAATAATTCGCAAAGTTTTAATTGCAAAGGCATTATTTTGTCTTTATTTGATAAACATCAACTAAACATCAACAGATATTAACATGACATGAAATTTAAGTTGCAGGTGTTAATTACATTGCTCAATACTCAGTCCGTTAAAATCATTGAGGTCTAACATGGAAAAAAAATCATCTAATTCAAAAGGGGAAGTTATTTTTGCTGCAGAGTATGTCCGAATGTCTACTGAGCATCAAAAATACTCGCAAGATAATCAATCTGCATACATTCATGATTACGCAAATAAGCATGGTATCACTATCATTCATACTTATAATGATGCTGGCAAGAGTGGATTAAACTTAACTGGCAGAACCGGACTCAGGTCATTAATTGATGATGTCATAAATCACAAAATTAATATCTCCGCTTTACTTGTTTATGATGTCAGTCGGTTTGGGCGTTTTCAGGATGCAGATGAAGCAGGGCATTATGCCTATTTGTTAAAAATGCATGGTGTGAATATTATTTACTGTGCTGAACCATTCTCCAGAGAACAATCGGAGATGTATATGCTGGGTATGTCATTTTCTCGCTATAGTGCTGCAAGCTACAGTCGCAATTTGTCAGAAAAAGTATTCCTCGGACAGGTTAATTTGATAAAAAAAGGATTTCATCAGGGGGGAATGGCCGGATATGGATTACGTCGTTTACTCATTGATGAACATCGGAATCCAAAAGGGATACTTGAGTTCGGCCAGCGTAAGAGTATTCATACCGATCGGGTTATACTTATCCCTGGCCCACAAAATGAAGTAGACATCGTTAATCTAATTTTCTATATGTTTATACAAGAAGGCAAGCCTGAATTGGTGATTGCATCTGAGCTCAACAGAAAGAAGATCTTCGCTGAGAATGGCACTGAATGGACTAGGGGAAAAATTCATCAGATACTCACAAATGAAAAATATATTGGAAATAATGTTTACAATAAAACTTCGTTCAAACTCAAGCAACGATACATAATAAATCCCGAAGAAGAATGGATACGGTGCAATGGAGCATATGAACCGATAGTCAGTCACGATAAATTCAACCAAGCGAGAGATATAATAAAATCTCGTTCACTTATTTTTACCGAAGATGAGTTGTTGGAAAAGTTACACACATTATTACAAAAAAAGGGGCGATTATCCGGCCTTATCATTGACGAGGAAGAGTTATTACCCTCAAGTAGCGTTTATCGCTCTCGTTTTGGTAGTTTACTTCGAGTATATAAACTGGTTGGGTACGATCCCAAAACTGACTATTCCTGGCTGGAAACCAAAAAATATCTGAAAGGAATAAATGCCGAAATAACAGAGTCCGTAATCAATAATATTTATCTTTCCGATGGCTGGATTAGCGACCCACCAGAAAAAGGGATTCTGAACGTTAATGATGAATTCACATTAACCCTCCAGGCAGTCAGGTGTCAAAGGACATCACCGGAAAACCTTAGATGGCGAATTAAATTTGACCAATTGCTTTCACCGGATATAAGTATTGCAATTCGTATGGATAGCCTGAACCAATCTATTGTTGATTACTATATATTTCCTTCAATAGACGTTATTTTCGGGAATCATTATCTGAGAAAGCAAAATCCATTCAGTTTCGAACTGTACAGATTCGATACATTACATCCTCTCTACCAATTAATAAAACGAACGACTATCCAGGGAGAAAAAAATGCATGAAGAAAAAATAACAATGGTAGAAATATCTAAAATACTCATTGTTAACCCACGAAAAAGAGACAAATTTACGCATAATGAAATAAAAATGAACATACATACAATTGGTCTCAAACGGCCAATTACTGTAAGGAAAATAATTCATGATGAATTTCTTTATGCCCTGATTTGTGGACAAGGAAGACTGGAAGCATATCAACAATACAATGAAACACATATTCCAGCAATTATTAAAGATGTTGATGAAGAAACGGGACATCTGATGAGCCTGACCGAAAATATTGCCAGAAGAAAACCCCGTGCAACGGAATTATTGGAAAGCGTAAAGCAACTTAAAATGCAAGGACTCACGGATAAAGAAATCGGTGAGCGTTTAGGGTATGTTGTTAGCTGGGTAAATGGTGTAATCAGTCTTTTGGAGAAAGGAGAGAAAAAACTTTTAGCCGCTTTTGAATCTGGACACATTCCACTTTATCTGGCAGTTGAAATATCGAGAGCAAACGATGATGAAATCCAGAAATCACTTACAGAAGCACTGATTAACGGAAAAATAAAGGGCAATCAGATTAACATTATAAAGCGTATCATAGAACGGAGGAGGTTGGGAGATAAAGGTATGGAAAATAAAATTTTTGTGAATAACCGTTCTCAGAAAAGGTATACACCGGAAGAACTATCAGAAATTTATCAAAAAAATGCTAATGAACATTTAAGCATTCAAACAAAAGCAAAATATACAAGAGAAATGCTTATGGCTGTCAGGGAGATATTTAAAAATCTAATGCGCGATGAGAATTTCTGTTCTTTGCTTAGAGATAACAATATCACAGATATGCCAACAATATTATCCCATTCCCATACTGAGTGAGTTTTCCACCATGATAAAACAATGCTTTGATAGCCATTTTCAAACCTATGCCATTGAGAGCTTATCACAATCCAGAACATTACCTATAAATATAAAATCAAGTAATAAATACAAGCAAATATTGACCTCAATTTCAGAAATTGGGCTGATTGAGCCAGTTATCATTTACTTAAATGATGATGGAGGGAAGAAAATTCTGGATGGACACCTCCGAATTGAAGCGCTAAAAGATCTGGGTATATCCCATGCTCACTGCCTGATATCTCCTGTTGACGAAGCCTATTCATATAACAAACGGGTTAATCGCCTGACCATTTTACAGGAGCAAAAAATGCTAAAGAAAGCTGTAGAATCAGGCGTATCGATTGAAAAGCTTAGTGCTGTGCTTGGTGTATCACCCAGCATAATAAATACTCGGCTCCGTATATCTGACGGTATCTCAGGGGAGGTCATTGCTCTGTTGGCTGAAAAAAACATATCGCAAAATGTTTTTGATGTGCTAAGAAAAATCAAACCTTATAAACAAATGGAATTTGTTACCACAATGATCACATTGAATAACTTCACAAGAAAATTTGCATTGTCGATGCTACATGCTTTGTCTCCAGAGCATTTGGTTTCGAAAAATAAAACTCAATCCGAAAACAAAGATGTCATTAAAACACTGGCTCGACTTGAAAAAGAAATGGCTGCATTACAAATTGAAACCCAAAATTTGAAAGATGAATACGCAGAAAACAACTTGAGCCTGACAATAGTGAAAGGCTATATAGCAAAGCTTCTTAGTCATAACAATGTTATTCACTGGCTGTATGAAAACAATATGGAGTACCTGAGTATTCTGAAAAAGATATCAGGCATTGAAAAACTTGATGACATATATCCTTAAGGGAAAATTTCATTTTTCCCATATTAGCCTTATAAATTATGAAATTTAAGGTAATAAATAATTCATGGCTAATAATATCCACTTAGCTAAAAATGATTGTAGGATTACAAGTTTAACTCCCGTGTTATCGATACAGGCCGCGCCGTCCTAAGGAAGCGCGGCCTATTGCCGATAGCGGTGATGGATTACTTATAGTGGCGTAATTCATCATTACTGAGTTTCACTGGGTCGGCTGAGTTTTAGTCTGATTACGTTTTTCATCAGACAAGGTTTCATAACGGGTTATTTCTGTATTCAGAGAATCAGACTGATTGCGCAGTTCGTCGAATTACTTGTCTTCATCAGCATTGAGTGAGCGCTTTTCGTTTTCGGTTTTGGTGAGAAGCGAACGCACTTTTTGGGTTAAATCGGATTTTTGTTGGCATAATTCGAGTAGTTTTTTCATGATATTTCTATAATTAATTTATTTTTTCAGTAAGTAAATATTTAACACAATGAAAAATAACAATAAAGAATTCTAACCATGATGTTTGAACATACAAAAAATTAATGTTTGTTGTTTAAAAAGAAAATGGGATTAAGCACTTTTGTTAAAAATCAAGTAGAGTAAAATAAGTAACACAGTCATTATTACCTGTGTATCTCAAGGTAAAAAACCAATAATCAGAGCAAGAGATAGTCTTTCTTAAAAAGTTAAATCAACTAATTATGATTTTTCAAGCAACTAATAGGAGTATTAAAAATGTCTGATAAAGACTCGTTAAGATCGTATATAGATAAAATCCGATCAAATAAAACAAATAATTATCAATTCAATAATATAAAAATGGATATATTTAATTGTAAAATAATATTAAAGCATTTAAATGCAACATCTCGTATGAATGCACATCCTACTATTATGACTGTGCATGAATTTACTGGACATATAAAAGAATTAGATAAATCAAATAAATTATTTAGTAATGAACACAAGCGATTTGTGATTAACGCTGGTGAAGATAGGACGCATTTTGCCTCAGCTAATGTTTTTAAAGATGTAGATAATAATATTTCTATCATTTTTGTTGATTCAAGCCGCGGAAAAAATCAATTTATTTTTTCTAAACTATATTTTGATTTTAAGGATATTCCAAACATAAAAACCCTTTATATTTATAACCAAATACAAAATAGTGATGCAGATTGCCTACTCTTTTCACTCCATTTTTTGAAAAAGATGCATAAATATAGTGATCACTTTGTAAAGCTTCATCAAGATCTTTTCAATAATAAAATAGAATTTATTAGAGAAAAACACTCACCTTACAAACCAGAACTTGATGATGACTCAATAAAAAAAGCGCGGGTTGTATTTTTCGATCAAGCAATAAAATTATTGCCTATTGATTTTTTTAAACACGCGCAGTCAATGAGTTTAATGAATATTTATAATGATTACTTCAAAAGTCATTTTGGTGAAATCAATAAGGATATGAAAGCGAATAAGCAACCAGGAGGAAGAGAGACATTGATAGACAGATATAAGCGCCATGAAGTAACCCGCACAATTGACGAAAAAAAACGTACCTACAGTAACTCTATTGAAGAAAAAAGACTTAGCCTTGCTGAAGCTGCGCTACATTGGCTCGATGAGTCATGAATAAAAAATAAGTTATATCAGTAAGATGATAACCTTCTATCGCTTCTTCTCGATAGAAGGTTATTTAGGGCTATCGCAAACCCAAATTTCAAGCGGGGTTTATATCCAGTAAAGCCAATTTCACCAAGGGTGAAAATAAAATTGTCCCTGCTCCTTACACTTTTATATTTACTTTATCCAGTTTCTCTAATTTCATTTACCTGCTGAAGGGTCATGTATTCATTGAAATAAATACATTTTATTGAGGTAAAAAGACGACACCAGACAATAACTGGAGGAGAACATAGGAGTCGAACCTGCCGAGGGTCGCTGGCGGCTCCCATCTGGATTTGAAGCCCAGCCGCCCCACCGGAGGCGATGATCTTCCATTAATGAAATTGATAAAGAGCAGGGATTATAGCGCGTCGCCAATAATATCTAAACGTCTCCGTGACTTCACAGATCTCTGATAGAAAAAGAGCCTAATTATTCGCATAAAAGTGCAGCATTAGCATTGAACTCACGATATCTTATCCCCATCTATCGTCAACAACCCATTGGGATGCGGGGCTGGTTTCAGCCTATACCCAAATATACATATAAGGCGCTCATTATGACTAATCCGCTACTGACATCTTCTGCATTGCCTAAGTTTTCTGCAATCGAACCAAAACATGTCGTGCCTGCTGTGGAAGAAATGTTAGCCAATTACCGCCAATTAATTGAGAAGATTTTATCCGAAAACTCCGCTTTTACCTGGGATAATCTGTGCCAACCCATTTCAGAAGAGAAAGATCGGCTTTCCCGTATGTGGTCGCCAGTCGAACACTTGAATGCGGTCAAGAATAGTCCAGAGCTTCGCGAAGCCTATGAGCAAAGCTTACCCCTGCTCTCTGAATTCGATACCTGGTTGGGGCAACATAAAGGGTTATATCAAGCCTACAAATCCCTGAGAGAGAGCCAAGCCTTCACAACCCTTTCCCAGCCACAGCGCAAGGTTGTTGAAAATACTTTGCGTGATTTTGAATTGACCGGCATTGGCTTGCCAGAAGAAAAACAGAAGCGTTACGGTGAAATTACTGCCCGTTTATCTGAGCTGGGTGCAAAGTTCGGCAATAATTTGCTGGATGCCACTATGGGGTGGACCAAATTGATTACCGACGAGTGCGATCTGACCGGTCTGCCTGAAAGTGCCAAAGCCGCAGCCAAGGCAGCCGCCGAAGCCAAGGAGCTGGATGGATGGCTGTTGACACTCAACATGCCAAGTTATCTGCCAGTCATGACCTATGGCGATAATCGTGAACTGCGCAAAGAAATGTACTACGCCTATACAACACGAGCTTCCGATCAAGGGCCAGATGCCGGCAAATGGGATAACAGTGAAGTGATGGCGGAACTACTCGCATTACGCCATGAACTCGCCCAATTACTGGGGTTCAAGAATTATGCTGAAAGTTCTCTGGCGACCAAAATGGCTAAAACCCCCCAGCAAGTGCTCGATTTCCTGAACGATCTGGCTAAACGTGCCCATCAACAAGGTAAAGAAGAGTTGGAAGCACTCACTGACTTCGCCAAATCTTACCACGGTGTTGATGAGCTGGAAGCGTGGGATCTGGCATATTACAGCGAGAAGCAAAAACAACATAACTTCTCTATTGATGATGAACAATTACGCCCTTATTTCCCTGAACAGCGGGCGTTGGAAGGGCTGTTTGAAGTGGTTCGCCGCATTTATGGCATTACCGCCAAAGAGCGCCATGATGTAGATACATGGCATCCTGATGTTCGTTTCTTTGATCTGTATGATGATAAACAGGTATTACGCGGCAGTTTCTATTTAGATCTTTACGCCCGTGAACATAAACGCGGGGGCGCATGGATGAACAGTTATGTCGGCAGAATGCGCCGCTCATCTGGCGAGTTGCAAAATCCGGTCGCTTATCTGACGTGTAACTTCAACAAGCCAGTCGGTGATAAGCCAGCTCTGTTTACGCACGATGAAGTCACAACCCTGTTCCATGAGTTTGGGCATGGACTGCACCATATGCTGACCCAGATTGAAGCCTTGGATGTAGCTGGCATTGATGGTGTACCGTGGGATGCCGTAGAGTGTCCAAGCCAGTTTATGGAAAACTGGTGCTGGGAGCCGGAAGCATTAGCATTTATCTCCGGTCACTATCAAACTCAGGAACCACTGCCACAAGAGATGCTGGATAATATGCTGGCAGCCAAAAACTATCAGGCCGCAATGAGAATTCTGCGTCAGCTTGAGTTTGGTCTGTTCGATTTCCGTCTGCATGCGGAATATGATCCAGCTAAAGGGGCGCAAATCCTGGAAATGCTGCAATCAGTGAAAAAACAAGTTGCGGTTGTGCCATCACCAGATTGGGGACGCTTCCCGCACTCCTTTAGCCATATCTTTAATGGTGGCTATGCGGCGGGTTATTACAGCTATCTGTGGGCGGACGTTCTGGCAGCCGATGCCTATTCTCGCTTCTCGGAAGAGGGGATTTTCAATCGCACAACAGGCCAGTCATTCCTCGACAATATTTTGACCCGTGGCGGCTCAGAAGATCCCATGACTCTGTTTGTCCGCTTCCGTGGTCGTGAACCAGAATTGGATGCAATGCTCGAGAGCTACGGCATCGGCGGATAAAACCAGTGAAGATTTGTTTGATTTGTGAAGAAGGCGCTGATCATAGCGCCTTATCGCGATTGGCTGAACGTTGGGAGCTGATCCACGATGAAGGTTCAGTCATGGCATTAGTATTGACTCCCGAACGTCTGGAATTACACAAACGCGATGAGCCTAAGCTGGGCGGGATTTATGTCGATTTTGTCAGCGGGACAATGGCACACCGTCGCCGTTTTGGTGGCGGCCGTGGTGAAGCCGTCGCGAAAGCAGTCGGTATCAAGAAAGATTATTTACCCAATGTTGTAGATGCTACCGCTGGATTAGGACGCGATGCTTTTGTGTTGGCTTCTATTGGCTGTCATGTCAGGATGCTGGAGCGTCACCCCGTGGTAGCCGCATTGCTGGATGATGGTTTACAGCGGGGCTATCAGGATGAAGAGATTGGTGGCTGGCTGAAAGAGCGCATGACGCTGATCCATGCCTCAAGCATTACGGCATTGACGGATATTACACCGTCGCCTGATGTGGTTTATCTTGACCCTATGTATCCACATAAACAAAAAAGCGCTCTGGTCAAAAAAGAGATGCGGGTTTTCCAATCGCTGGTCGGGGCTGATGAAGATGCTGATAGTTTACTGGAACCTGCCAGAGAATTGGCAAAACGTCGTGTTGTCGTGAAACGACCAGATTATGCAGAACCACTGGCAGGTGTTAAAGCTTCCGCCGCAATTAGCACCAAAAATCACCGTTTCGATATTTATCCTTGTTAGAAAAATTAAACCCCATGTTCTGAATGGGGTTCTTAGCGCTACAATTCCTTATTACACAATTACTTATTACACAATTACTTATTACACAACGCCTTGTGACAACATCGCATCCGCCACTTTGACAAAGCCAGCGATATTTGCGCCTTGTACGTAGTTAGTCTGTTTCTGTTCTCCACCGTATTCTACGCAAGCCTGATGGATATCGAGCATGATGTGATGTAAGCGAATATCCACTTTCTCCGCTTTCCAACTCAGACGCGCTGCGTTTTGTGCCATCTCCAGACCCGAAGTTGCCACGCCACCCGCGTTAGCCGCCTTACCCGGTGCAAACAAAACGCCGGCTTCAAGGAAAGCCGTAGTAGCTTCAATCGTCGCTGGCATATTGGCGCCTTCCGCAACCGCTTTTACACCATTTTTAATCAATATCTTCGCAGCTTCTAAATCCAGTTCGTTCTGCGTTGCACAAGGCAAGGCAATATCCACAGGAATAGACCACGGATCTTGGCCTTTCAGGAAAGTCAGTCCGCGATCTTTGGCATACTCTTCCACACGTCCGTAACGCTGATTTTTGATCTCTTGCAGGTGAGCCAGTTTCTCCGGTGTAAAACCATCTTCGTCCAATGCCGTACCGCCTGAATCTGATACCGTGACGACTTTCGCCCCCAGTTCCATACATTTCTCAATAGAATACTGGGCGACATTTCCCGCACCGGATACAGATACCCGCATACCTTCAAGTTCCATACCATGCCGTTTGAGCATTTCATGGGTGAAATAAACCAGTCCATATCCGGTGGCTTCAGGGCGGATCAGACTGCCACCAAAAGACAGATCCTTACCGGTAAAAACGCACGCCGTATTGTTGGACAGTTTTTTCATCATACCCGCCATAAAACCTACTTCACGGCTGCCCACACCAATATCGCCGGCAGGTACATCGGTATCCGGCCCCAGATGCCGGTAAAGTTCAGTCATCAATGCCTGACAGAATCGCATAATTTCACCGTGGCTTTTCCCTTTGGGATCGAAATCTGAACCCCCTTTTCCGCCCCCATCGGCAACGTTGTCAGCGCATTCTTCAATGTCTGTTCAAAGCCTAAAAATTTCAGGATAGAAAGATTAACAGAAGGATGAAAACGCATCCCACCTTTAAATGGCCCAATAGCAGAGCTGAATTGAACCCGCCATGCTCGGTTAACCTGTACTTTCCCTTGATCATCCACCCAACAGACGCGGAATTGGATGACCCTTTCCGGTTCCACCAGACGTTCCAATAATCCTTGCTCACAATATTGTGGATTTTGTTGCAGAAAAGGCCAGAGAGAGGTCAACACTTCTCGTACTGCCTGTAGGTATTCTGGTTGATGCTGATTACGGAATTGAACTGAATCGAGAAATGAGACTAAAGATGATGAAATATTCATTTGGGCTTCCTTTATGTCATTCAGAAGTGATGACCCCCAGCCATTTTCCATATTATTTTGTTGTCGAAAATGTGAGGTAATTACGGTTTGCTTTCTGAATATAGCACTGTTCCATGCTTAATTTTCAACAAATATTTTTTATAGATTTTCTTAAAAATACCTTTGACAATTTCTAAAGCAGTTTCATTATCTTTTTTGGGGATAAAAAAATCGCCTGCATAAGCAGGCGATTTTACGGAATAAAATATCAGCCGAAGATTATTCTTCATCACGCAAAGGTACAATCAACATATCAACATGAACGGTGTTAATAAGCTGGCGAGCAGAAGACATCAACTTACTCCAAAAGTCCTGATGGTGACCACATACAACCAGATCCATATCATATTGTTTAATAGCATCCACAAGGACTTGCCCTAAATCACCACTGCCACTCAACGTTTCCTGAACGGGATAATCTGCACCAACAGAGAGTTCTTTCAGGGAATTACGGGTTTCATCTGCGATACGCTCCTGCATATCGCCAAGGTTTACGTCAATCAGGCCGGTATAAAGATCAGAGTAGTTGACATCAACATGGATCAGGGAAATTTTGGCATTGTACGGTTTCGCCAATGATACAGCTTTTTCCACCAAAATCTGACTTTCTGGAGATAAATCAACCGCAACAAGAATGTGTTTGTAAGCCATAAAAACTCCTTCCATAACGTCAATTAAATGGATTGGCAACATTAAACGCCATTATTCGATGCTTACACTATAACCGCTCAATGTGTCTTTTGTGTGTTGTTTTGATCACAACTTATTGTTTTACTTTCTTAACTCGCTGAAAACAGCGAGCCTGACCCAGAAAAAACAATATTTCTAACAAACCTGTCACAATAGCGGATTATATGCCCTACGATAATACCCGCTGAGAGCTGTATTTTTAACTAAGATTTAATATAGTTATTATTCAAATAAAAACGTTTTCTAGTGGTTTCTTCTTTTACTGGCAACTATTGGCAACCTTTGCTGCCACAATCAGGAGGGGAAAGTATGTTCAATACCACTGCACTATTTTGGGCAGTCTGCCTTATCTGCATTATTAACATAATTCGCTACTTTTCTTCGCTCCGTGTACTTCTGGCAATTTTACGCGAATCAGACCCTCTCCTGTATCAATCCGTTGATGGGAATGGTTTTTTCAGAGCTAATGGCCAATTCAATAAACAGATTCGGCTCGTGCGTTACATCAATTCACAAAGTTATATCAACCATCACGACCCTGATGTCGTCTTGTTGTGCGAAAGGATGAGGAAACAATTTATTTTGACGGAAGTGCTATGTGGTGTTGTTCTGCTATGCCTGATAGCGATGATAATCTGAAGTAAAAAATAAAAAAGGTTGGCTCTCAATGACGAACAGCCAACCTTTTTTTCTAAAACGTCATTAGATCAGTTTAAGGGCGATCCAATACAGTAAGCCTGACAATGCAATGGAAATCGGCAACGTCAAAACCCATGCTAACATGATATTTTTGATGGTCTTGCTTTGCACGCCACCACCATCAACCAGCATCGTCCCCGCTACCGCAGAAGAGAGCACTTGTGTTGTGGATACAGGCATACCCGTATAGCTGGCAACACCAATAGAAACCGCAGCCGTCACCTGAGCAGAAACACCTTGGGCATAAGTCATGCCTTTTTTGCCAATCTTCTCGCCGATAGTCACAGCAACACGTTTCCAGCCAACCATTGTGCCCAAAGAGAGGGCAAGAGCCACTGCAACAATGATCCATAATGGCGCATATTCCACCGTACTTAACAGATCTTTACGCAGCTTATTCAGGAAACGGGCATCTTCAAGGCTGGTTTCTGGCAGTTTAGCCACAGCGTTGGCTGTATCAGCGACGCACATCAACATACGGCGCATGCTGTTACGTTGATCCGGCGTTAACTCGTTGAAATTATGAATACTCGCTAACATACTTTCAGCTTTGTTCAACACCACCAACGCGCGTGAGCTATCGCAATGGAACGTCATATCAAGCTGATTTTCAACTGCAGGAGCGGCTGGACTCAGCTCAATCGCATGAGTCAACGCAGGAGCATGCTGCCCATAATACTGCTGCAAGTGGACAACGGCATCACGAGTGCGAGCGATATCATAACTGGTTGAATTCATATTGACGACAAAACCCGCAGGCGCAACGCCAATCAGAACCAGCATAATCAAACCGATACCTTTCTGGCCATCGTTCGCTCCGTGAGAGAAACTCACACCAACCGCAGAGAGGATCAGGGCTGTACGTGTCCAGAATGGGGGTTTGCGTTTGCCATCCTGTTTTTCACGTTCAACAGGCGTCATATGAATACGACGACGTTTTTTTGTACCGCTCCAATAGCGACGCAGTAAAAACACCATCGCGCCGGCAATGACCAGACCAACAAGAGGAGACAGAATCAAGGACATGAAAATCTGTATCATCTTCGGAATATTCAACGCATCAACCACTGAAGAACTGGTCACTATCGCATTGGTCAAGCCAATACCGATAATAGAACCAATCAACGTATGGGAACTAGATGCAGGAATGCCGAAATACCACGTACCTAAATTCCAGATGATCGCCGCCAGCAGCATGGAAAAAACCATAGCCAAGCCGTGAGCTGAACTGACATTTAGTAGAAGATCCGTCGGTAGTAGATGCACAATCGCATAAGCGACACTCAATCCACCAAGGAGAACACCCAAAAAATTAAAAACCCCTGCCATCACAACGGCAAGCTGTGAACGCATTGCCCGGGTATAAATAACAGTTGCTACTGCGTTTGCGGTATCATGAAACCCATTGATGGCTTCATAGAAAAGCACAAACAACAGAGCAAGCACTAACATAAGGCCGGTATAAAATTCCAGGCCAGTAAACAGATGTAGCATAAACGTTAAGCCAGTTAGTAGGACATGAACGCGCGCATTATCAGTGACAAATGGTAGCGGGAAAAGAGAAATATGACCTTTTTTTGATTTAATGATGGTCAAATGACATAAAAAATCTTGCATTTATTAAATATATCAAAGAGTTATTTAATTTTAATGTTTTGATATTTTTTTGATGAAAAATAATTTTTTATAGCAGAAAGTTAAACCAAATGCCTATTTTTCTCCGTAGTTCGTGAACAGAGCCCTCACAATGCAGTGAATTCCCACAAATAAATTGGCCAAAAGAGACAAATGAATGGAAAAATTTGATGTAGTTATTATTGGTGCTGGCGCTGCTGGCTTATTTTGTGCTGCACAGGCAGGGCAAGCTGGATTAAACGTTCTGGTACTGGATAATGGCAAAAAAGCAGGCCGCAAAATTTTGATGTCCGGTGGAGGGCGCTGTAATTTCACCAACATGTATACCGAACCGGCAGCATACCTTTCTGCCAATCCCCATTTTTGTAAGTCAGCACTTGCTCGCTATACCCAGTGGGATTTTATTGATCTTGTACAACGCTATAGTATTCCTTACCACGAAAAAACATTGGGGCAGCTTTTCTGCGACGACTCAGCACAACAAATCATAGACCTGCTTTTGAAAGAGTGCGAAATAGGACAGGTAACGATCCGATTGCGTAGCGAAGTGACTCATGTCGAGAAGAAAGAACAAGGTTTTGTCATTACGGTAACAGGAAGGCAAGTAAGTGCACACTCACTTGTTGTGGCATCCGGTGGTTTGTCCATGCCCGGACTGGGAGCTTCTCCTTTGGGTTACCGCATCGCGGAACAATTTGGACTCAATATCCTGCCTACACGTGCAGCATTAGTTCCCTTTACCCTGCATAAACCGCTACTGGAACAACTTCAAACCCTTTCCGGTGTTTCGGTTCCTTCTGTCGTGACCGCAAAAGATGGCACCGTATTCAGGGAAAATATTCTATTCACCCATCGTGGCCTTTCTGGCCCAGCTATCTTGCAGATTTCCAGCTATTGGCAGCCTGGTGAGTATGTGAGTATTAACTTACTTCCTGATACAGACTTCGGGAGTTTTCTGGATAAAGAACGAGAATCTCATCCCAATCAGAGTTTGAAAAACACACTGGCTAAATTACTGCCTAAACGTCTGGTGGAATGTTTGCAGTCTCTTGAGCAATTGCCGGAACTGTCCCTGAAACAACTTAATTCCATACAGCAAAAAGCGCTAATCACAACCCTGCAATGCTGGCAGGTGCAACCCAATGGTACGGAAGGTTATCGTACAGCGGAAGTGACTCTTGGCGGGGTGGATACTCACGAGTTGTCATCAAAAACGATGGAAACCCATAAGGTGAAGGGGTTGTACTTTATTGGTGAAGTGGTGGATGTAACCGGTTGGCTTGGTGGGTATAACTTCCAATGGGCATGGAGTTCGGCATGGGCTTGTGCGCAGGCTTTGGTGAGTAGTCATACAAAAGTTTATGTAGAAAACCACATTATTTAAGAAAAATTAGACCACTTACTTAACTTAAGAGGTGGTCGCTATTTCATGGACACTAAGCTTATCCATCTAATCCCTTCGTGCATCAAAATAAAGCATTACATAATAATAAAGAATGAAATGATATATTAAACAATGATTACATCAAACACAGAAAGAAAAATAAACATTAGAAAAATAGTTTGATTGTTATCATTTGGTTTGAAATAATGCGCTCCGCAAACACAGGGTGACATTAGCTAAAAAACGGTAAAAAACACCTATTATCACCTTTAATATCATTATTCTTAAAAAATCATCACAGTCAGACGCAACATAACATTCTCCAAAAACGTCAAAGTATCAAATTTAGATAGATGCCAAATAAATTATAATAATTAATATATATTGACTATCAAAAATGATTACACGCAATCTAAGAATAAACAATTCATTAATAACTTTTAATTAATTGCTTATTTATTATAGCTGTTACTGAAGAATGAGTGCTGATATGCAAAACTTACCTCACGTCAAAGCACTGTGTGCTATCACACATCCTTACCGTGCTTGTACCGAATATGATGCATTATTTAATAACGCCATGTGTGAACTGACGCTGTACCACTGCGAACATACCCCTGGTTACAAGCAGTGGCTGGCAGATCACGGCTTGGATAAACAGGCATTAATGACGTTGGATGATTGGTCAAGCCTGCCTTTGCTATTTGCCAATTATTTCAAACGTAATTTGATACTCAGCGATAGTGCACAAGATGCGCTGGAACTGACTTCCTCCGGCACTACCGGACAAAAAAGCCGTATGCGCTACGATACGGAAAGTATTGCGGCTGCCCAGCATATGGTGGACTCTATTTTTGACTATTATGGCTGGAATACCTCTGATCAACCCTGTAACTACTTGCTGCTTAGCTACGAACCCGCTGGTGCCGTCACTCTGGGTACAGCCTACACCGATCAATTCCTGTGTAAATATGCTCCCGTCAACCGCGCCTATTACGCCTTGCGCCATAACGGACAAGGTAATGAATTCGATCCCTTCGGTACTATTACGGCACTCCAGCAGTTCGCTCAGGAAGGATTACCTGTGCGGATTTTCGGTTTTCCTGCCTTTTTATGGTTCACCCTGCAAAGAATGGAGCAGATGGGGCTGCCGGCACTGAAACTGCATCCTGAATCGCTGGTTTTTCTCGGTGGAGGATGGAAAACACATGCCGATAAATCCATTCCTAAAAAAGAACTATATCAACGAATAACCGAACAACTGGGTATCCCTGATATGCGCTGTCGTGATGGTTATGGTTCCGTTGAACACCCAGTCCCTTATGTTGAATGCTCCCACCATAATTTCCATGTTCCAGTCTATGCCCGTGCTTATGTGCGCCATACGGCCAACTTAACCTGCCAACCTTATGGAGAGCCAGGTTTTCTGCATTTTACATCACCTTATATCACTTCCTGCCCAGCCCACAGCATCGTTACAAGCGATCTGGCTGTGCTGCATTGCGGTGAAAGCTGTGGTTGTGAACTTGAAACAGATTGGTTTGAACTGCTTGGCCGCGCTGGCACTAGCAAAGGCCGTAGTTGTGCGATTGCCGCTTCAGAATTGATTAAGAGATCTTGATATGTCTTCCGTAAAAATCATGAATAATCCGATGCCTTCAGAACAATTGGCAAAACAAGAAATCGCGAAATTGCGTGAGCGTTTACCTGATCTGCTGGCACACCCCCATACTTCTGAGCAGGTACTTGATTGCGCACAACGCTTTGCCGAATATCTTGCCAATCTGGATGAACATCCATTGTTTGATGTCCAAACTAAGGGATCGCTTATCGCTTTTTGCCAACGTGAAGCCCTGGAAGCCAAACTGGAGCGGGAACTTGGGCAAAACCCTTTTTCACTGCGTCGATTCGATTATAACCAGAACCGATATGAAACCTGGAAGCCATTAGGCCTGATCGTCCATATTACGCCTTCCAATGCTGAACTTTTGCCCTTTATGGCTATAATAGAGAGTTTGCTGGTAGGTAATATTAACTGGTTACGCCCAAGCAGCAGCGATAACGGGTTTAGTGCGCAACTGCTGGCAGAATTTTTGTCTCATGATATTTCAGGTAATTTAGCTGCCAGAGTAGCCGTCTTACCGTTGCCAGTGTCGCAATTGCCAGAGCTGTTCAGTCTGGCTGATGCGGTTTCTGCTTGGGGAAGCGATTCTTCCCTGACATCCATTCGTGCCCAACTACCCGCAGGTTGCCGCTGGATAGATTGGGGGCATCGTATCAGTATTGCCTGGTTAAGCCCTGACGCCGCCGATGATACCCAATTGGATGCATTGGCTGATGATATCTGTCGTTATGACCAACAAGCCTGTTCCAGCCCACAATGTTTGCTGGTCGATAGCGATGATCCTGAGGTTTTACAACATATCGGACAACGCATGGCAGCCGCGCTGCAACGTCGTGCCGGATTACACCCTGCCCTGAAACCGGACATTCAGGAAGCCGCTGAAATTACGACTCAAACGGCTTTCCAACAACTCGATTTCGCATTTACACAGGTACAGGGTGAAATATGGCAAGCCGACGGCTGGCGAGTGATATGGCGACACGAAGAGGAATTAGCGGCGTCCCCTTTGTTCCGCACATTGCAAATACGCCCTGCTCCACGTCAGCATCTGTGCGCTATTTTGCTGCCTTGGCGTAACTATCTGCAAAGTTGTGCTTTGATTACCCATCAAGAGCATATCACCGAAATGAGTCATACCCTGTTTGCTGCGGGTGTCAGCCGTATCACGCCGGCGGGACAGATGCATGACGGCTATCATGGTGAACCACATGATGGAGTCTACGCACTATCACGCCTTACCAAGCGAGTATCTGTCAGCCTTGCGCCTGATTTAATGGCAGGTTGCGCCCATCTTGATGTGCCTCCACTACGTCCACGCGGATTAGAAAATCTGCCTGTCATGAATAAAGCAGATTTTCAGACACTGGTTCCCAACGATAAAGCTCGTCTGTTTTTTCGCAGTGGCGGTAGTAGTGGTACGCCTAAGCTGGCTGCTTATAGCTACCATGATTACCACAGGCAGATGCAGGCCGCTGCCGATGGCGTATTCGCCTCAGGGCTTCAACCTGCAACCGATCGCGTCATGAACCTATTGTATGGCGGGAAGTTGTACGGTGGCATGATGAGCTTCTTCACCATTTTGGATAAATTAGGAGTGACACAATATCCAATGGGTGGCCCTGCCGATAATGATTTTCGTGAAATCGCTGATTTTATCGTACATCAACGCATTAATACGCTGGTAGGTATGCCAAGCACGATACATCGGCTATTTTTAAATGAAGAAACCAAACTACGTCAATATGGCGGCATTCGTAAGTTATTACTGGGGGGCGAACACCTCAATATAAACCAACGAAACTTTCTGACCAGCTTTGGTGTTACCCTGATACGCTCAACAATTTACGGTTCCGTCGATGCAGGGCCAATGGGACATGCGTGCGCAGCCAGCGAGGATGGTGTTTTCCATTTAATGGCTGAAACTCAATGGTTGGAAATCCTCAATATAGAGAATGATCAACCCGTGGCAGAGGGGGAAACGGGTCGTCTGGTATTCACTTCCCGCCACCGTGAAGCACAACCCGTCCAACGCTACGATTTAGGGGATCTCGGTTGCTGGATTAATCAACCTTGTTCATGTGGTCTGACTTCACCACGTTTCCGGCTTAAGGAACGCCACGGTTCTCTGCTACGTGTAGGCAGTATTTTTTTCAATCTTGCTGATTTGTCTGAACAACTGGCATTACCCGTGCAATGGATCATCAATCATGACAGTAATGGGATCGATAGCATTCAGCTATTAGTTGATCATGCCGATCCTCTCACTGTGCGCCAAAATTTATTGAAAGATCTCAAAATTGCCGAAGTTGTTGAAGGAAATCTGCTGAATTTAGGCGTTATTTCCACTTCAAGTACTGAATTCCAACACAATAAACATAGTGGAAAAACACCATTATTCATTGACTTGCGTAAATATTAATTGAGTAAAATTAAGATGATGACCAAAATGACATTGACTGATTTGCTCCATCATGCACGCGAGCATTCTGCTTATTACCAAGAGCTTTACAAATCCATCCCCGATAATTGGGTTTTGGAAGATTTACCTCTCGTGGAACCCAACCATTACTGGGCGCATTCAACTAACTTATCAACATGGCCGGTGCTGACTGCCCCGCTGGAAGGCGGTCATGTGTTTAAAACAGGTGGCTCAACCAGCGATGGACGGTTGTCGGTTTTCAGTCAGCAAGAGTGGAAAGCATTTATTAATTCCTTTGGCCAAGGCATTGCCCGCCAGTTAAAAACTGGGGATCGGGTGGCTAATTTATTTTTTGCTGGTGATCTTTATACCAGCTTTATATTCATCCACGGTGCATTATCTAATGCACCAATCCCTATATTAGAATTTCCTTTCACCTGTAAAGTGGAAGATGAACTGCTGATTAACAATATCTGCCTTCACAATATCAATGTGCTGGCAGGTGTACCCGTGCAGTTAATCCGTCTGGCTCACTATTTGCAAGAAATGGGACAAACATTGCCGATGGTGGAAACCATTCTTTATGGTGGAGAAAGTTTGTTTGATTCACAGGTCGCTATCATACAACAAGTTTTTCCGCACGCCCGTTTAGGTTCAATCGGTTGTGCCAGTGTTGATGCTGGTTTGATTGGCTTTGCTGATCCCCACTGCAAACAGGGAGAGCATCGCGTATTTTCTGACGACACGATTATCGAAATCGTCGATGAAATAACTCACCAGCCCATTACTGTGCCAGGAAAACGTGGCTTATTAGTTGTCACTAATCTGCAACGACAACTGATGCCGGTGATCCGCTATCCTACTGGTGATATGGCTTGCTGGTGCGAGCTGGAACAACCCGCCCGTAAATTCGCGCTGCAAGGACGTGCTAATCAAGGCTATCGTGTACGATTTGGCACCCTGTCATTATTCCCTGACGATTTAGCTACACAACTATCAAAACACCCAGAGCTTTTGGCCTGGCAATTGGAGCTAAGCCAGAGGGTAGAGCAAGATAAAATCCGATTGTTGGTAGCAAGCCTGCAAACTGTAGATATCGACAGAATACGCCATCGGGTTATGGCCGCCTTTCCGGGTCTGGAAGAGGCTTGTATACGCCAAAATATGCTGGAGATCGTTCAAACCAATATCGATAGCATGTATACACACCCACGATCAGGAAAATTGCAGCGAGTTGTGGATCTACGTCGTTATAACTAAGGTTGAAATCGATGACTATCTTCCAATCCACTATTCAGATCCGCAGTTATCAATCTGGTGATGATAAAAAAATCAGCCAATTATTCCGAGAGGTTTACGGTGATTCGTATGTCTATCCTGACATCTATTTGCCAAGGCTCATCAATGACTACCAGTCTACAGGACAATGGTATTCTGCCTTGGCATTCCATCAAGGTAAGCTCATTGGTCATGCGTCTCTGGTTAAAGATACGGTACAGAAAAATCAGGCAGAGCTGGCACTGATTGTCGTTTATCCTGATTTTCAAGGTCATGGTGTGGCTAAGTCACTGGGCAGTTACTTATGCGGCTATGCGAAAGAACAGGGTTATAATTTATTGACGATGAAACAGGTATGTTCACACCCTAAAAGCCAGTACATCGCTCGAAATTTAGGCTTCTACTCTACAGCACTGCTGCTGGATTATGTTGATTCGCCATTTGGTCTGCCTGCACCTGAAAGCATCGTTCAGGGCATCTTGCCACTTAAGTCCTTGCCATTACCAAAGCTGAACTGGCCCCAACCTTGGCAGAACTGGGTTGCCCACATCCGTCAATATGTTGGTGAATCATCTAAAAATACTCCATCAGCGTATCGGCGTTCCATGGTTTCTGAGCCATTTACCATTAAAAAATCTGGTCGACGTTTGGAAATCACACTATACGAGGTTCATACTGACTTTTTATCAGAGGTCATCGCTCTTCCCTCTGGACAGTTAACCTATTTGAAACTGCCCGCATGTGAAGAAACTCTGGGATTGTACTCATTGCTTAAAAAAGGCGGATTTCGATTCGCTGGACTTTGTCCAGATACCTATGATGGATGGTTTTTACTGTGGCTACGGGGCTACCAATTAACACCATATCGATTTCATGATATGGGCACTCAACATCTCTATCAGATGGAGTTGGGGTTAGCTAATACGACAAACATGATGGAACCATACTTTTAAACAGTGCCTGCAAATTTGTCTAAAAAAACACTTTACAAATGATATTGAGAACGATTATCATTCTTAGCACTTTCAGTGCACCACCTTCAGGGTCCATGTGAAAGTACGACATTGCTCACATTGCTTCCAGTGTTTACTTTTATAAGCCAACTTTCGTTGGCTTTTTTTTTGCCCTGACATTGTCTTATTTTTCTTCAAAAATTTTGAATTTTTAGATTAAATTTCCCGTCTTTTCTATTTCATTCCTTCAACTAGACTACAAAAAAACTTTGAGGGATTTTGTAATGATCTACTTACGCCAAGCTTCAGAACGGGGTCATGCCAATCACGGCTGGCTGGACAGTTGGCATACTTTTTCATTCGCCAATTATTATGATGAAAATTTCATGGGATTTTCTGCACTCAGAGTCATTAACGAAGATGTGATTGACGCTGGCCAGGGATTTGGTATGCATCCTCATAAGGATATGGAAATATTGACTTATGTGTTGTCTGGAACAGTGGAACATCAAGATAGTATGGGGAACAAAGGGCAAGTGTCTGCGGGAGAATTCCAGATTATGAGTGCAGGAACGGGTATCCGTCACTCAGAATATAACCCACAGCATGATAGCCAACTGCATCTTTACCAGATCTGGATCATGCCGGAAAAAACAGGACTCACTCCTCGCTATGAACAACACCGCTTTGATACTATCGAAAGTCGCCAATTAATTCTTTCTCCTGATGCCCATGCCGGTTCCCTGAAAGTTTTTCAGGATATGACATTATGGCGTTGGACATTAAAAAATGGCGAACATAATGAATATAAGATGGAAAAAGCACGCAACATCTGGATTCAGGTCGTTCGTGGTGAAGTGACAATTAATGGGATACAGGCAACCACCAGCGATGGTATTGCTATCTGGGATGAGACCCAACTTAAGCTAATTGCCAATCAAGAAAGTGAAATCTTGCTGTTTGACTTGCCATCTAACTGATGTTGAGTACCGAAAAAGAACTCTACCCAACCGAATAGAGTTCTTTCATCGAAAACTTAAAATTACACTACAGATTAGGGCCCGCTTTCACCAATGCGGCACCCGCAGCGGTGTCAGTATATTTATCAAAGTTATCGATAAAGCGCTGCGCCAAATCCTTTGCCTTCATATCCCATTCGGATTTATCGGCATAAGTATTGCGTGGGTCCAAAATGTTGGTATCCACATCCGGCAATGTCGTTGGTACGGCCAGATCAAAAATCGGCAGTTGAATGGTATCCGCCTCTTCAATATCACCACTGAGAATCGCATCGATAATCGCACGGGTATCTTTGATGGAGATACGTTTGCCCGTGCCATTCCAACCCGTATTGACCAGATAGGCTTTCGCACCCGATGACTGCATACGCTTAACCAGCACTTCCGCATATTGCGTCGGATGCAGTGACAGGAAGGCCGCCCCAAAGCAGGCAGAGAACGTCGGTGTCGGTTCTGTTACACCACGTTCTGTTCCCGCCAATTTTGCCGTGAAGCCAGACAGGAAGTGATATTGGGTTTGTTCTGGGGTTAAGCGGGAAACCGGAGGCAGTACACCGAAAGCATCTGCGGTCAGGAAAATGACTTTAGTCGCGTGCCCTGCTTTTGAAACCGGCTTAACGATATTTTCAATATGGTAAATCGGATAAGAAACACGGGTATTTTCTGTTTTGGAACCATCGTTGAAATCAACCGTACCATCTGCCAGTACAGTGACGTTCTCCAATAGGGCATCACGGCGAATGGCGTGATAAATGTCCGGTTCCGCTTCTTTGGATAAATTGATGGTTTTTGCGTAGCAACCACCTTCAAAGTTAAACACGCCATCATCATCCCAACCATGCTCATCGTCACCGATTAACTTACGTTTCGGATCAGTAGAAAGCGTAGTTTTCCCCGTTCCAGAAAGACCGAAGAAAATAGCAACATCCCCCTCTTCACCCACGTTGGCGGAACAGTGCATAGAGGCAATACCTTTCAGTGGTAACAGGTAGTTCATCATTGAGAACATCCCTTTTTTCATTTCACCACCGTACCAAGTACCGCCAATCAACTGCATACGCTCTGTCAGGTTAAAAGCAACAAAGTTTTCAGAATTCAGTCCCTGCTCTTTCCATTGTGGGTTCGTGCATTTAGCTCCGTTCATCACAATAAAATCAGGGGTGAAGCCAACTAATTCTTCATCTGACGGGCGGATAAACATATTTTTCACAAAATGAGCCTGCCACGCCACTTCAGTAATAAAACGCACTTTCAAGCGCGTATCTGCATTGGCTCCGCAAAAAGCATCAACTATAAACAAACGTTTGCCTGAAAGCTGCTGAGTAACTAAACCTTTTAGATGAGACCAGGTTTCCTGACTGAGCGGTTTATTGTCGTTCTTTCCTTTGCCCTGATCAGCCCACCATACGGTGTCGCGGGTAACATCATCGCGGACAATATATTTATCTTTCGGGGAGCGTCCCGTGAAAATACCTGTATCTACCGCGACAGCACCGAGGTTAGTCAATGTGCCACGCTCATACCCTTGTAGTGAGGGTTGAGTTTCTTCAGAGAATAACAGTTCATAACTTGGGTTATAAATAATTTCACTAACATCACGAATACCATAAACCGCAAGTTCCTGCTCAGTAATGCCTGTAACGCTCATTTGTTGCTCCTGGTCAGTTATACTTTATCTCTGTAGGGGATAATAAATAATTATGACTAATTAACAGCGATTGTTATCAAAAAATTGAAATCACATTACTTTTTTTAAGTTTATATGAGACACAGGGCACGAAATGGCGGAATGGTTTGGATAAAAAAGGGCGTGTATAACGCCCTATAAAAATTCATTACGAATCAGTGCAACCGTTCTTTTTTGCAGCTTTTATTTCGTTGATATCTTTTTCGTCGAAAACATAGTGCATGCCACAAAACTCACATTGCATGTCGATTTTGCCATCGTTGTGCAAAATTTCCTGAAGATCAGCGTCTGATAACGTCACCAGCGTATCAGCACAACGTTGCTGGGAACAGGTGCAACGAAATGCGACTGGCTGAGGTTCATAGAGCGTGACATCTTCTTCATGATAAAGGCGATGCAAAATCTCTTTCGCATCCAGCGTAAACAACTCTTCTCCCTTAATGGTTGCAGTCAGTTGCACCAAGTGGTCAAGCATATCTTCGCTGCCTTCCTGTGCTCCAGGCAAGCTCTGCAATAACATGCCACCTGCTGCTATTTTTCCATCCTGCATACCAGTGCGGATAAACAGGCGAGTTGGCAACTGCTCTGACTGTTTGAAGTACGCATCCAGGCATTCTGCCAATGTATTCCCTTCCAGTGCCACAACGCCCTGATAACGCTCACCTTCTGTTGGTGTCACGGTGATAACCATATAACCATTACCAATCATATCGCGCAGGCTACTTGCGGCATTCACATCACCATCAATGCGAGCGGTGCCGCGCATCTGTTGCAAGTTGTTACCATTAATCACCGCCAGTTTGACTGGTCCATCTCCCTGAATTTGTACCGTGATATCCCCATTGAATTTCAAGGTGGCTGTCAACAGGCTGGTTGCGACCAACAATTCACCCAAGAGCTGCTGTACCTGTTGGGGGAAATGATGATTCTCCAGCATCCGTTGGTAAGTTTCACTAACGGACACAAGTTCCCCTCTGACAGAATGGCTTTCAAATAAAAAGCGGTGTAATTGGTCATGCTTGGTCATAAATTTCTCTCATTTCGCTGAGGCGGTTGTACCCTTCGTCTTTCAAGTTGCCTGTTTTTATTGGATGCAGCTTAAAATCGATTAAGTATCTCCCGACTCATTTAATTTTTGCGTTTTTGAATTTTATCAGTGTACGCCGTTCTTTTTTGTCTGGACGGCGATCAGGGTGTGGCATCGTGAGCGCATTCATTTTACGAGCCAATGCCATTTTTTCCCGATTGATAATACTTTCTGCCGTTTCCTGATAAAGCTGCTGAGCTTCGGTAGCACTCCGTCTGTGACTGCATAAGGCCAAAACAATCACCGTTTTTTCATCACTTCCCTGACGTAGTTTAATCTCTGCGTTCAACTCAACCAGCTTACTCGGCTTACTCCGTTGCCCATTATAATGGACTTTTCCCCCTTCAATCATTTCACGCGCGATGGAACGGGTTTTATAAAAACGGGCAGCCCACAGCCATTTATCAAAGCGAACAGCCTGATCAGTATCTGAATTCTGCATGGATATTTCTCTCATTAAAACAGCTATCGTAGTATTGGGTGATATGTTGGAGACGCTGCCGGTTTTTCTGCCTTTTCTTGATAATCAATATGGCGTTGATTATCAACGTTACCAGCAAGATCGCCAGCAACAGACAACTTCCCAGATAACGAATAATCGACGTGGAATCCGGTTCACGATGCAACATAATATGGCGAGTCCCATTGGGATCTTCTGATAATTTTGTCACAATCCCCTCTGTTTCAAATGGTGTCTTCATCAACAGCTCTAAAAGCCCTTGTAGTTCCCGCCATCGTTCTAAAGCTGAGTATTCATATATGTATTGTGTCCGCATCGGGTATTCAACTAGTGTTCTTCCCTCATCACTTAGCAGTAAAATGCCCCCGGAGACGGGCTGTTAATAAGAATAACCATTCTATCGATTTCTCGATAAATAAATGATGCAGTAGTAGAATCAACCAGTTTTTCCAATGCATCAGCACTGATAGAGCGCAATAGCACCTTAGTTCCGTCCAGTTTGCCGCTTTCAGCATCTTTCAACAATTTATCCCAATTTTTGGCATTTCCCAAATTGACCAGTGCATTTTTCAAACGATCGCAATCAGCATCGTTCTGGCACAACTTTTGTGTTTTCAAGATGATTTGTGAAAAATTATCGAGCAAAGTCATACCCGATTTGGCAATGGCTGCATTCAGGCCAAGATTAATTTTACGTTCAACTGGATGTAATTGTTTACCGACTGCCGTAATCAGTGCTGAAGCATTTTCGACAACCTCAGATTCCAGCATAGGTAATGGAATTTCACTATTCCAATAGATGCCGACACAATCAAATGGCGCGAATATTGTAATATTTACTTTGGGCATGATATTGGGGGGAACATAGCACATCCCAACACCTTTGACCTTCAATACATCCCCTTTCTTCAATGGCATATCTTGTAGCTCATGGAAGCTGGTAATGACCTTAGTATTACTGCCATATAACCAGGCAAAACTCAGCCGCATAGATAAGTTCACCGGCTGGAAAAAGTAAATCAATGTAATGATAAATAAAGAAAAGATCACCAGCATTACATTCGTTCTGCTACGCTGATAAGGATAGTGCTTCTCTTCTTCATGCAAAGAGAGATAGCGCCCCTGCCGCACAACATGGCAGTTGGTATAAATATCGATATCAGTATTCTGATCAAGATCATGGGAAATATAACGCTCCCAATGTACGGGATAAACCAGATCAATGCCGCCCAAAGAGATATTCTTTCTTTGCTCTGGCTCAAATTCGCTAAATACTTCCCATCGCTTCGCAATGCCATTGAAACAATGGATGTTGGCTCGTTCCCGATCAGAAGGCATTCGAAAATATGACCAAAAACTGCCTAGAAGAAACAAAAACGCCCCCAGCATTAACCACGGCAACATCGGAATGGGCACAAAAAGAGCCACAAACCACAGCGATAAACCAACACACATCAGGATGCTTCCCTGAATGCCCGTTGATTTCCTCAGACGATATTCTTCCAATGTCTCCTTACGGACATGGAGTAATTTAGCACTCGAATTGCCATTTTTTTGAATGGAGGCATGTTCGGTTTTTGCCGTTGCTCTCGTGATGGACAGATCTTGCTGATAATCTTTCAGAAAGTGACCATTAACCGCGATGACAAGCGGTATTGATGCGGTTTGAACAATCTCAATCGTATTCTGCTGCTTGATAAATGGCTCAAGCAGTGCAGGAAAATGTATTTCTGTTTCACCAAGATAATAGCGCCAATGGCGTACCCCATCCGTTGCGGCAGAAAAACGGGTAATAGGGTGCGTGATGGTATAAACATTATTATGTTTAACAGGTAGTACCGGATAATCCGCCCTGTATCTACTATGTGTCTTCATCGGAAGACGGGCATTTCGCAAATAAGATTCTATGGCTTGATATTCATTGCTATTCAGTTTTCGGCTGGCTGTTTTAGTGATTAACTGTAGATAACAGGCGTTACCAAGCCGCCTCCTTCTGAAAATCAAAAAGGAAGCCATTATAATCAGGCTAATGATCAAAATAGCCAATATAATGACCAATGAGCTCATTTTTTCCCCATACTCACAACAACAGTGCAGAGATCAGCAGAATAACAATCTCATGAAACACCCAAAATCAGGCTATTCCTATTCTTGTCTTCTATTTTTAATTTTATTTACAAAAGGTTATATAATTTTTCTCATACCTTTCCATAAACTATGGTCTTTTTACAAGGGTAAGATAGCAACAAAAATACATTCAAGCGATAATCGCTATCATTTACTAACATAATCCGCCATATTAAAGCAAAGCTTGGATGCGTAACCATTTCATCACAACACTTAAAAAATACAGTAATATTTAAGTGACTGGGCGCATTATTGTTTTCAATTATCCGGTATATGACAACCATCAGGGGCAAGCATGATTGATCTAAAAAAACCTAAGATACTGAATATAATTGACGTTGCCCACTCACGCTTATTCAATATTCAATCAGTTGATCTTGAATTCAGCAATGGTGTAAAACGAATTTATGAACGAATGAAACCAGCAAATCGTGAAGCAGTTCTAATTATTCCAATTATTGGGGATGAATTAATCCTTATTCACGAATATGCCGTTGGTATCGAACAATATGAACTGGGTTTTCCAAAAGGTGCCATTGATGCTGGTGAGAGTATTTTTGAAGCCGCCAATCGTGAATTGAAAGAAGAAATTGGTTTCGGTGCAGGAAAATTGGAATTGTTGACAAAATTGACGATGGCACCGTCCTATTTTTCCAGCAAAATGAATATCATGATTGCTCATGATCTTTACCCAGAATGTCTGACAGGGGATGAACCAGAGCCATTAGTGCAGAAACGCTGGCCAATCTCTGACATGATGTCACTATTGGATCATCCCGATTTCAACGAAGCCAGAAATGTCAGCGCCCTATTTTTTGCTCAACGATATCTACAAGCAGAAAAATAATGGGAAGCATTAATTCATTCTTTAAAAACTGGTATGCAATTGATGTCCAATATCAATTTTATACTCGTTTTAACTGAAATACGGAGATAAAGAATAAACACCCAAACAGAGTAAGGTTTAATTTGATACATGTAATAATTTCAATGATATTTATGAAAAATAACACAGCTTATTAAAAATAATAAATAAACAAATTAACTACAGATTACAAATTAATTCACATCATAATTATATCTTACCCATAAAATAGTTTCTCATTAATCAAAGGCCTATTTTTTTCAGATAGTCTATTTCTGTATGTAAGAGTAAACAGTTTGCCAAGACTTCAAAAATAACAAAAGACCTTGCCAGTTCCCCAGCAAGGTCTTTTTATCTTCATGTCTGTTATCCTGGTTGCGGTAAGATCAATCAGAATAATTCACGGCTTTCACCATTCTCGGTGACTATCGTACCCACATCTGGTACGGCATATTCCGTCGGCTGCGTGCCATCAATAAAATACTCTTTACGGGTATTGCTACCACCGTTAGATAACTTACCTGTAGCCCGATCAATTGTGACAGAAACAATGCCGGTAGGAGGTGCCATAACTTTTTCAGGAACACCTTCTAACGCAGTTTTCATAAAATCATCCCAAATTGGCTGAGCTGTTTTCGCCCCACCTTCCCCTTTTAATGCCGGAGTACGCCCTAAACTTCTGCTATGTTCATCGAAACCAATCCAGGCCGTTGCCACCATATCTGGGCCATAACCGGAGAACCACGCATCTTTTGAGCTGTTGGTCGTCCCTGTTTTGCCGCCAATATCACGGCGTTTTAAATCTCTGGCAGCACGCCAGCCTGTTCCCATCCAACCCGGCTCGCCAAAAACATTGGTATTCAAAGCATCATGAATAAGGAACGCCAGCGGCGTACTGATAACGTGAGGAGCATACTGTTGATCATCCACATTAACATTTCCCGATACGCTCTCTAACTCCGGTTGGGGTGGTAAGGCTGGATTTTGCGGAACATCAGAATGAGCCACGTTCTCAATGGAATCTTCAGACAATTCAATGGAGCGTGCTGTTTCACCATAAATCACCGGAATGTTTTCACATTGTGGACAAGCAATTTTAGGTTTCGCTTCAAACAGTACCTTCCCTTCATCATTTTCAATTTTGCTGATGAAGTAAGGATCAACCAAATAACCCCCGTTTGCCATCACAGCATAACCGCGTACTAGCTGTAGCGGAGTAAATGAAGGGGAACCCAGAGCTAAAGATTCCGTGCGCACAACGTTTTCACCCGGTAAGCCAAAGCGCTTCAGGTAATCAGCCGCATAATCAACTCCCATCGCACGCATGGCACGAACCATCACTACGTTTTTGGATTGCCCTAGCCCTTGACGCAAGCGAATTGGCCCATCGTAAGTCGGTGGTGAGTTTTTCGGACGCCAATCCGTTCCGGCTCCGGCATCCCAACGGCTGATTGGCGCATCATTCAGCAACGAAGCCAACGTCAGCCCTTTATCCATTGCGGCGGTGTACAGGAATGGCTTGATATTGGAACCGACCTGACGCAACGATTGTGTCACACGGTTAAATTTACTCAGTTCAAAATCAAACCCACCTACCAAGGCTTCTATCGCACCATTCATTGGATTGATGGAGACCAATGCCGCGTTAACGTCGGGAAGTTGAGCCAACCACCAAGTATCATTAACGTTTCTGATCCAAATTTGTTCGCCTGCCCGAATAACTTCACTGACACTACGTGGTGTAGCTCCTTGCAAGCTGTCGGTTTTAAATGGACGTGCCCAGCGCACACCTGCCATTGTTAACTCAATTTTGCTGCCATCCACCAACATAACTTGTGCCTGATTAGCGCTGGAGCTTGTCACAATGGCCGGCACCAGAGAACCATATTTAGGCAAGGTTTTCAGCTTATCGATAATCTGCGTTTGGCTCCATGCCGGCTGATTGGCTTTCCATAACACTTCTTGAGGGCCTCGGTAACCATGACGGACATCATAATCAATCACATTAGAACGAACAGCGTTCACAGCCGCTATCTGGGATTTTTGCGTGATAGTGGTATAGACCTTATAACCATCTGTATAGGCATTTTCCCCATAACGATTGATCATTTCCTGACGAGCCATTTCCGTCAGATAAGGCGCAGAAAAAACAAGTTGCGGAACGTGATAACGGGCAACCAATTTTTCTTCTTTGGCTTCGTTATACTGACGCCGAGTGATATATCCTTCTTCCAACATTCTTCCCAGTACCACATCGCGGCGAGCGATTGCTCTATCGTAAGAATAAAGTGGATTAAACGTTGAAGGTGCCTTCGGTAAACCGGCAATCATCGCCATCTCACCCAATGTCAACTCGTTAACGTTCTTGCCAAAATAGACATGAGCCGCCGCGCCAACACCATAAGCACGATAGCCGAGATAGATCTTGTTGAGATACAACTCCAGGATTTCATCCTTAGTTAACAACTGTTCGATTTTAATCGCCAGAAATGCCTCTTTCGCCTTACGTATCAATGTCTTCTCTCGGCTAAGAAAAAAGTTTCTCGCAAGCTGCTGAGTGATAGTACTCGCCCCCTGGGAAGCATGACCAGAAGTAATTACCACAGAAACAGCACGGATAACCCCAATGGGATCAACCCCGTGATGTTCATAAAAACGGCTATCTTCCGTAGCAATAAAGGCTTGCACCATTAAGGGAGGGATTTCTGACAAGGTAAGGGGTAAACGACGTTTTTCACCATATTGGGCTATTAATTCGCCATCAGCACTGAACACCTGCATCGGTGTTTGTAATCGGACATCCTTTAAAGTCGCAACATCAGGAAGCTGTGGCTCGATATATTTGTACAAACCAAAAATCGAGGCGACTCCCAATAAAATGCAAACAACTATAAGGATCAAAAAATACTTTATGAACTTCACCTGAAATTTCTCACGCCATGTTAATTGGGCAGTTTATAAACGATCAGTACGTAGTATAAAAGGCTTAGTATAAAGGGATTAGTATAAGGGCTGTACAGTACTACATGTACAGTAATAGATATCACCTTATACCAATCCCATTTTCATGTCTCATTAGGTTTTCATTAAGTTGATGTTTTCGTTGATAGTAGATAAGGAGATCTCTATATGTATCCACCTAAATGGCATATCGGACTGGATATCCAAGATCATTACATTCGCGCTCTTGCCGCCATTAAACGCCGTGATGGTTGGCAACTTCGACATTGCTGGCAATATCAATTATCCAGTGAGATTATTTCAGGAGGACGGCTACAAGATCCTGAAAAATTGCTCCGTATTTTAATGCAATGGAGAAAAATATTACCTAAGAATATTAGCCTAAGATTAGCACTCCCTGTTCAGCAAACCTTACAGCGACAGATCGCCTTGCCTAACCATACGGCTTTGCAGGAGCCAGAACTCGGCTGGTTTGTACACGCCAATGCTGAAAAACAATTTCCTGTCAGTGAGCTGGCGTTGGATTATCGTATTCATGGTCAGCAGATTTGCATCAGTGCAACTCGCCAAAAAGATCTCAACCTCTGGCTGAATCTGTTTGCAGAGATCAATTTATCTCTTGATGCCATTGATATTGCGCCCTGTGCATTGCGTTATGTCGCTAAACTTGCTGGAGTGCCTGACGACAGTTGGTTGGTTCACAAACGTACAACAGACTGGCTATGGGTAGCGCCTGCCAACCGACCTTTCAGTTATGGCCTGATAGCTTCACAACCGGATACCTATCTACTCCAAATCGTCAACCAGCTCCCCATGACTCCAGAAACAGAAGATTATGCAATTTATTACAGCGATGAAGAGCAATCAACATCAGTAAAAACGATAGCAATATCAATAAAATCGGCCAATATTTGGCAACTCTTAATGGCATTCCGTCATTACCATCCCCCGCTGCCAGACAAAACGAATGCATTCATTATTGCCGCTGGTTTAGCGCTCAGGCCGAGTGATCAGTGATGCATCAAGTCAACTTCTTACCCTGGCGGCAGAACAAGCTGAAACGTCGGTGCCGAACATGGGGGGCACTACTTTGCTTACAATTTACATTGTGGATAACAGTATTGGTGTTTATTTCTACGCTACAAACAAACCAGATTAAACAATATCGCGGGCAATTAACGGAAATTACTTACCAATTGGCTCAATTGCAGCAAACTATCAATGCAACAGACCAAGCCGTACAACAACACCAACAATTGTCACAACTATTACGGAAAAAACGCATATTCATGGAACAGAACCAACGCTATTTACAACTATTTCATCAGCTTCCTCATTTATTACCAGAGAATAGTTGGCTGACTGCATTTAGTGACGACAGTGGACAATTAATTTTTACCGCCCGCAGTCAAAACTATACAGATATCTCCAATTTGTTGGATAACCTGACTGACGATACTTCACTTATCAATGTACAACTAAGAAAAATGACCACGACAGAAGATCATTTCAAGGTCTTTACCATTGATGCCAATTGGTTGATGGGAGAGTCCGATGAGAAATAATTACCTTGAATGGTTTTATCGTCCTGTCTGGCAACAGCTTATCTTGCAGCAATTGCTCATCATCTCACTACTGTTGGGGTTCTATTTTTTAGTCTGGCAGAAAAATCGGTATGAGATTCACGCTCTCCAGAGCAATATTAAGCAGCAGCAACACAATGCGGTTCTATCCCGACAAAAACTTGCTGAACTGCCATCTCTGCCTGCAACTCAACAGCAGATCCAGCATATGACCACAAGTCTTGCTCAAGACAGCCATCTTTCATCCTCAAAAAATATTCCGCCCCAAAATACGACCATACTCAAACGACTGCATATACCGCTAACCCACTCTGGTAGCCAGCTAATGGAATGGAAAATCCACAAAGAAAATGAACACGTTTTCTGGCATATCATGCTGTCACTAAATTACGGCCAGTTTCTCCATTTTTTGAATGAAATTCAAAAGTTGCAACCACCGTTACTGATTAATCACATCACAATTACGCCCGCTGACGATAGCCTGATGGTTCGCATAGTTTTTTCAGATAAGGAGAAATCATGAACCGCCATCCTTTGATTCTCCTAATCTGCCTCTTATTCCCCCTATCCGGTTTTACCGGAGAAGAGCCAAATTTTGAAATGCCAATAAGAGATCCGTTCCAGCCTCCGATAATAGAGAATGCAACTGACTTTTCTCCGGCAGAACAAAATGAGCAAGAACAAGAGATCGAATATCAGGTAATGACTTTGCAATACGCCGATGCAGGACAAGTGGCGGAACAATTACAGCAAAATCACCCTGCGCTACTGACAAAATGGGGAAAGGTTGAACACGATCCTTTAACCAACAGCCTGATCCTGGAAGATAAATTTGATGCCATTACGCGTATCAAAAACTGGCTGAAAGAAGTCGATACCCCACAGCAACAAGTACAGATTACCGCCCATATTGTTACCAGCAGCAGGGAAGCCCTGCATGAACTGGGAATTCATTGGGGAGTAAACGCCGATCCACATAATCAATCAATAGGTCTAAACCGCTTAAATCTACATCAACCTGCCGGCAACCAGCTCCATAGGTTGGTACTGAATACCGCCCGCATTCACGCAAACTTGTTAGAGTTGGAACTCAGTGCACTAGAGCAGGAAAACCAGCTCGATATCATTGCCAGCCCACGGCTAACAGCTTCACACCAGCAAGCCGCCAGTATCAAGCAAGGTTCTGAAATTCCTTATATCGTTCAGAACAAGAATAAAACAACCGTCCAGTTTAAAGAGGCAGTATTGGGTATGGAAGTTACCCCCCATATTTTAAGGCAGGGAAAAATCCGGCTTGCGTTAAAAATCAGTCAAAATGCCCCTGGTTTCCCTATCAATCAGGGAGGGAATGAAAATCTGGCTATCGATAAACAAGAGATAATAACTCAAGTTACGATTAGAAATGGGGAAACCTTGATTCTTGGAGGAATTTTTCAACAGAAAAAAACCGCAAGTTTACAAAAAGTTCCTTATCTGTCTGATCTTCCCCTGTTTGGGGCGTTATTTAACCAAAAAGGAGAGCAACATAGCCGCCGAGAGCTCGTCATTTTTATTACACCTCAATTGACTGATATTTAATCAAATAAAAAATATCAAATGTAAATCAATAGATTAATAGCAATAACTGTGTTTTTTCTGGCAAATAACCTGCTGTTTTTCTTGGTCTGACCTATTTATGGATTTGACGCTGAGAGTAATTTAGCATACAAGGATTAACTAATTGAGTGAGCAGATCTAACATCACAAGCAGGAGTCCATACCCAATAGATTTCGAATTGCAGTACAGCAACAATTTGAAAAATGACAGGTAGATACAGTAGGCTCTCAATCGGCCAGTAAAAACATAAATCTGATGATTCAGGTTCGTGCCAGATTTATATAGTTGCAATACAGGCTGATGTGCTGAGATAATTTTCCTATCTGATCTCACATTCTCACTCATGAGGTTTCAGTTTAGGTCCCGTGGCTAATCTGATTGGCGGGGCGGGTTATCATTAACAAACAGTCTTAGAATACCAAAAACATGGCAGAGAAACGCAATATCTTTCTGGTTGGGCCTATGGGTGCCGGCAAAAGCACTATTGGTCGTCAGTTAGCTCAGCAACTCAATATGGAGTTTTACGACTCTGATCAAGAAATTGAGCGACGTACCGGAGCTGACGTGGGCTGGGTATTTGATGTGGAAGGCGAAGAAGGCTTCCGCGATCGCGAAGAAAAAATAATTAACGAACTGACTGAAAAGCAAGGCATCGTATTGGCTACCGGAGGGGGATCTGTTAAATCAAAAGAAACCCGCAATCGCCTGTCTGCTCGTGGTGTGGTCGTCTATTTAGAAACAACCATCGAAAAACAGTTGGCTCGTACCCAGCGCGATAAAAAACGCCCTTTACTTCAAGTTGAAGCACCAGCACGAGAAGTTTTAGAGAATTTGGCTGATGAGCGCAATCCTCTTTATGAGGAAATTGCTGACGTGACTATTCGCACAGATGAGCAAAGCGCCAAAGTCGTCGCTAACCAAATCATTGAACTACTGGAAAAAAACTGATTATAGCGAGTCCGCATAGCGGCAAACGATAAGGCGAAAGCTGATATGGAACAAGTGACTGTTACGTTAGGTGAAAGAAGCTATCCAATTACCATAGCCGAAGGGCTATTTTCTGACAATGAGGCGTTCAAACCCCTGCAAGCGGGTCAACAGGTCATGATAGTGACCAATGAAACCCTTGCTCCCCTGTATCTTAAACAGGTGAAATCCACATTGCAGAGAATAGATCTTCGGGTAAATGAAGTTATCTTGCCTGACGGTGAACAGCACAAATCGCTTTTTGTGCTCAACGATATTTTTTCCGCCTTACTGGAAAATAATCATGGTCGTGACACAACACTTATCGCTCTTGGTGGTGGTGTAATCGGTGATATGACGGGGTTTGCTGCTGCCAGCTATCAACGCGGCGTTCGTTTCATCCAAGTACCCACCACGCTGCTCTCTCAGGTTGACTCTTCCGTCGGTGGAAAAACAGGAGTCAACCACCCCCTCGGCAAAAACATGATAGGCGCTTTCTACCAGCCAGCTTCGGTTATTGTCGATCTCAATTGTCTGAAAACATTACCTGCTCAAGAGCTGTATTCAGGTCTGGCTGAAGTGATTAAATACGGTATCATTCTGGATGGCGAATTCTTTAGCTGGCTTGAAGAGAATATTGAGAAATTACTGGCTCTCGACAGTCAGGCGATGGCCTATTGCATCCGTCGTTGTTGCGAACTCAAAGCGTTAGTTGTCGCGGCTGATGAACAAGAACGCAGTGGAATGCGGGCACTGTTAAACCTCGGTCATACCTTTGGACATGCAATTGAGGCTGAAATGGGTTATGGCGTCTGGTTACATGGTCATGCCGTTGCTGTAGGTATGGTGATGGCAGCCAGAGCATCCGAACTGGTCGGCACATTCTCAAAACAGGACACTCAACGGATCATCCGCTTGCTGGAACGCGCAAAATTGCCGATCAATGGTCCTGAAGCAATGTCCCCTGATACCTATTTACCTCATATGATGCGTGATAAAAAAGTTTCTGCCGGAAAACTGCATCTGGTACTGCCGACAGCTATTGGGGAAGCCAAACTTCGTTCTGATATTGAGAAAGAAGTTATATTGACTGCCATTCGTCTATCTCAGCTATCCCCAGCCAAGCACACGACACTCTCTAATTAATTCCAACTTATTGCTCTGGCAGTGAGTTTACTGCCAAACTGAAATTTGGAAGAAGATGAAGGGGATTTCTGGATATAGCAAAATTTGCGCTGATAATATAAAGCTGAATGATGAATTATTCTCTAGCTGTTATGCTATACAATAGCTACATTATCAAATAAAGCATTATCGGTTTTAGTTAGGTCAGACTGCCAAACCTCTTCAATAGCAATTGGCAGAACTATCTCTGTTGGGAGGGCATATGGACGAATTAAAATCAGAAAACAAACAAAAACCAGAAAATGAATTAAAGCCTGATACTTCTGATCGCAGTCCTCAGCGCTCCAGAAGCCAATTCAACCAACCTAAGCTCTCTATGTCCCGCCAGCAAATAATGATCGGTGTTGGCATTCTGGTACTTTTGCTTCTGATTATTGCTATCAGCTCTGCATTAAAATCACCCACTGAGCATGAAAAACAGCAATCACAGCAAAATGCAGTGGAAAAGAGTATTAATCTCTCTGGTTCCTCCTCACTTTCTAACCATTCTTCCGGCAGCGAGCCAGAAACCCCATCAGAGTCAACAATTCATGGCGCACATGAAATCAGTCCGCCCCCCATTAGTAATACACCAAGCAAAGGTCTTCCCTCCGAAACCGAAACTGGTGGTTATAACCAGCGTATAGAGTTACCCGGTGATATTTCTGATGCGTTGAATCAACAACAAAGTAACATTAATAATTCTGTGCAAAACAATTTGACACAACCGCACGTTAAATCCACTAATCCAGCAGTAACACCTCCTGCTGAACCAAATAAACCAACAAAAGTTACATCACCAAAAATAGAAAAATCTAAAACAGAGAATAAGGTTAGAGAAGAAAATTACACCAAAGCGACTAATAGCCATCATGTCCATAACAAGAGTGTAACCGATGCTGGTGGTGATTTGCTGAAAGCACCAGCAAACCGATTCACACTACAATTGAGTAGTGCCAGCCGTTCTGATACCTTAACCGCTTTCGCGAAAAAAAATAACCTTGGTAATTATAAGGTTTACGAAACCAAACGCGATGGCAAGGCATGGTTTATTTTGATCCACGGTAATTACCGTTCTGTTTCTGATGCTAAAAGAGACATTTCTTCACTCCCTGCTGAAGTTCAGGCCAAAAAACCTTGGGTCAGAAAACTACAACAAGTTCAGCAAGATCTGAAAAAATAAAACTATTTTGATTAGGCGCTGATATGCTGTCCTAAACAGAGTACAATCTGCGGCTCTGAAATTATTGAATAACTAATTTGACGGCATGAAAAAAAAACGCGCTTTCTTAAAATGGGCCGGTGGAAAATACCCCTTAGTAGATGATATTAAACGTCATCTGCCAGAGGGAGATTGCTTGATTGAGCCATTTGTTGGCGCAGGCTCGGTATTTCTCAATACCGATTATGATTCTTACATTTTGTCAGATATCAATAACGATCTGATCAACCTGTATAATGCCGTAAAATCTCGTGCGGATGAATTTATTCATCATGTCCGTCCATTATTTTCACCGGAGTTCAACACTGCCGAAAACTTCTATCGCCTGAGAGAAGAGTTCAACAAAAGCAAAGATCCCTTTCACCGCAGTCTGCTGTTTCTTTATCTAAACCGCCACTGCTATAACGGGCTTTGTCGCTATAATTCACGAGGTGAGTTTAACGTGCCTTTTGGGCGCTATAAAAAGCCTTATTTTCCTGAAGATGAGCTTTACAGGTTTGCAGAAAAATCTCAGAAAGCGACTTTCATCTGCCAACATTACGAAATAGCATTAAACAATGCCTCAAAAGGCTCGGTGATTTATTGTGATCCCCCGTATGCCCCACTTTCGGCTACGGCTAATTTTACAGCCTACCATACAAATAGTTTTAACCTTCTCGATCAGGAAAATCTGGCGCATATCGCCTACCATATCTCGTCTCAAAAAGGTATTCCGGTGCTTATCTCTAATCATGATACGCCGATGACACGGGAGTGGTATCATCAGGCTTCCCTTTACATTGTTAAAGCCCGCCGGACAATCAGTAGAAATATTCTTGCCCGTAGTAAAGTTGATGAACTTTTGGCGTTATACTGCCAGAAGTGATTGAGGTTTCCAGCCCCTGAAATAACAGGGGATAAGACAATGAATTGGAGAAGATAACAATGAAGAAAGACTTTCTGATTGCCCCATCCATTCTATCCGCAGATTTTGCCCGATTAGGTGAAGATACCGCTAAGGTTTTGGCAGCAGGCGCTGATGTTGTGCACTTTGATGTCATGGATAACCATTACGTACCAAATTTGACGATTGGTCCAATGGTTTGTCAGGCACTGCGTGATTATGGCATTACAGCACCAATTGATGTTCACCTGATGGTAAAACCCGTTGATCGCATTATTCCTGATTTTGCTAAGGCTGGGGCAACTTATATCACTTTCCATCCTGAAGCCAGTGAGCATATCGATCGCACACTACAACTTATCAAAGAACATGGCTGTAAAGCAGGCTTGGTTTTTAATCCGGCAACGCCCCTTAGCTATCTTGATTACGTATTAGATAAGCTGGATGTAATTTTGTTGATGTCTGTTAACCCTGGTTTCGGTGGTCAGTCTTTCATTCCAGAAACACTGAAAAAACTGAGTCAGGTACGCAAAATCATTGATGACAGCGGATACAATATCCGTCTCGAAGTTGATGGCGGTATCAAACCCAGTAATATTGCAGAAGCAGCTCAGGCTGGTGCTGATATGTTCGTTGCTGGCTCTGCTATTTTCAGCCAACCAGATTATAAAGCGGTTATTGATGAGATGCGCCGCGAATTATCGAAGGTCGCATAATGAAAAATGACATTGTAAAAGGAATTCGTGCCATTGCATTTGATTTGGATGGCACACTGGTAGACAGTGCAGGTGGTCTGGCTGATGCTTTAGATCAGGCTCTGGTTGCCAAAGGTTTACCCGCTGCGGGCAAAGAGCGCATTGCCGTCTGGATAGGCAATGGAGCTGATGTTATGGTTGAACGCGCATTAAAGTGGGCTGGAGCAGAACTGTCTGCCGAATTGCATAGCGAAACACGTAAGCTATTTGATAAATTTTATGAAACTAGCGTAACCACAGGCAGCCAACTGTTTCCCCATGTAAAAGAGACGTTGGCTGAACTGGCAAAACACCATTTACCAATGGCGATTGTTACGAACAAACCAACTCCTTTTATTGCTCCGTTGTTGGAATCACTAGGTATTAGTGAATACTTTTCATTGGTACTGGGCGGTGACGATGTTAAAGAGAAAAAACCGCATCCCGCCCCACTTTATCTAACAATGGGTATGTTTGGTTTACATAAAGAAGAATTGCTTTTTGTTGGCGATTCCCGTAATGATATTTTGGCAGCGCAAGCCGCTGGTTGCCCTTGTGTTGGCTTAACCTATGGATATAACTACGGCGAGTCGATAACATCAAGCCACCCAGATTATGTATTGAACCATTTTTCGGATTTACTCCCAACGATTGGACTATCCACTTTGAAACCATTATCCGGTCTGAAAATACAGGAAGCGTAATAAAATGAATGAACCCACTGCAATGAAACCAAACTCCCAAAAACCTATTGTATTCAGCGGCGCACAACCCTCCGGTGAATTGACCATCGGTAACTATATGGGGGCGTTACGTCAGTGGGTTAAGATGCAGGATGAATATGATTGCATTTATTGCATCGTTAACCAGCATGCCATTACTGTGCGTCAAGATCCCAATGAACTGAAAAAACGCACACTGGATACGCTGGCACTTTACCTTGCCTGTGGTATTGACCCAAAGAAAAGCACCATCTTCGTTCAATCACATGTTCCACAGCATGCTCAATTGAGTTGGGTACTAAATTGCTACGCTTATTTTGGCGAACTTAGTCGTATGACGCAGTTCAAGGATAAATCAGCCCGTTATGCAGAAAACATCAATGCGGGTCTGTTTGATTACCCTGTTCTGATGGCTGCCGATATTTTGCTTTATCAGGCCAATCAAATCCCTGTGGGTAGTGATCAAAAACAGCATCTTGAACTAACCCGTGATTTAGCATTGCGTTTTAATGCCTTATACGGTGATATTTTCACTGTTCCAGAGCCATTCATTCCAAAAGGTGGCGCTCGCGTGATGTCATTGCAAGATCCGGACAAGAAAATGTCAAAATCGGATGATAACCGCAATAACGTCATTGCTCTGCTGGAAGACCCTAAATCCGTCGCTAAGAAAATTAAACGCGCAGTTACCGACTCTGATGAACCACCTTGCGTACGTTATGATCAGGAAAACAAACCAGGCGTTTCCAACTTACTGGATATTCTCGCTGGTGTAACAGGTAAAACTATTCCTGAATTAGAAGCCGAGTTTGAAGGTAAAATGTACGGCCATTTGAAAGGTGCTGTTGCAGATGCCGTAAGTGAAATGTTGACAGGTTTACAGGAACGTTTCCATTATTTCCGTAACGATGAAGCCTTACTTAACCAAATCATGGCAGAAGGTGCAGCTAAAGCTCAGGCTCGTGCTCAGGCAACGTTAGATAAAGTTTATGAAGTGGTAGGTTTGATCGCTCACCCGTAACAGCCGTTCTTATGTGAATGCCAAAGGGTATATTTTCCCCCCTTTGGCATATAAATTCCGTTACTTACCGAATAAACGGCGATTAAAATCCTCAATTTTTCCATGCAATATACGTTTTTGCATCGTCAGATTCCAACTGGCAGATAATCCAGCAGCTCCCATTAAGCGACGATACAGCTCTTCATCGAATGGGTTATGAAAAGCAATGGAAATAGCTTCCTTAACAGAAATATCGCTATTGCGGCTTAACAGTTTTATCGGTTCACCAGCACTAACTAAGCCAGGAGAAATAACACGATATAACCAACCACAACGCCCATTATTTTGCATCATTACAGCAAATTCACTGAGGTTTGTAATAAAATTGAGTTTATAGCATGGAGAGCGTGGTTGAGTGACCTGAATCAGCGCTTCATCCCATTGGAAAATATCGCCAATATAAACATTATCTTCTGTCATTCCTTCTGTAGATAGATTCTCACCAAATAAGGGAGAGACTAATAATTCCATCAATTCAGGAAATTGCCTTTTCCAAAATAGGTAATGCTCTCTTGGATAATGACAAAGCGCCCGATCAACTCCACCATGAAAACGAGTTTCCGCTTGTTCATCGCCTTCTAGCCCAAGAGAGGTTAGCTGTAAACGACCATTCACCACCAGTTTATTGATCGCACTGAATCCCAGTGTTTCTGACGATGATATTTTGCCTCTATATATTTGTGGATAATACATGTTTATTCCCTCTCAATAAGCTAGTAAAGATGAATAAGTATTATCCTGGCATAATAGCCAATATTGCAGGCAATAAAAATGCTGGTCATTGCTATGACCAGCATTCTTGTAAAAAATAATTGGGTGGATTATTTAGTTTTTTCTTCGTAGCGTTTTGCCGCTTCATCCCAGTTGACTACATGCCAAAATGCTTTAATGTAATCAGGGCGGCGATTCTGATATTTCAGGTAATAAGCATGCTCCCATACATCCAGACCTACAATTGGGTAGCCAGAAGCACCAGCTATCTCTTCACCCATGAGAGGACTATCCTGATTAGCTGTTGAAACAACCGCAAGTTTGCCATCTTCTTTCAGTACCAACCATGCCCAGCCGGAGCCAAAACGAGTTGCTGCCGCTTGTTCAAATTTTTCTTTGAAGCTGTCGATACTGCCAAAATCGCGTTCAATTGCGCTTTTCAAGGCACCATCCAATACTGTACCTAATTTTAAGCCTTTCCAAAACAGACTGTGGTTTGAGTGACCACCTGCATTGTTGCGAATAAAATTGCGTTTATCGGCTGGAATTTTATCAAGCTGCTGGACAAGATCATCAATATCAAGTTTGCTTAATTCTGGAAAGGCTTCCAGAGCAGTATTCGTGTTAGTGACATACGTCTGATGGTGTTTAGTATGGTGAATTTCCATCGTTTGCTTATCGAAATGAGGCTCTAGCGCATCATAGGAGTAAGGTAGAGAAGGCAATGAATGGCTCATATCATATCTCCAGTTGTTTAGAATTTAGAATATATAAAGCTCACACCTTGTGAACAGCATGATTATTATAGTGAATTGAAAGATAATGAAAATGATTATCAATTCCATGTTATTACTATGGTTTCCTTTATACATTCATGTTTCATGTCTCTACCTAGATAAAAATATCAATTAAAAACCGAATTGACAGAATATAAGCCCAATAAAAATAATAAACTCATTACTTAGTATTGCTTAAATCTACAGCATTAAATGATCATTCCATAAAATTCACTCTCTTTATTGCGTGATCTTCCGCGCAAAAAAGAAACAAAAATGCTTCTTACACTTTAGTTAACCTTGTTTTGACATAGTATTAACAATTGCAAGGAGATAAAAATATGACTCAAATAATCAAGCATCTTATTCCTGCTGATATTGCAGATACGGCCCTGATAAGCAAGCAACAGTACCTACAAGACTATCAAAGATCAGTTCAAGACCCAGAAGGCTTCTGGGGGGAAAAAGGTAAAGTTGTTGACTGGATTAGGCCCTACACCAAGGTCAAAAATACTTCTTTCGATCCTGGGCATATCAGCATCCGCTGGTTTGAAGATGGCACCCTGAACTTAAGTGCCAACTGTCTTGATCGCCATTTGCAAGAGCGGGGTGATCAAACTGCCATTATATGGGAAGGAGATAATCCCGCAGAGTCCCGCCATGTCACGTATCGAGAATTACATCATGACGTCTGCCAATTTGCCAATGTGTTGAAAAAACTGGGGATCAAAAAAGGCGATGTTGTTGCTATTTACATGCCAATGGTGCCAGAAGCCGCCGTTGCAATGTTAGCCTGTGCTCGTATCGGCGCGATCCATTCTGTAATTTTTGGTGGTTTCTCTCCTGATGCCATCGCTGGCCGAGTTATCGATTCCAACGCTAAGCTCGTGGTTACCGCAGATGAAGGCTTGCGAGCGGGTCGCACAATCCCATTGAAAAAAAATGTTGATGAGGCTCTGAACAATTCTGACGTCACTAGTGTGACTAATGTGGTTGTTTTCAGACGTACAGGAAATATTAAAAACTGGAATAACGGTCGTGACTTATGGTGGCATGAGCTGACCGAGAGTGTTAGTGCTGAGTGTCCCGTCGAAGAAATGGGTGCCGAAGATCCATTATTCATTCTTTATACCTCAGGCTCTACAGGTAAACCTAAAGGTGTCCTGCATACGACTGGCGGTTATTTAGTCTACGCATCTTTAACGTTTAAATACACGTTTGACTATCGCCCTGAGGAAATTTACTGGTGTACAGCCGACATAGGTTGGGTAACAGGGCATAGCTACCTGCTATATGGGCCTCTGTCTTGTGGTGCCACAACGTTGATGTTTGAAGGTGTTCCCAACTATCCCGAAGTTAACCGACTCTGTCAGATAGTTGATAAACATAAAGTTAATATTCTTTATACTGCGCCAACCGCCATCAGAGCATTAATGGCCGAAGGTGATAAAGCCATAGAAGGTACGAAGCGTACATCATTGCGTATTATGGGCTCTGTGGGAGAGCCCATTAACCCAGAAGCATGGGAATGGTACTACAAAAAAATAGGCAACAGTAAATGCCCTATTGTAGATACATGGTGGCAAACCGAAACTGGCGGATTCATGATCACACCGCTACCTGGAGCTACCGATCTCAAGGCAGGCTCCGCCACTCTGCCATTTTTTGGTGTTAATCCGGCATTAGTTGATAATTCTGGAGAAATTTTAGAGGGTGTGAATGACGGCAACCTTGTTATCACGGATTCCTGGCCAGCGCAGGCACGAACTTTATATGGTGATCATGAGCGTTTTGAACAAACCTATTTTTCCACTTTCAAGGGAATGTATTTCAGTGGTGATGGTGCTAGACGTGATGAAGATGGCTATTACTGGATCACCGGCCGTGTTGATGATGTCCTGAATATTTCAGGCCATCGTTTGGGAACCGCAGAAATTGAATCAGCTCTGGTTGCATACCCTAAAATCGCTGAAGCTGCCGTTGTTGGCATCCCTCATCATATCAAAGGACAAGCTATTTACGCCTACGTCACTCTAGTTCATGGTGAAGAGCCGTCCCCTGAACTGTATACCGAGGTCAGGGACTGGGTTCGTAAAGAAATCGGCCCAATTGCAACACCCGATATCCTTCATTGGACAGATTCTCTGCCCAAAACACGTTCAGGAAAGATTATGCGGCGTATTTTGCGCAAGATTGCCTCTGGTGATACCAGCAACTTAGGAGATACCTCTACGCTGGCCGATCCGGGAGTTGTTGAAAAACTGCTGGAAGAAAAACAATCCATCAACATGTCGTAAAACATATGCGCCGCCGCAAGGCGGCTTGAATAACGTATCACCAAAAGTATGGAGCCGTACAAGGATGTGACTAACCATCAGGAATTCCTTGGGTATGGCTATCCAACATCTGGCTCTCATGAGGTGGCTTAAGGTGTAACGTTTAAAATCAGCAAGGAGATACTCTAATGAGTGACGACATTTATCAAGAGATTGAAAATAATCCCCGCTTTAAGGAGTTAGTTAAGAAGCGGGGGCGTTTTGCCTGGCTGTTATCCATCATCATGTTAGTACTTTATGTTGGTTTTATTTTCCTTATTGCTTTTGCTCCTGAATGGCTTGGAACACAACTGCATGAAAATACCAGTATGACACGGGGAATTCCTGTAGGAGTTGGGATCATTTTCATATCTTTCATACTGACCGGTGTTTATGTAGTCAGGGCGAATGGTGAATTTGATCGGCTGACGTCAACTATTCTCAACGAGGTGAGAAAATGAGAAAAATCGCACTATTATTTTCCTCCCTCTTTCCTATCCTGGCTCAGGCAGATACCATTTCCGGTAATGTAGAAAAACAACCTTTGAATATTCAGGCAATTATCATGTTCCTGTTATTCGTCGGGTTAACTCTTGGTATTACTTATTGGGCTTCAAAGCGGACTATTTCACGTTCAGATTACTATACCGCTGGCGGACGTATTACTGGATTCCAGAATGGTATGGCGATAGCAGGCGACTATATGTCAGCCGCCTCATTTCTGGGAATTTCAGCGTTAGTTTATACCTCTGGCTATGATGGGCTGATCTATTCCATTGGCTTTCTTGTTGGCTGGCCAATTATTCTATTCCTCATTGCTGAAAGATTAAGAAATTTGGGGCGTTACACCTTTGCTGATGTTGCTTCTTATCGGCTGAAACAACGACCTATCCGTACCTTATCCGCAATGGGTTCGTTAGTTGTTGTTGCATTATATCTAATAGCTCAGATGGTCGGAGCTGGAAAACTGATCGAGTTACTGTTCGGATTGAATTATTACGTCGCTGTTGTCTTGGTCGGTATTTTGATGGTGCTTTATGTATTATTTGGCGGCATGCTGGCGACGACATGGGTCCAGATTATTAAAGCAGTTTTGTTGCTGGCAGGAGCAACATTCATGGCCCTGATGGTCATGAAAACGGTTAATTTCAATTTTCATACCCTGTTTCAAGAGGCCATTGCGGTACATCCTCTAGGACCAGCCATCATGAGCCCTGGAGGATTGGTATCTGATCCTATCTCTGCACTCTCTCTAGGATTGGCATTAATGTTCGGTACTGCGGGATTACCTCATATCGTCATGCGGTTTTTTACCGTCAGTGATGCTAAAGAAGCCCGTAAAAGCGTTTTCTATGCAACCGGCTTTATCGGCTATTTTTATATCCTGACATTTATTATCGGATTTGGTGCAATTCTACTCGTCAGCGCCAATCCTTCATTCAAAGATGCAACTGGCGCATTAATTGGTGGTACCAATATGGCTGCTGTCCATCTGGCAAATGCCGTTGGCGGTGATTTTTTCCTTGGTTTTATCTCCGCTGTTGCTTTTGCCACTATTTTAGCTGTAGTAGCAGGGTTAACATTGGCAGGCGCTTCCGCAGTATCTCATGACCTCTATGCCAATGTGATTAAACGGGGACAAGCTAATGAGCGAGATGAGCTAAAAGTTTCAAAAATTACTGTCGTTATTCTGGGATTAGTTGCTATTGGCTTGGGTATTTTGTTTGAAAAACAAAACATTGCCTTTATGGTCGGCTTGGCTTTTTCCATTGCTGCAAGTTGTAATTTCCCTATCATTTTATTGTCAATGTACTGGAGCAAGCTGACTACACGTGGAGCATTAGTTGGCGGGTGGCTGGGATTACTGACGGCAGTTGTATTAATGATCCTAGGTCCTACTATCTGGGTTAGTATTCTTGGCCATGAGAAACCAATTTATCCTTATGAATACCCAGCTCTGTTTTCTATGTTTATAGCATTTATCGGAGCTTGGTTATCTTCAATTACTGATACTTCCATACAAGGCATGCAGGAAAGGAAAATGTTTCGCAACCAGTTTATTCGTTCGCAAACGGGTATTGGTATCGAACAAGGAAAAGCACATTAGCTTTTGGTTATATTTATATTTTCCCAAACGCAAAAAAGCCATCCGGTGACGGATGGCTTCTCTGGCAAAATAGATGTCTGGCAGTTCCCTACTCTCGCATGGGGAGACCCCACACTACCATCGGCGCTACGGCGTTTCACTGCTGAGTTCGGCATGGGGTCAGGTGGGACCACCGCGCTCTTGCCGCCAGACAAATCCTGTTTTCAATCCCGAACAAGCTGCTTTCTCTCTGAAACTGTCTTCTCTCATGCCCAAAACACCTTCGGTGTTGTCAGGTTAAGCCGCACGGTTCATTAGTACTGGTTAGCTCAACGTCTCGCAACGCTTACACACCCAGCCTATCTACGTCCTCGTCTCGAACGTTCCTTCAGTGTCCTCAAGGGACAAGGGAAGACTCATCTTAAGGCAAGTTTCCCGCTTAGATGCTTTCAGCGGTTATCTCTTCCGCACTTAGCTACCGGGCAGTGCCATTGGCATGACAACCCGAACACCAGTGGTGCGTCCACTCCGGTCCTCTCGTACTAGGAGCAGCCCCTTGCAATCTTCCAACGCCCACGGCAGATAGGGACCGAACTGTCTCACGACGTTCTAAACCCAGCTCGCGTACCACTTTAAATGGCGAACAGCCATACCCTTGGGACCTACTTCAGCCCCAGGATGTGATGAGCCGACATCGAGGTGCCAAACACCGCCGTCGATATGAACTCTTGGGCGGTATCAGCCTGTTATCCCCGGAGTACCTTTTATCCGTTGAGCGATGGCCCTTCCATTCAGAACCACCGGATCACTAAGACCTACTTTCGTACCTGCTCGAGCCGTCACTCTCGCAGTCAAGCTAGCTTATGCCTTTGCACTAACCTCACGATGTCCGACCGTGATTAGCTAACCTTCGTGCTCCTCCGTTACGCTTTGGGAGGAGACCGCCCCAGTCAAACTACCCACCAGACACTGTCCGCAACCCGGTTCACGGGCCTACGTTAGAACATCAAACATTCAAGGGTGGTATTTCAAGGATGGCTCCATGCAGACTGGCGTCCACACTTCACAGCCTCCCACCTATCCTACACATCAAGGCTCAAGGTTCAGTGTCAAGCTATAGTAAAGGTTCACGGGGTCTTTCCGTCTTGCCGCGGGTACACTGCATCTTCACAGCGAGTTCAATTTCACTGAGTCTCGGGTGGAGACAGCCTGGCCATCATTACGCCATTCGTGCAGGTCGGAACTTACCCGACAAGGAATTTCGCTACCTTAGGACCGTTATAGTTACGGCCGCCGTTTACTGGGGCTTCGATCAAGAGCTTCGCCTTGCGGCTAACCCCATCAATTAACCTTCCAGCACCGGGCAGGCGTCACACCGTATACGTCCACTTTCGTGTTTGCACAGTGCTGTGTTTTTATTAAACAGTTGCAGCCAGCTGGTATCTGCGACTGGCCTCGGCTCCGGGCGCATGTCCCTTCACCTAACGCCAGCGTGCCTTCTCCCGAAGTTACGGCACCATTTTGCCTAGTTCCTTCACCCGAGTTCTCTCAAGCGCCTGAGTATTCTCTACCTGACCACCTGTGTCGGTTTGGGGTACGATTCAATGTGACCTGATGCTTAGAGGCTTTTCCTGGAAGTAGGGCATCTGTCACTTCAGCACCATAGTGCCTCGTCATCACGCCTCAGCCTTAAAGCACCCCGGATTTCCCTGGGATGCCAGCCTACACGCTTAAACCGGGACGACCGTCGCCCGGATGACATAGCCTTCTCCGTCCCCCCTTCGCAGCCACACCGAGTACGGGAATATTAACCCGTTTCCCATCGACTACGCCTTTCGGCCTCGCCTTAGGGGTCGACTCACCCTGCCCCGATTAACGTTGGACAGGAACCCTTGGTCTTCCGGCGAGCGGGTTTTTCACCCGCTTTATCGTTACTTATGTCAGCATTCGCACTTCTGATACCTCCAGCAAACCTCACAGTTCACCTTCTCCGGCTTACAGAACGCTCCCCTACCCAACAACACCTAAATGTCGCTGCCGCAGCTTCGGTGCATGGTTTAGCCCCGTTACATCTTCCGCGCAGGCCGACTCGACCAGTGAGCTATTACGCTTTCTTTAAATGATGGCTGCTTCTAAGCCAACATCCTGGCTGTCTGAGCCTTCCCACTTCGTTTCCCACTTAACCATGACTTTGGGACCTTAGCTGGCGGTCTGGGTTGTTTCCCTCTTCACGACGGACGTTAGCACCCGCCGTGTGTCTCCCGTGATAACATTCTTCGGTATTCGCAGTTTGCATCGGGTTGGTAAGTCGGGATGACCCCCTAGCCGAAACAGTGCTCTACCCCCGAAGATGAATTCACGAGGCGCTACCTAAATAGCTTTCGGGGAGAACCAGCTATCTCCCGGTTTGATTGGCCTTTCACCCCCAGCCACAAGTCATCCGCTAATTTTTCAACATTAGTCGGTTCGGTCCTCCAGTTAGTGTTACCCAACCTTCAACCTGCCCATGGCTAGATCACCGGGTTTCGGGTCTATACCCTGCAACTTAACGCCCAGTTAAGACTCGGTTTCCCTGCGGCTCCCCTATTCGGTTAACCTTGCTACAGAATATAAGTCGCTGACCCATTATACAAAAGGTACGCAGTCACCCTGATAAATCAAGGCTCCCACTGCTTGTACGTACACGGTTTCAGGTTCTCTTTCACTCCCCTCGCCGGGGTTCTTTTCGCCTTTCCCTCACGGTACTGGTTCACTATCGGTCAGTCAGGAGTATTTAGCCTTGGAGGATGGTCCCCCCATGTTCAGACAGGATACCACGTGTCCCGCCCTACTCGTTGAGCTCACAATAGGCATGTCTTCGGATACGGGGCTTTCACCCTTTACTGCCGGCCTTTCCAGACCGTTCTCCTGACACGCCTATCGCTGATGGCTCTGGGCTCCTCCCCGTTCGCTCGCCGCTACTGGGGGAATCTCGGTTGATTTCTTTTCCTCGGGGTACTGAGATGTTTCAGTTCCCCCGGTTCGCCTCCTTACCCTATGAATTCAGGCAAGGATAGTGCAACGGATTGCACTGGGTTTCCCCATTCGGACATCGCCGGCTGATAGCGCTTCATATCAGCTCACCGGCGCTTTTCGCAGATTAGCACGTCCTTCATCGCCTCTGACTGCCTAGGCATCCACCGTGTACGCTTAGTCGCTTAACCTCACAACCCGAAGGTGTCTTCGGACTGGAGTTTTTGAGAGACTCATCAATGTTATCGTTCAACAACATCGATTGTTTCAAATTTTCAGCTTGTTCCAGATTGTTAAAGAGCAACGATTGCTAAACCGGCTCACCAGCCCGCTTAGCAATCATTTTAGGCACCGTCTTTCACCCGATACCGGAGCAAAGTGGCGTCCCCTAGGGGATTCGAACCCCTGTTACCGCCGTGAAAGGGCGGTGTCCTAGGCCTCTAGACGAAGGGGACTTCAAGTCTTCTTCGCAGACGCTTGCTCATACTGCATTTCATCAGACAATCTGTGTGAACACTCACATTTCACCATCGTTGGTTAAGGAGGTGATCCAACCGCAGGTTCCCCTACGGTTACCTTGTTACGACTTCACCCCAGTCATGAATCACAAAGTGGTCAGCGCCCTCCAAAAGGTTAAGCTACCGACTTCTTTTGCAACCCACTCCCATGGTGTGACGGGCGGTGTGTACAAGGCCCGGGAACGTATTCACCGTAGCATTCTGATCTACGATTACTAGCGATTCCGACTTCATGGAGTCGAGTTGCAGACTCCAATCCGGACTACGACAGACTTTATGAGGTCCGCTTGCTCTCGCGAGGTCGCTTCTCTTTGTATCCGCCATTGTAGCACGTGTGTAGCCCTACTCGTAAGGGCCATGATGACTTGACGTCATCCCCACCTTCCTCCGGTTTATCACCGGCAGTCTCCCTTGAGTTCCCACCATAACGTGCTGGCAACAAAGGATAAGGGTTGCGCTCGTTGCGGGACTTAACCCAACATTTCACAACACGAGCTGACGACAGCCATGCAGCACCTGTCTCACGGTTCCCGAAGGCACTTCCGCATCTCTGCAGAATTCCGTGGATGTCAAGAGTAGGTAAGGTTCTTCGCGTTGCATCGAATTAAACCACATGCTCCACCGCTTGTGCGGGCCCCCGTCAATTCATTTGAGTTTTAATCTTGCGACCGTACTCCCCAGGCGGTCGATTTAACGCGTTAGCTCCGGAAGCCACAGCTCAAGGCCACAACCTCCAAATCGACATCGTTTACAGCGTGGACTACCAGGGTATCTAATCCTGTTTGCTCCCCACGCTTTCGCACCTGAGCGTCAGTCTTCGTCCAGGGGGCCGCCTTCGCCACCGGTATTCCTCCACATCTCTACGCATTTCACCGCTACACGTGGAATTCTACCCCCCTCTACGAGACTCTAGCCAACCAGTCTTAGATGCCATTCCCAGGTTAAGCCCGGGGATTTCACATCTAACTTAATTGACCGCCTGCGTGCGCTTTACGCCCAGTAATTCCGATTAACGCTTGCACCCTCCGTATTACCGCGGCTGCTGGCACGGAGTTAGCCGGTGCTTCTTCTGCGGGTAACGTCAATCGCAAGGTGTATTCAACCTTGCGCCTTCCTCCCCGCTGAAAGTACTTTACAACCCGAAGGCCTTCTTCATACACGCGGCATGGCTGCATCAGGCTTGCGCCCATTGTGCAATATTCCCCACTGCTGCCTCCCGTAGGAGTCTGGGCCGTGTCTCAGTCCCAGTGTGGCTGGTCATCCTCTCAGACCAGCTAGGGATCGTCGCCTAGGTGAGCCTTTACCCCACCTACTAGCTAATCCCATCTGGGTTCATCCGATGGCGTGAGGCCCGAAGGTCCCCCACTTTGCTCCAAAGAGGTTATGCGGTATTAGCCACCGTTTCCAGTGGTTATCCCCCTCCATCGGGCAGATCCCCAGACATTACTCACCCGTCCGCCGCTCGCCGGCAGGAAAGCAAGCTTTCCCCCGCTGCCGCTCGACTTGCATGTGTTAGGCCTGCCGCCAGCGTTCAATCTGAGCCATGATCAAACTCTTCAATTAAAAGTTTGATGCTCAAAGAATCTTACTGTTAGTTCGTAATGAATTAACTGTCAGTCACTCTTCAAGACTTTAATCTTTTTTTGCCTTTCGGCTGAGATAGTGTCTTGCGAGTGCCCACACAGATTGTCTGATTAATTTGTTAAAGAGCGTTGGCAACCGGCCGTTTCTGCCGGGTTGCGAGGCTGCGTATCTTACGCTTTTCGCCTCCAGAGTCAAGCGATTATTTTCGCTTTTCTCTGCGGCCGTCGTGGCTTGTTTCAGCACATCGCCGGTCAGTGGTGGCGCATTATAGGGAGTTTTCTGGGGCTGGCAATAGTTTTTTTTGGTTTTTTTTCTGTTCGTGGTTTTTTTCAACAAATCCGACAATATTGTGCTTTTTTCACCCTAACATTGCTGATTTAGCCAACAGTTATTGAATTGATGTTTCACATAATCATTATTGGTACGATTGACTACCGCAACATTCAACCAGTTTTAACAGCACTCATTGATTCATTAGTAGCCAAAAAATAGTTTTAGTTTAATGTATTAAGATATTATGTAATCACTAATTATCATTAAAAAAGAAACGGGATATCTAATGGTCAAATCCGCACGCAATATGTCGGGATTGCCTTGGATTGCGGCTATTGCTTTTTTTATGCAGTCTTTGGATGCCACAATTCTTAACACCGCACTACCGGAGATTGCAAAAAGTCTTCATCATTCTCCATTGGCAATGCAGTCCGCTATTGTCAGTTATACCTTAACTGTAGCAATGCTAATTCCCGTAAGCGGTTGGCTCGCTGATAGATTTGGTACTCGTACAGTATTTATTTATGCTGTTTCTTTCTTTTCTTTAGGTTCACTTGCTTGTGCACTATCACACAGTCTTTCTTTCTTAGTGATATCCCGAATTATTCAAGGTATAGGTGGGGCTATGATGATGCCAGTCGCTCGTCTGGCTTTACTCAGAACATATCCACGTAGCGAACTGTTACCTATTTTGAATTTTGTCACCATGCCTGGGTTATTGGGCCCTATTTTGGGTCCGATGTTTGGTGGATTATTAGTAACCTATGCAACATGGCATTGGATCTTCATCATCAATATTCCTATTGGTTTATTGGGTATCGTTTACGCCAGAAAGAATATGCCCAATTTAACTATGCCCAAATGCCCTTTCGATTTTCTGGGGTTCACATTGTTTAGCACGGGCTTAGTCATGATTTCAGTCAGCTTTGATTTATTTGGGGATCATTCATTCTCTGGCTATCTCCCTTTTGCTTTATTTTCTAGTGGCGCCATGATGCTATTAGGGTATATATTTCATGCGAAAAGATACTCAAATCCCCTCATTAATCTCCAGTTGTTTCAAACACGCACATTTTCAGTTGGCATTGCCAGTAATATTGCTACTCGGCTAAGTACTGGCTCGCTTTCATTTATTATTCCTTTGATGCTGCAAGTAGGATTTGGATTTTCAGCGGTGATTGCTGGCATAATGATGGCACCGAATGCTATTGGTTCAATTTTAGCCAAATCTTTTGTGACCAATGTATTGACTCGCTTTGGATATCGAAACACTCTCATTTGGGTCACGATTATTATTGGTCTAATGATTTCACAATTTTCGCTACAAACTCCAGAACTCCCCATCGTACTTTTGATAATCCCTCTTTTTATATTGGGAATGGTAATGTCCACACAGTTCACAGCAATGAATACAATCACCTTAGGTGATCTGGATGATAACAATGCAAGTGCCGGTAACAGCCTGCTGGCAGTCACTCAGCAGTTATCCATTAGCTTTGGGGTGACCGTCAGTGCGGCAATCCTGAGGTTTTATGAGTCAATGGAATATGGCTCAACCATAAGCCATTTCCACTATACTTTGATGACGATAGGAGTGATTACCTTGATTTCTTCTACTGTTTTTCTATTGCTGCATAAAGAAGACGGTAATAACTTAATTAAGAAGAAAGAAACCCGTTAACAGCGGACTACAGAATTTCGTTCGAGTAATTTAGGCGTCAAAATCAATTTCCCCTGCTCGCTTTCTGGCTTGTTCATTCGATAAAGCAGGCTATCAATCGCCATTTTCCCCAATTCATCTTTTGGTTTGTTTGATTTTCAAGCTACCTGCCAAGGCAGACAACACATAACTAAATCTATAAGTAATTATATTAACTATATTTTTACGTCTTCACTGACATAACAGTTGCCACTAATCATATGAGAAACAGTTGATGTTGAGATGCAGATGCCGCCAGACCGAACAACGTCCTTCATGGTTAGTCACGGTTAATCCTGTTCAGATAGGAATGCATCAATTTCATTTCTCCACGGAACCGCAGGCTGCGCCCCCTGACGTGTTACTGCAATTGCAGCCGCAGCATGAGCAAAACGGATCGCCGACAATAGCTCTTTTCCTTCCAGCAGTCCCGTTACCAAGGCACCATTAAAGGTATCCCCCGCAGCAATTGTGTCGATTGCTTTTACTTTGAATCCGGGAATAATTTTACCTTCTTTACCTTTTTCACTCAGCCATACTCCTCGGCTACCCAATGTGATAATGATCGTTTCTATGCCTTTATCATGTAAGGCCTGAGCTGCTTTTTCCGCTCCAGCAGCATCTTTTACAGCAATACCAGTTAAATATTCTGCTTCTGTTTCATTCGGTGTAATGATATCTACCAGAGAAAGCAATTGATCCGAAATTTTCTGTGCTGGTGCTGGATTCAAGATCACTTTAACATGATGTTTCTTGGCCGTTTCAGCCGCAAGTTGCACGGTTTCCAGTGGAGTTTCAAGCTGCAATAATAATGCATCAGCATCTTTGACTATTTGGTTATGACGAAGGAAATAATCAGGGGTAAGCCTGCTATTCGCCCCGGCATTAATGCCAATAACATTTTCTCCCTGCCGATTGACAAAAATCAGGGCAACGCCCGTTGTTTCTCCTTCAATAACCTCAATTGAGGAAGTATTGATTTTATCTTTCACCAACTGCTGGCAAACACGTGTGCCAATGTCATCTTGGCCAACGCAAGCAATAAATGTAATGTCAGCACCACAACGACCAGCAGCAACTGCCTGATTTGCTCCTTTTCCTCCAAAAGCAACCTTATACTGTTCTCCTCTCACTGTTTCCCCTGGTTGGGGAAAAGAATTGAGATTCAATATGTGATCTACATTGATGCTACCCATCACCACCAGCTTTGCCATACTCATTACATTTATTCCTGTTCAGTTATGCCTGCCCAGTAACAACGCCGCCATTTGTCTCGATAGCTGCATCGCCATGCTAATTTTTGATCACTAATTCCAATCCAACCGGAATAGTGGCACTTAATTGACCGCTCTGTACTGCCTTAATGCCATCATCTGTACCATCGAATCCAACAACTAGCACATCTTTTTTATTGAAGAAGTTAAGCTGAATCGATTTTTTAAAATATGCTATTAAAGCCCAATAAATTATCACCAAAATCTTTGCATAGCGTGAATTTTATCTATAAATAAAGGGAGGTAACTATTCAAGCCAGGGTGTAAATAATATGCAATTGGTCGAGAAAATATCTCTACTCAGTCAGTATCTAGAAAACGGTCTATATGAAAGACAACAAGCCATTCGCCTGTGCCTATTAGCCGCCTTATGTGGAGAGAGCGTTTTTCTTCTTGGGCCTCCAGGAATAGCTAAAAGTCTTATTGCACGTCGGATTAAATTTGTATTTCAAAATGCACGCGCTTTTGAATATCTGATGACCCGTTTTTCCACCCCAGAAGAGATCTTCGGCCCCCTTTCCATTCAAGCACTCAAAGATGAAGGGCGTTACCAGCGCCTTACCGAAGGTTATTTACCCGAAGCTGAAATCGTTTTTCTGGATGAAATTTGGAAAGCAGGCCCCGCCATTTTGAATACGTTACTTACCGCGATTAATGAAAAAAAATTCAGAAATGGCAACCAAGAAGAACAATTACCGATGCGTTTACTGGTTACAGCGTCCAATGAACTCCCAGACAGTGATAATGGTCTGGAAGCACTCTACGATCGCATGTTGATCCGACTCTGGTTAGACAAGATCCAGGAAAAGAAAAACTTTCGCGCCTTACTGACTGACCGAAATAATGAAAATGACAATCCTGTACCTATCCATATCCAAATCACTGATAACGAGTTTCATCAATGGCAAAACAAAATTAACCATATATTCGTACCAGATCATATCTTTGAGCTGATTTATCAATTACGCCAACAAGTCAATGCAATAGAGAATACGGCTGATGTCTCAGATCGCCGTTGGAAAAAATCCATCCGTTTATTACAAGCCAGTGCCTTTTTCAGTGGGAGAAATGAAATATCTCCGCTAGATATAGTGCTATTAAAAGATTGCCTATGGCATGATTTGAACACCTTAAAACTTTTCTCCCAGTCCTTACATGCTTTATTAACAGAACAGGCTTATCTGCAACGTTCTCTTATGCAAAAAATGGAGAAGTTATACCAGCAGTGGGTACAGTCCAGCCAAGACGAAAATGAACATCATCCCCTGCAATTAGTCGCCAAATCCTCTCTGTTTAGCCGCAAGACACTTTATTCACTGCCCGAAAATATGACAGATGAAAAACTCACTCTGTTTTTACATCCTTCATTACACATGCATGATATTGAAGTCAATTTTATCGAAATAGATAAAAAATCACTGGAAAACACCCTAAAAAATAATACTGGAAAGCTTCCTGCTTGCTTAAATGGCATTGGTTTCCCGCAAACCATCACAGCAGAAATCAACGAAAAGAATCAGCTTACCGTACTGGATATTAGCCGTAATAGCGCAGTCCTCTGCCTATCTACTCCCTCAAAAAACACTCATACAGAATGGCATGAAAAGCTGACACCTATCAGCAATGAAATTCAACAACAACGCTATCTGTTTAATCAGCATCAACCCTGTTTATTTATCGAAAAATATTGGCTTGCCAGCATTGAACAGAGTTTCCTGCAATTAACCGAAAAACAGAAACAATTAAGATCAAAAATAGGGAAGTAATATCGTGTGGATCTTCTGTAAGGGAGCGATTTATACAGAGTATTAAATATCGTCTCCCTTAAGATAAAGTCATGCATCAAGCAAGCACAAACAGTTCTCTTAATGCTTGCGTATCCAGATTACCTATCCATTGCTCTCCACTACCCACCACCATATCCGATAGCTCACGTTTGCGCTGGATCATTTCGTTAATGCGTTCTTCAAAAGTGGCACTGGTAATAAAACGGTGCACCTGCACATTACGCTGTTGACCAATGCGATACGCGCGGTCAGTGGCCTGCGACTCTACCGCAGGATTCCACCATAAATCGAAGTGAATCACGTTTGAAGCAGCAGTGAGGTTAAGACCTGTCCCTCCGGCCTTGAGGGATAACAGAAACACCCGCTCAGTGCGGTCGGTCTGAAATTTCTCCACCATTTCGTCACGTTTGGAGCGAGGTAGACCACCATGCAGGAACATCGGGGACTGCCCGTAGCGCTGCTGCAACCAGTGAGCCAGTAATTCCCCCATCTCACGGAACTGAGTAAAAATGAGCGTCTTTTCGTGGCTGGCATATATATCGTCGAGCAAATCGAACAAGCGTTCGAGTTTGCCGGAAGCCACAGCATCACTGGCAGGTTGTTTCAGGTACAGATCGGGATGATTGCAGATCTGTTTTAACGCCAAAATCATTTGTAATACTAACCCCTGACGTTTGAACTGATCTTCTTCAGCTTCAAGGGTCAGCAAACCTTCACGCACTACTGATTCGTACAATGCGGTTTGTGTTGCCGTTAATGTGCAGTATTGATCACTCTCAACCTTGTCGGGCAGATCGCTTATCACGTTGCGATCGGACTTAAGGCGGCGCAGAAGAAAGGGAGCTGTGATGCGTTGAAAGCGTTCCGCTACCTGCCGATCACGGTTGATCTGGATCGGCATAGTGTAATCTTTCTCGAAACGCTTAAGTGTGCCCAGATAACCGCGATTGGCGAAATCCATTAAGCTCCAGTACTCAGACAGACGGTTTTCGACAGGCGTTCCACTCATGGCGATATAGCCGGCAGCAGGAATGGATTTGATCGCTTTGGTTTGCGCGGCCGATGGGTTCTTGATGTTTTGCGCTTCATCCACCACCAGCACCCGCCAAGGCATCGCCTTGAGCGTGTTCACCGCACTACGAACAATACCGTAGGTAGTCAGCAAGACGTCTGGTCGTTCACAGGTCAATTCACGTTTACTGCCATGAAATATGCCGATGCTGATCGTTGGTGCAAAGCGGGCTATTTCCTTCTGCCAATTGGTCAGCAAACTGGTGGGAACCACTATCAGTGCCTTAGACTGCGCTAAGGCACCATCCTGCTTAAGCTTGAGCAGAGTAGTGATCACTTGCAACGTTTTTCCAAGCCCCATATCATCAGCAATAACACTGCCAAATCCTACTTGTAAATTGCGCAACATCCAAGCGTAACCGCGTTGTTGATATGGACGCAAGGTAGCGTTAAGGTCACACGGTAAGGGCACTTCACCTAATTCCCTCAACTCGTTCAGTAGTTGCAACGTGTTGTCATCGAGCTTGATTGGTGCACCATCAAATTCGCCAGCCAATGCAGTGCGCAGCAGTTCATTACCCGATAATTTAGAGGGGCGATCCAATTGGGCTTGCAAACTCGCAATTTCTTCCGGGTCGAGGTAAACATATTCTCCTTTGAAACGCACCACGCCTGTTGCGCCTTGAACCAATTGCTCGAACTCGGCACGTGTCAGATAATGTTCACCCAGAGCTACCCGCCAATCGAAAGTCAGGATCTCATCAACTCTCAATTGATTGCTTCTCAGCCCCTGAGCCTGACTGGATACATTCATCGACAACCGAGGACGTAACAGTCGCTCCAGCGCTTTGGGTAGCAAAGTACGAATACCAAGCAATTGAATGGCTGGTAGTATGTTGAACAATAGCTCAGGCAGTTGTTCAGACGTCAGAACAATAGGAAAACGTGCTCCCTGTCTCAAGTAATCATCAAGGGGTGGGAAAAATTCAGTCAGCAAAATAACCGTCTGCAAAATGCCGAAACGCGCCTGACTCCATTTTTGCTCAGTCAGCACGTGGAGCAACGGAACAGGGGGAGTCAACAAGGCTGATTTGGGCTGAATAGCCAACCCCACTTCGAAATCGCCGAATTCCCCCTCATCCAAGCTCAGCACGGGGAAATAGTCCCGTTCGGCCAGATGATAGCGTGCAAGCCAAGTCTGTAAGGAAGGGCCGATAGAACTCTCCTCCGAGCCCTTAAAATTTTTCGGTTCACCACTGAATAACAGGGACAAGATTTTATTGCCAAGCGGTTTCTCTCTGACATACTCCGACCCCACTTGCAGGTAGTAACCGAGAAATACCGCACATAGCGCACAAGCCTGCATCATCGGTGAAATGGTCTGGTTCCGACTTAACACGGCCAATTGCGACGGCAAGCCTCTTGCCAGAAGCTGCATCTGTTCAGCAACTCGGTTATCGAGCATAGCTGGTAACCAACGCACCCCCAGAACACCCGGCTCCACAGAAAATACCTGTGGCACCACCGCGCCGTGAGCTAACAGATGCAAAGATATCATGCGCAGGTGAAACAGTGCAGCCACCTCTGGTTGCCTGTCCGGCAAGTCTGCTGGCGTGAGTTGTGCCAGCGCGGTATCCAGCTCTTCAATAGTATGCAGGCCGTTGACACCACTGATAATGGCATCTCCCTCCCGATTCAGCGTGATACGGGGGCGGTGGGGCGCCAACAAAGTGACTATAGGCATATCCATTAGAATTTTGCCATCCAACACCTTGCGAGCAAACTTAGCCACCCGCGCCAGTACTCTCTGCATCACTTTGCGCAGATCGCCGTCAGGGAAAAAAACAGTCTGCGTTGGCAGTACCGCCAATAGTGGCTCAGACAGCGATGGCAAGTCATCATAGGCCAACGCCTCTAGTGCCATCGGATCAGGCAAAGTAGCCTCTTCCGACGCTCCAACTTCAATTAACAGAGTCGACAAGCTCGGCACATTGACCACCACTTCGCGCTCAATATTAATTCCTCGTTCTTTTAGCTGCTGAATCAGATCCACACCACGCAGGGAGAACACCAGAAAAGGATTACTGTCGATTTGACGACTGATCACGTAAATCGTTGCCGCCAAGTGCTTACAAGGTACTGCCCAGTCGGGGCAGGAACATCTCATCGCTAAATCTTTCCACTGGGATGGAAAGATGGCAATACCTAAGCGTTTAGCCTGCTCTAACACTGAAGGATCTAATTCTCGATTGAGCAGACGGGCAATCACACCAGGATCATCCACTAACACGTCAAGCAATTGATCAACTTGCTTCTGGGTCAATGAAGGAACTTGAATTAAGACTTGGTAAGGTAATGGACGAGAACCCAATACCTCAGCCTGCAAAGTACCTCTCTTCAATGTCAGATTCTTGACCACACCTTTATTGGCATAAGTTCGCCCGCGTGGCAATCGGTTGTCATAATCTATATTAGTGAGAGCATTTAGCCACTGTTTACCCCACCAGGTATTGCCATAAGCCATAATATTTACCAAAGAAGATAGAAGATATAGACTGAATTTTACGAGGATTAGCAACAAAACGCATGGCTATTTCTGTAACATTGGCACATGTTCCACAGTGGGAAACTAATCAGACTTCAGGACAGGATGAGGAAACTGAGATCAAAAATGGGATAGTTTCATGTTAACACTAGCTACACTCGATCTCTTACTTTCTATCAACGAAAGCGAACTGATCGAAGAGATCATTTCAGCACTGTTAGGTACCCCTCAGTTAGTTATTTTCTTTGGAAAGTTTCCAAGGCTTAAGAATGCATTACTAAAAGATCTCCCCTCATGGCAACAAATATTACAGCAGAGAATAAAACAGACGATTATTCCTTCTCCATTGGCCGAAGAGTTTCAGTTATACCAACACATACAATCAATTGACACGACTGATTTCTATCAACAGTTACCTAATATCGTAGAGAAACTTCAACAACTCGAATCTCCCTTTGCCAAAGAAGCCGATACACTGCTCAAAGCATTCTCTGAATACACCTCTTCAGGACAAATATTGTTTATTCAACGCTGGCGTCTTAGCCTGATCCTGCAAGCGACATCTTTTAACAAGGCACTGTTAGAACAAGAAAAAGAGCAACGACTCGCTGAGATCCAAAAGCAATTACTCCTAAGCAGTAACCTTGATCCCATATTTGATCACAATGATCACGCGGCAGGTAGATTATGGGATATGTGCAAAGGACAACTTCACCTGACTAAGCAAAATGTACAATTATTTACTCTCTATGCTGACTTTCTCAAACAGCAACCTGATCTGGAAAAACTGGCACAATTACTCGGCCGCAGTCAGGCAGCGAAATCAATTCCTAAAGAAAGTCCAGTTCTTGAACCCTTCACGCGATTTGAAAGAATACCAGATACGATACCTGAGCAAATTAGTGGGATTAGACAAAGTGATGACATCTTAAGGTTATTACCCACCGAGCTGGCTATGCTGGATATTGAAGAGTTGGAATACGAATTTTATCGGCGACTGGTGGAGAAAAAATTACTGTCCTATCGCTTACAAGGGGACGGCTGGCAAACAAAAACCACACTCAAACCCGTTACACATCACCATAATAAAAAACAGCTTCGGGGGCCCTTTATTGTTTGTGTCGACACATCAGGATCAATGGGGGGGTTTAATGAACAGTGTGCAAAAGCATTTTGTCTGGCTTTGATGCGTATCGCGCTAGCGGATAATCGTCACTGTCATATCATGCTGTTTTCAACACAACTCGTCCACTATGACTTAACATCACCGAATGGACTGACTCAGGCCATGCATTTTCTGGGGCAAACATTTAAGGGTGGAACTGATCTGGCATCTTGTTTAAATGCAACCGTAGAAAAAATGAAAGAAAAGATTTGGGAAGATGCTGATGCTGTTGTTATTTCAGATTTCATTGCCCAACGCTTGCCAGGCTCCCTAATCCATCAGATAAAAAATCTGCAACAGCATCAACAACACCGCTTCCATGCGGTCTCCCTTTCCCATTATGGAAAACCCGGTATTATGCAGATATTCGATTATATCTGGCGTTTTGATACCGGGCTTGTAAGCCGTTTACGCCGAAAGTGGCGAAATTAAAACTTAGAGTACACCTTCAACTGATTCAATGATTTCAGGCGACCAGACACCGCACTGAACCTGACCGATATGTGACATTTGCAGCATCAGCATCACTAAACGAGATTGTCCTATGCCACCACCGATAGATTGCGGCATATCCCCTTTGAGCAACGCCTGATGCCAATCATATTGCAGACGATCTTCATCACCCGTCAGTGAAAGCTGACGTTCCAGAGCCTCTGCATCAACCCGGATACCCATTGAAGAAATTTCAAAAGCATCCTGTAAAACTGGGTTCCAGACAATAATGTCACCGTTTAGACCAAAGAAACCGTCACTGTTTGGTGTCGTCCAGTCGTCATAATCCGGTGCACGTACATCATGTGCCTGATCATCAGACAACTTACCACCAATGCCCATCAAGAAAATTGCACCAAACTCTTTGGCAGCCTCACGCTCACGACCTTTAGCATCCAGATCAGGGTAACGTTTCAGAAGCTCTTCACTGTGGATAAAGTGAATTTGATCTGGCAGGAACGGTGCCAGACCAAATTCCTTACTTACCGCTTGTTGTGTTTCTTTTATCGCTTCGTAGATTTTACCTACTGTCTGTTTTAAATAGTCGAGTGAACGCTGACCTTCACCCATCACTTTCTCCCAATCCCACTGATCAACAAAAACAGAGTGGATAGGTGTCAGGCGATCTTCATCAGGACGCAGAGCTTTCATGTGAGTATACAACCCTTGTCCAGCTTGAAAACCAAAGCGACCTAATGTCTTACGTTTCCACTTCGCCAGAGAATGAACAACTTCAAAAGTAGCGTTCGGCAACGTTTTCACCTTCACCTGAACCGCTTTTTCATGACCCGATAAGTTGTCCTGAGTACCATCACCAAGACGACTTAAGATAGGTCCTTGAACTTCGATCAAACCAAGTTGTTTCTCTAGCAGACGGGAAAAGTATGATTTCACAAAACTAATCTGCTGTTGCTTTTCAATAAAGGATGTTTTCATGATGCAGCTCTCAAAATTTTTAGTGGCCCTGTGTCCTGTTGATATAGATTAAGCAACAAAATGAGGTACAAATTCAATATCTGATAATAAAAATATTGCATAAGGTTTATAAATGATAATTTATACACTATAAAAATGAATATTATTCAAAAATAGGGGTTAAAAATGGCAGAAATTTATCAGATCGATAATTTAGACCGTGACATACTTCACGCTTTAATGGAAAACGCACGTACACCTTATGCAGAATTAGCCAAAAAATTCGCAGTAAGCCCAGGAACAATCCATGTTCGCGTAGAAAAAATGAAACAATCAGGGATCATTACGGGGACTCGGGTGGATATCAGCGCCAAGCAACTGGGGTTCGATGTGTGCTGCTTTATCGGTATCATATTGAAAAGCGCCAAAGACTATCCGGCAGCATTGAAGAAACTCGATATGCTGGATGAAGTCGTTGAAGTTTATTACACCACTGGACACTACAGCATTTTCATTAAAGTCATGTGTCGATCCATAGAAGCCCTTCAGGACGTACTTATCAACAAGATCCAGACTATCGACGAAATCCAGTCAACAGAAACCTTGATCTCCCTGCAAAACCCGATAATGAGGACAATCAAACCTTAAAACAAAAAACCGGTTAACCACATTATCCACAGGTAGATCCCTATAGATTCACAACGTACAATAGTTGTTCTTTAATTTAGCAAGGATCATGATGAGTACAATAACCTTGATCAGTGGCAGCACAATGGGTAGCGCCGAATATGTTGCAGAACATATAGCTGAGATCTTAGAAAATAACGGCTTTTCAACAGAGATGCTTCATGGCCCCTCATTGGAAGATCTTCCACTTGAAGGATTATGGCTTGTGGTTACGTCAACGCATGGTGCTGGGGACTTACCTGATAATCTCCAGCCTCTGGCAGATGAGATCACACAGCAGCAACCGGATCTCAGCAATATCACATTTGGTGCAGTCGGTATCGGCAGTTCCGAATATGACACATTCTGTGGTGCGATAAGATCACTGGAGCGCTTATTGGAAGATCACGGAGCAAAACGGATCGGAGATCGATTGGAAATCGACATTCTGCAACACGAAATTCCCGAAGATCCAGCCGAAGAATGGGTTAAAGAGTGGTCAAAGTTACTCTGATCTGATTAAAAATATAACGAACAACTGTGGATAACTTATCTGAAAAGCAGGGGTTAACCCGTAGTTATCCATTTAATAACCGAGTTACAATCGAATGGCTGTGAATAACTAGGCTTTTTGATCCCAGCTTATACTGAGTTGGATCACGGATCATTCACAGCAAATGATCCTTTACAGCATCATGATCTTTATATGGAAAATCCACTTATCCACAGATGATCGCGATCCTAATAAAAGATCTAATAAAGAGATCTTTAAATAAAAAGATCTTATTTTAAATAACGATGATCTCTCACCTCTTGGTCTAAGGTCCAAACTTGAGTAGAATTCTCTCTCCAATGCATATGAAGCATTCTCACAATTGAAGGTTCGCACATGTTTTATCCAGAGCACTTTGACGTCATCATTATCGGCGGGGGTCATGCCGGTACTGAAGCGGCGATGGCCTCCGCACGTATGGGGCGTCAAACCTTACTACTGACTCACAATATTGATACTTTGGGCCAGATGTCATGTAATCCAGCCATTGGTGGGATCGGTAAAGGGCATCTGGTAAAAGAGATCGATGCACTTGGTGGCTTAATGGCAAAAGCCACGGATCAAGCCGGTATTCAGTTTAGAACACTCAATGCCAGCAAAGGCCCGGCTGTTCGGGCTACACGAGCACAAGCGGATCGAGTACTTTACCGACAAGCTGTAAGGACGGCATTGGAAAATCAGCCTAATTTAATGATCTTCCAGCAACCCGTTGAAGATCTCATCGTTGAAAACGACACTGTTACCGGTGTTGTTACGCGTATGGGATTAAAATTCAAAGCAAAATCTGTAGTTCTGACTGTAGGAACTTTCCTTGATGGAAAAATTCACATCGGATTGGAAAACTACAGTGGCGGACGAGCCGGAGATCCTCCTGCGATCTCATTATCTCACCGTTTACGTGAACTACCTTTGCGTGTAGCTCGCCTGAAAACAGGAACACCGCCTCGCATTGATGCACGAACTATTGATTTTAGTCAGCTAGAACAGCAACTGGGCGATAACCCAACACCTGTATTTTCATTCATGGGTAATGTCGATCAACATCCAAGGCAGATCCCGTGCTATATCACACATACCAATGAAAAAACCCATGAAGTGATCCGCAATAACTTGGATCGCAGTCCAATGTACGCTGGGATCATCGAAGGGATCGGCCCTCGTTATTGTCCTTCCATCGAAGACAAAGTCATGCGTTTTGCGGATCGTAACGCTCACCAGATCTTCTTAGAACCCGAAGGGCTGACCAGTAACGAAATCTATCCAAACGGTATTTCGACCAGTTTGCCATTTGACGTTCAGATGCAAATTGTTCATTCCATGAAAGGCATGGAGAATGCCCGTATTATTCGTCCTGGTTATGCGATCGAATATGACTTCTTCGATCCACGTGATTTAAAACAAACACTGGAAAGTAAATTTATTCATGGTCTGTTTTTTGCTGGCCAGATCAATGGCACCACCGGATATGAAGAGGCAGCCGCACAAGGGTTACTGGCTGGTCTCAACGCTGCCCGTTATGCTAACGGTGAAGAAGGTTGGTTCCCACGCCGTGATCAGGCTTATATTGGCGTATTAGTCGATGATCTATGCACACTCGGAACTAAAGAGCCTTACCGGATGTTCACTTCCCGTGCTGAATATCGTTTGATGCTGCGTGAAGACAATGCGGATCTTCGTCTGACCGAACAAGGCCGCAAACTAGGCTTGGTTGATGATCTTCGTTGGGAACATTATTGCCGCAAATTTGAAATGATCGAACAGGAACGGCAGCGCTTGCGCAATATTTGGGTACACCCTCACTCTGATAACTTAGAGGATATCAACCAGCTCCTGAAAACACCGTTATCAAAAGAAGCCAATGGTGAAGATTTGCTGCGCCGCCCTGAAATGAATTATGAATTACTGAAGTCATTACCCCGTTTTGCCCCTGGATTGACTGAGCCTCAAGCCGCGGATCAGGTTGAAATTCAAGTGAAGTACGAAGGCTACATTGCCCGTCAACAAGAAGAGATCGAAAAACAATTACGTAATGAGAATACTGCACTGCCTGTTGATTTGGATTATCAACAAGTGAGCGGGCTTTCCAATGAAGTTATTGCAAAACTAAATGATCATAAACCAAGTTCAATTGGTCAGGCTTCACGTATTTCAGGTATCACTCCGGCAGCCATTTCTATTTTGCTGGTATGGCTGAAAAAACAAGGTTTACTGCGTCGTAGCGCCTAAGGGAAAGGAACAGATTTTGCTTAACAAATTGGAAGCACTGCTGGCGAAAACTGACATTGAGTTATCGCTGACACAGAAACAACAGCTTGTTGCCTATGTTGACATGCTGAATAAATGGAACAAGGCTTATAACCTGACATCTGTGCGTGATCCGGTACAGATGCTAATTCGGCACATCATGGATAGCATCATTGTTAATCCATTCCTGCATGGAACACGATTTATTGATGTGGGAACAGGGCCTGGCTTGCCAGGCATTCCTCTGGCAATTGTACGCCCTGATTCTCACTTCACTTTATTGGATAGTTTGGGAAAACGGGTTCGTTTTTTGCGTCAGGTTCAACATGAATTAGGCTTGAACAATATTGAACCGGTGCAAAACCGTGTTGAAGAATTTGTTCCTGAGCCTCCCTTTGATGGGGTAATTAGTCGTGCGTTTGCTTCGTTGCAAGACATGTTGTCATGGTGCAGTCATCTTCCCAAACCACGTGAAGGCCGTTTTTATGCCTTAAAAGGTGTATTGCCGGAAAATGAATTGTCTCAATTGCCAACAGGGATTGTACTCGACACCGTCATTTCTCTCCAAGTCGCAGAGTTAGATGAACAGCGTCATCTGGTAATACTTAAGTCAAACTAACTTTGCTATTTATCAAAAAAAATCTAAATAATAAGTAACGTCAATTACATTTAAAATGTAACGGGCGTTACTCGTTATTCTCTTCTATGGATTCAACTTTATTTACTGATGATTCACAGAAAACCAACGTTACTTTTATATTGATATAATTTCTCTTTTTAAAGATTTCTATCGGTTTTCTTTATAAAAAAATTTTAGAGAAAGTGAGTAAAATAATCATTTAACCTTTTTTATCGATATAGCAGATAAAACTTCATAGGTGTAATATTAATAGGTTGATTTCTGTTGAAAAAAATAAAAGATTTTTATCACATACCTAATGATAAATATAATTAATGGTTTTTGTTTAATGTGATGTATATCACGTTTAATTTAAAGACAATACCATTAGTCATTGCAGAATATTAAATGGTATTTGTGAGCGATCTAGCACCAAAGTTAGAAATTTAAATAATTATTCACTTTTTCGCTACTTATGGATTGAATTCATTTTGGCTGCCCGTATAATTTGCACGTTTTTGTCACTTGACACTCTTAAGCAAAGCCAGTTTTATACAACATTCAGCAAAGCCTGATATGTGATGGTGTACCACAGGGAGAAAACAAAAGTCATGTCTGTATCCCTTTACAGCGGTAGAATGGCACTGAAACTGTTATTTTTGCAGTTAATGACTTTTGTTATTCTCAGTGTAGCTTTTTGTACCAAAAGTATAGAGTGGGGCGCTTCTGCTTTTGCTGGTGGGCTAGCATGTTGGTTACCGAATACCATTTTTATGTTGCTTAGCCGCTTCCAAAAAGTAAAAGAAGAAGGGGTTCCAGTACGGATTGCATGGTTTTTCGCGATTAGCGAAGGGGTTAAGGTTATCATTACGATAACCGTGCTGATAGTCGCTTTAGGGGTGTTCAAGGCGGCATTTGCACCACTTGGTGTGGCCTATTTAGCGGTGCTGATTGTGCAGATCATCGCACCTGCCGTAATGAACGGTTAGCGTTTTTAACAACAAAAGGGTAAAAAGCATCATGTCTGCATCAGGAGAAGTTTCAACTTCGGAGTACATAAGTCATCACCTGAAGCACCTTCAGTTGGACTTACGTACCTTTGAGTTGGTCAATCCCCACGCTAGTGGTTATGAGGCGACGTTCTGGACGTTGAATATCGATTCGCTTTTTTTCTCCATCGTATTAGGGATGTTGTTTCTATTTGTGTTCAGAAGAGTCGCGGTTCGCGCTACTGATGGTGTTCCGGGCAAATTTCAGACTGCAATAGAAATGGTAATCGGCTTCGTTGATAACACTGTTCGTGATATGTATCACGGTAAGAGCAAAGTGATAGCTCCTCTGGCTTTGACTGTGTTCGTCTGGGTGTTACTCATGAACGCATTGGACTTGCTGCCAATCGATTTTATTCCTTTAATCGGTGAACACTTCTTCGGCTTACCTGCTCTGCGTATTGTTCCAACCGCAGATGTCAGTGTCACTTTGTCGATGGCTCTCGGTGTCTTTGTCCTCATTCTGTTCTACAGCATTAAGATGAAAGGAATTCGTGGTTTTGCGAAGGAGCTGACATTGCAGCCTTTCAATCATCCACTCTTTATTCCAATTAACTTAATCTTGGAAGGGGTCAGTTTGCTGTCTAAACCTATATCACTCGGTCTGCGACTGTTTGGTAATATGTATGCGGGCGAATTGATCTTTATTCTTATTGCGGCTCTTCTACCGTGGGGAGCACAGTGGTTACTCAGCCTGCCTTGGGCGATTTTCCACATACTGATTATTACGTTACAAGCCTTTATTTTCATGGTTCTGACGATTGTTTATCTATCGATGGCATCTGAAGAGCATTAATTTTTATCAATCAATAATTGTGTTTTAACTTGAAACAAACTGGAGACTGTCATGGATATAAACATGGATCTGCTGTACATAGCTGCCGCTATTCTGATGGGTTTGGCGGCTATTGGTGCTGCGATCGGTATCGGCATCCTCGGGGGTAAATTCCTGGAAGGCGCTGCTCGCCAACCTGATCTGATTCCTCTGCTGCGTACGCAGTTCTTTATCGTCATGGGTCTGGTTGACGCCATCCCGATGATTGCTGTGGGCTTGGGCTTGTTTATGATGTTCGCTGTTGGCGGTTAATAAAATAGCAGAACTTAAAATTACGCCAATTCATTAATTGAAATAGAGGTATTGTGTCGTGAATATTAACGCAACAATCCTCGGCCAGGCCTTAGCGTTTGTCCTGTTTGTTTTGTTCTGCATGAAGTATGTATGGCCACCAATTATGGCGGCCATTGAAAAACGTCAGAAAGAGATTGCTGACGGTTTGGCTTCAGCAGAGCGTGCCAAAAAGAACCTGGACTTAGCGCAAGCCAATGCGACCGACCAACTGAAAAAAGCGAAAGCTGATGCACAAGTTATCATTGAGCAGGCTAATAAACAAAAAGCCCAAATTATTGATGATGCTAAAGCAGAAGCAGAGCTTGAACGTAACAGAATTGTAGCGCAAGCTCATGCTGAAATTGAAGCTGAATGCAAGCGCGCTCGTGAAGAGTTACGTAAACAGGTTGCGATACTGGCGATCGCAGGTGCCGAGAAAATCATCGAACGTTCCGTGGATGAAGCTGCTAACAGCGACATCGTTGATAAACTGGTCGCTGAACTGTAAGGAGGGAGGGGCATGTCTGAATTTGCTACGGTAGCTCGCCCCTACGCCAAAGCAGCTTTTGACTTTGCTGTAGAACATCAATCTCTCGAACACTGGCAGAACATGCTGGCGTTCATTGCTGAGGTGACTCGCAATGAGCAGGTTGGTGAGCTGCTTTCCGGTTCATTGGCACCGGAAACGTTAGCCAAAACCTTCATCACCCTTTGTGGTGAGCAGGTTGATGAGCATGCTCAGAACTTTATTCGTGTAATGGCAGAAAATGGTCGCTTGCTGGTACTGCCAGAAGTCTTCCTGCAATTTATCCAATTGCGTGCGTCACTTGAGTCGACTATCGATGTTGAAGTGATTTCTGCGTCCGAACTGAATGAGCAGCAGCAGGCTAAAATTTCTGCGGCGATGGAAAAACGTCTGTCACGCAAAGTGAAGCTGAATTGCAAAATTGACAAGTCTGTTATTGCCGGTGTGGTTATCCGTGCAGGTGACATGGTGATCGATGGCAGTATTCGTGGCCGTCTGGATCGTTTAACAGACGTCTTGCAGTCTTAAGGGGACTGGAGCATATGCAACTGAATTCCACCGAAATCAGCGAACTGATCAAACAGCGTATTGCTCAGTTCAATGTCGTGAGCGAAGCTCACAATGAAGGTACGATTGTTTCCGTTAACGACGGTATCATTCGTATTCATGGTTTAGCCGATGTCATGCAGGGTGAAATGATCTCCCTGCCTGGCAACCGTTATGCAATTGCACTGAACCTGGAGCGCGACTCTGTAGGTGCGGTTGTGATGGGTCCGTATGCTGACTTAGCCGAAGGCATGAAAGTCAAATGTACGGGTCGTATTTTGGAAGTGCCTGTTGGCCGTGGTCTGCTGGGTCGTGTTGTTAACACACTGGGTGAGCCAATTGATGGCAAGGGCGCTATTGATAATGATGGCTTCTCACCGGTAGAAGTTATCGCACCAGGTGTTATCGATCGTCAATCCGTTGACCAGCCTGTCCAGACAGGTTACAAATCCGTTGATGCCATGATCCCAATTGGCCGTGGCCAGCGTGAGCTGGTAATCGGTGACCGTCAGACCGGTAAAACCGCTCTGGCTATCGATGCGATCATCAATCAGCGTAATTCTGGTATTAAATGTGTCTATGTTGCGATTGGTCAGAAAGCTTCTACCATTGCTAACGTAGTCCGTAAACTGGAAGAACACGACGCACTGGAAAATACTATCGTTGTTGTTGCATCCGCTTCTGAATCTGCGGCTCTACAATATCTGGCACCATACTCTGGTTGTGCGATGGGTGAATACTTCCGTGATCGTGGTGAAGATGCACTGATTGTTTACGATGATCTGTCTAAACAGGCTGTAGCATACCGTCAGATTTCCCTGTTGCTGCGTCGTCCACCTGGGCGTGAAGCCTATCCTGGAGACGTTTTCTACCTGCACTCCCGTTTGCTGGAGCGTGCAGCGCGTGTTAACGCTGAATACGTTGAAAAATTCACTAATGGTGAAGTTAAGGGTAAAACAGGTTCTCTGACTGCACTGCCAATCATTGAAACTCAGGCGGGTGACGTTTCTGCGTTCGTACCAACAAACGTTATCTCCATCACTGATGGTCAGATCTTCCTTGAATCGTCTCTGTTCAACTCAGGTATTCGTCCAGCGGTTAACCCAGGGATTTCCGTATCCCGTGTAGGTGGTGCTGCTCAGACTAAGATCATCAAGAAACTGTCTGGTGGTATTCGTACCGCTCTGGCTCAGTATCGCGAACTGGCAGCATTCTCCCAGTTTGCTTCTGATCTGGATGACGCAACGCGTAAGCAGTTGGATCATGGTCAGAAAGTCACTGAGTTGCTGAAACAGAAACAGTATCAGCCGATGTCTATTGCACAGCAGGCTCTGTCTCTGTTTGCTGCTGAGCGTGGTTATCTGGAAGATATCGAAATCGCAAAAGTGGTCAGTTTCGAAGCTGCGCTGTTGGCGTATGCTAACCGTGAACATGCTGATCTTCTGAAAGAGATTGACCAGTCTGGTGATTACAATGGAGAGATCGAAGCGAAGCTGAAAGCTCTGTTGGAATCCTTCAAGGCGACTCAGTCCTGGTAACACTATTCGGCCCTGTTTGATTCTATTTAATGGAAAAACTTGGGCCGTCTGGTTGAATTCGGAGAAGCAGAAATGGCCGGCGCAAAAGAAATACGTACCAAAATCGCCAGTGTGCAAAACACGCAAAAAATCACTAAAGCGATGGAGATGGTCGCCGCGTCCAAAATGCGTAAAACGCAGGATCGCATGGCGGCCAGCCGTCCTTATGCAGAAACCATTCGCAATGTGATTGGACACCTTGCGTTAGGTAATCTGGAATACAAACATCCATACCTTGAAGAGCGCGAAGTCAAGCGTGTTGGGTACGTGGTTGTTTCGACTGATCGTGGTTTATGTGGCGGTTTGAACATTAACGTGTTCAAAAAATTGCTGATAGAAATGAAAGACTGGTCTGATAAAAACGTCCAAGTTGATTTGGCGCTTATTGGATCAAAAGCGGTTTCCTTCTTTTCTTCTGTTGGGGGCAACATTGTTGCTCAAGTAACAGGAATGGGAGATAACCCATCATTATCCGAACTGATCGGGCCAGTCCACGTCATGATGCAAGCATATGACGAAGGGCGTCTGGATAAACTGTATATAGTGACAAACAAGTTCATGAATACAATGTCTCAGGTTCCGACGATCACTCAGTTATTGCCTCTGCCAGCCGGAGACGATGAAACACTGAAGAAGAAGTCTTGGGATTATTTGTATGAACCTGATCCTAAGGCACTGTTGGATACCCTGCTGCGCCGCTATATAGAAGCGCAAGTTTATCAAGGCGTCGTTGAAAACCTGGCTAGTGAACAGGCCGCACGAATGGTAGCGATGAAAGCCGCGACCGATAACGGTGGCAACCTGATCAAAGAGTTGCAGTTGGTTTACAACAAGGCTCGTCAGGCCAGTATCACTCAGGAACTCACCGAAATCGTTTCGGGTGCTTCTGCGGTTTAACAGCTAGGTTTACGAATTACGTAGAGGATTCAAGATGGCTACTGGAAAGATTATCCAGGTAATCGGCGCCGTGGTGGACGTCGAATTCCCTCAGGACAGCGTACCAAAAGTATACGATGCCCTTGAGGTTAAAAACGGTGAAGAAAAACTGGTGCTGGAAGTTCAGCAGCAGTTAGGTGGTGGTATTGTCCGTTGTATCGCAATGGGTACCTCTGATGGCCTGCGCCGTAATTTGGACGTGACTGACTTAGGACACCCAATCGAAGTACCAGTGGGTAAAGCAACACTGGGCCGTATCATGAACGTATTGGGCGATCCAATTGACATGAAAGGTGAGATCGGCGAAGAAGAGCGCTGGTCAATTCACCGTACAGCACCAAGCTATGAAGAGTTATCCAACTCTCAGGAACTGCTGGAAACCGGTATCAAAGTTATGGACTTGATCTGCCCATTTGCTAAGGGTGGTAAAGTTGGTCTGTTTGGTGGTGCGGGTGTAGGTAAAACCGTTAACATGATGGAGCTTATCCGTAACATCGCTATCGAGCACTCAGGTTACTCTGTATTTGCCGGTGTTGGGGAGCGTACCCGTGAAGGTAACGACTTCTATCATGAAATGACTGATTCAAACGTACTGGATAAAGTATCTCTGGTATACGGTCAGATGAATGAGCCACCAGGAAACCGTCTGCGTGTTGCATTGACTGGTTTGACAATGGCGGAAAAATTCCGTGATGAAGGCCGTGACGTTCTGTTGTTCGTTGATAACATTTACCGTTATACCCTGGCAGGGACAGAAGTGTCTGCACTGTTAGGTCGTATGCCATCTGCGGTTGGTTATCAGCCAACGTTGGCGGAAGAGATGGGTGCCCTGCAAGAGCGTATCACCTCAACCAAAACGGGCTCCATCACCTCCGTACAAGCAGTTTATGTTCCTGCGGATGACTTGACTGACCCATCACCTGCGACAACCTTTGCTCACTTGGATGCAACCGTCGTATTGAGCCGTCAGATTGCATCTCTGGGTATTTACCCTGCGGTTGACCCACTGGATTCAACCAGCCGTCAGCTTGACCCACTGGTTGTTGGTCAAGAGCACTATGACGTAGCGCGTGGCGTTCAGTCTATCCTGCAACGTTATCAGGAACTGAAAGACATCATCGCTATTCTGGGTATGGACGAACTGTCTGAAGACGACAAACTGGTTGTGGCGCGTGCCCGTAAGATCCAGCGCTTCCTGTCTCAGCCATTCTTTGTTGCAGAAGTCTTCACCGGCTCACCAGGTAAATTCGTTTCTCTGAAAGACACTATCCGTGGCTTCAAGGGCATCCTGAATGGTGATTATGACCATCTGCCAGAGCAGGCGTTCTACATGGTTGGTACCATCGAAGAAGCTGTGGAAAAAGCGAAAGAGCTTTAATACGGCTGACGGGAGGTTGATATGGCTGCAATGACGTTCTCCCTGAACGTAGTCAGTGCTGAAAAACAGATGTTTGAAGGGCTGGTACAGAAAATTCAGGTGACAGGTAGTGAAGGTGAGCTGGGGATCTATCCTCAACACACACCACTGCTTACTGCCATAAAACCGGGCATGATACGTATTGTTAAGCAGTTTGGTGAAGAAGAGTTTATCTATCTGTCAGGTGGTATTCTTGAAGTTCAGCCAAACGGCGTTATCGTACTGGCCGATACAGCGATCCGTGGTAAGGATTTGGACGAAGCTAAAGTGCTTGAAGCCAAGCGCAAGGCAGAAGAACACATCCGTAACTCCCACGGCGATGTTGATTATGCTCAGGCATCTGCTGAATTGTCGAAAGCGATCGCGAAACTTCGCGTTATCGAGCTGACAAAAAAAATGATGTAATAAGTACCCGATAGATTTTCGAATTGCATCCAATTGGGTTGCGACATGAAAGATAAAGGGTATAGGCAGTTAGATAAAGAGCCAGTTGGTGAAAACTAACTGGCTTTTTTGCATTGCGAAATATGTGGCAATTTATTTCGCAAACAGGTTTACTTTCATACTTAAAAATTGGGATTGTCAGGTTTCTTATGTCTGTGATTGCAAATAATGCCAACGTAAATAATGTCAGTACAAAAAGTGTCGTGATCCTTGCCGCAGGCAAGGGAACTCGCATGTATTCCGCTCTTCCTAAAGTTCTGCACTTGCTGGCTGGTAAGCCGATGGTTCAGCATGTTATTGATACCGCAATGGAGTTGGGCGCCCAAAATATTCACTTGGTTTATGGGCATGGTGGTGATTTGATGAAACAAGCACTTCCCAACCAGAATCTAAATTGGGTACTGCAAGCTGAGCAGCTTGGTACGGGGCACGCCATGCAGCAAGCGGCTCCGTATTTTTCGGATGATGAAGATATTCTGATCCTTTACGGTGATGTGCCCTTGATTGGTAAAGATACTTTGGCTCGTTTGATTGAAGCTAAGCCAGAGGGTGGAATTGGCTTATTAACAGCAATTTTGGATAATCCAACGGGTTATGGTCGTATCATTCGTGAAGATGGTGAAGTGACGGGCATTATCGAACAGAAAGATGCAACAGAAGAACAGCGCAAAATCAATGAGATTAACACCGGTATTTTAGTTGCGAATGGCGGTGATTTGAAACGTTGGTTATCCAGGTTGGAAAACAATAACGCACAGGGCGAATATTACCTGACTGATGTTATTGCGCTTGCACACAGAGAAGGCCGTCAAATCAAGGTAGTACACCCAAGCCGTTTAAGTGAGATGGAAGGGGTTAACAATCGCCAGCAACTTTCTGCCTTAGAGCGTATTTACCAATTTGAGCAAGCAGAAAAATTACTGCTGGCGGGCGTCATGTTGTTAGATCCTGCTCGTTTTGATTTGCGCGGAACATTAGAACATGGTCGGGATGTAGTGATTGATACCAATGTGATCATTAAAGGTCATGTCACATTGGGAAATAATGTTCAGATTGGCTCTGGTTGTATCCTGAAAAATTGTGTTATTGGTGATGGGGCAGTCATTGACCCTTACACTATCATCGAAGATTCTGAAATTGCGGCTGAGTGCACTATTGGGCCTTTTGCCCGTTTACGCCCTGGCTCTAAATTGGCGGAAAAATCCCATGTTGGCAATTTCGTTGAAATGAAAAAATCCACGCTTGGCAAAGGTTCCAAGGCTGGTCACCTGACTTATCTTGGTGATTCTGAAATCGGCAATAATGTAAATATTGGTGCGGGAACCATTACTTGTAACTATGATGGCGCCAATAAATTTAAGACCATCATCGGTGATGACGTTTTTGTTGGTTCTGACACACAGCTTGTAGCACCAGTTACGGTAGCGAAAGGTGCGACTATTGGTGCCGGAACCACAGTAACAAAAGACATTGCTGAGAACGAATTGGTTATCAGTCGTGTAAAGCAAACTCATATTAAAAACTGGCAGCGTCCAGTGAAGAAAAAATAATTTTAAGATATATCCATAATAAAAAATCCCCATCTCTACAAAGCTCGGGGACGGCAAAGCCAGAGCGCGATTTGCCGTAAGATAATCAGGTTGTGCGACATAAAAAGGGCTTCATTGCCCTGTTCTTAGGAATAAAACAAAATGTGTGGAATTGTTGGTGCAGTAGCACAACGAGATATTGCAGAAATACTGATCGAAGGTCTTCGTCGCCTGGAATACCGTGGTTATGACTCTGCGGGTATGGCTGTTATTGACAGCGAAAACCGTATGACCCGTCTGCGTGAAGTCGGTAAAGTGCAGATGCTGGCTGATGAAGCAGACAAACAGCCGGTTACTGGTGGCACAGGGATTGCCCATACTCGTTGGGCGACTCACGGTGAACCAAACGAGCGTAATGCCCATCCTCATGTTTCTGAACATATTGCGGTTGTGCATAACGGCATTATTGAAAACCACGAAGAACTGCGCGAAGAATTAAAAGCGCGTGGTTACACTTTCTCTTCTGATACAGACACAGAAACCATTGCCCATCTTGTTCACTGGGAACAGCAACAAGGCGGTTCACTGCTGGAAGTGGTGCAACGTGTGATTCCACAATTGCGGGGCGCTTATGGCACAGTGGTTATGGATAGCCGTCATCCTGATGTACTGGTCGCTGCGCGTTCTGGCAGCCCATTGGTAATCGGTTTAGGCGTAGGGGAAAACTTCCTTGCCTCTGACCAATTAGCATTACTACCTGTGACTCGTCGCTTTATCTATCTGGAAGAGGGAGATATCGCAGAAATCACTCGCCGTACCGTTCGCATCTTTGATGTGCAGGGCGAAGCGGTTGAGCGTGAACAAATTGAATCTAACGTTCAGTACGATGCAGGTGATAAAGGTGTTTACCGCCACTACATGCAAAAAGAGATTTACGAACAACCGATGGCGATCAAGAGCACATTGGAGGGGCGTTTAAGCAGTGGTCAGGTAAATCTGTCAGAACTGGGCGCTAATGCTGCGCAATTGCTGTCTCAAGTTGAGCATATCCAAATCGTTGCCTGTGGCACCTCCTATAATGCGGGAATGGTTTCGCGCTACTGGTTCGAATCACTGGCAGGTATTCCATGTGATGTTGAAATCGCTTCTGAGTTTCGTTATCGCAAGCCATCACGGCGTAAGGGAAGCCTGCTAATCACCTTGTCTCAATCTGGCGAAACGGCTGATACCTTGGCTGCCCTGCGTTTATCCAAGGAGCTAGGCTATCTGACTTCATTGACTATCTGTAACGTTGCCGGTTCCTCTTTGGTACGTGAATCTGAATTTGCCCTGATGACCAAAGCAGGAGCAGAAATCGGCGTAGCATCCACCAAAGCCTTTACTACCCAGCTAACTGTATTACTGATGCTGGTGGCTTACATGGGACGACTGAAAGGTACAGATGCTGCATTGGAACAAGATATTGTCCATGCCCTACATGCTTTGCCAAGCCGCATTGAAAGCATGCTATCCAAAGATAAACTGATTGAATCACTGGCGGAAGACTTCTCAGAAAAACATCATGCCCTGTTCCTCGGCCGTGGTAATCAGTACCCGATCGCGGTTGAAGGTGCACTGAAACTGAAAGAGATCTCCTATATTCACGCAGAAGCTTACGCTGCCGGTGAATTGAAACATGGTCCATTGGCATTGATCGACGCGGATATGCCAGTGATCATCGTTGCACCGAACAACGAACTGCTGGAAAAACTGAAATCCAATATCGAAGAAGTTCGTGCCCGTGGCGGTTTGTTATATGTCTTCGCCGATCAGGATGCGGGTTTCACCAACAGCGAAAACATGAAGATCATCTCCCTGCCACACGTAGAAGAGTTGATCGCCCCGATCTTCTATACCGTGCCACTGCAATTACTGTCTTACCACGTTGCATTGATCAAAGGTACGGATGTGGATCAGCCAAGGAATTTGGCGAAATCGGTGACGGTGGAGTAATGGTGTAATATGCAAATGCGTTGAATAACGGCAACAGGTGGGGATAATCTCCCCACCCAATAAAACAAATTACCAATCGCCTGAAGCACCACCACCATCACTGCGTCCACCACCACCAGAAAAGTTATCATGATCGTTGCTATTCTTGTCACTTTCTGGACGCTCAGAGCCAGAACCACCAAACAAGCCGCCAAAGAGACCGCTGAATAGGTTTTTCAATAATGACCAGATCGTAGAAATAACCAAAAATACCAGAATCACTGGTAGCAGGAGGATTAACAGGTAAAACTCCGCCGGAATGGAAGAAAACAATCCCACCAGGGTCAGTAGATAGGTTCCTGCGGCTATCGTCAGGACACTCTTAAGGAAACGTTTAAACCAGTGTCCCTCGCGAAAGACTTTCATTGGTAAAAGGAACAGACTGATTAGCCAAAAAAACAATAGTGCGGCAATGTCTTTGCCAGAGATTTTGCTGAATGTGCCATCACCCTCTTCTGAGAAAGCCGATGTCATTTTCGTTATTTCTTCATCAATCCCTGTTTGTTTAGACAGTTTCAGCAATGTATCAACTGAATTAATCGCATTACTGATACCCTCAAAATAAGCATTTTCTTTGAAAGCCGGTTTCACCTATACGTGCGATCTTGCCATCGGTTAATTTCCTCTCTAAACCGGAACCAACTGCGATACGCATTTTATGATCATCAGAAGCGATCAAAAACAAAATACCATCATTGCTTTCTTTATTACCCAACTTCCATTTATCAAATACACGGGAAGAAAACTCCTCAATAGTATTACTGCCCGTCGTTGGAATAATCAAAACGGACATCTGTACCTTTTCTTCAGATTGCAGTTTTTTCAGTTGGCGAGTCAGGCGTTGGTTCTCTTCTTTCGTTAAAACTTTAGAAATATCAGCCACACGCTTGCTTAACGTAGGAATATTAATCGTGACTGTTTCTTGTTCTACCTCTTTCGCTGATCCATTGCCCATTCCGATAATAAATAAAAACAGCATAAAGAAATATCTGATTACCAAGGAATATATTATTCTCGGCTTTGTGATTTGAATACGGAAACCATCCTTCGACATAGGGGAAATTATTAACATAAAGTATCTTTATCGCTTATTTATGATATCAATGACCACTATTATACGGATATCTTCCATGATACATAATCAAGAAAACGGCATTATTTTTTACAATAATACCGTCAATAATAAAATTATTTCTCTGCTTTAATTTTTGCTGATTGAAATGCAGTGAATAATGCCAATATTGGTGCAATGGAGAAGAGTAAAAATAGCCAATGTGAAGCAGAAACTGCTCCTATAACGCCTCCTGGCTGATAAAATCCAAATAAATTGACGGTCATTCCCCCCAATGCCGAACCAAATGCCGTGGAAAATAACTGTACGGTGGTAATGGATGAACCAGCGATGTTTTTATCCGCATCACTGGAAACCTGCAAAATGCGGGTCAAAAGATGGGGCCAACCGAATCCAACCCCGAAACCAAACAGCCCCAATCCCAAAATTATCGGTAGCATTATTTGCCACTCTCCTGCCGATTGAGATGGCAGCAATATAAGCAACAGTAACATGCCAGCCAACATAAAGACTGGACCGCTGACAATTGCAAATCGCATCTTAGCCCGTTGCCAGCTAGCACTGAGCATTTCTCCTATCGTCCAACCCAATGCCGCGGAAGCAACCATATAGCCAGAAGCCAAAGGAGATTGTCCGTGCAGGATTTGCAGAAAATAGGGTATAAAAACATCCCCTGCTAAGCCAATGACCAATAGAGATATCGTCGCAAATAAAACCAAATGGGGAGAACGTAAATTAAGGGCATTTTCAGGCAATAACCTTGCTGAAGCTCGTCGCTCATGGATGACCAATAAAGAAACCAATATTACAGCCGCAACAATACCGAGAATGTTGAGCCGAACATCTTGTGACAAGCTGCCTGAGGAAACCGCCAGCACCGCCGCTGATAGCAGGATCAATTGCACGATGGGTAATGCCGTTTTGGTTTTATTTTCCATCTCTGTCTTCGGTAAAATCAGGCAGGTAAATACGGCATAACACAGAATAATGGGAAGCATAATGCCAAAAGCGTAACGCCATGCATTCATTTCCGCAAAAATCCCGCCAATAGCCGGCCCGATTAAGGTCGCCACACCCCACATTCCCGAAATCAGCGCCATAGCCCGAGGCCAAAGTGATTGTTCAAATACGAGATTGATCATCAAATAGGAAAGGGCAAACAGGAATCCACCGCCAAGACCCTGAACAGCTCTGCCAATCAGCATAACCTCCATCGTCGGTGCAACGGTACAAAGTGAACTGCCAATGAAAAAGACCAGCGATGCAACCAGATAAGCCTTTCTTGCACCCGATGAACTTAGCAATTTCGCAGACAAAACGGAACCCACAATCGATGCCACAACAAACAATGTCGTATTCCAGGCATAGAGATTCAATCCTCCAATATCGTTGACGACAGAAGGCAGAATAGTAATTGCAATTAAGGTATTCATTGCCATCAATACCACACCCAGTGAAAGTGCTATCGCACTTGGTGCATTTTTGCTGGAAAACAGATCCCTCCAGCGGCTTTCCTCAGTCATTATCATAATTTTTGCCCTGAACACAGGTTGAGTTGTGAAAAGTCTTACGCTAAATTAAACAAGATAAATCTTGGAATAAATTAATGTCGGGATCAACAATATGTCAAGCGATGACTTGGAAAATAGTACAATCGTAGGGCAAACAGTGAGTGAGAAGCTATTAATGCTGCTAAAAACTCAAGGTGCCTTACAAGCCTCTGATGCCGGCAAATTATTGGGAACAACTGGAGAAGCAGCCCGTCAACAATTTGTGAAAATGGCTAAGGAGGGATTAGTTGAAGCAAAATCAGAAACCAGGGGAGTTGGGCGTCCAGTACAGCTTTGGCATATCACAGAGAAAGGCCATGCCAAATTTCCTGATACCCATGTAGAGCTAACAACGCAACTGATCTCGATTATTCGTAGTCAGTTGGGTGAAGATGCTATGGATTTGATTATCAGTGCCCGTGAAAAAGAGGCTTTTTCCAACTATAAAAAGGCGATGGAAGGTGCTACAGGGTTACAGGAGAAAGTTGAACGTCTGGTTTCTATCCGTTGCCGAGAAGGCTACATGGCTTATTCTTCTGTTGAAGAAAATGGCGATATTCTGTTTTTTGAAAACCATTGTCCAATTTGTGCCGCAGCCAAATTGTGTCAGGGCTTTTGCCGGACAGAGCTGAAACTGTTTCGGGAGATCCTGCAAGCCAATGTGGAAAGAACCGAATATATCCTTAGTGGTCACCGACGCTGCGCTTATCGCATCACAGCCTCACGTTCTTGATACAAATCTTGCTTGATATAAGCCATCAAAAAAACCTACGCAATATTTCAGTTGCGTAGGTTCCTTATACAGAAGGAATAAAATTATTCCTTACCTGCCACCGCCAACTGTTGGTAAATATAATGCTTATAACTCTCTACCAGTGCACTATCCTGACAATCATTTAAGGCACCATCACATAAATGGCGCATCATCATATTCGCCTGATAAAACGCTGATGCTGACAAACGGGCACGCTCCAGAATTATTCCGCCGAGGAAGGCGATATCTGTCAGTTTTCCCGTTGTTATTGACGCTCCCTGTTTCAGGTTATCCCGCAAAGTAAACTGAGTAACATGTGCCGGATCAGGTAGCGGAGAATTATAGTGATCAAAATTTATGTTTGGCTGATGATCACCAAAATAGAGGAAAACGGTGGGTTTGTTGCGATTGGCAACGAATTCACTGAAATCCCTGATAGCAGGATCAGACGCCACGATTTTTTCCATGTAATGGCTAAACTTACCTGCCGCCGTTGCAGAATTAACTTTACCAGTCAAACCATAATCATCATGATGATTCTCTTCATAAGGCCCATGTTCATACATGGTCAGAGAGAAAATAAAAATCGGCTTGTCTGTTTCCTTAGCTAAGATAGTTTTCACATAAGACAACATGTCTTGTGTCGGGATTTTCCACAAATTTTCATCCATATCTGCGGGATATCCCAGCTCCTGCGGTTGGATAATTCGATCAACGCCCAGCGTTTTGTAAGCATGTCCCGCATGGTAAGCGGATTTATTAAACGGTGTCAGAACAACCGTGTAATAGCCATTGTCTTTCATGGCACGGAACAGGCTGTTTTTCAGGTGATCAACGACAAAATAAAACACTGCATTTTTACGGGAGCCGAAATCATCCGTATTCAATCCGGTTAAAACGGAGAATTCGGATAACCAGGTTCCGCCACCAAAGGTTTGTACCCTGAGTGGACTTTGGGCACTAACCCCCGCATCATGCCGGAACATGTAGAGATCTGGCAACTGCACATTGGCAGGTAATTGGTAAATATGGGGATTGACAGTGGACTCTTGCAGCAATACAACTACATCGGGTTTAACCTCTGACTGAGGTTCAGGCAACATTACTTGTTTTGCCTGCTGCAAGAAATAATCAGCAGATGTACCAAATTTTGGCGGCTGATATTGCGCATCAAAGGCAGACATTACCATATTGGTCATTGTCCCCCTCCCCTTCGGCAATTCCCCTTGCCATCGGGTATGGTAGGTATTCACCGTTAGGTTGATACCCCAGGCACTCGCGACCATCAAAATGATACTGGCGAGGCGCCATCTGATCCCACGCGCAGAAGGCACCGCTTTCCAGCTCAATATCATGTTGAATATTAACCAGATAAACATCGCCACCACGGCAATGCCCGCCAGCCAATAATGGTGTAAAGTCTCCTGATTTGAAGGATCTAACATAACATTCAAATCAGAAAACATCAGGTGTTCTTTATAGTAATGGATTTTTATCTGGTTGAGGAATTTTAGGATGATAAACACTGTTCCAGTGAATACTACCGAAAATAACCAGCGCGCTGAAACTAAAAAAGCCAGACCAAAGATGACGCCGAATACGCCGACAGATACCAGTGCAGGATAAATATCTCCACCTTTTTCAAATACTAATATCAAGGAAGCAATTAACAACAATCCAAGATAAATCCTCGAGATTATCTTTTTTTTCATACTCTATTGAATTCCACACGTGAGTTCAGTTTGCCAACCCGATGAAAAATAGCACAGGTTGGCACATATACAGATAAAAAAGTGACTGCTCCCCGCGCCCTATCGGGCGAGGCTTCCCACTTCACAGGCCGTATGATTGGACAAACAACGGAATGGCATTGTCAAATCCTGTCTATTTCAAGCTACAGATCACACACAGCCGCAAATTAGAAAATAACGAGGATAAATTTCAACACAAACTTACTGACCTTATAAAAATTCAGGTTAGACTATTTGTAATTGTCAAGGGGAAGGGTGGATATGACCCAGAGTGATAACCAGCACTTTTCTTGGTTGAAATATATATATTGAAGAGGTTGATAATGAAATTAACACCTGAAAAATTGCTATCTGCAATAGAAAAATACGCCCATGCTCCTGAGAAACAACGTTTCTTAACCCAAAAGCAGATACAGTGGTTTTCCGATCCAGAAAACGTTTTCTTTTTGATTAGCCTGGCTCTGGCGCTGCCCAAGGAAGCGATGAAGGAGATAGGCGATAGCATTAACTATTGGCTTGAAATTGCCATAGGAGAACTTGCATTAACAACAAACAAATTGCCTGCTGAAGCCAAACAGCAGCTTGAAGAGATCATTGAGCAAATTTTGGTGAATACCAAAGAAAAGTTCGAGATCAATAGCGAATGCGCATTGTTATGTGTATCGATCCTGAAAAGAAATCAGTTTCATATCAACACTGATATTACCCAACTATTGGATACCTCCCAATATGCTGAATATGCTGATAACACCAACATAGAAACTTTTCCGACAAAACCTCTAAACTTAAGTCAGTTATTTAAACAGTTTAAAATTCATTCTGGTATTGAATTTGTCGACTTTTTTGAGAGTGGTTTTTCCGTTATTCCTCATGAAGCATTGCCTCATTTATTGTCAGAAGTCGCCAAACACTCATGGGGTATCGATGCCCTGCTGCTACTGACTCAGTACTTTGAAGAACCGATTGCCCTTGCCTGTGCGCAAACCTTGGACGATTGCTCCTCTTCTGTATGGGCCAATTTATCCTACCTGCAACTTATCAATCTGTGTGCACGGTTCAACCGCCATCCTTCCATTCGTTCTAGTTTTAAGCGTTGGAAAAAAAAGGCGATGTCACACCACAATAAAGTTCGTGAAACAGCAGAGATACACGAATTATACGCCACTCATGTTGATGGCAATGACTGTGCCAGCATGATGCTGACAATCACACTGGATGGTCAAAAATGCCAAATGAATATGATGCTGGACTTTAAATCGGGTATCCGCGAGAGTTTACTGAATATTGATCCTGACCGCACAATTCCCGAACTGATTAAAGAGCTGAACACTCAGGAGGCTTATGTTGACTTTACTCCGGTCTCCCCTGACTGGCTACAACAAATTTTACCGTGGATACTTTCAGTTCAGCAAAATAAAAACACTCCTCTCGATCTCGACTCACTTTATTGGTTGTCACAACTTCCTGTCGAATGGACACAGCCAGAAGCCTTTGAATTTGAACACTGGAGCCAGAAGTTCGGTTATCAAGCTGATCTGAAACGACAAGAACAGAATCGCCTTGGCATTACTATGGGATCATCATTAATATTGAGCTGGCTGGCGCCGGAAGACTGTTTGCAGAAAGCAAAGAAACCCAGGGATTTATTGAAACTCTATTATTATGCAAACCGAGAACTATTTATTGAACGTTTGACTTATTCCGCTGCAATCGAGCAATACAGACTGCCACCAAAAGCCCCATATTTGGTAGATCAATTTTTAGATTTGGCCTATGCCCTCAGAGATCCAGCATTAAACCGCAAGAAATTTGCTTTATTTGATACGTTGTCTGAACTCAGCTTTGAATATTTCTATATGGAACAAGAGGAAGAGATTGAACCGCAAGGTTTGGTTCTCAAAGTGAGTTTACTTGATGCCACTCCAGCCGTATGGCGTCGGCTCCGTGTCAGCAATCAACTAACACTCCGTGAATTTCATGATGTGATACAAACTACCATGGGGTGGGAAAATGCTCATTTATTCAGTTTTAGTTTTGCAGGAATAGACATTCCAGAAGAACATTATGACCAAATGTGCATCGGTGAATTTTTGGAGGAGGTTGGGAATGAATTTAATTACCAATATGATTTTGGCGATAACTGGCTTCACCAGATAACCGTAGAGAAAATCCTTGCAAAAGATGTTATCCAGCCTGAAGTCACAGCAGGTAATGGCATGTGTCCGGCTGAAGATTCTGGTGGCATTTGGAGTTGGAACTATTTGCTCAAATTGAGGAAAAAGAAAGCTCTGACGGAAGATGAAGCAGAACAATTAGAGTTTGTGCGATTATCCCCAAATGAGTCACTGGAACCTTTTGATAAAAAACTGGTTAATAATAGGCTCAAGGCGTTAATTAATCACTAAAAGTCAATAAACCGGAGGAAAAAACGGCCTCCGGTTTCCTTTCGGTTATTCTCAATCCGAAGTAATGCTCGATAAAGTGATAGGCACGTTCGTTGAGCGTAACTTATGAATCAAACTACAGGGGAATTCATTAATGGAAAATGAAAGGCCAGAAGATAAGTTTACGATGGAAGAAATCCGTGGTGCTTTTCGCATTAATGTACAACAAAAAAATACCAAACAAAGTGACCGATTGAGCATTCCAACGCCGGATTGGGTAGCCGAGGAAGTGCCTGTCGCATTAGTCTATAACGGTATTTCCCATGTCGTGATGATGGCCAGTCCAAAAGATCTTGACCATTTTGCTATCGGGTTTTCCTTGTCGGAAGGGATCATCACATCTGCACAGGAAATTCGGGGTATTGATTCAATAGTGAGCTGTCACGGGGGCATTGAGCTTCATATTGAACTTTCCAGCCGTCGTTTTGCGGGATTAAAAGAGCGTCGACGCAATATGGCTGGGAGAACGGGTTGCGGTATTTGCGGCACAGAACAACTCGCAGAGATTTTTCGCCCAATTACGCCCTTGCCGTTCACCCAAACATTTTCCCTCTCCCATCTTGATACTGCACTTACCCAATTACCAAATGTTCAGGAAATCGGTGCACTGACTGGCTGTACCCATGCAGCGGGTTGGATTGACTTAGAGGGAAAATTGCTTGGGGGTTGTGAAGATGTTGGGCGCCATGTTGCATTGGATAAGCTACTGGGAATGCGAGTAAAAATGGGCTGGCAACAAGGTGCTGTAGTTGTTTCCAGTCGTGCCAGTTATGAGATGGTACAAAAAACAGCGAATTGTGGGGGAGAAATTTTACTTGCCGTTTCTGCCGCAACCTCACTTGCCATTAAAGTTGCACAGAAATGTAATCTAACATTGATCGGATTTTGTAAGCCAGGACGAGCAACAGTGTATACCCATCCTCAACGATTAGTGGATTAATTGAAATCCACAAATTTATCCCATCCTAAAAAAATAATTTAATTTCAATCAATTAATCTCTTGGTTGGCACAAGAAATGAGATTAAACAGACGGAAAACATAACTGTAACTTATGGTTTACATCGTTATTTAGCCAACATACATTTTATTTGTTGCGCATTTTTTGCGCACGCCTTTCACACAAAAAGTTCAGGACGCTCTTATGACAGGATAACAAATATTCAATACTCTGTGAGGTTACTTATGAAAAAGGTCAATATATTAATCGCCATATTAGGTGTTCTTGGGTTTACTACACAGGTTCAGGCAAAAGTTGAGTATGGTATAAGCCAACAAGACACCAATCCACACCTTGTAATAGGAGAGGTAGATGGTGAACCTGCTCTGGGTATCACTTTACCTATAGCAAAAGGTCTATTACTTCCAGCCTCCAAACTGAAATCTTACGCTAAACGCGACAATAATGGCATTTATCATGCCGAGAAGAACGGTAAAGCGCTCGGCATCGAGAACCAGTATATCGATATCGGTCAGATTCCCAATACAGAAGTTTACTTTGGTGAATGGGCTCAAAAAACGCCCGATAAATCGGATGCTACCCATACTGTTTTTTATGCGGGTAAAGATGCTACAACCAATCTGCCAACTGGCGGCACTGCGACCTATACAGTAAAAGGTCTGAACCAATATAACGGCAATAATCTCCTCTTCGGCAAATTAGTTGCAAACTTTGGTACCAAAAAATTGAATGGCTCACTGAAAAATGACTCACTAAATATTAGTATTGATGCCAATATAAATGACAATGCCGGATTTACAGGTAAGGCCACCGCCAACGGTAATATTCATGGGGTTACCGATGGGAAATTCTACGGTGATTCCGCCGCCGCTCTGGCAGGGTATGCCAAATTTGATGGCGACAGAAACAAAGATACTGCTTTCGGCGGTGCTAAAGAATAAGTATTTATTTTCCAGAAAACAGTGCCATTTTGACACTGTTTTCCTTTTCATCTTCTTTACCCTATTTATTTACAACTTCTTTCTTTCAAATAAATATGGGCCTTATGAATCGGGTTTTACTATGTCTGATCAAAAAAAAGTGACTGAAAAGGAAATATTTCCAATATTACTTATAGTACTGCTGATCTCATTCCTGTCTCCAGCAGTTTGCGCCAATGAAGATATTAACCACAAGATTTGGCAAGAAGCACGATATAATCAACAACACAATAAACAGAAAAATAAAGTTAAACAGAAAAATAAAGTTCTAAATTCCGTTTCTATAAAAGATCGCTTCTCATTAACCGTGACTCATGGACAAGAACTTAAAGTTGAAAATAATCTTAAGGACATCAGTCAAGCTCTGTACTTTGCTATTAATCATCAGCAATGGCAAGACGTCAAACGTCTTTTGCCGATTTATCAAAAAATTCCTGAACACGATCCGTTACTCAGCGATTTTGCTCAAGGCGGACTAGCACATTTTAAAGGGAATTTAGCGCTTGCTACCTCTTATTATCAAAAGATCCTACGTCAAAAACCGAATTTTACCCGCATTAAACTGGAACTGGCTCGTATTTATTTTGAAGATCACAAAAACCAAGAATCTGCGCAGTTATTTAAAGAAGTCGGTAAACAATATCAGTTACCAGAAATGGTTTTGAATAATATTGACCTTTATCTGGCTGCAATAACCTCAAGAAATGATTGGAGCGGTTCATTCTCATTTGGCTATACCTATGACGATAATATAAATATGTCTCCAAATCAGGAACCAATCTGCCAATATTTCAAAGAGGGAAAGTGCGTAATTGAACGTGGCGTGCCAAAACCTATCAAAGCATGGGGTGGGACTTACAGCGCTACCTTAAGCCGACATTACCAGCTTGTCGGTCATCACGGCATTTTTGGCCGAGGTCTGGTTTATGGTGAAAATTATCCCAATTATCACGACGAAAATGAAAATATGTTTCTGCTGATCAGTGGCTACAACTATAGAAACAGGAGCCATGATTTCTCCTTTGGCCCCCTATTTGAATATCAACAGCGTGCAGGGAGTACCGAATACCATGCCATCGGTGCCAAAATAGAATGGCAGTGGGATATCACCGAACAAACCGCCCTTAATGTTGAACTTGGACATAAGAAATTGAGTTATCAGCCGTTTTACAGTTGGAAAGACGGCGAACTTTCCTCATTCTATTTCAGCCTATCGCATGCCATCAATGATAAATTAGTTCTGTTTGGCGGTGGTAATTGGAACTATCGAAATAATGAACAACCAGCGGATCGCTATCAACAATGGGGAATAAGTGCGGGAGTAGCTGGACAAATCTACCCCCACATTAATGGCTCGCTGCTTGTCACACTGAGAAAACAACGCTTCGGCGCTTACAACCAATTATTGGGTGCCAGACGCCAGGATAATGAACAAATCTATACTGCCGCCATTAAATTTCCTGCCGCTAAGATATTGGGTATGACACCATCTTTAACTTTCCACCATCGACACAATCGCAGTAGTGTGAACTGGTTATACAATTACGATAAAAACGAAGTACAGATACAGCTAGAGAAATATTTTTAATCAAGGCCGTGATACATCCACAAATTAGGTTCAATGTAGTAAGCCATTTGCTTTTCCGCATCCACCACCAATGGCACCAGACCACCTGGAATGATGTATTCCCCGCTTTGCGGAAACTTCATGCCGGTCCACGCCTGCCACTGTTCTACTGTGCCGTAAATATCCATGGAGCGAAGAGCAGGCTTGATGATTTTGGCTCCTAAACGATAATGCGTGCGGATCCACGGATCAAACGGTTCGCCTTTATCATTTTTCCAACCACAATATTCGATAAAATCTTGCAGGGGATATTGGCTTTTCAAACTCGGCCTGACGGGAACAACCAGCCCCTGCAACCCTTCATATCGGGCAGTTTGTTTCAAACTGTTGATCAATAAAGCCGGAATATTTTGCCCGCGGAACGCAGGATCAACCGTCACACTCAGGGCAGACACCATATTGGCTTGCACTTTTCCCTTAGCTTTCCCCCCAGCGTCAAATACAGCATCCCAGCCTTCATCAGGCAATTGGTCTAATGAATGATTTTCCCAGGGAAAAGGAATTGAGCTCAGTAGGCCAATAAGACGCTCTTCTTTCCCCTGTTGCAGAATGGCAAATTTTTGGAAGTGACTAAAGCCAGGTTCATATAATTTGTGCCAATGTTGTTCAGCGACTGCATCATAATTCATAAATAGAGGCCAATTGTTATCAATAAGCGCCTCTACCCTATCACCAAGATCTGTCCTTTCTTCAGCAGATTGAATAATAATTTTTGCTTCCATAATACATCTCCAATTAGGCTTTTTTCAGCCAGATAGATATATGAAAACTGCTATACCCCTTATTTTTTCAATGGCGGCTTCCTCAGTGCAGAAAATAAATATATGGATAAAATGGTTCTTTACTCGCAAATTTCATCATAACGAATCGTTTTCCACAACAGGACATGAATATTTATCCATACAAGGCATACTTATTAATTATTCTTAATTATGTAAATTGTTATATAATTCTATTAATTTAATTTCATTAGAAACTTTTTTAATGCTAATTAATTTGTTAATAAAAAAATAACTTCAATAAATAAAATCTACCAATCTCACATTTTCAATAAAAAATCAGATAGTTCAAATCCCTCTCAAAATAAAAAATAAAATAAAAATCAATAAAATAAAAAATACATTGACTAATAAACCTTATTATTAGTGAAACAAATAATAATAATTATCATTTACATTATCATTTGAACGGTGTACGTTTTTCTCGCGCGATAGAATCAGGCCGTTTTTAAGATTGGGTAACGAGGGATCCCCCATTCCAAACGAGGATAATGATGAAAAAGTTGAACGTATTAATCGCTGCTTTAGGCACATTGGGATTTATGGCACAGGCTCAGGCAGAAGTCGGTTTTGGGCAGAGTCAAATAAGCTCATCAGCATATATTAAGGTTGGTGCAACCGAAACGGGTTCAAATTCACACGGTGGTGCGAGTGGCAATCCTGGTATTGGGATCAGTTCCATCGGTGGAGGAAAACTCATCGGTTTTTCTGGCTTGACTCGCATGGCACCAGCGGACAGTAATGGGATTCATAACATCTCAAGAGCAGGTGCACCAGGCTCTCATGGTGGTATGGGGGTATTCAATTTCAGCAAAGTTGCCAATGCAGATGTTTATTTCGGTGAATGGTCTCAGACCGGTCAAGCTGGTGATAATACCCATACTGTTTACTATGCAGGCAAAGATATCACTACCAATATGCCAACCGATGGTACAGCAACCTATGTGGTGCAAGGTATTAACCAGTACAGCGGTGATAATGCCTTGTCCGGTACATTTACCGCTGACTTTGGTGAGCAAACTCTGGTTGGTTCCATGGAAAATACCGCAATGACAATAGATATTAGTGCCAATATTGGTGCTGATGCTAAATTCGAAGGTATAGCCATAACTGATGATTTGGTTGGAACAACCAATGGTCACTTCTTTGGCGACAGTGCATCCAGTCTGGCTGGATACACCACATTTGAAGATGACAGATCCAAAGATACTGCTTTTGGTGGTTCTAAACAGTAATCATTAATCTTTCAGAGAACAGTGCTGTTTTTGGCGCTGTTCGCTGTTTTTATTTCTAATAATTGAGCTTTGTGATCTGGTTTTCCAATGTCTGAAAATAGAATTACTCCAATATTATCAACGGCACTTATGGCTCTATGCCTCTCCCTACCCGTTCATGCCGATGAAGATACCTCACGGAAAATCTGGCAAGAAGCACAGCATAATCAACAGGAAAATGAAACCAACCTGATTACACCAGATCCTATTTTTGTTGAAAATAATGCTTCATTGATTGTCATTAATGGGCAAACGTTTCAGGTAGAAAACAATATTAATGATATCGGCCAAGCGCTATTCCTGGCTATTAACCATAGACAATGGTCAGATGTCAGACGTTTTCTCTCGGCTTATCAAAAATTGCCAGAACATGATGTAATGTTGGTCAATTTTGCTCAGGGTGGGCTGGCACGTCTTGAAGGAAATTTGGATCTCGCCGCCTATCATTATCAACAAATTCTGAATCAACAACCGGATTTCACACGTATTAAATTAGAACTGGCTCGTGTCTATTTTGAAGATCATAAAAATAGGGAATCTGAACAACTGTTTACTGGATTAAGCAAACAAAACGAATTACCTGAAACGGTTGTGAAAAATATCGACAGTTATCTAAAAGCAATAGCACTGAGAAATGGCTGGCGTGGCTCTTTCTCGGTCGGTTATGCCTATAACGATAATGTGAATATGTCTTCTCAGTCTCCCCCAACTTGTCTAATCCCTAATCCTAACGGTGGCTGCCATAAAGAACGCCATATACCAAAAGCCATCAAAGCGTGGGGCATGTCTTATGATGCGACTTTAAGCCGACGTTACCAACTTTCCGGTCATCACGGTATTTTTGGTCGCGGCCTGATTTATGGTGAAAACTATCGTGATTACCATGATGAAAATGAGAATACGTTTCTGCTAGTCGGAGGATACAACTATAAAAGTAGTAACCACGATGCCTCCTTCGGTACTCTATATGAATATAAACAACGTGCTGGTTATACCTTCTCTCACTCTATAGGTGCCAAAACAGAATGGAGATGGGCATTAACCAAGCAAACAGCCCTTAATGTTGAACTTGAACATAAACAACTGCGACATAGGCAAACTTACCGTTGGAAAAATGGTGCACTAACCTCCTCCTACCTCACCCTATCCCATGCTATCAGCAAAGAATTTGTTCTGTTTGGCGGTGGCGATTGGGTATATCGGAATAACGACCTGCATCCTACTGATAGTTATCAACAATGGGGCTTTCGGGCAGGGATAGCCGGACAGATTTATACCGGTATTAATGGCTCTCTGTTTGCCACGCTAAGAACCCGCCGCTTTGATGCTTATAACCCGATATTTGAAGTTAAGCGGCGAGAAAATGAGCAAATATATACCGCTGTTATCAGAGTCCCAGCCGCTGAAATAGGGGGTATGACACCTTCTTTCACTTTCCGCCATCGACACAACCGCAGCAATGTGGATTGGCTGTACAGCTATAACAAAAATGAAGTGCTAATCAGGTTGGAAAAATATTTTTAACCAAAATGGAGGCATCAATGGCATACCGAGTTAAAACACAGCTCACCCCCATCACTATTGCATTGTCACTGGCATTGTCACTGGCTGCACCGCCTCTGGTTGCTGAATCCGAAGCGACGGTCACAACCTCAAACAGCAAGACAGATCTGGGCAAGATTCGTGTCACGGATAACAGCGCTAAAGATGAAGAGGGTTATAACGCAGTCTATGACAAAGATATTTCCAATATTTATATCGGCAAAAAACAGATAGAACGCTACAAAGGAGCTTCTCCCGCCGATTTAATTAAAGGTGCCGTAGGTGTATATAGCGGTGATGCCCGTAATAGTGGCGCTTTAGATATCAATATCCGTGGTGTTCAGGGGCAAGGACGCATTCCTGTCACCATTGATGGTACAGAACAATCCATTACCGTAGGACGCGGTTACAATGGTGCCAATAACCGCAATTACATCGATCCAAACCTAATCAGTAGTATTGAAATTGAAAAAGGCCCGTCTCTGAATCGCAGAATCAAAGGTTCCGTCGGTGGTGCCGTATCTATAAAAACCCTAGGCATTGATGATGTAGTGCCAAAAGGGGAAACTTTTGGCATCAATACTAAACTGGAAACCAGTAGCAACTCAGTGAGAGAGCGCACACCATCCCTATCATTGGGGCAAGACTACCGAGATATTCCTGACTTTATCCAAAATAAGGTTGAAACCGATCCGGCGTTACAAATTACGCCTCATTCATCGAAAGACAATAAACTGTTTGGCTTCAAAGATAATGCCTTCCGTTTCGCATTAGGAACACGGCAGGAGTATTTTGACCTAATGCTGGCCTATGCATACCGTCGTCAGGGTAACTATTTTGCCGGAAAAGGTGGCGCCCATCGCTATGATGAACCCATTACGGAAAATGACAGGGAACTCATGAAAAATGTCCAGACAACACTGGACCCATATCTGCCTTTTGCTGCTCGTATCTATCGCCCCGGCAATGAAGTTCCCAATACTTCCAATGAAATGCGTTCTGTATTAATTAAAAATACCTGGCATTTCACCGAAGATCAGGCTCTACAATTAGGGTTTCGCAATACCCATATGGAATTTGGTGATATTATGCCTTCACGCTTGGGCTGGGTTACACCCGAAAAAAATAAAGTTCCTCAATGGCCATTAGCGAAAGTTCATCAGAAAGCTGCCAACCTGACCTATAAGTGGCAGCCTGAGAATAATCCCTATGTCGACTTCGACATGAACTTATGGACAACTCGCACCACCAGCAATACCAACACCGCCGGAGGATATCCACGCACTCCCACCGATAGAGACTGGCGTTGGGAAGATGGCCTTGAGGGCAGAAACGCCAATATTGATGGCACATTGATCAATACCGCTATCACCCATTCTCAAAACAATCGTTGGGGTGTCGATCTTTCCAATAAATTTACCCTACACCCTAGTTTAGAGCTGACTTTAATGGGGAATTTCCAACGGGAACGCCTCGATTCCAACGATGATTATAATTCAACTAATCTATATTTCTTCCAGTCACCGGCGCGGAAAGGACAACGCCAGGAAATCAATCTCGCCTTTAACTTCAACTGGCGGCCAGCTTCATGGTTGGAGCTGAATGCTGGAGCCAAGCGCGTTTCTTATTGGTCTCAAGATGATTTGCTTAATGAACGACGTGCCGAAAGGGATGGCCATTATCAGAAACAACGAGAAACCATCGGCCATGAAATGAGTTATTGGCGAACAATGACCGAAACAGAAGCTAATATGGAGAGAAAAAGAAAACAATTTATAAAATCAAATAATATCTTGAAAATGAGTCCCGCAGAGAAGCTTGCGTTTATGAATAAACTCGAAACTGAATACTCTGTGGTTAAGACAACTCGTATTAATTCACGTGATGGCCTAACGCGTAAAATGGTTAGCGAAAAATTCACTTGGAATTACGATCCTAACAATGGCAAGCTCAGTAAAAATAGTAACCCCTATTTCAATGGTCAACTGGATATGAATGAAAGGGTTATCGACCCAATCAGTGGCAAAGAAGTCTATAAATATGAATACGGCGAAAAAGTTGACGCAAATGGCGTACCAGGTCCTGCTGTTAGCGATCCTTGGGAACCTGCGCCAAAACGTAAGGATCACGCTTGGGCACCTACTTTCTCCGCGACGGCCTATGTCACCGACGATTTCCGTATCTATACCCGCTACGCCGAAGCGGTAAGAATGCCCAGCATTTTTGAAGATACCGTCGGTTTTTCAGGCTCTACAACCAATCAAATAGGCCATAAATTCAAACCTGAACGCGCCAGAACCGCGGAAGTCGGCTTAGTCTACGATTTCAGCCAATTAGTCAAAGCTGAACGCCATGCGGATATCAAACTCTCTTATTACAACACCATCATTGAAAATGTGTTCGATAGGGACAATACCTATAAATTCTCCCAATTAGAGAAACAGAAATTGGCTGGTTTGGAACTACAGGCACGTTATGACAACGGCAGTTTCTTTGCCGATATGGGGCTAGTTTACAACATGAAAAACAAGGTCTGTGACAGTAATTCTGTCATGAGACTGGATTCCCAAAATCGTTATGGCATACCTGAATGTATTGATGGTGGTTTCCCTGGCGGTTATTTACGCACCTCTATCCAGCCAAAATACTCAGCTAACCTGAGCGTCGGCGGCCGCCTGTTTGATGAAAAACTGGAGCTAGGCAGCCGAATGCTCTATCACAGCAAGGCAGAAAACAAAGATGAAAAATGGCTGATGAATGACTTGCCAGATATTTATAAGGGGCAATCCAATAACCCAATGCGCTGGAATCCAGTATTTACGGTTGATGCCTATATTAGCTACCAAATCACTCCCTCTATATCAATGGAGTTAACTGGCACAAACCTCACTAACCGCTACTATCTCGATCCGCTGACGCGTTCGATGATTCCGGCACCAGGCAGAACCTTCAAACTCAGTTTGACCAGTGAGTTTTAGAGATTTGATTAGAGGATAGTATGACCAATACAGCCATATTAGATAATCCAGCCGCGTGTTTTCCATTAATTCCCAAAAGGAGATTGCTGGTTGGTATCCTAATCGCCATTTTATTGCATACCAGTTTAATATGGCTGTTCAAACGACATGCTTCATATGATGATGACACGGCACATCATATCAACAACAACGCTTCTACTCTGGGGTTATCTATTACGATGGTTGCTGCCCCATCGTGGGAAAATAAACCGGAGCCTGTTTCTCCGCCATCCCCACTTTTGACTGCACCGGAATCACCAACAAAACCGGAACTCGTGCTGGATAAAGCCATTCATCCTGAAAATAAGGTAGTCAAACCGCCTGAAGCCGATAAACCCAAGAAACGTCAAAAGCAGCAGAAAGAAAAACCGCAAGAAATGGCAGAAAAGAAAACCACCCAATCACCACAGGTACAGAAAGACAATCAGACAGAGCAGGAAACGCACGGTAGCGATCAGGCTAATTCAGAAGGCAGTATGAGCCGCGCAGCGACGTCACAACCTTTGGTGGGACAAGGAAATAGCGAAGTGGACAATTACTATGCAAGACTGCGGCAAGAAATTGAACGCCATAAACGTTATCCCCGCAAGGCAAAGAGAATGAAGCAACAAGGTTCGGTCATCGTCAAATTTATGCTGCAAAATGACGGTTCCATTACTGCTGCCGGAATCGTTCAATCCTCTGGTAACAGTGCGATAGATAATGAAGCCCTGAAAACCCTCAGTCTCGCTAAATCTGTTGGTTTCAGGCCTGCAAATATGAATCCAGAGGTAACACTTGAGATCGATTTTAAATTGAAATGATGATGAACTCCTCTCAATCTCTTAAGCCAACAAGCCACTCCAAATCATTTGGAATGTGCTAAAAAGACTCTTTATATTGAATAAATAACTAAATATTTTTACCATTCACAATCTGTTATTACTTTTTAATTTTTATTATTTTTTATATGTGTAATTTATTTTATTAAATATATTGTTATTTCACCCACTAGTCTTCATTCATTTTTATTGGTAAAAATAACTGGCGCTTCATTATTATTGTTGCGCATGTTGTTGTTCATGTTAATGTGTTACTTATTGTTTTCTTTTGGGACTATTTATATGGAAAAATATATTTCTGCTGTATGTGAAGAAGTTTCTTCAATTCTTTTTGTTGATAAAAGTGAAATTAATGAAAATTCTTCATTAATTAATGAATTAGGCGCTGACTCTTTGGATGTCATTGATCTTTCATTTAATCTTGGAAAAAAATTTAAAATCACCATGCCAACAAAAAGCCTCTTTTCTCATGTCCAGGATACTGTTTCTGAAAGCATTATCAATCAGTTGTTAATTGGAGATGTTCTTACTGAGGAAGGAAAGGGATTACTAGCTTTTAGTTGTTATAATTATACATCAGAACAATTAGAATCTATCCATACACTGGGTGATTTATTTGGTGAAACTAATGTTCATAATTGGGCTTCATTATGCAAATCCATTTGTGAATCAAATGTTGAAAATGCAGATGATATTATTTTGACCGAAATAAAAAAATACTGTCATGATATCTTAATTAAATCATAATATTACTCTATTCACCTTAATAGTTTAATTTGAGTTGTTTAAATTTAAGTGTAAATATAATGTTGTTACTAAGGTGGAAGTCAATATGGCTGGTATAACGACAGAGAAAGTTGCTGTAACCGGTTATGGTTTGATTGTTAGAAATCATGATTGCCCAAGTGATTTATTCAATTCATTGATGGAGGAAAGATCACTTATCTGTGAAGACGCGTTGTTAAAAAAATATGGAATAAATAATATTCCAAGCGCTAAATTAACTTCCACAGATATAGATAAGTTACGTAATCAATTCAACGTTACGAAGCAACCCTCCAATAATCGTGTTTTATTGATGGCTTATTGTGCAGGCGAAAATAGTTTGCAAATGGCAGGATTAACCCATCAGAAACTGAAACAATATAAATGTGAGTTATTTTTTGCCAACAATAAGATGTTTATTGATGGTGATACGCTAACTCATTACTTCAATGAGAATACATCTTCCTCAGAATATATTGACATTGAACATGTTGGGGCGCTGATGCGCCCGTATGAAATTGCTGAAGAATTGATTAAGCGTTTTCATCTATCGGGGCAACCAAGAGTCTATAGTGATGCTTGTACGGCAGGTATGGTCGCTCTCTATTCTGCATATCTCACCATTAAAAGTGGTCGGCGCAATATAGCCCTGGTGGGTGCTTCTGAAGAAGCTACTCACCCTATTATGCAAATCTTATTCAAAAAAGTCAGGGCGCTTTATGATGGTAAATTTACAGAATTAAATCAATCTTCACGGGCATTTGATAAAGACAGAGCAGGCTGCGTTTTGGCGGATGCTTCTGCGTTTCTGGTGGTTGAAAATTATGCTCACGCTATTGCCAGAAAGGCAAAAATATTGGCTGAGATTGCAGGCATGTCCCGACAATCTGAAGGTTATAAAATGACATCAACGGATTTATCGGGAAAATATTACCTCAACTGCATGTCTTCAGCGCTGAAAGATGCTGAATTATTGCCTGAAGATATCGATCACATCAGTTCTCATGGCACTTCAACGGTCAATAATGATCTTGCGGAAAGTAAAGCGATTAATGCACTTTTCCCTCATCAACCACCCGTTATTTCTACTAAATCAGCGATGGGGCATTCATTAGCGGTGAGTGGGCTACTGGAAACGATACTTTCAATTGAAACGCTGAATAATAATCAACTTCTTCCCAGCCTTAACTTTTCTGAATTGGGAAAAATTGATGGCTTAATTCATGTAAACAAGGCGGCAAAAGCTCTGCGGGTCAAGCATATCCTCAGTAATTCCTTTGGCTTTGGTGGAGAGAATAGTAGTTTGATTTTAAAACGAGCTGAGGGATAGGTTATGGCAATTTATATAACCAGAGGAAGTAGTTTGCTTCCTGATGGCCTAAATATGGCTGATATTATTCATGGAAATATAAAAGAAGCCGACTTATCAGACAATACGCTGCGTTTCCCACATATTATAGGAGAGAGATTCATCAAAGAAGGTGATTTTGTCATGCCTTCTATGGATAAGATGATTCGACGAACAGCGCATGAGCAAAGTCAGTGGGTGCTCTATACCGGCATTAAAACGTGGGAAAACAGTATTGGTGAATACTTTCCTCCTGAACAACGCGGGTTGTTTATTGGGCTAGGCACAAGTGATGCTGATAATAATTCGTATCTTATTGCATCTGATACGAAAGATGATAAGGATTATGTTTCCAGAGCATTAGTGGAGACGCCTCCATTGATGGGATTGACACTGTTGAATACTTCCACAGCCAGCCATTTGTCACAACATCTTGATATCATAGGCGATAATGCTTTCTTTTCTCCTCATGTTGATGCAGGCGGTCATGCTCTTCTGGAAGGTTATTACAGTCTCAAAGAAAAACGCTGTCAGTTTGCACTTTGTGGGGGTAATGCCCAGAAAATCTCGACATGGTATTACCTTGCTTATGAGCATTTAATCGGTGATACACCGTGGCTGCCAGCGGAAGCGGCCTCGTTTATCACCTTACATGAAGATAGCCGAAATGCTGATAGTGAGGTAACTTATGTTAATCGCATGATAATTCACAACAGCAAGCAATATTCCTGTTTCTTGTCGCAAGTCAGCACATCAGATGTATCACCACAGCAAATAATCCACGTTGGAAAAGTTGATAATGAATCTATCTCGTTGACGCATGGTATTTTTCCCGATGCCATACAGTTTAATCTTGATAAAGCCATCGGATATACGGGGCCTGCCGCCTCTTTTATTGCTATCAACCTGGCCATTGAAATGCACCAAAAGACCTTAAGTGTCGATAATGTCCATTCGAATCTTATCTCTCAACAACCCTCCTCTTTGGTACTGATATTGGTTCATGGTCTGGAAAAACAGTGCATTGCTGTTTTGCTTCGAATGAAAATGGCTAAGAGAGAATTGTGATGCTATCTGACCATCGTGTTGTTGTTACAGGAATGGGGGTCGTGAGTGCTTTCGGCACCCGTCTTGATACTGTTTGGAAAAAGCTCTGTGATGGAGAATCAGCAGTTAAGCCACTCGTATTTGAGGATAATGGTGTACTGCCTGTGAAATATGGCGCTCAGATTGATTTTAATACTTTACTCACTGAAAACTCAGCCTCTCTACCGACATCAGGTATCACGGATAAGCGTGGCATTATGGGCATTATCTCAGCGTCCAGAGCGCTGGAAGATGCGGGGTTATTCATGCCGAGCTGGGAGAAGAATAAACAGCCTATCGGCATTTATGGATGTAGTGGCGTGACCGAACTCTCAGAGGATGACAGACATCTATGGCGCAAAAGTCGTCATGACGAGGACACTGAACAACAAGCTATTGCAGCCTTGTTCGAACAACGTCATAACTTGAGTTTCTGTTCCGGCATAAGATGCAGCAACGATGGCATGGTAAAAGAAATCGCACGCCGATTTTCTTTATCGGGGCCTGCGGTAAACGTGAATGCTGCTTGTGCTGGAGCGACCCATGCTATCGGGCTGGCTTGTCAATCCATAAAAAGAGGCGAAACGTCCATCATGCTGGCGGGTGGGGCTGACTCAGTTATCAATCTTCATACCTTGATAGGGCTGAAATTATTGGGAGCGGCTGCCACAACAGAAAAGTGGGGTAATAGACTTTGTCGCCCCTTTGATAAAGATCGTAGTGGATTGGTTGCGGGTGAAGGTGGTGCATTTCTGGTTCTTGAAAGTGAAGAAAGTGCGCTACGCAGAGGAGCCAAAATTTATGCTGAGATTAAAGGCTATGGGGCTTCCTTAGATGCCTATAAATTGACAGCGCCGCATCCTACTGGGATTGGCGCAGAAAGTGCCATTAGGCGAGCTATCAAGGATAGTGGTTTGCATTTGCATCAGATCGACTATATCAATGCCCACGGTACATCAACACCCTTGAACGATGCCCAGGAATCCGCTGTCATAAAGCGTATTTTTGGTTCTCAGCCTCCCTTAATTTCATCAACCAAATCGATGTTAGGCCATTGGATAGCGGCAGCAGGCGCCATTGAAGCCGTGGCGACGGTTTTGACTGTAAAGCATAAATTCATTCCACCTACGATTAATCTTGAAATTGCCGATCCACTTTGTGATTTGGACTATGTCCCAAATTATGGGCGGCCTTTCCTGGTGAAGAATGCGATAACCAATTCATTTGGTTTTGGTGGAATCAATTCCTGCTTAGTTATAGGGGATTACGATGGAAAATAAGATAATAAAACTGATTAATTATAATATAACCACCCCTTGTCATCTATTTAATAGTCTAAATGATGAAAAAGATGGCAATGAGCTAATTAAAAATGCAAAGCTCAGACGCTTTTATTCTACGGGAACGAAGAAAGGCATTATTTCAACCAGAAGGGCTTTAATTGCCTCTGGCTTGAATATCAGTGATCCAAAAATAAAATTTGGCCTGTATACCACGCAATATGGCTATCTTCATCCATTGCCTTCAGAATTATTACCAGAACATGAACAAGCTAAGGCTCACCATTCAAAGCATATTTATCAAACTATCTGGGAATGTGAACGAGTCAATCCTTTCTTAATCACTCTATCACTCAGTAATAACCTGTTGGGCATCCTTTCCCAAGAACTCAATTTGCAATGTGACTGCGCTGCTTTTTTGCGTGGAAATTTAGGCTTACTGTCGGCATTTAGCGAAGCTGAGTTGTGTCTGAATAATCACTTGATTGACTACGCCTTAGTGGTTGCTTCCGGGATAGGGAGCATAACTCAAGATATTCAATCTGAATTTTCGGGTGGAAGTATTGAGTTTGGCGCCACTTTCATTCTCACAAGAGTTGAAAACCAGGCACCGCAAGGTAACTCACATCTCATTGATATTCCATATCTCTATCAGAATTATAGTGAGAGAAATTATGCTGCTGAAACTCTCTTTTTTATCAAGGATATAGCAGATCGTATAAAGCCCCATAGGCAGGTTGAAACAGTTAATTAACAATAGGATTTACAATGGAAAATTACGCTATTTTTTGTAAACCTCAGCTAACTCAGGCATTAATTTCACTTGGTTTAAACAGAACTTATCACCGGGCAGCAGGTAATTTTCTCTATTACAAAGATGAAAATGATAAAGAAATTCCTGTCTTGGATCTCTTGGGAGGATATGGTGCGACATTATTAGGCCATAACTCTCCTTTTATAAGAGAAAAAATAAAGTCCTATCTTGATGAAGAAATTCCTGTTCATAACCAATTTTCCATCAGAAAACCTGCCGCATTATTAGCTGAACGTCTTAATGAATTACTAAAAGAAGAAACTGGAACTCATCGTGATTTTATCTTCTGTTTTGCGAGTACAGGGGCGGAGTCGATGGAAGTTGCACTGAAAAGTGCAGAATTTACACGTAATGCTCAACTTGAAGAGTTAGAGCAGGAAGTCGTAACAGCGATTACCAAAATCAGTGCTGATAAAGAAATTGTACTGACAGAGGAACAGCGCCAGCGTTTGCAATTGGGGGCAAATGCCACTGTCGAAGAGATAAAATTAGCCTTGATGGCGTTTGTTCAGGAACGATTGAATACAAAACCAACATTCTTAGTTCTTGAACATGCTTTTCATGGAAAAATGATCATGACGGCCAACTGTACGCATGGTGCCATGTATCGTCATTATCTAAGAAGAATGAAAATAGACACGCATTTCCTTTCTTCTGAAAAATTGAATGAATTTGCGAGCATGGGTGAAAAAGCCAATGATATTTTTAATAGTTGGTTGTGGTTACCGCAAGAAGAGAATAACCAAATTATTTTAACGAAGAAACCATTCAGAGTTGTTACCGCATTTCTCGTAGAACCTATACAGGGAGAGGGCGGCGTTTACCCGCTTAATGCAGAACAAATTAGCGGAATTAACCGGCTAAAACAGATATTGGGTTGCCCTGTTATTGCTGATGAAGTTCAATCAGGATCAGGAAGATGTGGGTTTTTAGTCGCATCCAGTGATGTCGATCTTGATGCAGACTATTACGTTCTTTCCAAGGCCTTGGGAGCGGGATATGTCAAAATTGGGGTAGTGGCTATCCGTCAGGAAAGTTTTACACCGGGATTTGATGTCATCCAAAGCTCCACCTTTGGTGAAGATGATTTTTCTTGTCGGGTAGCACATGATTTCGTCAATCTTCTGCATGCTGACCAGCGCCACTTACTAAAACAAGTGACTCAGTTAGGGGAGGAATTCAGAACACGGTTGAATGCGCTGAAAGAACAGTATCCTGATGTCATTCGAGATGTTCGTGGCAAGGGATTGATCTGGGGAATAGAGTTTCATGATGTCATTAATTCTGACTCCTATATCTTACAAAATATTGCCGTACAAGGTAGCTTAGGCTATGTGATTAGTGGGCATTTATTGTGTGGTAGCCACATTCGTGTCGCCCCTTCTGGAAGTGCAGCAAACGTTATTCGTGTAGAACCCTCAGTATTTCTGGAAATTGAACAAATTATTCGGTTTGTTGATGCCCTTTCCAAAGTTTGTCTGGCGATCCGTCATGCTGACGCAGGGTTTATCGTTGCTCCCATGCTTGGGAAAAAGGATCACACTGTGGCTACAGATTATCGGCGGATAGAAGCCTCGCAGAATGATGACAGAGAGGCTGACTATAAAGTGGCTTTTATTAATCATCTGATTTCCGCAAGCGGGCTTAGGGAGGTTGATCCCTCACTCAGCATATTTAGTGATGAAGAATTAGAGCTGTTTGTCGAAAATTCCACCTTTAATCTCGCAACCAAACCTTTCAAAGCGGCACGTATCCGTTCGGATAAGGGTAAATCGGTGGAATTCACGCTCTATCCACTGACAGTGACGTCAAAAATGATCAAAAAAGCACTAGAAAAAAATGAGTTAGGGCGCTTACGGCATGAAATTGAAGTTCGGGTTACTCAAGCAGCCTCTGAAGGGAATATGGTCGTTGGGTTGGGCATGTTTACGTCTATCATCACCAATAATGGCAAATCCTTAAAAAATACGTCAATCAACGTGACAACAGGTAATGCTTTGACTATAGGCATTGGCATTGAAGCCTTGCAGAAAAGTATTACCGATCGAGATAGCACTAACATGCGGATAGCGATTGTGGGAGGGGCAGGGAATATCGGAAGTGTTTATGCAAAGATATTAGGCCCTCAATTTCAAGAAATGATCTTGATAGGTAGCAGTAATCACGGTTCGCTGAAAAAACTGGATAGAGTGAAATACCATATTTATGAAAATATCTATAACCAGTTTATTATTAACAAGATGCCAGTCACTGAAGGGTTAGCAAAAAGAATAGTTGATGGTCTTTCCACTATGCCTGCTGATTATCTCATTGGTAAGACAAATATTGGAATGGAGATAGAGCACTATTTGAATCAGTATTACCCCACTCAGACATTTATCTACACCTCTCAAAATATTTCTGATATTGAAAACTGTGATGTGATTGTGTGTGCGTCGAATGCTTCAGAGGCTTTTTTATCGGTTGAAAAAATCAAACAAAAAGCAATTGTCTGTGATATTTCAGTACCACATAACCTTTCTGACGAAGATGTTCTTAGTCGGCCAGATATCAAAATATTGCGGGGAGGAATTGTTCAGACACCTCACAATGATAGTTTAGATAATCGTGTCCGTGCCTATTTAAAGGAAGGGCAAATTTATGCTTGCATGGCAGAAACGATTTTATTGGGGTTAGAAGAGTACCAAGGGAATTTTTCATACGGGAATATTTCTGCTGATCAGGTGATTGATATTATGGCAATCGCCAGAAAACATAATTTCACTTTATCTGATATCAAAGAGAATTCAAGTTTATGAACCATCACGGAGAGTTAAGATCAGACACCATCACAAAAAATGCCATTGTGACGGGAGGCAGTAAAGGTATTGGTAAAGCTATCGTTTTAAGTTTGTTGGCGAGGGGATATCGGATCGCTTTTTGTTATCGAAATGAAACTCCTCAATTAACTGATTTTATTGCCGAAATTAAGTTAATTTACCCAGATATCTTACCTATTAAGGCTGATTTGGCTAAAGCTGAAGAAGTTAATACATTTATTAATAAGGTGATTAACGTATTTGGTCGTATTGATCTTCTGGTCAATAATGTCGGGATAACCCGCGATGGGTTGCTGGCGACAATGGAAACTAAAAATATTGAATTACTGATCAATAACAATTTGTTGAGCTATATTTTGTGTAGCCGTGAAGTGCTGAAAGCGATGATACCACAGCGGAGTGGTCACATTATCAATATCTCTTCCATTTCAGCCAGCAAGCCAAATAAAGGCCAGTCCATTTATGCGGCAACTAAAGGTGGAATAGAATCATTGACACGGGCGCTTGCCGTTGAGGTAGCGCCTAAAAATATTCGGGTTAATGCTGTCGCACCGGGAATTATTCAAACAGAGATGACAGAGAATTTATTAAGTACATATAAGGAATTAGTCAATAATAAAGTAATACTCAAACGAGTTGGGCATGTTAATAATATTACCAGTGCAATACATTTTCTTATAGAAAATAATTATATAACGGGTGAGGTTATTAATGTTAATGGTGGCATAGCACTCAGTTAAATAAGGAAAATCAATGCTAACATTTATTGTGACTGGTGCAGCAAGCGGTATTGGATTTGCTGTTTGCCAAAAACTTGTTGCGGCTGGATATCACGTTATTGCCATTGATATTAACCGGGATGGATTAAATGAGTTAGTCGAACAATCACCAGACTATATTCATCCCCTTCAAATCGATTTAGTTGAAGAGGAAGCATTAACCAGCGAATTAATGCCTCTGGTTAAAGAGCGTGAAATAAAAGGGATCGTTGTTAGCCATGGTAAAGCGGATGATAATGATATTGACCAAAATGATATCTGGGATTTGGTACTGACAACCAACCTACATTCGACTCAGCGTCTATTATCACAGGTTGTACCTGATATCGTTTCTGGTGGGCGAATTGTCATTATTTCATCTATCCTTGGCAAGATAGGGACAACCCGTAATACAGCTTATTGTGCATCAAAACATGCTTTACTTGGTTTAACCAAATCATTAGCGCTGGATCTCGCGAAGCGACATATTACGGTCAATGCCGTGTTGCCTGCTTGGGTAAATACACCAATGTTTGTCAGAGGTCTGGAACCCCAGGCGCAATTATTAGGATGTTCAACATCCGTCTTATTAAAAAGGGCAGCTAAAAGAATTCCATTACGACGTTTAGTTAGTCCACAGGATGTTGCCGGTACAGTCATGTTTTTCATTTCTCCTGAGGCTGCTATGATTACAGCTCAGGGGTTAACCATTGATGGGGGTGAAAGAGGAGGCATGTAAAATAGAGCTATTGCTACATCATTGTTGTTCTGGGTGTGTTTGTAAATATTCACTCATCCCCTCCAAACGTTTATTTTTTTATTGCTTAAAGGAGTAAATCAAAAAAATGAAGCACTTGATTATCTACGCTCATCCTAATCCTAAAAGTTTTAATCATGCCATTAAAGAAAAGATAATTAGTGAAATAGTTAATAAAGGTGAAGAATACAGCCTTATTTCTCTTTATGATGAGCAATTTAATCCTATACTTGATAGCCCAGATTTTGAAGCTCTGCACAGAGGTAAGGTATTGCCGGACATTGCGAAAAGTCAAACTATGGTGAAAGAATCTGATCATCTTATTTTTATTTATCCCATCTGGTGGTTTGGTCAGCCAGCCATACTTAAGGGTTGGATTGACCGAGTTTTTTCTAATGGTTTTGCTTATTATGAAGATGAAAATACTTTTATTCCTTATTTAACAGGAAAAACCGCAACGGTATTTATCACTTTAGGAACTGAAAAAAATATTTTAATCCAAAATGGTATGGAAATAGATCACTTCATGCGCAGCATGACCTTTGGAACGTTAGGTCTAGTGGGTATTTCTCCCGTTGACGTTATCCCTTTTTATGCTATTCCTAAGGTCAGTGACGAAGAAAGAAAAAGCATGCTGGAATCGATAGTTATTTAGGAATAGATGGTTATTTAGAATTTACTGACATTTTTTCACTGGTTTACTCTATATTGGTAGCCACATTACTATCAACGCCAGACTCTAATATTCTGGCGTAATCTCATTTTAATTTTTTGTCAAACCTCTCATCGTCACTAAAATTAATGTGCTGGACTATTTTTTAATGAAATATGTTAGGACTATAAAATGAATAACATTTCTATATTACTCGTTGGTGGTTATGGTGTTGTAGGTCGTCAAGTTGCACAAATCCTTAATAAATATCATCCTGATTTAGCGTTAATTATTGCCGGAAGGGATATTGACAAAGCCAAAAAACTGTCTAATACACTGACTAATTCAACATATTTGTTATTTGATATTGAAAACCCTTCTGTATCCAATAAATTAAAAATTGATATCATATTAACCTTGGTTAATGATACGGAAGACAAATTATTACATTTTGCACATCAGAATAATATCGCGTATGTGGATATAACACGTTGGACGGAACCTTTACAAATCGCACTCAGTAAAGCAGCCGTTATGCAAAGCCAAAAACCGAATCATATGATTTTTGCATCATCATGGATGGCTGGAATTGTAGCAGCATTCATCAATGATATCAGTCAGTCATTCACAAGTATTGAGAGTATCGATATAAGTGTATTATATTCTTTGCATGACAAAGCTGGACCAAACTCAATTTATTATCTGGATAGGCTGACAACCCCTTTTATAGTAAAAAACAAGGGTAAATATCAAAAGATTTTTCCTTTCTCTGATGAACGTATGATTTTATTTGGTGATGGTAACTACCATAAAGTTTTTCGTGTTGATATGCCCGAACAATTTATATTACCTTTAATTACAAATGCACAAACTGTCGCAACCAGAATCGGTTTTGATAATCCTAAGAGTAATCAGCTATTATCTTTCTTGGTTAAAAAAGGGATTTGGAAACTATTATCAACGAGAATAGCGACCGGCCTTCGTAGAAAAATCTTATATAATCCAGGCCAAGGATATAAGCATCAAATTCGCACGGATATACAAGGTATTGATAGAAAAGGATATCGTAAGTGTGTCTGTTTTCAACTGATGGATCCAGAAGGGCAGACGCATTTAACAGCAACAGGGGCGGCGGCTTTAGTGATACAGTTAACGGAACAGATAAAGAATAATGCTCCGGCGATCTTCAGTACTGGCGAAATATTCTTAGATATTGAAAAGTTGAAAATGCTGTTATCGACAGAACATATTCAGTTCAGTGTTAATAGTGACGTAGAGTAAAAAAACATATGCTGTTGTGGTTGACCCTGAATAACAAATTTAACTGGATAAAAAGCCGAGAACTCACAACAGCACCACGATTGTTAGGTCAAAGAATCGCTCTTTTACTTCCCAATACAAAAACTCGAAAAAATCCGGCCTAATAAATCATCGGAAGTAAATTCACCGGTGATTTCACTCAATGCTTGCTGTGCCAAACGCAGTTCTTCTGCCAGCAGTTCCCCTGAACGGGCAAAAACGAGTTGTTGATGGCCTTCCTGTAAATGTTCCGCTGCTGTGTTCAATGCCTGCAAGTGACGACGACGGGCAAGGAAGCCGCCTTCTGTATTGCTGTTAAAACCCATTGTCTCTTTTAGATGATCACGCAGAAAATCGATACCTTCCCCATCACGGGCAGAGAGACGAATTAATGTATAGCCACTGACGTCCGTAACGCCCGTTTCTTCCTTAGTCATATCTGTCTTATTTCGAATGACCGTGACAGGCAGGGATTCTGGTAGTTTAGCCATAAATTCCGGCCAAATTTGTGCAGGCTCAACGGCATCGGTTGTCGTACTGTCCACCATAAACAGCACTCGATCCGCCTGCTCAATTTCCTGCCATGCCCGCTCAATACCAATACGTTCCACCTCATCGCTGGCTTCACGCAAGCCTGCCGTATCAATCACATGCAGCGGCATTCCATCAATATGGATATGTTCACGCAAAACATCGCGCGTTGTCCCTGCAATATCAGTCACAATCGCGGCTTCACGGCCTGCCAGTGCATTGAGCAAACTGGATTTACCCGCATTCGGGCGACCTGCAATCACGACTTTCATTCCTTCGCGTAGCAAACTGCCTTGACGTGCCTGTGAACGAACGTGCTCCAGCTCTGCAATTACTTCATCCAACTTGGCTTCTATTTTGCCATCAGAAAGGAAATCAATCTCTTCATCAGGAAAATCAATCGCGGCTTCAACGTAGATCCGCAAGTTAGTCAGCGCCTCCACCATTTCATGGACTTGGTTAGAGAATGCACCTTGCAGGGAGTTCATCGCGGAACGTGCGGCCTGTTCAGAGCTGGCGTCTATCAAATCCGCAATGGCTTCTGCCTGTGCCAAATCGAGCTTATCATTGAGAAAAGCACGTTCAGAAAATTCGCCTGGGTTGGCAATGCGTACACCGGAAATAGTCAGAATACGTTTTAGCAGCAGATCCAGAATAACCGGCCCACCATGTCCTTGAAGCTCCAGAACATCTTCTCCCGTAAAGGAGTTTGGACCAGGGAAGTAAAGTGCAATACCTTGATCAAGTACAGAACCATCCGCATCACGGAAGGGCAGGTAATCGGCATAGCGAGGTTTTGGGAGTTTGCCCAATACCACCTTGGCAACTTCCGCAGCTTTAGGGCCAGAAATACGCAGAATGCCTACACCGCCTCGTCCCGGAGGAGTGGCCTGAGCGACTATCGTATCGGTGGTATTCATGAAATTCTCTCTTTTGACCTATGTTCGTTATCTTTCAAACTGAAATAATAAAGGCGGCCAATGACCGCCTTCCACTTATATTTGTTTTAATTAAAAAACCAGCTATTTTTTCTCGCGGGTATGTAAGCCATGTTTTTCCAGACTGCGGAAAATAACTTGCTGCTGGATAATGGTAACCAGGTTACTGACGATGTAGTACAACACCAGACCAGACGGGAACCACAGGAAGAAGACAGTGAACACGACAGGCATGTAGGTCATGATCTTCTGCTGCATTGGGTCAGTCACGGTTGTCGGTGACAGTTTCTGGATAACAAACATGGTCACACCCATCAGCAATGGCAGGATGTAGTAAGGATCTTGAGCAGACAAGTCCTTAATCCAACCAATGAATGGGGCATGGCGCAACTCAACAGAACCCATCAACATGTAATACAATGCGAGGAAGATTGGCATCTGAATCACCAGAGGCAAACAGCCGCCCAGCGGGTTTACTTTCTCTGTCTTATACAGCGCCATCATTTCCTGGCTCATACGCTGACGGTCATCACCAAAACGCTCACGCATTGCCGTGATTTTTGGCTGCAACAGGCGCATTTTCGCCATTGAGGTATATTGCGCCTTAGTCAGCGGATACATGATACCGCGCACGATAAAGGTAATCGCAATAATGGAGAAGCCCCAGTTACCGATGAACTCATGCAGGAATTTCAGCAACTTAAATAACGGCTGAGAAATAAACCATAACCAACCGTAATCTACGGTCAGATCCAGATGTGGTGCAACCGCTGCCATTTTGTCCTGAATTTCAGGGCCAACCCACAGGGTAGAAGAGATATTTTGCTGGCTGTTTGGCGCAATATTGATGTCTTCACCTTTGTACCCGATTATCGCCATTTTTTGGTTTTTCAGGTCTTTGGTATAGAAAGTACTGGTTTTGCCTTCTTCCGGCACCCACGCAGTGGCGAAATATTGCTGGAGCATCGCTACCCAGCCGCCTTTTGTGGTTACGGCAAGCGCTTTACTTTCAATATCATCAAATTTGTATTTTTCGTATTTTTCTTCATCAGAAGAGTAAGCAGCACCACGATAAGTATGCAGGGCAAAGTTGCTGCTGCCAGTATCACGATGTTTTGGCAGCTCAACGCTCTGCTTCAACTGACCGAAAAACGCCATCTGTAATGGTTTATCAGTGACGTTATTGACGTTGTAATCAACAGAAACGGCATAGTCGCCACGTTTTAAAACGAAGGTTTTGACATAAACAACGCCGTCCGGCGCGGTATAAGTCATTGGAATACGCAATTCATTCTGTCCATCAGCCAAAACAAAGCTATTCTGAGTGGCATGATAAAGCGGGCGTTCAGCTTGATTATCTGGACCATTGATACCCGTTAATCCACTTTGAGCCTGATAAGTGAATTCAGGGGTTGTTTCCAGCAGTTTAAACGGGGTCTTGGAACCGAGGGTATCAGGATAGGCCAGCAGATCAGCCTCCTCGATATCACCGCCACGGGTATTGATGTACAATGAAAGCACATCCGTTTTTACGGTGATCAGTTTACCTTGCCCACTGCTTGCTTCGCTACTCAGCGTAGTATTTGCTTGCTGCGTGATCTGGGTCGTTGGTTGTGGGTTTTTATCATTTTCCCACGCCTGCCAGACCAGGAACGAAACAAACAGCAGAGCGATGAGAAGAAGATTGCGTTGCGAATCCATCGTTAATGTTCTCTGTTATCGTCGTTTTTTTTAGGTGGGACAGGATCATCACCACCTTCGTGTAAAGGGTGGCATTTTAATACGCGTTTCACTGTTAACCAACTGCCTTTTATCATCCCAAACCTGCGCAATGCCTCTATGCCATAGTGGGAACAGGTAGGATTGAAACGACAACGAGGCCCCAGCAGTGGACTAATCACTAACTGATAGCCTCTGATCAAAGCAATCAGGAGGCGCGAGCCAAGCGACAGTGACGACGCCATAATTTGCCCAAAGCTTCCGTTAGCTCACGGTTATCGAGCTCAGCGACCCCTTTCCTCACCAAAACCACAAAATCCATTGGAGGCAATTTATGCTGGTTTAAACGAAAACTTTCACGAGCCAGTCGCTTAATGCGATTACGCTCATGGGCGCGTTTAACATTCTTTTTGGCGATGGTTAGACCGATGCGGGGATGCCCCAGCTCATTCAAGCGTCCAAGAATCGTGATCTCTGCGGAGCTTGCCCGTTGCGGCTGCTGGAAAACATAAGTGAAATGCTCGGGAGTTAACAAACGTAACTCCCTCGGAAAAGCGAGCTTAACCACTTGGTTGGTTAGCTTTATTACTTAGAAACAGTCAGACGAGCACGGCCTTTCGCACGACGGCGAGCCAGAACCTGACGACCATTTTTAGTGGCCATACGAGCGCGGAAGCCGTGAGAACGGTTACGCTTCAGTACGGATGGTTGAAAAGTGCGTTTCATAGCGATTTCTACCTAACTTAAAATTTGTTACTGATTCAGCAAATGCGTTGGCGACCAGTGAGAATAAAGTAGACACCGATGCCTCAGTCGCAACATCAATATAGAGAAAGAGGCAGGATTGTAATAAAATGTACTACCCCTCGTCAATCTAAGATGACACGAGCCTGACCGCCTCCCTGTCGGATTTTTTACTTCAATCACAGACAGGTCAGACTTTTTGCTACCCGAAGTGCTAACCCCAAATCCTCACCAGACCTAACCGGAAAAAATCGTTGGCGTAACACGCAGGGTGCAAGATTATACGGACTGTGTAATAAAGCGCAAGGATCATACACAGATCGCTGCATTCTTACTGTATGAACATAACATTATTTGCATATTGAATTTCAAACGATAATTAAATGAAGTTTGCTATATATCATGATTACACTACAGTATCTCTTATGGGCCTTTATATTCTGCAAGTGCCAAAGCATGGTGATCTCCCTGTGGATAAAAAGCGTCAAAGCTGTGTAAAAGAATGAGGATTTGTGTCGTCTTTTGCGTTATGATCGTTGATCCCGATCCCAGTCTCTCTATATACAGATTATGTGGGCTTCTGGGGAGCGATGATGTTAAAAATCGCCACAAGGTACATGCTATCTTCCTCGCCATGAGGAATAACGCCTTGTGCCCAATATAACGTATCTTTTATTCCGGTTTCTTTTATTGGTCTTGTTTTAGGGGAGTTCGCCGTGTCACTTTCGCTTTGGCAGCAATGTCTTGCCCGATTGCAGGATGAGTTACCTGCCACAGAATTCAGTATGTGGATACGACCCCTTCAGGCAGAACTGAGTGATAACACTTTGGCTCTCTATGCTCCCAACCGTTTTGTGTTGGATTGGGTAAGAGAGAAATATATTAATAATATCAATTTGTTATTAAATGATTTCTGTGGTCCTGAAGTACCGTTACTGCGTTTTGAAGTAGGGAATAAGCCTGTTTCGCCAAGCCAGTCTAAATCTCAGAAAATCATTGCCGATATGCCGGTGACTGCTGCGCCGTCCAGTACATCAGTACGCCCAAGCTGGGACAACGCAAAGATCCAGCCAGAGTTATCCTATCGTTCCAATGTTAATCCCAAGCATACATTCGATAACTTTGTTGAAGGTAAATCTAACCAACTCGCCAGAGCCGCCGCCAGACAAGTGGCTGATAATCCAGGGGGGGCCTACAATCCTCTGTTCCTCTATGGCGGAACCGGATTGGGCAAAACCCACCTTTTGCATGCTGTCGGCAATAGCATTATGGCACGCAAGGCCAATGCAAAAGTGGTTTATATGCACTCTGAACGCTTCGTTCAGGATATGGTAAAAGCATTGCAAAACAATGCGATAGAAGAGTTTAAACGTTATTATCGCTCAGTGGATGCTCTATTGATCGATGATATTCAATTTTTTGCAAATAAAGAGCGATCCCAAGAAGAATTCTTTCACACGTTCAATGCTCTGTTAGAAGGTAATCAACAGATTATTCTGACATCCGATCGCTATCCAAAAGAGATAAATGGCGTCGAAGATCGGTTAAAATCCCGTTTTGGCTGGGGATTGACTGTTGCCATTGAACCGCCTGAGCTGGAAACTCGCGTTGCTATTCTGATGAAGAAAGCAGACGAAAATCAAATCCAACTACCTGGGGAAGTGGCTTTCTTTATTGCTAAACGCCTGCGATCTAACGTTCGTGAACTCGAAGGTGCTTTAAATCGAGTCATTGCCAATGCCAATTTTACAGGCCGTGCGATTACTATTGATTTTGTCCGCGAAGCATTACGTGACTTATTGGCTCTACAGGAAAAGCTAGTAACCATTGATAATATTCAGAAAACTGTGGCTGAATATTACAAAATCAAGGTCGCGGATCTGCTTTCCAAGCGCCGTTCACGTTCCGTTGCCCGTCCGAGACAAATGGCAATGGCGTTGGCAAAAGAGCTGACCAATCACAGCTTGCCTGAAATCGGGGATGCCTTTGGTGGGCGTGACCATACAACTGTACTTCACGCTTGTCGTAAAATCGAACAACTACGTGAAGAGAGTCACGACATCAAAGAGGATTTTTCTAACTTAATCAGAACATTGTCTTCCTAGCGCTATGAAATTTATCATTGAACGTGAGCAATTATTAAAACCTCTGCAACAGGTTAGCAGCCCCTTAGGCGGTCGCCCTACCCTGCCTATTTTAGGCAACTTATTATTGCAGGTAATAGAAGGCTCCCTGCTACTGACGGGCACCGATTTGGAAATGGAAATGAAGGCTAGGGTGACACTTACCCAGCCACATGAACAAGGTGCAACCACTGTTCCCGCGCGTAAATTTTTCGATATCTGGCGCGGGTTGCCTGACGGAGCAGAAATCAGTGTAGAACTGGATGGCGATCGAATTCTTGTTCGTTCTGGTCGCAGCCGTTTTTCACTCTCTACTCTACCCGCTTCAGATTTTCCCAATCTTGATGATTGGCAGAGCGAAGTCGAATTTTCTTTACCTCAGGCCACACTGAAACGCCTGATTGAATCCACTCAATTTTCCATGGCGCATCAGGATGTTCGCTATTACTTGAATGGTATGTTGTTTGAAACTGAAGGCGAAGAACTGCGTACCGTTTCCACAGATGGTCACCGTTTGGCAGTTTGCTCCATGAGCATCGGGCAAAATCTGCCATCCCATTCCGTGATCGTCCCGCGTAAGGGCGTTATTGAATTAATGCGTCTGCTGGATGGCGGTGACAATCCACTGCAATTGCAGATTGGCAGCAATAACATTCGTGCCCATGTTGGTGATTTTATCTTCACATCGAAGCTGGTTGATGGCCGTTTTCCTGATTATCGCCGCGTATTACCCAAAAATCCTGATAAAACATTGGAAGCCAATTGCGACATGCTTAAACAGGCATTTTCGCGGGCAGCGATTTTATCCAATGAAAAATTCAGGGGCGTACGCATCTATTTAAGCGAAAACCAGCTTAGAATTACCGCTAATAATCCAGAGCAAGAAGAAGCGGAAGAGATTGTTGATGTCAGTTACCAGGGTACTGAAATGGAAATTGGCTTCAATGTCAGCTACATATTGGATGTTCTAAACGCATTGAAATGCGAGCAAGTGAGTCTCCTGCTAACCGATGCCACATCCAGCGTAAAAATTGAGAATTCAGCCAGCCAGGCTGCGACTTATGTCGTGATGCCAATGCGCCTGTAACAAAATTAACTCATTATATGATTCTCTCGCGTTTGCTGATCCGCGATTTCCGTAATATCGCGGATGCTGACTTGCCACTGGCAACCGGTTTTAATTTTCTGGTTGGGCCAAACGGTAGCGGCAAAACAAGTATATTGGAAGCCATTTATACATTGGGTCATGGCCGTGCTTTTCGCAGTATTCAGGCAGGAAGGGTGATTCGCCATGATTGCGAAGAGTTCATTCTTCATGGGCGACTTGCTCAGCAATCCTATGAACGTATCTTGTCAGTGGGATTAAGCAAAAACCGCCAAGGCGACAGCAAAGTCAGAATAGATGGCAGTGATGGACATAAAATTGCTGAATTAGCGAAAATACTGCCGATGCAACTCATCACGCCAGAAGGTTTTACGTTGCTAAATGGTGGCCCGAAATATCGTCGAGCCTTTATTGACTGGGGATGCTTTCACAATGAGCCACGCTTTTTTGCTGCCTGGGTTAACCTGAAAAGACTGCTTAAGCAACGGAATGCGGCTCTGCGACAAGTCACCCGATACAGCCAAATTCAGCATTGGGATCGAGAACTCGTCCCATTGGCAACCGATATTAGTCAATGGCGGGCGGAATATATTGCAGGAATTTCCGAGGATATAGAAAAAACCTGCAAACAATTTTTACCTGAATTCACACTCAGTATCAGCTTCCAGCAAGGTTGGGACAAAGAGAGTGAATATGCACAACTGCTCGCGCGGCAGTTTGAGCGCGACAGATCGCTAACCTACACCGCTTCTGGCCCACATAAAGCCGATCTGCGGATCAGGGTGGACGGTACACCAGTAGAAGATATGCTGTCCCGTGGTCAGTTGAAGTTACTGATGTGCGCATTGAGGTTAGCACAGGGTGAATATTTCACCCGACAGAGCGGGCAAAAATGCCTGTATCTGCTTGATGATTTTGCCTCAGAATTGGATGCCGGCCGTCGTCAGCTATTAGCCGAGCGTCTAAAATCTACGCAAGCTCAGGTGTTTGTCAGTGCAATCACATCCGGGCAAGTTACAGACATGATTGATGTAAATAGCAGGATGTTTCGCGTAGAACATGGCAAAATAGAGGTTCAACCACAGGATTAAGATGAGCGAGAAACGTTGATGTCGAATACATATGACTCCTCAAGTATCAAGGTATTAAAAGGGCTGGATGCCGTCCGTAAACGTCCAGGCATGTATATCGGTGATACCGATGATGGTACCGGCCTGCACCACATGGTCTTCGAGGTTGTTGATAACGCTATCGACGAAGCCCTCGCAGGTCATTGTGACAAAATAGTTGTCACTATCCATGCAGATAATTCAGTTTCTGTGCAGGATGATGGCCGCGGTATTCCTACCGACATACACGAAGAAGAAGGTGTTTCAGCAGCGGAAGTCATCATGACTGTGCTGCATGCGGGGGGTAAATTCGATGATAACTCCTATAAAGTTTCCGGTGGCCTGCATGGCGTTGGGGTTTCTGTTGTTAACGCCTTATCGGAAAAATTGGAGCTAACTATACGCCGTGATGGTAAGGTTCACGAACAAACCTATTGTCTGGGTGTGCCACAGTCACCATTGAAAGTTGTCGGTGATACTGAACAGACAGGAACCACTGTCCGTTTCTGGCCAAGCATGGATACGTTTAAGCTTAACACTGAGTTCGAATACGATATTCTGGCAAAACGCCTGCGTGAATTATCATTCCTCAACTCGGGTGTTGCCATTCGTTTAATCGATAAACGTACAAATATCGAAGATACCTTCCACTATGAAGGGGGTATCAAAGCGTTTGTTGAATTCCTGAGCCGCAATAAAAATCCAATTCACCCAAATGTCTTCTATTTTTGTACCGAAAAAGACGGGATTGGTGTTGAAATTTCCATGCAATGGAATGACGGTTTTCAGGAAAATATTTACTGTTTCACCAACAATATTCCTCAGCGTGATGGGGGAACCCACTTGGTTGGTTTCCGTACCGCAATGACGCGTACCCTCAATAGTTACATGGACAAAGAGGGTTACAATAAAAAAACCAAAGTCAGCGCTACCGGTGATGATGCCCGTGAAGGCCTGATTGCAGTTATTTCCGTTAAAGTCCCTGATCCTAAATTCTCTTCCCAGACTAAAGACAAGCTGGTTTCTTCCGAAGTGAAAACGGTGGTTGAAACCCTGATGAATGAGAAGCTGGTGGAATACCTGCTGGAAAAACCGAACGATGCTAAAATCGTCGTCGGCAAAATCATTGATGCAGCCCGTGCCCGTGAAGCCGCGCGTAAAGCCCGTGAAATGACCCGCCGCAAAGGTGCGTTGGATCTGGCGGGATTGCCGGGCAAACTGGCTGACTGTCAGGAGCGCGATCCAGCCCTGTCCGAACTCTACCTGGTGGAGGGTGATTCTGCGGGAGGATCAGCAAAACAAGGGCGCAACCGTAAGAATCAGGCGATTTTGCCATTAAAAGGTAAGATCCTCAACGTTGAGAAAGCACGCTTTGACAAGATGCTTTCCTCACAGGAAGTTGCCACTTTGATCACCGCTTTGGGTTGCGGCATTGGCCGTGATGAATATAATCCAGACAAACTGCGTTATCACAGCATTATCATCATGACCGATGCCGACGTTGATGGTTCACACATCCGCACCCTGCTGCTGACATTCTTCTATCGTCAGATGCCAGAAATCATTGAACGCGGTTATGTCTACATTGCCCAGCCACCACTGTATAAAGTGAAGAAAGGCAAGCAAGAGCAATACATCAAAGATGACGATGCGATGGAAACCTACCAGATGTCCATCGCATTGGATGGCGCGGCTCTGTATACCAATCCACATGCACCCGCCCTGAAAGGTGAAGCTCTGGAAAAATTGGTGACTGAATTCAATACCGCTCAGAAAATTATCCGTCGTATGGAACGTCTGTATCCGCAGGCTCTGCTGAACAACCTGATTTACCATCCGAAACTGACAGAAGAAGCTCTGAACGATCAGGCAAAAGTGGAAGAGTGGGTAGGTGCACTGGCTATTCGTCTAAATGACAAAGAGCAACATGGCAGTACTTACAGCTATCAAATCCATGAGAACCGCGAACGCCAGATTTTCGAGCCAATTCTATGCATTCGTACACATGGCGTTGATACCAACTACAATCTGGATTTCGATTTCATCCACGGTGGCGAATATCGCCGCATTACCAAACTGGGTGAATTGATCGGGAATTTGATTGAGGAAGATGCATACATCGAACGTGGCGAACGTCGTCAGGCTGTAAGCAGCTTTGAACAGGCTCTGGAATGGCTGACTAAAGAGTCACGCCGTGGTCTTTCCGTCCAGCGTTATAAAGGTCTGGGCGAAATGAACCCTGATCAGTTGTGGGAAACAACCATGAACCCAGAAACACGTCGTATGATGCGTGTAACAGTGAAAGATGCGATTGCAACTGACCAACTGTTCACAACCCTGATGGGGGATGCAGTTGAACCTCGCCGAGCATTTATTGAAGAAAATGCCCTGAAAGCGGCAAATATTGATATTTAATATTACTGCTTAAATCCTATTATCCCAGATAACCCTGTGCTATCTGGGATAAATATCATTCCACTATTAATTCTTACAGCAAAATACGTAACATACGGCGCAAAGGCTCGGCTGCTCCCCATAGCAACTGATCGCCCACCGTAAAGGCAGATAAATATTCCGGTCCCATATTCAGCTTACGCAGACGACCCACTGGCGTATTCAAAGTGCCCGTAACCGCTGCCGGCGTTAACTCACGTATCGTTAGCTCACGATCATTGGGAATAACACGAACCCAATCATTATGGGAAGCCAACAATGTTTCAATTTCATGGATAGGAATATCTTTTTTCAATTTCAGTGTAAAAGCCTGACTATGACAGCGCAATGCCCCGATACGAACACACAGGCCGTCAATCGGGATCACATTCTTGCCCGTGTTCAAGATCTTGTTGGTTTCCGCCTGACCTTTCCACTCTTCGCGGCTTTGCCCATTTTCCAGTTGCTTATCAATCCAAGGAATCAAGCTCCCCGCTAAAGGCACACCAAATTGATCCGTCGGCAATGCACCACTGCGGGTAAAATCCGTTACACATTTTTCAATATCCAAAATCGCGGAAGCGGGGTTCTGTAACTCCTCAGCAACCTGATGATGCAGCATTCCCATTTGCACCAACAATTCACGCATATGGCGAGCACCACCACCAGAAGCCGCCTGATAGCTTGATACCGACGCCCATTCAATCAAATCATTGGCAAACAACCCTCCCAATGACATCAGCATCAAGCTAACGGTACAGTTACCGCCAACAAAAGTCTTGATGCCTTTATTTAAGCTATCTTGGATATGTTGGTGGTTAACAGGATCAAGAATAATGACGGCATCATCATGCATACGCAGCGTAGAAGCGGCATCGATCCAATATCCCTGCCAGCCAGTTGCTCTCAGTTTAGGGTAGATTTCATTGGTATAGTCCCCCCCTGACAGCTAATGATAATATCCAGCGCACTCAGCGCCTCAATATCAAAAGCATCCTGTAAGACTCCCGATTTTCCTGCACTATTTATTGTAAACTGCGGGGCAGGAAGCCCGTGTTGGGAAGTAGTAAAGAAAACCGGATTTATTTCGTCAAAATCCTGCTCTTCTACCATCCGTTGCATCAATACTGAGCCGACCATACCGCGCCAGCCGATAAAACCTACACTCTTACTCATGTTTACCCTGCCTTGAAAGATGTTCATCAGATACCACTAATCTCATTAAAACTGACAAAATATGGCAAAAGGTGCAAGTATATTTATGAGCTATAACATCAGAATTTCTGAGACGATGCGTTTGCCATTTTTAAACCATATTGAGGTATACTTTTCCATATCTGCATCAAAATTATTTATCGGTTTTCTCCGCTCTTTAGGTCTCAAGAAAGGTATTGGGGTGACAGGATCATTTGTTTCTACTTTTGAATAGGCTTCTTTTTCTGCCCTAAAAGCGGCAGTAGCAGTCTGATTCTGAGAAAGTGCTGAGAAATGAAGTTGATAAGTATCATTTATTCTAAACACTTCTTCATTGCGTTGAATGCCTTCGCCATGTTCATAACTTAATGTATTTGGATTAAAATAATTATGACGTATTTTAACAACCCCAAATAACCAATAACAATATTATTTGGGCACAATTTAGAAAACTCCGAAGCAAAAGAATCTTCAAAGTTATAGGGGGAATCTGGACTATCCTTCTCACAGGTTGCGGAATCACATGCAATCAGACGAATATATCGAAATTTACTTATCATTACTCCTTCTTTAGATAATTGGTCATATAATTGAGCAGGTGTTATTCTTCCTATTGTTTGATTTTCTTTTGGAATTACTAAATATCCGGTAAAATGTTCTGTATCATATTCCCCATGGGCGCATATTGATAAACGAAAATGACTGCGATAAGTGTCTTCGAATGTATAAACCCCCCGAAAAACTTTAATATTTCTCATAATAATTACTCCCCGTATGTCATCTAAAAAAACCTTATATATTTCTTTTTATGCTGAACAATACTAATAATTAATATTACCCATTATATAATTAACCCGTTGATGATGGAGAACAACCTGCTGAACCGCTTCCAGCTTAAATTCAACGGAATAGTGGCGTTTGGTCGGTTTCAATTTCATTGTCATACCTTATTGTTATATTAATAACAAGCAGGCTTTTGAGGTGTCCGAGATCCTTATATCACTACAGTAATGCTCTGATAATAAAAAAGCCAGAGATAACAAGGTATCTACTGGCTTTATGATGTGCCGTGATTCGCTAAGAAACGTTACTCAATATTCTGGATCTGCTCGCGCATCTGCTCAATCAATACCTTCAGTTCAATCGCAGAATTCGTTACATCCGCATTAATTGATTTTGAAGCCAATGTATTTGATTCGCGGTTAAATTCCTGCATCATAAAATCCAGTCGGCGGCCGACGGCTTCTTTTTTCTTCAGGATATTACGTGTTTCTTTGACATGGGCATCCAGACGATCCAACTCTTCTGCCACATCAATACGCTGAGCTAATAAAATTAGTTCTTGCTCAAGGCGATTATTATCTAACTGAATTTGTGCTTCTTCCAACTTGGTTTGTAGGCGTTCGCGTTGCCATTGCAGGATTGCAGGCATTTGCTCTCGGACTTTAGCCATTTCCACAGTTACCGCATCCAAACGTTGCTCAATCAGTGTTTTGAGCGCTTGTCCTTCGGTTTCTCGACTCTGGATAAAAGAATCCAGCGTCAGATCTAATTCTGCTAATAATTGTGCACTGATGGTATCTAAATCCTGCTCTTCGGCAGACATCACGCCCGGCCAGCGCAGGATATCTACCGGATTAATTTCACCTTCATTACTCTGCTGTTTAACCCAGCTTGCTGCTTCAACCAGTTGTTTTGCTAGTTTTTCATTCAAGATCAAGGAATTTTGGGCAAGGGTATTCAACTCAAAACGCAGGTTACATTCCACTTTGCCGCGCGTCAGACGGGAACGAATGCGCTCACGGATGACAGGTTCAAGGCTTCTGAGTTGCTCTGGCAGGCGAATATAGGTTTCCAAGTAACGCTGATTGACAGAACGCAGTTCCCACGCTGCATTTCCCCAATCTCCCTTAATATCTCGCCGTGCAAAAGCAGTCATACTACGGATCATAATTCGTTCCCAATGTATAAAATGATGTGCAGATTATAGCGTCCCATGTAGATGCAGGATAGGCATTCGCCGCTTTAGACCGTATAATGCGCTCCCAATAATGTATGAACAACGGAGATCACACTATGAGCTTAGTAGGAAAGCGTCCGGCAGGAAGGTCAGCAGGGCAGGTGCGTCCTATTAAAATGACCCGTCATTACACCAAACATGCGGAAGGCTCTGTTCTGGTGGAGTTTGGGGATACCAAAGTGTTATGTAATGCCTCCGTTGAAGAAGGCGTTCCCCGTTTCCTGAAAGGTCAGGGACAGGGCTGGATCACCGCCGAATACGGCATGTTGCCGCGGGCGACCAATAGCCGTAATGCGCGCGAAGCTGCCAAAGGCAAACAAACAGGCCGCACGATGGAAATCCAACGCCTGATTGCACGTTCATTACGTGCTGCCGTCGATTTGAAAAAACTAGGGGAATTCACCATTACGCTGGATTGTGATGTGATTCAAGCGGATGGTGGTACTCGTACAGCGGCTATTTCTGGTGCTTGTGTAGCACTAGTTGATGCCCTAAATAAGTTGGTTGTAGAAGGCAAATTGAAAGAAAGTCCACTGAAAGCGATGGTTGCGGCAGTATCTGTTGGTATCGTTGAGGGTGAAGGACGTTGTGATCTGGAATATGTCGAAGACTCTGCGGCTGAAACTGATATGAATATCGTCATGATGGATGACGGCAGAATGATTGAAGTGCAAGGCACAGCAGAAGGTGAACCGTTCAGCCATGATGAGTTGCTTTCACTACTCTCATTGGCAAAAGAGGGATTGGAAACGATTTTTAAAGCGCAGCGAGATGCGTTAGAACAAGATCCATTAAAATAATAAAAAAGGCGGCTGAAGAGTCGCCTTTTTTATGCCTGCAATTTACCTGCAATAAATAGTAATGAATGACAGAAGATCAAAGAGGAGAAACTCCAATGAAAGCCTATCAGCGCGAATTTATTGAACTGGCACTGGAAAAACAGGTGCTGAAATTTGGCGAATTTACGCTGAAATCTGGTCGCAAAAGTCCATACTTTTTCAATGCGGGCCTGTTTAATACTGGACGTGACTTGGCGTTGATTGGCCGTTTCTATGCGGCAGCACTGCTAGATAGCGGAATTAAGTGCGATTTGCTGTTTGGGCCAGCTTATAAGGGTATCCCGATTGCGACAACTACCGCAGTAGCATTGGCGGAACATCATGATATCGATATGCCTTATTGCTTTAACCGCAAGGAAGCCAAGGATCATGGTGAAGGTGGCTCGCTGGTTGGTAGCCCTCTGCAAGGTAATGTTGTGGTTGTGGATGATGTCATTACCGCAGGTACAGCGATTCGTGAGTCGATGGAAATCATTAAACAGCACGGAGCAACACTATCTGGTGTGATTTTGTGCTTGGATCGTCAGGAGCGTGGGCGTGCAACGCTTTCAGCAATTCAAGAGGTTGAACGTGACTACCATTGCCAAGTCTTCTCCATCATTACCTTGAATGATTTGGTAAGCTATTTGCGTGAAAACCCAGAAATGCAATCACATCTGGAAGCGGTAGAAGCTTATCGCAAAGAATACGGTATTTGACGATCAGTAATCTGGGTTGAAAAAAATCCCTCGCCCAAAGATGGGCGGGGTGAGTAGTAGAAATGGCATCTATCTATATAGTAAAGATTGCATAGTAAGGATTGCGACAATGATGCCATTATTAAGTCACTTAATGGTGAACTCAATGAGCTGGAACATGTTAACACAACTCAATAAAAAATCCGCACGTTATCATTCACTGTATAAGGACATTAAATTACGATGCTGCGATAACCTAAACCTATTGTTAATGGGGTAGATCATTGTAGTTGGGTCAATATCAATGGCCAGCGTACTTCAAATTCAGTTGTCGGGCGATAGCGAAATTCAGAGCGAACAAAACGGGAGAGCATCCCTTCACAAAACGCCAGTAACTGTGATGCCAACACGGATTCGTCATAAGTGAATCCTTGCCCATCACGGATTTTTCTCTCTTTTAAAATTTGGCGAAGTTGCACTTCAATTCGCTCAAATAGCTGGTTAATGCGATTTTGCAATCTATCTTGTTCGAACATTAGGGCATGGCCGGTCATGATACGGGTCAGTCCTGGATTTCTTTCTGCAAAACCCAAAAGAAGGACGAGGATTAACCGAATGCGTGTGATGGTGTCCTTTTCATCTTGCAGAATCAGATTGATACGTGAAATCAAGGAATCTTCAATAAACTCAATCAAGCTGTCAAACATCCGGGTTTTGCTCGGAAAATGACGGTAAAGGGCTGCTTCAGAAACACCAACGTTTGCGGCAAGTTTTGCAGTAGTAATGCGTTGGCTGCCATCACTGGATTCCAGCATGTGTGCCAGTGCCTGCAAGATTTCCTCACGTCTATTTTTCTTTTTTGTACGTTCTTTTTCTGCCATGTCTGGTAAGACCCCTGCTAAAACAGCAAAACAAATCCAGCTATTTTTTGCCACAATGTTGTTGCTGCCAAAAGCCATTGCTGTTACAGGCTATTGTTGTCAAAACATGTTGCCAAAACATTGTGGGCAAAAAATATGAAAATCGATTGACGGTATCAGCCCTTATGGAAAGTTATCGACGACCGGAATGGCCAAATCCACCACTGCCGCGCTGGCTCTCCTCAAAATCTGCAACTAAATTAAATTCAGCCTGTATAACGGGTACAAAGACCATTTGGGCGATACGTTCGCCAGGTTCGATAGTGAAAGATTTATGACCACGGTTCCAAACTGAAACCATCAATTGTCCCTGATAATCTGAGTCGATAAGTCCTACCAAATTACCCAGAACAACGCCATGTTTGTGACCCAGGCCAGAGCGAGGGAGAATAACCGCCGCCAATTGTTCATCTGCAATATGGATAGCAATCCCCGTTGGTAAAAGTTCAGTTTGGCCGGGAGCCAGTTCCACTGCATTATCCAGACAAGCACGTAAATCTAAACCCGCAGAGCCAGGTGTAGCATAAGTCGGTAAAGGAAATTCTTGCCCGATGCGGGGATCAAGGATTTTAACGTCGATTTTTTTCATCATAGCGTTTGAATATCTCGTCTAATAAGCGGTGGCTGAGTTGTAATTTACCACTGTGGGGTAACTGAACACTACCATCATGCCAGAGTAGATGTAATGCGTTAGTATCACTGTTGAAGCCATGTCCGGCCAGGGATACATCATTTGCGCAAATCAAGTCCAGATTTTTCTGCTTGAGTTTTCCGCGGGCATATTCTTCCACATTCTGGGTTTCGGCTGCAAATCCAACGACAAATGGCCGATTTTTTTCCATGGATGCAACGCTCGCTACAATGTCAGGATTTTTTACCAGTGTAAACGTGATTTCATCCCCCTGCTTTTTGATTTTCTCTGTTGAGATTTGCTTGAAACGATAGTCAGACACGGCAGCGCAACCGATAAAGATATGCTGTGAAGCTGCGGTAGCTTGAACCTGGTCATACATTTCCAGCGCACTACTGACATCAACGCGTTTAACGCCTTGTGGTGTGGGTAAATTAACGGGACCGGTAATTAATGTCACTTTAGCGCCACGTTCTGCTGCTGCTTGTGCAATGGAAAAACCCATTTTACCGGAGCTGTGATTGCTAATGAAACGGACGGGATCCCAGGCTTCACGAGTTGGCCCTGCAGTAATAGTGATGTGTAGACCAGAAAGGGTTTGCTTGGTGTTGAAATGGTGCATTGCCCGTTCGACAATCGTCATCGGTTCCAACATTCTCCCTGGTCCTACATCACCACATGCTTGACTGCCTTCATCTGGTCCCCAAATCAATACATTACGCTCTTTAAGTACCTTCAGGTTATGTTGGGTAGCCTGTGCACGGTACATTTGTTGGTTCATTGCCGGTGCAACCGCAATAGGTGCTGCGGAAGCCAGACAGATTGTGGTGACTAAATCATTCGCCATGCCTGCGGTCAGGCGAGCAAGCAGATCTGCGGTAGCGGGCGCGAGAATAATTAAATCAGCCCACTTTGCCAGTTCGATATGCCCCATAGCCGCTTCGGCTGCGGGGTCTAGAAGATCATCTGAGACGGGATGACCAGATACTGCCTGTAAGGTCAGTGGAGTGATGAAAGCTTCTGCCGCAGGAGTCATGACAACGCGTACCTGTGCACCATGATCACGTAAGCGTCGTACCAGTTCAGCAGTTTTGTAAGCGGCGATCCCTCCGCTGATTCCAAGGACTATCTGTTTACCAGAAAGTGAATTATCAGAAAGTGGTTTGCCGGAAAATCCTGTCATTTTGATTGTCCAGATTCAAGTTGAAATTCCCTAAGATTCTATCACAAGAAAATATTGCGTAGAGAATCGTCCTCATTTTAGGTAGCCAAAAATGACAAGTTTGCGAAGCGCTGCGCAAGCCTTGCAAGTTGATCTGGCGATGATTTTTTCATCATGGAATAGTAAGGAGGTAAATATAGGTGCATGAATATAGCGGACGAGTGAATATTGATTGATAGTACCCATCGTTATGGGGGGACTATAGGGCAAGGGATATTGAAAGGGGGAGGAGCATTATGGATTTAACAGTAATGGAAAGAAACGATGAATTGCATTTAAATCTTCTTCCCCGGGAAAAATTATTGGCTTACGGCGCTGTTTCCCTAACGGATGCGGAGTTATTGGCTATTTTTTTACGAACAGGAGCCAAGGGCGTTCCTGTCGTACAAATGGCAGAATATCTGCTGAAATCATTTGGTTCGCTTTACCACCTTTTATCAGCGGATTACGCGGACTTTTGTGCACATAAAGGCATGGGACAATGCAAGTATGTCCAATTGCAGGCGATATCTGAATTGGCAAAACGGTTTTTCTCCAGTCAATTTATCCATGAAGATATTATGAGCAGCCCCACAATGACTCAGAGTTATTTGCAGGATTTATTATCCTGGCAAGATCGGGAAATATTTGTGGTGTTGTTTTTAACGAACCAAAATAAAGTTATCTGTCATGATGAAATGTTTAAAGGAACAATAAACAAAGTTGAGGTTCATCCGCGTGAAATTGTGAAACAGGCGGTTAAGGTGAATGCTGCATCCATTATTCTTGCTCATAATCACCCTTCCGGCAATCCAGAGCCTAGCTTGGCAGATAAGTTGGTGACAGAAAAAATTATTGAGGCTTGTGACTTGGTTGGCGTTAAGGTTTTGGATCATATCGTCATTGGTAAGAAATCTTGTGTCTCATTTATGGAAAGAGGTTGGATTTAATACCGTTTTTTCGCGATACGATCAGATCTTAGTTGTTCGGGACTTGAGCATCAGCGAATGAGGGCGTATACTACGCCACCTTTGAGGATCTTGGGTTTGACGAGAAGAGCCTATCTCAGTAAGTTTTTTTACTGGGAAAATGTGAGTCTTTTCAGTGACGTTCTTTTCAGTGACGTTCTTTTCAGTGACATCTTTTCAATCAAGAGAGTTTGCTGAGATGGGCTCCTAAGCCTGACGAGGCGGTCACACCCAATACAAAGCTCGAGCTGATTTGATTTTTGGAGAATAGACATGTCCCGAGTCTGCCAAGTTACTGGCAAGCGTCCGGTGAGTGGTAACAACCGCTCCCACGCATTAAATGCGACTAAGCGTCGTTTTCTGCCTAACCTGCACTCTCACCGTTTCTGGGTTGAGTCTGAGAAACGTTTTGTAACTCTGCGTGTATCTGCTAAAGGTATGCGTGTGATTGACAAGAAAGGTATCGATACAGTTCTGGCTGAACTGCGTGCCCGTGGTGAGAAGTACTAAGGAGCTGAAAAATGGCTAAAGGTATTCGCGATAAAATCAAGCTAGTTTCTTCCGCTGGTACAGGTCACTTCTATACCACTACGAAGAACAAGCGTACTATGCCTGAAAAACTGGAAATGAAAAAATTCGATCCAGTTGTTCGTCAGCATGTTATGTATAAAGAAGCTAAAATTAAATAATTTTAGTGGATTATAAAAAAACCCAGCACCATGCTGGGTTTTTTTATATCTGTTGATAATGTCACTGTAGATTATTTTTAAATTGGGTTATGTGTGTAGACCTATACATTGTTCAGTTATACTACCGTTTTTTCAATTATAAACCGTCAGGTGTAGCGCTAAAATGGTTAGAAAAACCTTGAATATCTTACATACAGAATCATCGTGTGGCTGGGGAGGACAGGAAATTCGTATCCTGACAGAATCTCAGGGCATGATACAGCGTGGGCATCATGTGGTTATCGTTTGTTGTCCAACTTCAACCCTTTACCGAGAAGCTCATCATTATGGTGTGCCTGTTGTTGCGCTCCCAATTGAAAAAAAACGTCTTTCTTGTCTTCGGGCAATGCGTCGTTGGCTAAAAACTGAAGGCCGCCAATTCGATGTGATCAATACCCACAGTTCTACTGATTCTTGGCTAGTGGCTGCGGCATGTGCCACATTAAAAGGTGCGCCTCCGATAGTCCGAACTCGCCATGTTTCGACTCATGTTTCAAAATCTATTGCGACTCGTTGGCTGTATTTGCATGCTGGTCAGCATATTGTGACAACCGGGGAAAAATTACGCCAATATCTGCATATACATAATGATTATCCACTATCCCACATGACCTCGGTACCGACAGGGATCGATTTGTCACGTTTTCATCCTGAAAGCAAATCCTTAAGCCGTCAGCGCATTGGCATCAAAGATAAGCCAACATTGGGCATTGTTGCCACAATGAGAACGTGGAAAGGCCATCGTTACCTGCTTGATAGTTGGAAAACTCTCCATCAACGTTATCCTGATTGGCAATTGTTGTTCGTAGGAGATGGCCCGCAGAGAAAGAATTTAGAGCCGCGAGTTCAGCAGGAGGGACTAACAGAAAGTGTCATTTTTCTTGGTAATCGTCAGGATGTTCCTGATTGCTTAAATGCAATGGATATCTTTGCCTTGCCTTCGTTTGGCAATGAAGGTGTACCCCAAGGCATCATGCAGGCAATGGCATGTGGATTACCGGTTGTCTCTACATCAGTGGGTGCGATTACAGAAGCTGTAATTGATGGCGATACAGGGTATATTATCGAACCTAAAAATGTTGAACAATTAACAAAAAGCTTAGATTTATTAATGCATGATGCAGGCTTACGTTTACAAATGGGAGAGGCTTCACTACGACGCGCAACTCATTTATTTGGTATGGATAATATGTTAGAAAAAATGGAATCTATTTTTTATTCTAGTATGAAAAATACACGATGATATTTCGTTCATATCATTTTTATCCGTAGTGAGCAGAATAATCGATATTTTTTGTTAACTGTTCGGAGGTTAATTGGTTTTGTTTTTTTTGAATCTATTGTGTTTATTAACTGTAAATAGAACAGTAAATTGCTTTGCTGTATAGTACCTTAAAAACCCAATCTTTGGATTGATTATTCAATATTCATTATTATGCAACCCCAAAATATTTTAATCATCAATATTGCCCGTTTTGGTGACACCTTACTAATAACTCCAGTTATTCGTGCCCTGAAAGAAAAGTGGCCAGAAGTAAATATTGATATTTTTGTGCATAAAAAAACAAAAGAAATCCTTGAAAATATCGATTTAATTAATCAGTTGAAAGCCTTTTCAAAAGGCAAAGCTAGATGGTGTGGCTGGTTTTCTCGGCGGCACTATGATCTGGCATTCGTCTATGGTCATGATGAATCCTTATTGCAATATGCCAAACGTGTGGCAAATTTGACCGTTTATTTTTCGGATATCGCTGGTAAAACATCAAATGAGTATGCTGTTGCAAGACCTGGTGAACTCATGCCTGCACAACAAGAACGAGCGCTGTTAATTGATGCAATTGGGGTTGCAGTGAATAATTGGCGTTTGCAGTATAATGTAAGTGTGTGTGAAGAGGAGTACGCCAGAGACTTTCTTCAACGGCAAGGGATAGAACAGCAGTTAAGAATTGGTTTCCAATTACAAAGTTTCCCTGCAAAAGCTTATCGTGATTGGCCTGTAGAATATTTTTACCAATTAGCTCAACGTATTTACCGTGATTATCCGCATGCACATATTTTGTTGTTAGGCAGTAAAGATGGTGAAGATAGTGCGCGTATGCTGGCTGAAAAATTGGGCACAAACAGGTGCTTATCATTGGCGGGTAAGACTACGATGCGGCAAAACGCAGCAATCATGAGTCAACTTAATTTGTATGTGGGCGTTGATACTGGAACAACCCATCTGGCCGGAGCCTTAGGGATACCAATGGTTGCTCTGTATCACAGTTTTCACCCAGGGCATTTTCTCGCACCTCAACAACATCCAAAATTAGTGGTAATTGAACATCCGGTAGATTATAGACAGGCAACTCGTCAAGATACAATGTCAGCAATATCGGTAGATCAAGTCTGGCATTCTGTTCAGTACTTGCTGGAAAATGAATAAAAGGATAATGCACCAAATGAAGATAGGGTTTATCGATGTTACCGTTACCATATCGTATGGTGGCATTCAAACTGCTGTTTGGGAATTAGCCAAGGCACTGACAGATGCAGGGCATGAAGTCCATATTTTCGGTGGTATTGGCGATGTGCGGCCTGCATTAGGCGGAAGAAATATCCATATTCATACTTTTCCATTTATCCCTAGAGAACGGGTGCTTAACATTGGGCGTCGCTTCCAGCGCATTGCTGAACGTTATTCTTTTGCTCGTCATGCCCGCGTAACAGTTATTGCAGAAAATTTTGATTGGATAATTTTGACCAAGCCTTTTGATTTTTTCTGGCCCCGAATGATGCCTGAAACATCCCGCACCCAGTTTTGCTATATGAGTGGTGGAACCAGTTTTTTTAAAGGGGATCGGGTATTGGGTAAAAAAATATCTGCATGGGTTGCATGTAGCCATTTTAATGCCTGGCAGATTCAGCATCATTTCAAGCAATTTCCGAGCGTCATCTATAATGGGGTAGATATCGATAAATTCAAACCATCTGGCTCTGATATCCGAACCCGATTAGGTATCAATGAGAAAACGTTTTTATTAACGTTTGCTGGCAGGTTGGTTGGTTGGAAAGGCATGAAAGTCGCTATTGATGCAATGGCTTTGTTGCGGAGCAAGGATGTAAAGTTATTAATTATTGGTGAAGGTGAGGATTTGAAATCGCTTAAAAAGCGGGTCTCTGCATTGCAACTGGAAAAATCCATCATTTTTCATCCTCCAGTTGGTCATGATCAATTACCTGAATTTTATGCGGCGGGTAATGCCGGTGTTTTCCCCAGTATTGGTGATGAGGCATTTGGTATTACTATTGCGGAAGCGATGGCATGTGGGCGCCCTGTGATTGCCAGTTATATTGGCGGAATACCGGAAGTGGTTGGCAATGAAGGTAGTGCTGGTATTTTGGTGACACCGGGTGATGCTGTGGCTATTGCTGAAGCGGTAAATCATCTTTTATCTTTACCAGATAGAGGAGAAAAGATGGGGAAATCTGCCCGTCAGAGGATTGAAACGATGTACACCTGGGAACATTCTGCTAGCCGTTTATTGAACGCCATAAAAAATAATGAAAATTGCGTATATTGATCCTTATCCTGTGCCTGATTATCGGGTTGCGTCGCTGCAAATTTTGCAGAATGTAGACGCGTTTGCTCGTCAGGGGCATCGTGTTTACCTGATTACCCCAAAAGGCCAAAGCCAAGTTGAGGAAATTCTTGGCAGGTCGTTACCACCTTACGTAAAGCTAATTGCCCTACACGATATACGTAGAAAATGGTATTTCCCGCTAAATACTCAGAAACTGTTTTATTTGCAGACCTCACGCTGGCTTAAAGAGCATCAAGTTGATGCCCTCTTTACCCGCAATATTAAAATGGCGAATTACCTGCTGTGTAATCATCCTGATATCCCTCATTTCTTTGAAAGCCATGAAGTATTTTCTCAGTCGTTTAGAGAATCCCATGATTTGCTCAATCGTAGCAACCAACGTAAATATCATAAACTAAGAAAAATTGAACAGCAGGTTTATGCTGGTTCTAAGGTTGTTTTTGCCCTGACTTCGTTATTACGAGAAGATATTTATAAGCAATATAGCGTCAAAACACCGATTGTTGTGGCTCCCGATGGGGTTGATATGCTGGCGGTTGAATCTGCTAAGCAGATTGTTGGCAGCGATTACAACAATATGCTTCCTAAAAAAGTGCTTTATTTGGGCAGCTTACATCGTTGGAAAGGTATCCCAACGGTAATGAAAGCTATGTCTTACTTGGATAACGTTGAACTGAACGTTGCTGGCGGTACAAATGAACAAATTGAGCGATTGAAACAGATTGCTGAACAGATTGGTGTAAGTGATAAAGTCAATTTCCTTGGTTTTGTCCAACCCAGAAAACGATTTCAGGTTATTGCTGATAGTGATATTTGTGTCCTGCCCCTGACGAAAACCAGTATTGGTAGTCGTTATACCTCTCCTCTCAAGCTTTTTGAATATATGGCTATGGGTAAACCTGTGGTTATTTCTGATTTTCCTTCCATTCGTGATGCTGTTGATGAAAATGCAGTAAATTTTGCTGATAGTGAAAATGCTGAGAGTTTTGCTGAACAGATTCAATGGCTGATTAACCATCCCGCCGAAATGATGGCGAAAGTTGATTATTCGCAACGGCTGGTTGCAGAGCGTTTTAACTGGGATCAGCGTGCGAAGTTAATTATGGGTGTGATAGCGGAAAAATTATCTCAGTGAGTCCTAATCTGGCTGCAAATGATACATGAAAACGGTATTGTAATCTGCTTAGATGCAATATTCTCAGAAACAATATCGTAGATAACTTATTCAGGAGTTGGTATGCCGGAGCTACCAGAGGTAGAAACCAGTCGCAGGGGAATTGAACCTCACTTGGTTGGTAATGTGATCCAATATGCTGAGGTCAGGAATTCACGTTTGCGCTGGCCTGTTTCCGGGCAAATCATGGCACTTTCAGATCGACCAGTATTGAGTGTTCAACGGCGGGCAAAATATTTATTGCTTGAGCTGCCGGAGGGCTGGATTATTATTCATCTGGGAATGTCTGGCAGCTTGCGTGTCTTGTTAGATGAACAGCCTCCAGCGAAGCATGATCATGTCGATTTGATTATGGCTGATGGTAAAATTCTCCGGTATACCGACCCCCGACGTTTTGGTGCGTGGTTATGGAGTGATAATCTTGAAGAATGCTCCGTACTGGCTCATTTAGGACCTGAACCTCTTTCTGATCAGTTTGATGGCGAATACTTTTACACTGTTTCTCGCAACAAAAAAGCGGCTATCAAATCTTGGTTGATGGATAACAAAGTTGTGGTTGGTGTTGGGAATATTTATGCCAACGAAGCGTTGTTCGTCGCGCGAATTTTGCCTGAACGTCCCGTGAATTCATTAACGCAGCAAGAAGCTCATCGATTGGCTGATATAATCAAACAAATTTTACGTCGTTCCATTGAGCAGGGTGGAACAACACTGAAGGATTTTCTGCAATCTGATGGTAAACCAGGGTATTTTGCTCAGGAGTTATTTGTTTACGGTAAGAAAGGTGAACTTTGTCCCGTATGTGGTGAGAAAATCGAGTGTATAAAATTGGGGCAACGCAGTACATTTTTTTGTCGTCAGTGCCAGCATTAAACGTATTAGAGGCAGAGGAGAGCTGCCCCGCATAACATATTACTTACCCAATTTCTTTAGCATTGCCTGCTCAACTGGCTCTGACAGGAAGGATGAAATGTCGCCATCATGGCGAGCAACATCCTTAATTAAGGATGATGAGACGAAAGACAAGGTTTGGGAAGGCAATAAAAAGACGCTTTCCAGTTCTGGCATAAAATGTCGATTCATATTAGCCAGTTGCCATTCATAGTCAAAATCAGAAACAGAACGAACTCCGCGGATTAAGATGTTAGCCTGCTGCTTTTTGGCAAAATTAACCATCAATTCACTGAACCCAACTACATCGACATTTTCCAGATGAGCCGTGACTTCTTTTGCTAACGCGACACGCTCTTCCAAACTAAACATGGGATTTTTTCTGTCACTATTAGCGATAGCCAATAAAACATGGTCGAACATGTTTGCAGCACGAGTAACAATATCAAGATGACCGTAAGTGATAGGGTCAAAGGTGCCGGGATAAATCGCTTTTCTTTTCATCGTTGTTCTTACCCTTTGTTTGAACCAGTTCCCAAAGTGCAGCGTATTTGTTGAATGTATACTGAGCATTCACCATTGCCAACACCAAGCCTTGTTTGCCATCCAAAAAACCCGCTCTTAATAGCCAGGTTTTGAAAAATGCGCCTAGCGTATGGCTGATTATAGAAAAATAACGGGTTTTTTTGCCTTGCTCATAGCGATGTTTCGCCCAATCTCTTGCATAATTTAATTGTTTTTGCTGGAATTCCATCAGATTACGGCAGGTTAAGTGACGCAAATCTCCCTTTAGCATCACGATAGATGCGCCTTGAGTATCAAGGGATTCGTGAACCTGATTGTCGTTGTATTGGTAACGTTCACGGCAATAAAGACGAATAACCCTATCAGGATACCAGCCACTGTGTTGCATGAATCGCCCCATAAACAGATTGAGGCGTGCGCAGCTATAAACTTTATTGTCATCAGGGTTGGTCAGGACTTGTTCAATGGATGCTTTTAGTTCTGGTGTTACGCGTTCATCGGCATCAATCATAAAGATGTAATCACCGCTGGCATAGGATTGCGCAAGCTGCCGTTGCCGACCGAAGCCAGGCCATTGGGTATTTGAGTAGACTTTCGCACCCATTTCTCTGGCTATTTGGCACGTTGTATCGCTGCTGCCGGAATCCAAGACGATGATCTCATCCGCCCAATTCACAGAAAGCAGACAATCTGTAATCACATCAGCGGCATTTTTGGTGATCATGACAACGGACAGACGTTTTTTCGCAATCATCAATGGCTCCTTGGAGGGAGGTAAGGTTCCAGTAATTTTAGCAAGCGTTGAAGAGAACCTTGGTTTTCATGCAGGACTTCTGCGGCGTGGTGACCGTAATAGCGTCGGTAATCTTCATCTGTCAGCAGGCTACTGATAGCTGAACTTAATGATTGGCTATCCGTAACAGTAATCAAGCCATCCGCTTTATGCAGCTTGGCACAAATATCTTTAAAGTTGAATGTATGTGGACCCATGATAACTGGAATGGCATGGGCTGCTGCTTCCAGCGGGTTATGTCCTCCACGTTCTATCAGGCTCCCTCCGACAAAAGCCAGATCAGCAATACCATATAGGAGCATTAATTCGCCCATCGTATCGCCAATAACCACTTGCACATTGGTGTCAGGAATAGTGCCAGCACTGCGTAAGATCGCGTTTAATCCGGCTTTTCGGGTCAATTCAGCGGCTTTAGCAAAACGTTCAGGATGGCGGGGCACCAAAATTAACAGCAGATCAGGAAATTGTTTAATCAGCTTGCAATGTGCGTCGAGGATAATTGTCTCTTCCCCATCGTGGGTGCTGGTTGCTATCCATACAGGGCGATGGGGAGCCCATTGGCGGCGCAATGTAACGGCTTTTGCTGCGAGTTCTGGTGTCACAGAAATATCGAACTTCAGGCTACCCGTTACAGAGAGTTGGGAACGTCTTAATCCCAATTCGATAAAGCGTTCACCATCTTCCTGATTTTGTGCGGCAATCAATGTGATTTTATTTAAAATGGTTTTAATAAAGCTGCCAATTTTCTGATATCCCGCTGCTGAACGGGCTGATAGCCTCGCATTGGCGATAACCAGCGGGATTTCCCGTTGATGTAACTGAGTAATCAGATTTGGCCACAGTTCAGTTTCCATAATGATCACTAGCTTGGGATGTACGTGATCAAGAAAACGTCCCATTGAGCCTGGCAGGTCATAGGGAAGGTATACATGGTTAACATCACTGCCCAGAGCAGACAGAACCCTTTCGGAACCTGTCGGTGTCATGGTTGTTATAGTGATGGGCAAAAAAGGGTAATGGTGTCGTAAGATCCTCACGAGCGGAATAGCAGCTAATGTCTCTCCAACAGAAACGGAATGCAGTAAGATCCCACCTGGAGTGACTTTTTTAGCGCAAAAGCCATAGCGTTCTCCCCAGCGTTTGCGGTACGCAGGTGATTTGCGACTGCGCAGCAGCAGACGTAACCAGATAATTGGCTGGATAAGGTAGAGAAGTACCTGATATAAGCGAAGCAACATTCTATCAAATTCACTGACATGGACTGCGGTTATAGTACCACATTGGCTTGAAGAAAGTGTGTAAAATGCAGATATGTTGTGCGTCAGGTGAATATTCTTGATATCTAAAGATGGAGGAGGAGAGTTACTATCTTTAGAATATAATTAATAAGATTTCTGCCTCAATTGCGAATATTGGAAACACAATGGGTAAAATATTCCCTGAGTTTAAAAAGATTCTTATCATAAAACTAAGACATCATGGTGATACATTACTTATCACACCAGTTGTGAATACGTTGAAAGAAAATTTTCCTTCCGCTGAAATTGATGTTTTATTGTACAAAGAAACAAAGCCAATGTTGATGAATTTCGCTCCAGTATCCCATATTTTTTCCGTTGATAGGCGTTGGAAAAAGGAAGGTACAAAAGCCTATATCATCTATCATTGGCGTTTACTGAATCAGTTGAGGAAAAGAAAATATGATCTCATCATTAACCTTGCTGATCAGTGGTACAGCGCTCTGGTAGCTAAGATTTCCGGTGCCCCAACCCGTATCGCCTTTGATTTTCCCAAACGACAAAATTGGTTATGGAAGGTTTGTTTTAGTGATTTGGTTTCTACTGAATATGAAGAATCTCTGCATGTCGTTGAGCAAAATTTATCAGCACTGAAACCAATTAATCTTTCCAGTATCAACTTCAATGTAACAATGAGTTATAGTAAAGACGATTGGTATAAGGTATCTAATCTTTTACAGATTGGTGGAATTCATCACAAATATATCGTTATCCATCCGGCATCACGCTGGTTTTTCAAGTGTTGGAATGATGAGAAAATGAGTGAAACCATTAATGCTTTGCAAGCAGATGGACATTCAATTGTTGTGACATCAGGAACGGAAGCACGGGAAAAGGAGATGGCGGAGAAAATTTTATCCACTTGTAATCAGGAAAATATTATCTCTTTAGCCGGTCAGATTACGTTACCTCAGCTTGGGGCACTGATTGCTCATGCCAAGTTGTTTATTGGGGTTGATTCTGTTCCCATGCATATGGCTGCTGCACTGAAAACACCATGTATTGCATTATTTGGGCCCTCTAAATTAGCTTTCTGGAGTCCATGGCATGTTAATGGAGAAGTGATTTGGGCAGGGAATTACGGTAAATTACCTGATCCTGATGATATTGATACCAAAACAGATGCTCGTTATTTGGATCTTATCCCTACTGATGTCGTCATTACTGCTGCCCGGAGATATTTATCATGAAACCTATGCGCCTTGCCATTGTCCGGCAAAAATATCGGCCTGATGGAGGTGCGGAACGTTTTATTTCCAGGGCACTTGAGGCATTAGATAATGACAGTCTGGAATTGAACGTAATCACCCGTTCTTGGGTAGGGAGCCGTAATCCTAATTGGCATGTACATTTGGCAAATCCTTTGAAATGGGGTCGGATTAGTCGGGAGAAGAGATTTGCTGAGGCTGCCAGGCTCATTTGGCAAAAGGAGAAATTCGATATCGTTCAAAGCCATGAACGCATTGCTGGATGTGATGTATACCGAGCAGGGGATGGTGTTCATCAACGTTGGTTGCAGCAAAGATCACGGATCTTGCCATCCTGGAAAAGCAAATTACTTTTTGCCAGTCGTTATCATCGCTATGTCATGGAAGCTGAACAAAAAATGTATCACTCCCCTGAGTTAAAAAAGGTTATTTGCAACTCTCAGATGGTTAAGCGTGAGGTGATGGCAGATTTTGATCTGCCCAATGAGAAAATCTCTGTTATCTATAATGCCATTGATCAGTCAAAATTTTTTCCGGTTGGGGAAGCTGAACGACTCGCGTTACGGCAAAAATATGCTATTCCTGCACAAGCAAAATGTTTTGTGTATGTTGGTTCTGGTTTTGAAAGAAAAGGATTGAAAGCTGGGATAGAAGCTATCAGTATGACGGATGCTTATCTGGTTGTGATTGGTCAAGATAAAGAAGAAAGTAAATATAAGCAATTTGCCAACTCGCTTGGTTGTCATGACCGAGTTCGATTTCTGGGGGTACAGAAAAAGACATTACCATTTTATCAAATGGCAGATGGATTATTATTACCTACATTATATGACCCTTTCCCAAATGTTATTTTGGAAGCTATGGCATGTGGCTTACCTGTCATAACTAGTGACACTTGCGGGGGCGCTGAATTTATTGTTTCAGGTGAGAATGGCTTTGTGTGTGATGCCCTCGATATTTCGGCTTTGGCTGAATCTATCTCTTTAGTGCCAGCAGACCATTTGACCAGTAAGATTTCTATGTTATCAAAAGCGAAAATAGTGAACTACACACCTGCTTATTTGTCTCAGCAACTTACGGAGCTGTATAACAAGGTGCTTTCCCTATGAAAGGACATGTTTTATTTATCATTGATGGATTACCGGGAGGAGGAGCTGAGAATGTTACAATTCGTTTGTGTCGTGGCCTGCAACAAAAAGGTTTTGATATTACCTTGTTATCTCTCTCTGACAAATGTGAATATCCGATCCCAGATCATGTTGAATTAATCATTAATGCTGATGAATATAGAGGGCCTTTTAGAAGACAGACTGAAATTTTCCGTAGAGCTAAATCTATGGATAAGGTTCTGGCTGAAGTCTTTCTTCAAAAAGGTACACCTGTATTAGTGATATCTAATTTACATAAAACGGATCGTATTGTTGCAAAATCTAAGATATTGTCCGATCTAAATGTATGGTTTTGTATTCACGGTGTGTTTTCAAAATCGTACCTAGAGAATAAAACAGGATTATCTTATTGGATTAAAAAATTAAAAATCCAACGTGTTTATCAAAATCGTAACTTAATTTGTGTTTCTGATGCTGTTGGTCTGGATTTGAAAGAAAACTTATCGTTGACCCCTAAAAAAATGGTCACTATTTATAATCCATTCAATTTGGCTGAAATTAAAAATTATTCTTTGGAAATAAATCCCTATTCCAATGAGAATTATTTTCTTCATTTAGGGCGTTTCCACAATGTAAAACGTCATGACCGTTTATTAGATGCTTTTGCCAAAGCTGATCTTCCCTGTAAGTTGTTGATCGCGGGTCAGGGGGATGATGGTATGACTAAAGAAATTAAACAAAAAATTGAGGAACTAGGTTTACAATCTAAAGTTTTTCTAATTGGTTTTTTAGTCAATCCATTACCTGTAATACGAGGAGCTAAAGCTGTTGTATTAAGTTCTGATAGTGAAGGGCTAGGTAATGTTTTGATTGAAGCGCTGATTTGTCATACGCCCATTGTCAGCACGAATTGTCCAGGTGGTATCAGTGAAATTATGGTGGGTGAATTAGAACAATACAAATCTGAACTGACTTCTAAGTCATTAGCAGAAAAAATGCGGTTGGTTTATCAAAATCCACCAATCATTACAGAAGATATGTATAAAAAATTCGATTTGGAAATTGTGCTTAATAGTTACTTAAATCTGATACAGCAATAAGTATTACTAGAATTGTTTTTTGAGATATTTTATATGAGTTATAAAAAATTCCAAAAATTACGGGCAATAAATAGAAAAAAAAATTATTTTTTTAAAAAATTAAAGTTTAATTTTGCTAAAATTTTTATTGACACATGGAAAATGAATCAATTTCATGTTAATAGCGTAAAAAAAGTTCTTTTTTTACGAGATGATAATAAAATTGGTGACATGATAGTTTCTACCCCCATATTCAGAGCATTATCTGAGAGAGGGATTGAGTTACATGTATTATCAGGTTGCTCCAATTATTGTGTTATTGAGTATAATACATACATAAATAAAGTTTATTTTTATCCGGATAAAACTAGAGATATAATAAAACTCGGCTTGGCATTAAAAAAAGAAAATTATGATCTTGTCATTGATATGGGAGATCAAATTTCTGTCATTTATTTATTGTTTATACGACTCATCAACGCTAAAAATGTATTAGGATTCAATAAGGATAAAATTAATATATATAATAAGAGCATAAAATATTTTCAATATGAATCTCATATTACTGAACGATATAAAGTTCTTATGAATAATATGGGGATTTATGACTTTAATATGCAATATAATATACATGTTCCGAAGATCACTCAAGATAAAGTTCATGATTTTTATATAAAGTTATCTGGAAAAGTAACTATTGTTATTAATCCTTTTTCCGCTACAGAAAAAAGAGATCTTTCAGAAGAGCAACTAATAGGAATCATATCCTATATTAGAGAATCATATCCATCAACTAATATTATATTGATTGGAAAGAGTGATAAATTAAAAACTATCTCACATTTAAATGGTTATATAATTAATCCATTTGATGATTTTCTTTCTGCCGTGGAGATTATAAAATATTCTGATTTAGTTATTTCACCAGATACATCAATTGTACATGTGGCTGCAGCATATGAAAAGAATATAGTTGCATTATATGGTAATGACAAGCATGGAAATTTTGTTAACAATAATGTGTGGGGGCCGGGAAATAAAAATGCTATTCAGTTAACTCAAAAGGAAATTAATAGTAAGATTAGTGAAATACCATTACATGTTATTTTGGACAAGATAGATTTTTTCTTAACTAGGCTAACTTTATCATGAGTAAATCTGCATTCATCATCACAATTGATACTGAAGGTGATAACCTTTGGCAAAACAGCGAGCAAATCTCTACCAAAAATACGCAATATTTACCACGATTTCAGAACTTATGTGAGCGTTTTGGATTCAAACCCGTTTGGTTAACTAACTATGAAATGGCAATGGATGATAGCTATATCGAATTTGCCAAGGATGTGATCGCCAGAAATAAGGGTGAAATTGGTATGCATTTACATGCCTGGAATAGTCCACCTATTGTTCCCCTTACTAACGATGACATGCGTTATAAGCCATATTTGATTGAGTATCCTGAAGAGCAAATAAAAGCAAAAGTTTCTTTCATGACTAACCTCTTGGAAGAGAAGCTCCAGACAAAAATGCTGAGTCATCGGGCTGGTCGTTGGGCATTTAATGAGTATTATGCGCAATTATTGGTTGAATATGGGTATCAAGTAGATTGTTCTGTTACACCAAAAGTTAATTGGAACTTTACCAAGGGCGATCCTAATGGAAATGGTGGAACAGATTATAGCCGTTTTCCTGATCATGCTTATTTTATGGATTTGCAGGATATTTCCAAAGAAGGGGATTCTCCGTTATTGCAAGTACCGATGAGCATTCAATATAAGCACTCAATAGTTATGAACTTTATTAAGCAGAAATATGATCAATTAAGAGGAAAACAGCGTTCTCCATCGGTTAATTGGTTGCGACCGAAAGGCGGAAATTTGGCGCAAATGAAAACCGTTGTCCAGAAAATGTTGGCATCTGGTAGTGATTATGTTGAGTTTATGTTGCATTCCTCTGAATTTATGCCTGGTGGTAGCCCGACTTTTCATAATGAAGAAAAAATTGAGCAGCTTTATCAGGATCTGGAAGAGTTATTTGCATTTTTGCAGCCTTTGGTACAGGGAATGACGTTAGCTGAGTATTATAGATTGAAATTTAAACAATGAGTGTTAAATCCTTATCTCTTGGGTTCACTTTTAATTGTGAACTTTTTTAAGAAAAAACCATGAGATTATTTATTGAACGATATATTGTTTTTAGTTACCCCATTAATGTAATGAATTTTTTTATAAATGTTAATTTATTGAAATATATTATGGTTGCAAAAAAATAATGATAATTGGTTTTGTTCTCGTGGATACATTTATCTCTTTTTACTGCGTATAAAGCGAAATTTTTGTTAAAAGAAGAAACTCATTTATCTATTAGTAATGGTAATACAGAAAATTTTATTAAAAATAGAGTTAATGAAGATAAAGTTTTCACTATATTTAATCCGTTTAAAGATAAGGTTAAATATGATACTTTCTTTTAAATGTAATTTTTTTCTATTTTTACCCCAATTTAAAATAGAGTGATGTGTTTATTTTTTATGGTTTAATTTTAGTGATATCATATTTTATGAGGAATTATGGAAAAATTAAAATCTCTTTTTTCAGGATGGAAAGAATGCAGTTTTGAACAATATAAAGAAGCGCATGCTCTTTTTGGTGGTTGTACATTAGCACATCCCAATATTATAAAATTTTTGGATAAACATCTTGATGAGCAGTTTTGCTTTTATATCAAGAAAACAGATCCTGCAATTCAAGGAGCTTATTTTTCTTTTAAAAACAATAAATTGATTGAAAAAATGCAATCCAGATACCCAGTTTCATATGATGAAATTATTTTTCCTATTGCAGCGGATGCAAAACTGTTTTTACCTGTAAAATCAAAAAGATTATCTGTAATCCACAAAAATAATTTTATTAATACCAGCTTTCACTCCTTATTGAGTAAACGAAAAGTTTGCCTAATCAAAGACAGTTTTTCTTATAAAACTCGCCGTAATCGTAGTAACGAAATCAACAAATTTAGGCGTGCGGGAGGAGAAATTCGTCCTTCAAGTGAATTCAGTGCAGAAGACTTGGTGGATATTTATATCGATCTATACCAAAAGCGTTGGGATTATAGTCATTCTGAAGAGCAAAAAAAGCATCTCCTTGAGATATATACTGAGCTTCGTGAGCATATATTTGGCAATGTGTTGCTGATTAACGGCAAACCTTGTGCTTACGATCTTGTCTTGTGGGCCGATAGTCCAAAATGGGTTTCTTTTGATGCCATTAATGGAGGTTATGATCCTGAATATGCTCATCTTAGTGTTGGCAGTATCTTGATGTGGGTGAATACCCAAGAAGCAAAGGCATTATGTCAGCAGAGAGACAAAACGATGCGCTACTCATTGGGTAATCCTACTCTTGAATACAAAAGTCGTTGGTGTGAAACATTGCCACTAGGCAAAGTGATTTTTTAACTTGCCCAACAAGAGCAACATAACTTCTTCTGGAGTAATACCTTGCATTGTATTATCCGTCGATTTTAGGGGATGTTGCTCTTTACCATATCCACCAATTAAGCCAGGATCAGTCGGCCCAAATAGCGTGATATTGGGTCGATCAAGTGCTGCTGTAAGATGGCTTAATCCCGTGTCAACGGAAACTACGGCTTGTGCCCCTGCGAGAACATGCGCAATTTCAGCCAGAGTCAGTTTTGGCAGAACATCAACATGGGAAAACCCTTCTGACAACCTTAATGACCGCTGATATTCATGCTCGGCACCCCAGGGCAATTTGATGCGTATACCTGTTGTCTGGATATTTGCGATAAGCTGTCGCCAATGATCTTCAGGCCAATGTTTTTCATCACGCGTTGTTGCATGGAGGAAAACGAGATAGTGATTTTGGTTACTGGTTTGTTGGTGCAAAAAATGGCGGGCGATGGCGTAATCACCTTGCTCTGACGGTTTTTTATAGCTCAAACTATCAGCAAATAACGCTCGAATGCGCTCAACTGCATGCTGTTGCTTGCTGACAGCATGACAATGATCATAGAAGAAGCTGGCGATGGGTTCACGGATACTTTTTCGATCGTAACCATGCTTTGGACCATGTGCTAATCGGGTTACCAAAAAAGCACTTTTCAATAGACCTTGCGCGTCAATAATGGCGTCATATTGATATTGTTGCAGTTGTTGCCGGAACAGCGCTCGTTCTTCACGAATATCTTTTCTGAACCAATTTTTTCGCCAACGGCGAATAGCTACGGGGATCACATTGCCGACAGCATTGTGCCAGGTTGGAATTTGGGCAAACCCTTCTTCCACGACCCAATCAAATTGAATGTCAGGAAACTGCTGTTCTGCATCTGTTAGTGCTGGCAGAGTATGTAATACATCCCCCATAGAAGATGTTTTTACCAGTAAAACACGCATTAATTTTGGCTCTCCGCCTGTAGCAGTTTTTCTAATGAAGATAAAACCCTTTCAGGTTGAATATCGATCAGGCTTTGGTGATAACCGCCATCGCTGTCGCCTTTTCTGATTTTGTGATAGCCCGTAATCAGACGGATCACTTCAGCTTTACTCGATAATGGCGGGGTAAAATCTGGGCTACTTGGCCCATATAATGCCACCAGAGGACGGTTTAAGGCCGCCGCTACATGCATCAAACCTGAGTCGTTTGTGACGATAGCATCACATGCGGCGATGACATTTACCGCTTGTTCAAGTGAGGTTTTTCCAGCCAAATTAAGACAATCTTCGCGGGCATCATCGCTTAAAAGTGCGCGAATATCTTCACCTGCCTGATGATCTTTGTCAGAACCAAACAGCAAAATTTGATAGCCTTTTTGGGTAATTAACTGTTCAGCAAGAGCAGCATAGTGATAGTGTGGCCAGCGTTTGGCTGGGCCAAATTCGGCACCAGGGCAGAAACCAATAATAGGGCGGTGATCAGAGATATTGAAAGCCGAGGTTGATTCTGCAATATCTTCGTCATTGATACTTAATCGCGGCCATAATAAAGGTTGTGGAAGATCATCTGCACTACGCATGTTTTTCCCTTCATAGGCGAGAGCGACGTAGCGTTGAACCATAAGTGGGAAAGCATTTTTATTTAGGACTCGGATATCATTTAGTAGTCCGTAACGCATCTCACCACGCCAGCCTGTACGTAGCGGGATATTGGCGAAGAAAGGTACCAGCGCAGATTTGAATGAGTTAGGCAATACATAAGCACGATCGTATCTATTTTCACGTAATGCCAGCCCAAGGCGTCGGCGCTCACCCAAGGCAAGGGCACCATGACCAAGCGGCATGGCCAATGCCTGATGCACTTCTGGCATTTTTGCCAGCAATGGACGGCACCATGCTGGCGCCATTACATCAATTTCTGCATTGGGGTATAAATCTTTCAAAGTCCGGTAGAGGCTTTGTGACATCATCATGTCACCTACCCATGATGGGCCGAGCACCAATATCTTCATAGAAATCGATCAATTATCCTGATTGAGCCATTGCATATATTCAGCGACGCCTTCGGCAACCGTCTTGAACGGCTTTTGATAGCCAGCGGCACGAAGTTTTGTCAGATCTGCTTGAGTAAAACGCTGATAACGACCTTTTAATTTTTCTGGAAAGTCGATGTATTCCACAGTTGGAGATGTTTCTTTATGGAATTCAATCACTGCATCTGCAACAGACTGGAAAGATTCAGCACGACCTGTTCCACAGTTAAAAATGCCGGAAACGCTATTTTTCCAGCACCACAGATTGACGGCGGCAACATCGCCGACATAGATAAAATCGCGGCGGAAATTTTCACTGCCGGCAAATAACTTCGGATTCTGTCCTTGGTGAATCTGATTGTTTAAATGATAGGCAACACTCGCCATGCTGCCTTTATGTCCTTCGCGCGGCCCGTAAACATTGAAATAACGAAAGCCACAAATTTGGGAATCTGCATGGGGCTGGATATCACGAACATATTGGTCAAACAGGAACTTGGAGTAGCCATAAACATTGAGCGGTTTTTCATATTGGCGCTCTTCAATGAAATTATCACTGCGGCCACCATAAGTAGCCGCAGAGGAGGCGTACAGGAAGGGAATTTGACGCTCAAGGCAATAATGCAACACATCTTTGGAGTATTGATAATTATTGTCCATCATATACTTACCATCCCATTCTGTTGTGGATGAGCAAGCACCTTCGTGGAAAATAGCATCAATATCACCCAAATCATCACCTGCAACGATGCTGGCGATAAAGTCTTCCTTATCCATATAATCGGTGATATCCAAATCAACCAAATTGACGAACTTGGTGCCGTTTTTTAGGTTATCAACAACCAGAATATCCTTATAGCCTTCATCATTCAGTGCCTTGACAATATTGCTGCCAATAAACCCTGCGCCACCAGTGACAATAATCATTTGGCTCACCTCTAAATAGTTAATTCACTATAACCGACTTTACGTAAATCGCAGTTTTATTACTACAACTTGACATCTATTGGGTATATCTTTGCTGCGTATAATAGCACTTAACCCTACTGACGACAGTAGCTTAAGCAGAGGAATATCCTGAAATATTGCTGTATACCAGACTCTGGGGCGTGATCAGCTTTACAAAGTTGATATTCTCTTTTTCGTTGTGTCGTCACTGGCAAGATCTATCAGTAAGATACATCACGCCTTTCACTTAATTAGGGATTCAGGAGAGAAAAATGTCAGCATCGTTTTACCAGAAAATTACTGAGCAGTTGGAGCAAACCCGTTCCGAAGGATTATTCAAAAGTGAGCGTATCATCACTTCTGCGCAGGATGCCAATATTGCGGTTGCTGAAGGTAATCAAGTCATTAATTTTTGTGCTAATAACTACTTAGGCTTGGCCAATCATCCTGACCTGATTGCGGCTGCAAAAGCAGGCATGGATAGCCACGGTTTTGGTATGGCATCCGTTCGTTTTATCTGTGGTACGCAAGATTCCCATAAAGAATTAGAAAATAAGATTGCTGAATTTTTGGGTATGGAAGATGCCATTCTGTACTCCTCGTGCTTTGATGCAAACGGCGGTCTGTTCGAAACCCTGTTTGGGCCAGAAGATGCCATTATCTCTGATGCCTTGAACCATGCCTCCATCATTGATGGCATCCGTTTATGCAAAGCAAAACGTTACCGTTATGCCAATAATGACATGCAAGAATTAAGAGCACAGTTGGAAAAAGCACAAGCAGAAGGTGCGCAGAATATCCTGATCGCAACTGACGGGGTATTTTCAATGGACGGTGTCATTGCTGACCTGAAATCCATCTGTGATTTGGCTGATGAATTCGGTGCACTAGTCATGGTGGATGATTCACATGCGGTTGGCTTTGTTGGTAAGCATGGTCGTGGCACACATGAATACTGTGATGTTATGGGACGTATTGACATCATCACCGGTACGCTTGGTAAGGCGCTGGGTGGCGCATCCGGTGGATATACTGCTGCGCGTAAAGAAGTTGTTGAATGGTTGCGCCAGCGTTCACGTCCATATCTGTTCTCTAACTCGTTAGCTCCAGCCATTGTTGCCGCATCGATCAAAGTGTTGGATATGTTGAAAAATGGCGATGATCTGCGTGAGCGTCTCTGGAAAAATGCGAATTTGTTCCGTGAAAAAATGACGGCAGCCGGTTTTACTTTGGCAGGAGCTGACCATGCCATCATCCCTGTTATGTTGGGTGATGCGAAACTGGCACAGGAATTCGCCGCAGAACTATTGAAAGAAGGGATTTATGTGATTGGTTTCTTCTATCCGGTTGTTCCTAAAGGTCAGGCACGTATTCGAACCCAGATCTCAGCCGCTCATACGGAAGAGCAGATTGAACGTGTGGTGGCTGCATTTATACGTATTGGCAAACAATTGGATGTCATTGCTTAAGGTTTCATTATGAAAGCATTATCTAAATTAAAACCAGAAGAAGGTATCTGGATGACCGATGTGCCCACACCAAAACTTGGGCACAATGATGTGATGATCAAAGTCCGTAAAACTGCCATTTGTGGAACGGATGTTCACATCTATAACTGGGATGATTGGTCGCAAAAAACGATCCCTGTCCCGATGGTGGTCGGGCACGAATATGTCGGTGAAGTCGTTGCGATTGGTCAGGAAGTCAAAGGATTCAAGATTGGTGATCGCGTATCCGGTGAAGGCCATATCACCTGTGGTCACTGTCGTAACTGTCGTGGCGGGCGTACCCATTTATGCCGTAATACCACTGGAGTTGGTGTAAACCGTGAAGGAGCCTTTGCTGAATATCTGGTTATTCCCGCATTTAATGCTTTTAAGATCCCGGACAATATACCCGATGAGCTGGCTGCGATTTTTGATCCATTTGGCAATGCAGTACACACTGCGCTGTCTTTTGATCTGGTGGGGGAAGATGTACTGGTATCAGGCGCTGGCCCTATCGGGATTATGGCAGCAGCGGTGTGTAAGCATGTTGGTGCTCGTCATGTCGTGATTACGGATGTCAATGAATACCGTCTTGAGCTGGCTCGCAAAATGGGGGTTACCCGTGCCGTGAATGTCAGCAAAGAAAACCTGACTGATGTCATGGCAGAGCTGGGAATGACAGAAGGTTTTGATATCGGTTTGGAAATGTCAGGAGCACCGCCAGCGTTCGGTACTTTGCTCAATACCATGAATCACGGTGGACGTATTGCTCTGTTGGGGATACCGCCTTCGGACATGGCGATAGATTGGAATCAGGTCATCTTTAAGGGATTATTTATCAAGGGGATCTACGGACGTGAAATGTTCGAAACTTGGTACAAGATGGCGGCGTTGATCCAATCTGGTCTGGATTTATCCCCGATTATCACTCACCAATTTTCGGTTGATGATTACCAGAAAGGTTTTGATGTCATGCGTTCAGGGCAATCTGGCAAAGTTATCTTAAATTGGGATTAAAAATTGGTGCAGGTGTCTTTGGTTTTTAGGACGCCTGTTTGATCGGCTTTTGGTGGTTCTCCTGATTTACTTGCCGCTTTGTTTTCCGTTGTTTGTTTTACTTCTGGCTTGCCTGAATCCTGTATTGGATGGTTGCCCAAGCGTTTTTGCATGTATCGATTTAAGGCATTAAAGATGACATTGTCAGATAATGCCTTTTTTACCATCTTGAGATATTCCAATTGAGTGGCTGGTACAGGTGGTTCATGGGGTTTTACGCACTTACGTACAGTTTGATGAGCGTTTTTGACTATCGGTAGACCTAACAACATACTGGGTGTTACCAGTGCAATATCATCAGGTAATGTTGCAATTGCTTGCTGTAAGGCGCGTATAGTCGTGGGATGTGGATGCCCAATTGCAACGGCAGAACCGCGTTTACGGGCGAGGGCTATCGCACGGTTAAGTTGATGCCGTGTTTCGGCTTCGGTTTGGATATTATCCAAAAACACATTTCGACGGATCACAGGAACCGTGCTTCCCATTGCCGCTTTGGTGACCTGTGTATTACCTATTGTCACACTGTCCAGAAAATAGAGATGGTGATGGGATAACACTTGCATTACCTTTTCCATGCCACCGAAATTAGATGTCATTGCACTGCCCATATGATTATTCATACCAACAGCATGGGGAACTTTCTGTATCGCATCTTGAATAATACGAGCAATTTCGTTTCTGCTCATGGCTGGATGGAGTGTATTTTTTTCCAGCGGTTGTTTGCTTAATGGTGCCATAGGCAAGTGGATTAAAATCTCCCGCCCTTGTTGATGAGCCTTTTCTGCTATTTTTCTGCCGTACGGGGAGTTAGGTAGGATTGCGATAGAAACCGCAACCGGCATTTGTAAGATTTTGTTTTCTTCACTAACACGATAGCCAACATCATCAATGATGATGGCTAAACGTGCAGCTTGTACATTTAAAGTCAATAGCAATGTCGTGAAGAATAGCAGTATCCAAGATAAAAGAGTCAATGCATTAACCCGCTTTATTAATCGATACCGCATCTTCACCATGCTTTGTTCCTGTCCTATTTCCCTAACCACGGTAATGGGTTAACAGCTTGTCCTTGACGGCGGATTTCGAAATACAGTGAAGGCTGTTGTTGCCCGCCGCTGCTGCCAACCAAAGCTATTGGCTGGCCAGCCCGAACCTGTTGCCCAACACTGACCAATGTGCTCTGGTTATAACCGTAAATGCTCATATCGCCTTTACCATGTTCGATCACGACAACCAAACCATAGCCTTGCAGCCAGTCTGCCAGTAATACACGTCCATCTGAGATTGCCCTGACTTCTGTCCCTTCTGCTGCTGAAATAACAATCCCTTTCCAGCGAAGTTCACCTTGTATCGTTTCACCAAAACTATGGATGACACGACCGCGTACTGGCCAGATTGCTTGGCCTGCAGGGCGTCCAAGACCGCCAGTTCGTGCCATGAGAGCACGTTCTTCTTCTGTTGGTTTATAACTGGAACCTTTTTGTTGAGCTTGTTTTTGTTTAGCAGCAACTTGGGCACGAACACGAGCTGCTTCACGTGCCTCACGTTCAGCACGCGATTTGGCTTCTCGCTCAGCTTTGGCAATTTTGTCTCTCAATCTGGTTTCATTCTGCCGAAGTTCTGCCAGGCTTTGTTGATCTTTTTTCAATGAAGATTCAAGAACCGTTAATGTCTTATGCCGCGCAGTGCGGGCAGTTTCCATCTTTTGCTTTTGCTGCTTTTGGCTGGTCAGTATCGCTTTCTGTTCACTTTGTTTTTCGAGTTGCAATTTTTTTTGCTGGTTGAGTTCTTCAGTTGTTTTTTGCAGTGTGGCGATAGCTTCCTGACGTGCCTGATTCAAGTAACTGTAATAGGCGAGAATACGTTCTTTTCGCTGATTTTCTTGTCCATTGAGCAACAACTCTAGGCCCTGATGATTTCCTTGCCGGAATGCAGCATTCAATTGGTTGGCAAGTAATTGACGTTGCTCCTTTTGCTGTGTTTGCAGGCGTTTGATATTGGCATTTAACGATGAAATGTCGTTTTCTAGTTTATTTAGACGAGTCTGTGTTGTGTGTAGTGAGCGTCCCACTTCTGAGATAGTACTTTCTTGTTCTTTTAATTGGTTAAGCAGATCTGTACGTTGTTCTTGTTGCTGTTTTACACTTTTCTCTTTCTCAGCAATATTCTGCTGAATATCTTTGAGCTGATTCTTATTCTCTGAAATTGGATTGGCGAAAGTATTTGTACTGAAACTGATAAAGGTGAACAACAAGGCACAGAGTTTTAACACTCTGATTTTATTTTGCAGTTTGTATTGCCTTTGCCGATTCTTACGGCTCTTGAGATCCTTATTTTCAGCCATCTTATTGAGTACCCTGCTGCTACATAGCGCCTGATTATTTCATGAGGAATTGCACCTGACCAGAGAACAGATTGTTTTTTATTATTAATATAAGTTTTAGTTAATTTAGTCCATTTATTGTCGAAAATCCTGCCTTGAACCAGTGTTACATGAAATATTTTATTGATGTATGACAATCAAGTCGTTCTCGGTATGTTTTTTAATTTTTCTCGAAACTCTCCGCAAAATCTGCATTGTATTGATGCTAATTGGCTGTAATTGATGCAACACACAGGTATACTCTTCTACCTTAGATATTTGTTATTAACTAACGGGAGTTGTTGCCCTCCATGCTGCAAGAAATCATGCAATTTATTAGCCGGAACACGATCCTGAGCCTTGTCTGGATTGCATTGCTGGTGGCTGTCATTGTCATGACGGTAAAAAGTGTGTTCTCCAAGAGTAAAGAGATCACCCGTGCTCAGGCCATCCATTTCATCAACAAGGAAGAAGCTATCGTCGTGGATTTACGCTCCCGTGACGATTTTCGCAGAGGGCATATTATTGGTTCCGTTAACCTGACGCCATCTGAAATTAAAGACAGCAATTTAGGTGAGTTGGAGAAACATAAAAAACAGCCTGTTATCGTAGTTTCAGCGAATGGGCTGGAATCCAGAACACCAGCGGAAAATCTGGTTCGTTTGGGCTTTGAGCAGGTCTATTCCCTGAAAGAGGGAATTGCTGGTTGGGCGGGTGAAAATCTGCCATTGGCTCGTGGCAAGAAATAAAGAACTTAGGTGCAAGTAGTATGCTTGCATTCTTGAAAAGTTTAGTAAGGACATCAGAAAAAGGTAAACATTATTATGTCAGAACAAAACAACACAGAAATGGCTTTCCAGATCCAGCGTATTTACACGAAAGATATTTCTTTCGAAGCACCGAAAGCCCCTCAGATTTTCCAGCAGGATTGGCAGCCGGAAGTTAAATTGGATCTGGACACTGCTTCCAGTGAATTGGCTCAGGGAGTTTATGAGGTTGTTCTGCGTGTTACCGTCACGGCGACATTGGAAGAAGAAACAGCGTTTTTGTGTGAAGTTCAGCAAGCGGGTATTTTCTCTATTGATGGTATTGAAGGAACCCAGTTGGCACATTGCTTAGGTGCATACTGCCCGAACATCCTGTTCCCATACGCCCGTGAATGCATCACCAGCTTGGTAAGTCGTGGTACTTTCCCACAACTGAACCTGGCTCCTGTTAACTTTGATGCCTTGTTCATGAATTATCTGCAACAGCAGGCTGAATCTCAGCCTAATGAGGCTGCACAGGAAGCCTAATGAATACTGCTTCTATGACAGTAATCGGTGCCGGTTCATACGGCACCGCTTTAGCCATTACGTTGGCTCGCAATGGGCATGATGTTGTGCTTTGGGGGCATAACCCTGAGCACGTCAATGCGTTGCAACAAGCGCGTTGTAATCAGGCATTTTTACCGGATGTTGCTTTTCCTGATAGCTTATTGGTTGAATCCAACCTAAAAAGTGCTATTTCAGCCAGTTGTAATATATTGGTAGTGGTTCCCAGCCATGTTTTCGGTGATGTCTTACAGCAGATAAAACCATATTTACAACAGGATAGCCGCATTGTTTGGGCTACCAAGGGGCTTGAAGCGGAAACTGGGCGCTTATTACAAGATGTAGCCCGTGAGATATTAGGTGATGAAATTCCCTTGGCTGTAGTTTCTGGCCCGACATTCGCAAAAGAGTTAGCAGCAGGTTTACCAACAGCGATTGCTGTTTCTGCCACAACGCCTGAGTTTAGTGAAGAACTTCAACAGTTTTTCCATTGTGGCAAAAGCTTTCGAGTCTACAAAAATCCGGATTTTATTGGTGTGCAGCTCGGTGGGGCAATAAAAAATGTTATTGCAATTGGTGCAGGGATCTCTGATGGTATGGGATTTGGAGCTAATGCTCGCACGGCATTGATCACCAGAGGGTTAGCCGAGATGAGCCGTCTTGGCGTGGCGTTGGGGGCAGATCCTTCTACATTCATGGGAATGGCTGGATTGGGTGATTTAGTCCTGACCTGCACTGATAACCAATCCCGTAATCGTCGTTTTGGCATGATGCTGGGAAAAGGTATTGGTGTTGATGAAGCACAACGTGAGATTGGGCAAGTTGTTGAAGGATACCGCAATACTAAAGAAGTCCGTGCTTTGGCGGAACGAACGGGCGTTGAAATGCCTATCACAGAGCAGATCTACCAGATACTGTATTGCAATAAAAATGTGATTGAGGCTGCCCAAACATTATTGGGAAGGGCTACAAGAGAAGAGGGAGAACGCTCTCACTCTTAAGTAAAATGGGAATGCTGATATGTCGCGATCAGAACTTAACGAAGTCTGGGAAAATATAAAAAATGAAGCGAAAGCTCTGGCAGATTGTGAACCCATGTTAGCCAGTTTTTTTCATGCGACATTACTCAAGCATGAAAATCTTGGTAGTGCCCTAAGCTATATGCTGGCAAATAAGTTAGCATCACCGATTATGCCTCCCATTGAAGTCAGAGAAGTCGTTGAAAATGCATACCGCAGTGATCCTAAGATGATTGAATCGGCAGCCTGTGACATCAAAGCTGTACGACTGCGCGATCCGGCAGTAGATAAATATTCGACCCCATTGCTCTATCTTAAGGGCTTCCATGCACTACAGGCTTACCGCATTGCACATTGGCTGTGGAAACAAGATCGCAAAGCATTGGCAATCTATCTGCAAAACCAGGTTTCAGTTTCGTTCGGGGTTGATATCCATCCTGCAGCGAGGATTGGTTGTGGCATTATGCTAGATCATGCAACTGGAATTGTGATTGGTGAAACAGCGATTGTTGAAAATGATGTTTCCATTCTGCAATCTGTGACGCTTGGTGGTACGGGTAAAACGGTAGGGGATCGACACCCGAAAGTACGTGAAGGGGTGATGATTGGTGCGGGAGCTAAGATCCTCGGTAATATCGAGATTGGCCGCGGTGCAAAAATTGGGGCAGGATCGGTGGTATTAAGATCGGTTCCACCTCATACCACAGTGGCGGGTGTACCGGCGAGGATTGTTGGTAAACCGGAAAGTGAGAAGCCATCGCTGGATATGAACCAGCATTTTAATGGTATCAATAATGGATTTGAGAATGGGGATGGGATTTGAAATTCTGTTCTTTTCTTATGAGCACTAATAGATAGGACATTCAGCGCATAATCCGTGCTGAATGTCCTATTAATCTTAATCCCGCAATAACGCACCTGGATAGCCTAGTTGCCGCCATGCTTCAAACACAACCACTGCGACAGAATTGGACAGATTCATGCTACGGCTATCTGGCAGCATGGGAATTCTGATCTTCTGTTCAGGTGGCATGTTATCTAATACATAAGACGGCAAGCCACGAGTTTCCGGGCCAAACATTAAGTAATCACCATCACGATAACTCACATTACTGTGCGCCGGAGTACCTTTTGTGGTTAAGGCAAACAGACGGGCTCCAGAAGGAGACTGTGAATTGACGGAACTAAGCCCTTCACTTTCCAGGAAAGCGTTGTAATCGTGATGTTGTTTGATATTAGCAAATTCATGGTAGTCCAACCCTGCACGACGCAGGCGTTTGTCATCCCATGTAAAACCCAAAGGTTGAATGAGATGAAGCTGACAGCCTGTGTTGGCACACAAGCGGATGATATTGCCTGTATTAGGCGGGATTTCTGGCTCGAATAGGACGATGTTTAGCATAGCATTCTAGTGTTTATTCGAAGTAGTTCAAAGGTAATATTGTTTATACCATTGAATAAATTGTTCCACTCCGTCCGATATATTAGTAGAAGGTTTATAGCCAGTTGCTTTAAATAGATCTTCAGTATCGGCCCACGTTGAGTAAACATCGCCAGGTTGCATTGGAAGCATGTTTTTAATTGCTTTAATACCTAAGCTGTTTTCTAAAGCGTTAATATAATCCATTAAGTTGACTGGGGAGCCATTACCAATATTATATATTTTATAAGGCGCTGAACTATTTGCCGGATTGCCGATTTTGGGTGTCCAAGAATTATTAGAAACAGGTATAACATCAGAAATTCTTGTAATACCTTCAACAATATCATCGATATATGTAAAATCACGGCTCAATTGACCATTGTTATAAACATCTATGGGTTCGTGGTTCAATATTGCTTTTGTAAACTTGAATAGAGCCATATCTGGTCTTCCCCATGGACCATAAACAGTAAAAAATCTCAGTCCAGTCGTCGGAAGACCATATAGGTGAGAATAACTGTGAGCCATTAACTCATTAGCTTTCTTTGTTGCGGCATATAGTGAAACTGGATGATCCACTGAGTCGGAGGTGGAGAATGGAAGTTGATCATTTAAGCCATATACAGAACTTGAGGATGCGTATACTAAATGATCAACACTATTATGGCGACAACCTTCAAGGATAGTTAAGAATCCAAATAGATTACTTTCAGAATAAGAGTAGGGATTAATTAAAGAATATCGTACACCAGCTTGAGCAGCAAGATGAATAACACGATCAAATTTATTATTTGTAAATAGTTCTTCAATTGAATTTCTATCAGAAACATTCATAAATATGAACTTGAAATTATTAAGGTTAGATAAAACTTCTAACCTTGATTTTTTCAAAGACACATCATAATAATCATTGATATTATCAATTCCAATAACATGATTACCATTTTTTATAAGTTTTTTTATTAAATGAAAACCAATGAATCCTGCTGCACCTGTGACTAAATATTTCATAATAATCCAGATATTATAGTTTGAATAAATTAATCATTTCCAAAAAGATCGCGTGAATATACTTTAAATTCTACGTCTTTTAAATCTACAGACATGCGATTTGAAATAATAACGTCAGATATAGTTTTGAATTCATTTAAATCACGGATTAGTCTGGAATTGAAGAAGTTGTCTTCTTTCATTTCAGGCTCAAAAATTACGACCTCAATACCTTTAGCTTTAACTCGTTTCATTATTCCTTGAATTGAAGAAGCTCTGAAATTATCCGAACCTGATTTCATAATAAGACGATAAACGCCAACTATTTTGGGGTTTTTACTGATGATAGAGTCGGAAATAAAGTCTTTACGCGTTCGATTAGCTTCTACAATTGCTCCAATAATATTATTTGGTACTTCCTGATAATTCGCCAATAATTGTTTCGTATCTTTTGGAAGACAATAACCACCATAACCAAAAGATGGATTATTATAATGATTACCAATGCGTGGATCTAAGCATACACCTTCAATGATTTGGCGTGAGTTTAATCCTTTAGCTTCAGCATAGCTATCAAGTTCATTAAAATAAGCTACACGCATAGCAAGATAAGTATTGGCGAAGAGTTTTATCGCTTCGGCTTCAGTTGAGTTGGTAAAAAGAACAGGAACATTTTTTTTGATTGCACCTTCAATAAGAAGATTGGCAAATATTTTTGCTCGTTCTGAACGTTCACCGACAACAATTCTGGATGGATAGAGGTTATCATAAAGAGCACGGCCTTCACGCAAGAATTCAGGTGAGAAAATGATATTATCAGTTTGATATTTCTCTCTCATTTGTTTGGTAAAGCCAACTGGAATGGTTGATTTGATTACCATCGTTGCAGAGGGATTGTATTCTAATACATCTTCAATAACAGACTCTACTGATTTGGTATTAAAATAATTAGTTTTTGGGTCGTAATCTGTAGGAGTAGCAATAATGACAAAAGTTGCATCTTTATATGCAACTTTTCTATCTAAAGTTGCTGTGAAATCTAGTTTTCTACTTCTCAAATATTGGTCTATTTCAGCATCATAAATAGGTGATTTTTTATTTTTGAGTGATTTTATTTTTTCTTCATTGATATCTAAGGCAATTACTTTATTCTTCTGAGAAAGAAGAATTCCATTTGAAAGACCGACATACCCAGTACCAGAAATTGTTATTTTCATATATCCCCCGATTTTTTCTTTAGATTATTATATTTTGTGTAATGTTTTAAAATTCCTTTTAAAATATATATAGAAAGGCAATAAATAGCCTTTATTATATTAAGGTTTGCTATTTTTTTTAGAACATAAAATTGTTTTTTTATTTCTTTTATTTTGTTGGCGGATAGGCTGTTTTCAGATATTCTATAATAAGCTAACGTTCCTGGGTATTTTTGTGCAATGATATTTTTGTCTTTCAAAATTGTTAACCATGTGGCCAGATCTTCTTTAGGTGATAATGGAATTGTTATATCAGATATTTTTTTTCTATCGATCATTACGGTTAAACAACCAATATCACAAGATAGGCAAATATCAGCGAAGGATACTCTATGTTTAGCCTTGAATTCCCCTAGTTTATTTAATATATTATCTTTAAATATATAGTAATCTCCATATGAAAATGAAACTTTATTTTTTCTCATAAATTCTAATTGAATTTTAAGCTTAGATTCATGCCAAATATCATCGGAATCTAAAAAAGCTATATAACGTCCTGTGGCTAATTTAATGGCCTCTCTTCGTGAGATTGCAGCACCATTGTTTTTTGAAAAACGGAGTAATTTTATTTTTTTATTATTAATTGAGAATTGTTCGACTACTAGGCATGATTTATCTGAAGAGTTATCATCAATAATAATTAACTCCCAGTCTTCAAAGGTTTGGTTTAATACTGAGGTAATGGTTTTCTTTATATATTTCTCTGCATTAAACATTGGGGTTATAATAGAGATGGTAGGCATAGTAACTCACTTGAATAATGCGTATCTTATAAATGATAAAAGTTTTTTCTTTTTTATTAATAAGATGGTTTTTTTAAAAATAAATAATATAGTTAATATTAGGCTTAATTTTCTAAAAATCCTATCTAACATTTTCCTTTTTGCAATTATTTTTTCTTTTGTACTATAGAAATCAACTCCAGAAGATATGTTAGGATGGGCTGATGCAATAATATTAGTTTGATAAACAGAAAAGTTTGCTTTTATAGCATCTGTAATGAATATGTATTCTTCGCCTGATGGAAGTTTTGTGCCCAGTCCAAAACTTTCGTCAAAAAGTATTTTTTCTTTGATTTTTTTTCTAAAACTGATATCTATTGAATGAATTTTAGCAGAGGATATTATATTATGTTTATATTGTTTTATATTATATGATGATGTTTTATTTTTTGCAGTTGTATGATTTAATATTAATATATCATATGATGTGTTTCTATAACTGTTTATTATTTTGTCATGGGTGCTTTCCAATATTTCCACATCATCATCCATAATCCATAAAATATCACCAACAGAGTTTTTAAGAGCGATATTTCTACTTTTACTAAGCCCTATAGTGTTACTCTGTATATACCTAACATTATTATTTTTTAATTTTTCTAAAAAATACTTTTCATATACTCCTATTTTTTCATGAAGAGTAATTTGATGAACTATTAAATAAATATATTTTTCATTAATTTTTATATCAAACAGTCCATCATTTAATGTGGAAATCAATATCTCAATTCTCATTTCTTTAATATACCCAGAATAGAATTCATATATTTTGTTAATATTACTTCATGGTTATGTCGCTCTAAAATCACTTTCTTGGTATTTGCTTTGTAGTCATTTGATAATATATCGTCTAGATTTTTGCTTAGATTTATACTATCACTAATCTCAATAAGTTTTCCATAACTACCATATCCCAATACTTCTGCTGAAGCTCCTGGGCTGTTGGTACAAATGACGGGAATGTCTAGAGCCATAGCTTGAAGTAAACTATTTGGCATTCCTTCATAAAGTGATGCAAGAATGAAACAATCAGCTTGCGTTAGTAAGTTAAATGGGTTTTCCTTAAATCCTAAAAATGAAACATGTTCTGATAATCCTAATTTATTAGAAAAATCTTTTAGTTGTTTTTTTTCAGGGCCATCTCCAATAGCATAAAAATGGAAATTATTATTTTTTTCTTTGTATAATGCTAACGCTTCTAATATGGTTAAATATCCTTTAGATTTATATAGCCTTGCAATAGAAACTATATTTTTTCTAGTTTTGTTAAACTCTATATAATCCTCATTCTTAATTAATGATAATTTATGTATATAATCCATATTAATTGGATTATAAATTACACTTATGTTAACATTATTTTTCCCTATAAAAGAGATTATATCTTTCTTCATATGGTTGGATAATGCTATGATTAAATCTGCTTTGGGATATAAGTACTTTACTAAGATTTTTTTTATTTGTTGTAAGATGTTTTTTTCTCTACTAAATTCAGAACTTAAAGTATTAGCTTCTCTAATAACGATTTTAGTCTTAGATAATGTAATTATCTTGGCTAAGATAGAGATTGCATTATTCTCTTTTAGAGTTGAAAATAATACATCAGGTTTCTCTTTGAGTAGAAATTTTGATATCGGCATCAGAGAAAATAGTGTTTTTTTGCAATTTAAATTCAATATATTTATTCTTGAGTTTATTTTACCTTTTAAAGGGCCATGAGTAGATGCTACAAGGAAGTATATTTTTGCATTCAGATTATTTTCTGCAATAAAATTAGCTATACTTACTGTCACCGTTTCAGCACCACCTTGCATAAAATTTGGTAAGAAAAATGCAATTTTAGTCATGTCATATCCTTTATATATAGTCCTTGCATTCACATAATAAGTGCAACACCGTTATAAACGAAGTAAACGAGTGGGTATTCCTTTAAATAGCTCATCCGGTGTTTTATAATCTCGAATTTTCCGAGGGCGTTTATTTAATCGATTGGCGACGAGATTTATCTCCCGCTCTGATACCTGATTAAAATCGGTTCCTTTTGGGAAGTAATCTCTGATTAGTCCATTGGTGTTCTCATTGATTCCTCTTTCCCAGGGGGAATAAGGGTGGGCAAAATAAATCTTGGACTCTAAATTTTTACTGATGAGTTCGTGTTCGGCAAACTCCAATCCATTATCAAAGGTGATGGTTTTAACCTTTTGTTTTATATTTGATAAATTCCTTTTTGTCGCTTTTGCAACACCTTCCGCTGTTTTATCTTCAAGTTTAATGATGACAGTAAATAACGATTTACGTTCAACTAAGGTTAATAATGCACTTTTATGATCTTTTCCAACGATAGTATCCCCTTCCCAATCACCAATACGCTGCTTTTTATCAACAATTTTTGGGCGATGCTCAATACTGATTCTATTTTTGATTTTTCCTCTGCGCTCATCACTTCCATAGCGTTTACGATACGGTTTTTTAGCAATCCTAAGGTGCTGCCATAAATCACCACCATTAATTTTATCCTTATAAATCAATCTATACACGGTTTCATGATGCAAGGATATTATCTTCTCCCTTTTAAGATAACCGACGGTTTGTTCAGCGCTTAAATCTTGCCAAATTAACTGCTTAATCCACTTTGTTATCTCCGGTGTCACTTTGACGGCTTTTACCGCAGTACGGCGGCGCTCTGAAGCTTTAATTTGGGCTTGTTTAGGGCAGTATTTCTGGGCTTCCCGGTTTCTTTTCAATTCGCGGCTAATCGTTGATGGGGCTCGATTAAGCGACGTTGCAATAAAACGTTGTGTAAAACCGGCTTCTTTTAAACTGAAAATCTGATATCTTTCTATTTCGGTCAGTTGCATATAGGCCATAGTGCATTTTCCTTTGGCGAGAAAGATGCCTACTATAGCAACTGACCGCCTTTCTCAGAAATTGCGCTTATTAGTCGAATCCAAGGTCAATTAAATAAATAGCTATTATATATATACTCATTTTTTGCAAAAATGGTTACTTTTAATAAGTATGGAATTAAACAGTATAATATTATACAATATGATTCTATCTTTCTCTCTCTATGTTGGTAATACTTTATTAAATAATAGTTAGGGAATAAAATGAAAAACCAAAAATAACTTGATATTCTCGATAGTAATCCTATATTCATACCCATTAAAAATGACCAATACGTTAGTGAAAAAATAAAAATGCAGAAGTCGAAATAGTTACTATTTTTTTCTTTGTAAACAAAGAAAAAAAGAAATATTAGAGGCAAATAATAAACTTTTGTTAGAATATTTATCAATTCAGTTGGTTCTGCGTACTTGCTCTTAAGATAGAAAGAATAATTAGGGCTTATGTGATCTATAATATTTGGGGCTAGCTTTGTAAGGTAAAAATATAAGGGTATGCATAATAAAAAGAGTATAAAATTGTACCTTCTAAGGTATAAATAAAACCATCTGAGAGGGTAAAAAATAAAAAATATGAATGCGGATAAATGGAAGCTCATGGAAATTATGCATCCTATGAGGAAACTTATATACTTTTTTTCAAAAATTAGTAGTGTTAAAAACGGAAGTAGAGTTAATGCTGCATACTGTCTAATTCCATTTAGTTGGTTGTGATATATATTTGAAACAGTAAAAAATATAAGAAAAAAAATCCACAAAGTAAATCCCATTCTCCCTATTCTTTTTAAAAAATGAAATATGAATATTGATTGGAAAAACGAAAATAATAAAAATATAGATTGTGCTGGCATATTTAAATAATATAATATCTTGTTGGCGTAAAAAAAATATACTCGCCTGAATTATAATATTTATCGATAAGCCATTGATTATTATATATATTAATATAGGAAAAATAATCTGAACCAATATTATACTGTAGCCCGGCGGTTAAAAAATAAACCAAAAAAGGGATGAGTAATAATATGAAATTATCTTTATATTTTTTTATAATATAAAGATATAATGTACAGAATGTAAGTACAAAAATATACATTTATTTACCTGTTAAATTAAATGTTTTTATGGGTGCGGTCATGTATTCAATATATTGATTTGCTTAGTTATAATGTTTTCGTTTGATGAAAATACTGATAATTTTATTATGCATTCTAATCGATTTTGAATAACCCAGTGTCTTACGATTCAAACGATGAATTCGGTTACGTAAGGTCAAATTTAAGGGAACCTCTAAAAACTCTCAATATAAAAAATAAGATCAATTTTGCACTCCAATAAATGACCTTATTGTGTATAACTTTTTCTTGCTTTTTCAGGGGGAAAAATAAACTCATCTCTTTTTCATCACATACCGGAATTAAAAGGCATGAATGCCGGATTTTCCAAAATAAACCAAACGTTGCAAATCATAGGGTTATGTATTCAATGTGTTGAAAGCTTTGATTGCAGCACAACCTTACTGTTAAGGAGGTAAAGCAATTTATATTAAGTTAATAAGATAAATTATCTGCATTACTGTTATAATCGATAACCCGATAACCCGATAACCCGATAACCCGATAACCCGATAACCCGATAACCCGATAACCCGATTTTCCACCTGTTCTTATGAAATCGAAGATAACACTTTCTGAGCCTGAACGAATGACATTACAACAACTGGCCTTGAATCACCTACACCGAGACGTCCGTACGCGAGGAACGGGTTTGCTCATGCTTGCCAGAGGCGTCAAGCCGTCCCAGATCACCGCTGAGATAGGATGCAGTCTCCGGGTTATCTACAACTGGGTTCACACATGGCACCATTCCGGGATTGCCGGATTATTAGGGGGTCATGCCGGCGGCCGGTATCTCGCCATGACGCCTGAAATGATTGCCACTGCGGTCGAAGCGGCCAGCGCAGAGTCCCTGACGCTCGCCCGAATAGCTCAGTGCGTTGAGGCAAGGCATGGTTCCCTGCCCTGTACGCTTGAAACGCTGGTGAATACCCTGAAAAAGCCGGGACTCACCTATAAACGAACCCGCCTGTCGCTTAAAAAAAGCGCAATGAAACGGAGTTTGCGAAAAAATCCACCTTGCTGAGCAAAATTAAGACCGGGGCACAGTTAGGCCATTACCGTCTGGTCTATTTTGATGAGGCCGGTTTTGCCGCGTCTCCGCCGGTGCAATATGGTTGGAGTCCACGGGATAAGCCCCATGAGACTGAGCCTCAAGCCCATGGCAGATGGTCAGTCCTGGGGGCGTTAAATTATACGGACAACACACTGTTTTACCAGACAGCGTCAGGTAGTATTACGCGAGCTGATGTGATTGATTTTTTAGAGCAGGTCGCTAAACAAGGGGACAAGCGCCTGACATTTTTAGTGTTGGATAATGCGCGTATCCACCATGGGATCGCGGAAAAAATTAGACATCGCTGGTTACAAGAACACAACCTGCTTTTACTTTATCTTCCCGCCTACAGTCCAGAGCTAAACCTGATTGAAATCGTCTGGAAACAAGCCAAATATCACTGGCGACGTTTTATCACCTGGACTCAAGATACCATGGAGTATGAGCTACATACGCTCTTGGAAGGTTATGGTGATCAATTTGCAATTAATTTTTCTTGATTACTTACTTTAAACAGTATTAGATGCAATACAATGAAATTCATGATACACACCTTGAATTCTTGACCCATCCATTTCACAAATGAGCTGAATGTCATTCTCATCAAAAGGGAGGTAGGTCACGTTCCGGGGAGTTTTTAAGCGTTTTCAACGGGTGACGATTTTTTAGTACACGAATGGCATTGATTGATTTGTGACAATAACGATAATAAATATCAACTCTAGCCACGTTTCACCTTGAAAAAGGCAAAGCCATACTACAGTAACTAACTATTCTATATATGATCGAAAATCTGTTACCTTCCTATATTTTATCTAATTGTTTATAGTGTATGTTATCCTTAGTTTAGCCGGAGTTGTTATTTTTGAGTTAGTTTGATGATTTTTATATAATTAACTCGGTAATCTATAAAGAAAAGTATTCGGGCAATTGCAATTGCAACTGCTCCTCCGGTTATCTGATATTTATATATTAATATAGCAGATAATAAAGATGATACCAAAGAAATCCTTATGGATATATTTCTATATATTTTGTCAAATCCTTTTGGTAAAAAGTAGCCTTCGCTATAAGAATTACTGAGTCCTATAAAAAAAATACTTACAATCAATATATTTAAATAAATGTTTTTCGAATATTCATTTCCTAAAAGTATTGTGATAATTTTTTCGCCAAATAATAATATTACTATTATAATAGGGATGGATAGTAATGAATTTATTTTTATTATTTTATTTACATGATTTCCCTTTGTTCTGGAAAGTAATGGATATATGGATTTTGCAATGATTTCTTGAACTGTTATAGCTATTCCTGATAATCTGATTGCAATTGCAAATTTTGCAAATTCTGAAGGCTTAAATAATCCACCCATAATTATAGTTGGTAACGAATTATATAAGTTTGGTAATAAAATTCCAATGAAGGAATTAAATCCCCGCTTGAAAAAAAACTGACTGGATGAGAGGTTTATTATACTTAATTTATAATTATTTTTAATTTTAATAAAAAGAATTATTCCACTTATTAAAATTGGCCATGTGGATGAATAAACAGCATATGTTATATCTGAAGGTGATTTTACGCATATAACTATAGTAATTAAATTTATTATCCGTGGGAATATAAAATATAAAATTAGTTCTTTCGACTTTCCTACAGCTTGATAGAACCAAGAGCTGCTTAAAATGTACCCTAAGAAGTATGGTATGCCTCCAAATATTATCCAATTAAAAATAAAATCCATTTTAAGTAAATAACTATATAGAATGCAGGCAAAAATATAAAGTGTTGATAATATCCATCTTGTTCCTTGATGACCATCATAAATGATTTTTATCCATTTTTTATGATGGCGTGCTTTGGACGCTTCTCTGATACCTGTATATTGTGTACCATAGTCGATTATAGTATGTCCAAATACTATAATGGTCATGAATAATAAGTATTGCCCATATAAATTACTACCTAATGACTTAGCTAATACGGGCATAGTCATTATAGGGATTAATATCCCTAATATATTAATTGAACTTAAGCTTATTATATTGTTTGCTATTTCTTTCTTTGCATTCATAAATGTATTTTATGTATATCTAATAGATCACCAATTAACTTATCCACATTCTGAACTTTCTCGTTGTTTAGTTCTATATCGAGGCCTGCTGCTGGTGTGAAAGTTAATTCACCGAAAATTATCTGGCCATCATTTAGATAAAAATCAGCTCTTACAAATGGAAAAGGTTTAGATAATATTTCTGCGTAGTGGAAAAGATCACTATATCCATCTGGTTTTTCCAATAGAGATTTGTCTTTTAAATTTAGATAATCCAAACCATAGGGAAGTATATCCCATTCTTTATCTACGAAATAATATTTAGGTTTATCTGTTTCTCTTTCTGTACAAACCATAACGAAAAGTGGATGTCCATGGAAACAAAATACCTTATAATCATATGGTAAAGTACCACTTTTTGTTTCTATGAATTTTTCACAAACAATTTTTTTAGGTATGTTTTTGTAACATAATTCTACAGAGTTTCTCCAATAATCATGTTTCATCCATTTTTTTAGTATGCTTTTAGTGCTGTTAACATCAAGTTTACTGTTGTCTTTACATATTATGTTATAACCAGCTCCATGATTACATTTTAGGACAAATTTAGGAGGGAGGGCGTCCCAATTTATTTCATCGACACTATCCCATGCGTAGTAAATTTCATTTAATATATTATTGCACCCTAAATTTGCCACATAATTCCTGACTAAAAATTTATCAGCGCATAATGTTACGAGAGGTTTGTCTTTATATTCTTTTAACTTCAACCATTGTAGTTTTTCATTAAATGTAATTGGTTTTTTTAGATTTAGTATTTTTCCAAAGCGCCTAAAGAATAACAATTTTGTTACAAATTCGGGGTAATACCCACATAAATAGTATAATGTTTTTTTCCTGATGTTTTTTATTGAAAAATCCATTGTAGTCTCTTTTTCTTTTATCGAAAAAAATATCAAAGCTACCGCACTAGGTTACGGCTCCCAGAGTGCCTGTCATAGTAACAATTTGACTTATCCAGTTAATATAAAAGGAATTTCCTGCTTAACAAAAACTAACATACCAACGATTTGTGTTAAGCAGCGACGAGATTAGTCCCTTGACGCTTTGAGGTCAAGTATAATAGCTTTTTTTCTTTAATTGTTACAGCTTGTAACTAACTAAATTTCAAAGCGAAAGCTGCTTCCTATCTTCCATGCAATGGCAACCAAATCACTAGCCGTAATCCCCCTAATGGGCTATCTTCTGCTTTCACCCGACCTCGATGCTGGCTCACCGCTGTTTCAACTATTGCCAACCCCAGTCCAGTTCCACCGGATTCTCTATCCCGTGCCTCATCTGTCCGATAAAACGGTCGGAAGATATGTTCGCGGTCTTCTGGGCTGACTCCAGGCCCATCATCGTCAACAGTGATCGTTACAGCTTGATTATCTGCCTTAAATGCAACGGCAATATGGTTGCTGGAGTAACGCAGTGCATTGCGGACGATGTTTTCCAGTGCGCTGCCGAGTGTTGCTGGGTTGCAGTAAATGATCCAGTTTCCGGGAGGTGAGACGATATCCAGCGTTTTGCTCATCTGCTCAGCTTCGAATTTTGCATTCTCCAGGATGTCAGACCATATATCGTGGGCTTTGATATTCTCGCGCAGTAACTCGTTCTTATGTTGATTGCGGGAAAGTACTAGCAGGTCATTAATCATGCCATCCAGACGTTGGGTTTCTGTTTCGATGCGCGCCAGTTCTTTGCTTTCACCGTGACGACGGCGTAGCAAAGCAGTCGCCAATTGTAAGCGGGTAAGCGGGGTGCGCAGCTCATGGGAGATATCGGAAATCAGTCGTTGTTGAGCGGTGACCATCCTTTCCAGTGCACTAATCATCTGGTTGAAACTACTGCCGGTTGCTAAAAACTCTTGTGGGCCGGATTCCAGTTCAGGGTGTTGCCGTAAGTTCCCCTTTGCGACGTCATCGGCTGCGTTTTTGAGCTTACGAGCGGGTTTTGCCAGGCTCCATGACAGCCACAAGAGTAGTGGGGCACTGATTAACATGGTGGCTGCGGGCAGTAAAAATGGTCGGTCAAACATCAAATTAATAAAATCTGATTGTGGACTGCCCGCAGGCCTAATGATGTAGAGGTGGTAATGATCTTCTCCATCGCGGACAGAAAAGGGGCCGAGTATTTCCGAACGGCCATATTTTTTCTTTTTGGGGTGATCGGCGTTATCGGATTGGCCGATAAAGTTGCGAATAACTTGTTGTTGGTGAGAAGGGGTATTAATGTCACTAATCAGCCCTTCACTGGAGACAAGGATCAGGCGTTGGCCAGGGGGAGTCCACAAGGCAATAGCACGATCCAGACGTAACCACCAGAATAGGTCATTCCCTGAATCGTGCATCAATTCTTCTTCTACTTGTTTTGCCAGTTTTTCCCCCGATTGATATTCACTATCTAAAAGTGGTGTTAACTGCCGTGAGTCCAGTTTAGGAGCCATTAAGGCTATCATCAGGACGAGTGCCAGCGTGAACCAAAAAATTGCGAATATACGGGCTGTCAAGCTGTTGATCATTTTGCGGAAACCATTAAGTATCCACGGCCGCGTAATGTCTTAAACCATGGTAGTTCATCCGTTCTGTTGGGCAATTTACGGCGTAGATTCGAAATATGCATATCAATAGCCCGATCAAAAGGCGTTAATCGTTTTCCCAATACTTCCTGACTTAAATGTTCACGGGAAACGACTTGTCCCAAATGTTGCGCTAATAAATAAAGCAGGGTGAACTCTGTACCCGTGAGATCCAAAATCGTACCATCAAAACTGGCTTCCTGACGTCCTGGGTTGAGTTGTAGCTTATCGATCTCCAGTATAGGTGTTCCAGTATCAGCCTGTTGTTCACTCCAGTTGGAACGGCGTAAAATGGCACGTATGCGGGCGACCAGTTCGCGATCGTTAAACGGTTTGGGAAGATAGTCATCTGCTCCCAATTCTAATCCCAAAACACGGTCTAAATCGCTACCACGAGCCGTTAACATGATAACAGGGGTCTGGTGGTATTGCCGTAGCTCTTTCAACGTCTCAATGCCGTTCTTGCGCGGCATCATGATGTCCAGCAATAATAGGTCAATTGAAGAATCGATATATTGTAAAGCCTGTTCACCATCGTAGGCGATGACAACATTGAATCCTTCCATTTCGAGCAATTCTTTTAATAGCGATGTCAGCTCGCGGTCATCATCAACTAATAAGATTTTATGCATTAATTCTTCCTCCAAGAGCAAAATACGATAACAAACTTCGCTATTCCATGACTTTACGTTCTTTTACATGCTCTGACGCTAGTTTGCAGCCGCAAGGTTATAGTTATCCACACTGAATCGAATGCTGCTGTTCGAGAAAGCGAGGAAATTTAATGCGTAACATAGCAATATTGGCTTTAGCGTCAATGATTGTTCTCGGAACAACAAGAGCTTTAGCTAAAACTGCTGATACGGATCATATTCCTGAAGTTAATTCTCCCGCTGCATACCCATATTGTATGCCATATGGTTACAAGAGGAATTTTAATCATCACCGAGACAGTCAGTATAACTATAGTTATATCTTCGGTGGAGTCGCGTTAACTGAACAACAACGCGAGCAGATGTGGAATTTAGTCAAAGAACAGCATCAGTATGAGCAGCCGTTGATTGATATGCGTGCTGAACATAGGAAGTTAAATGCGCTTTTGGCTGCAGAAGATTTTGATGAAGCTGAGGTTCGTTTGCAGCTTGAAAAAATAGCTGAAAAGAATGTTGCTCTGGGTGTAGAAATTGCGCGGATTGGCAATCAGATTTATCAACTGTTAACACCAGAGCAGAAAGAGCTATTAAAAAATCGTCTAAAACAAATGAACGTAAGGCTCGAAAAGTAAACTGATTTTTTTTGCAACACAGTAGCATCGACAACGATTTTCCTTGCCATAGACACCATCCCTGTCTTTCAGCCCCCTTGAGGGGCTTTTTTTTATCCGCCTACTAACATTAATTTCCTTTAAAATTAGATGGATAGTTTTTCATGAAGCAACTGTAGATGATCTGAAATTTTCCAAGTGTGGACACTTTGGTTACGGTCACTAAGCGTATCGACATTGTTTATGCCACTTATGCCACCGCCCGTACGATTGGTCTGCGCACCAAAATCGACGAAGAGAGTGGCTGGTATAAGGTACTGTCCTGTGGCGACGGTAGGTTTAAGTCTCAATTTAACATGTTGTTATGATATTTAACCAATTGTTTGTATTGATAATAGGATGATGTTTTGAAACCCTGATGACAATTAGAATAATCAGGGCAACACGTCGAGTGCATAGGGAATAAAAGTCATGACAATAGAAAAAAGGGTTGGAATTATTTTATTTTCATTACTTATGTCAGTGGTAATGGTTTTTGTTGTTTTTATTGCGGGCAGTGAACTGATAGCGGCGTTTAAGATGGAAGAAAGGGTTGAGTCCTCTTGGGTCATGTTCTTTCTTGTTTTCTCCTCGCCATTCATGCTGTATTTTTTTCTTTTCGCGATCTATCTGGGTATGACTTTCAAGCCAGAAGAGCTAGAAAAAATCAGGAAAAAGAAAAAAAAGAAAAAATCGACAACATTAAATGAACGGATTATGGGCTTTTGTCTCGCCATTGCATTGATCGGGTTTATCGTTAGTGTTCCGCTGTCTTGGTATATCCATTTCAAGTTGCTGGGAGCGGGCTATGTTGTCTGCGAACGTAAGTCTCCGAAAGCACCAACTCAGTATGCGAAAGAGGAAAAACTCTGCCACTAAGTCTATAAAACTTACGCTTAGTGACAGTCTTATCATGATGCAATGATATGGGAGTTCAACAGCCTTCTATTGCTCGAATGGAAAAATCTGCGCTTTTCAACGCTCAAGCGTTATGCTAAGGGCTTTTTTTGTCGATGAGTTTACTTGCATAGATGAGCCTTTTTTTATCTAATCCGATGAATGATTTCTACTGATTGTTTTCTCATGAAAAAATTTATTTTTGTTGCTCCTGAATTTCATTCTATTCCCCCAATCCATGCAGCCGCAGTGGAATGGTGGATCTATAACGTAGCCAAAATCAGTCAGGCTAATAATTTGGTTATTTGTAAAGGGGAAAGAGCAGAGAAAACTGTAGAAAAAGTCAGTGAATATGGCACCATTCATAGAATACATACCAGTAGAATATATAAACGTTTTTTTAGGAAATGGTCTCGCTTAGATCCTTACCCTTATGCCAAAAGGGTGATAGATATCGTGATGCATTATCAAAGTCAGGATGGTGAGAAGCCGATTCTGATCATTCAAAATTCTATTTCGCTTTATAACTCTGTGAAGCAGTTTTACCCAGAAAAACTGATGGTCCTTCATTTACATAATAAACATAAAGTAGTTGACTTAAGGCCTGAAACAAAGCTCATTACTCCTAGCCATTTTTTAGCTGATTTTTTTCATGCTGAAGCAAAAATTGAGAATATCAAAGTGGTGCCGAATGGCATTGATAAGGAACTATATCAACAGAGAACTAGCTGGAAAAGAGAACGTTTTGGCCTAAAAAATGACGAAACTGTCATCTTGTATGCTGGCCGATTAGATAAAGGTAAAGGTGTTACTGAACTCATGGATGCAGTCAATTTGCTGCACAAAAAAGATCAAAATATCAAGCTGCTTTTGATTGGCGATCATGCAACGGTTAAAAAAGGCGAACGAGAAGTTTATCGGAAAAAAGTGTTGGATAAAGCCGCAAAAATGGCTGATAGCTGTATTCTTGCAGGGAGTATACCTCCGGCAGATATGCACCAAGTATATCCACTTGCTGATTTAACGCTTGTTCCCTCATTAGGAGAGGAAGCCTTTTGTATGGTTGCCTTGGAATCAATGGCATGTGGTGTACCCGTTTTGGTCAGTCCCAGAGGAGGAATAAAAGAGTTCGTGATCCCTGAAAATTCGGGATTTTTACTGCAAGAACCCTTGTCCCCAGAAAGCATTGCCAAAGATATTTCGGATACTCTGTTGCGCGATAATTTAAACGTTGTGGCTGAACATGCTAAAGAAACGGCAATAAGCCAATACGATTGGAGTAATGTCAGTGTTTCTTTGTCTAAAGCATTAGCTGAGTGGTTTTAACTATTATTAAACTCATCTTGGGCTATCCAAAAAGATTGAATAGCCCTCAGAGTAGTTAATCGTCTTTTCAGACTTTCAGTCTGCTTTCATTCCATCTTTGCTGACATAATGCCGTCAGTAAGCCAAGGTAGATACCCAAAATGTTCAAATGAACACTTTCAAAGTTCCCTCTGACAATAAAATATCCAAAGAAAGAGATAAGTAAGATTAATCCAGCTTGCTTATTGTAGCCGATGCTTGTGTTCCATTCCTGAGCTGATTGTTTCAGATAAGAGAAGATTAAAAATAAAAAGGCTCCCATTCCCAATATTCCGGAAGAAAACCATACGGTCAGGAAAATATTATGAGGACCTAGGGAAGTTTGATATGTCCAATCAGGATAATTTTTAGCGCTCACATTATAAATTTGATCATATATTTTATTGCCAGCACCATAGCCTTTGATAGGGTTTTCCAGAATTAAGGTAAGGGCTGAACCTTGTGTTCCATTGGTATATCGGTGACTGCTATCTGTTTGCTCCAATTTATAGGTTAGAGTTGATTGCTTACCAAGGTAATCAGATTTGATAGCAAATATGGCGGCGCAGATGAAAACAACGCTGGCAATGAAAGTCTTCCAGTTTTTGTTCATGACTATCATCATGAAAAACATTACAAAAACGGCAAGCCAAGCCCCTCTGGAAAGTGTCCCCAGCAATACAAAGAGTACGGATAAGATAAATAAAATTGTCAGTATCAAGCGAACATAATTTTGGGGTTTTTGGAAATGCCAAAGGGCTACTAATGCTGGAAAGAAGAAAACAATACCATCTGACACACTACGATGATTATAGTTAGTAAATGGCATAATATTGTTCTGATAATCCAGATAAAACAGGTACATTTCTTTCAGTGTGATGAATAATAATCCAAGCAGAAATGAACCAATAATCATTTTCTGGATTTTAAGTGTATCCGTATGACTTAATGCTAATGTAATGATGATACTGGAGAGAACGACATCCCTGAAAAAAGGCGTTTTTATTTCACTGAAACTGAGTTTGGGATCAGGAGAAATAATAATCGAGTAGAGATAAACCAAAGTGAATATTCCTAAAGCCAGTACGATGTTGTTCTTTAACGCAGAGAGGCATCCTTTGGGGTTTTTAATAAGAAAGTAGAGTGCGGTTAACGCTATCAAGGCAAAAAATAAGTTTTTATAACGCGTGATACCAGTTACATAGACAAGTGCGATGTAACCACCGACGAAAAAAGTACCCCAAGATAAGTGGTTTTTAACGGTTTCTTTAAACATGACCTTACCAGAATGGAAAATGAATTTCTGGCTGGTATTTTGTACCATTTTCATAATACAGGCACGAATAAAAACACGATGTTATAACGTGGTGTAAGTTCTGGCAGTTTTTGAATTTTATCCTATGAAGTTTTAAGAACAATTTCTTAATCAATCAAAGTATTGCTTATCAACTGATTCCCTTTCTTCCCTAATCTGTTGTTATCTTGACCAATCTTGATTATCTTACGTTCTATCTATTTTGTTGATTAAAAGATCTTATCACTGTTACTTCATATAAAAGGGATCAAAATATCCAATATGGATATTGGAGGAGTTGGTGCGATGACAGATATCGATCATGATTTGATGTTGTTACTGGGAGGGATATTCGGGATATTAGTTATTGCCAGTGTAATTGGTGGTATTTTGGCTTTTTGGTATTCAGGAGAAAGGAGCAGTGCCACTATCGATAACCTGAATGCCCGAATTCGTGGCTGGTGGATGATGTGTATCATCTGTGTTCTGGCTGTTGTCGTTGGGCCTGTGGGTTCGGTTATTTTATTTGCAGTGATGTCATTTTTTGCCTTGCGTGAATTTATTACGCTAACGCCAACTCGTCGCAGTGATCATGAAGCGCTGTTCTGGTGTTTCTTTGTTTTTGTGCCTGTGCAGTATGTTTTGGTTGGTATGCAATGGTATGGACTATTCTCGGTCTTCATTCCCGTATATGTTTGCCTGTTTTTGCCCGCCAGAACCGCGTTGATTGGAGATACCACTCAGTTTCTGGAACGAACGGCCAAAATCCAGTGGGGGATGTTGGTGATGGTATTTGCCATCAGCCATGCACCCGCGTTGCTGATGCTGGATATCCCAGAGTATGAAAATCAAAATATCAAATTAATGTTGTTTCTGATGATCGTGGTGCAAATGTCCGATGTATTACAGTACATATTCGGAAAATTATTGGGTAAACGTCCGATTGTGCCGAAGCTCAGTCCCAATAAAACGGTTGAGGGATTTGTTGGCGGGATTTTGGTTTCTGTACTGTTGGGAATGGCGTTGTTCTGGGTAACGCCTTTTTCCCCGTGGGAAGCGGGACTGATGTCGTTAGCAATCACCCTGATGGGATTTATTGGTGGATTATGCATGTCGGCGATTAAAAGAGACAGCGGAGTGAAGGACTTTGGCGGAATAATTGAAGGTCATGGTGGGATGTTGGATCGAATCGACTCACTTTGTTTCGCTGCTCCTATATTTTTCCATCTAACGCGCTATTTTTATACCTGAGACAGGCTGGATAATCGAAGGTGGTAGTCAATGAGTATAAGTTATGGGCGATGGGTTAGTTCTGCTGCGTTAGTGGCAACGGTATTGGCCAGTGTACTGTTGATCGTGAAAATTTTTGCCTGGTGGTTAACAGGATCGGTGAGCTTATTGGCAGCACTGGTGGATTCATTGGTCGATTTGGCGGCTTCCCTGACAAATTTTTTCGTTGTGCGCTATTCACTTCAACCTGCTGATAAAGAACACACTTTTGGACATGGTAAGGCGGAGTCACTGGCGGCTTTGGCTCAAAGTATGTTTATCTCCGGTTCGGCAATTTTCCTATTTTTGACGGGTTTTCAGCATTTGTATTCCCCCAAACCGATGGAGAATGCGTCGATAGGCGTATGGGTGATTGTCGTTGCTCTGGTTTCCACGTTATGTTTAGTCACGTTCCAAAAATGGGTGATCAGTAAAACTCAAAGTCAGGCTATCCGTGCGGATATGCTGCATTATAAGTCCGACCTATTGATGAATGGGGCGATTTTGCTGGCACTGCTTTTGAGTCTGTATGGTTTCAAACGCGCGGATGCGCTCTTTGCCCTGGGTATTGGGGTTTATATTCTCTATAGTGCGTTACGGATGGGCTATGATGCCGTACAATCTTTGCTTGATCGCGCCTTGCCGGATGAAGAGCGGCAGGAGATTATTGAGATCATCCAAAATTACCCAGGCATAGCAGGTGGGCATGATCTGCGAACTCGTCAATCAGGTCCGATTCGTTTTATCCAGTTCCATCTGGAGATAGATGATAATTTGCCATTGGTGCAGGCGCATGCTTTGGCAGAAGGGATTGAAAATAAATTGCGGCGTCGATTTCCAGATGCCGATATTATTATTCACCAAGATCCTTGCTCTGTAGTGTCTAAAGAGCATAAAAACCGCTGGGATTGAGGGGAAATTTATTCATAATCAAAAGAACATCAAAAAACAGACATAATCTTGATGCAGGCTGAATGTTTTTCCGTATTATAGGCAGAGTTGAATCAATTCAGCTAATGTAGTGACAATCAGGTTTAGCAAATATTATATCTACAAGTCAGAGGTCATCATGATCAACAAGATTAAAAGAATCGGAGTCTTAACGAGTGGCGGTGATGCGCCTGGCATGAACGCCGCTATTCGTGGTGTTGTTCGTGCCGCTTTAACCGAAGGGTTGGAAGTCTATGGCATTTATGATGGCTATCTGGGGTTGTATGAAAACCGCATGAAGAAGCTTGATCGCTTTAGTGTTTCCGACATGATTAACCGTGGTGGCACGTTCTTGGGATCAGCCCGCTTCCCAGAGTTCAGGGATGATAAGGTTCGGGAAATTGCTATCGAAAACATGCGCAAAAATGGGATTGATGCGTTGGTAGTGATTGGCGGGGATGGTTCCTATTTGGGAGCGAAAAAGCTGACCGAAGCGGGTTTCCCTTGTATCGGTTTGCCTGGAACAATTGACAACGATGTTGCGGGCACAGATTACACCATTGGTTATTTCACGGCACTGGAAACAGTGGTTGAAGCGATTGACCGTTTGCGTGATACATCAACTTCCCACAAGCGGATTTCGATTGTTGAAGTGATGGGGCGTTATTGTGGTGATTTAACTTTATCAGCAGCAATCGCGGGTGGATGTGAATTTATTGTTCTACCTGAAAATGAAATTCCATTCGATCGTAAAGAATTGCTGGCGGAGATTCAGGCTGGGATTGAAAAAGGCAAACGTCACGCGATTGTTGCGATTACTGAACATGTCTGTGATGTCGCTGAACTGGCAAAATATATTGAAGCAGAAACCCACCATGAAACCCGTGCAACGGTATTAGGACACATCCAGCGTGGTGGTGCACCGGTTGCTTATGACCGCATTCTTGCTTCCCGCATGGGCGCGTATTCTGTTCAACTTCTGTTAGAAGGACACGGCGGTCGTTGTGTTGGTATCCAGAACGAGAAACTTGTTCATCACGATATCATTGATGCGGTGCAAAATATGCAGCGTGTCTTTAAGCAAGAGTGGCTGGAAACCGCGAAGAAACTCTACTAATCCTTTCTCACCTGCAAGATCTTCTTTTGGAGACAGCCATATAATGTGGCTGTCTCATCCCTCATATTCTTCTTGTGCATAAGCAGAAATTTAAAATTATTTCTGCGTCATAACGCTTTCTGTCAGTTTTTATGGAGAAATCATAATGGCTTAGGGGAAATGTTATCGTGGTTATGCAATCAAGGGGTATAAATAGAGGCTCAAGATGGGCAATGACAAAAGAATATGTTGTATCAGCATTATTCTTGCTGGCGATGACACTAATGGCTAACAGTGCATGGGCAAAAGAGCGGCAATTGTTGAATGTTTCCTATGATCCGACACGTGAATTTTACCAACAGTATGATGAAGCATTCCGCGAATACTGGCGTAACAAGACGGGGGATGATGTAAAAATCCGCCAATCACATGGCGGTTCAGGTAAGCAGGCAACTTCCGTTATTAATGGTCTTCAGGCAGATGTTGTGACACTGGCACTGGCTTATGATGTAAATGCTATTGCAGAGCATGGACGCATTGATAAGAATTGGATTCAGCGTCTACCGGATAATTCAGCACCGTATACATCAACCATTGTCTTTTTGGTGAGAAAAGGAAACCCTAAACAGATAAAGGATTGGTCGGATTTAATTCGTCCAGATGTTGCAGTTGTCACGCCGAATCCGAAAACCTCTGGTGGGGCACGTTGGAATTATCTGGCTGCCTGGGGATATGGCTTGGTGCATAATAATCAGGATCAGGCTAAAGCCAAAGAATTCGTGAAAGCACTCTATAAGAATGTGGAGGTATTGGATTCCGGTGCTCGTGGTGCAACGAATACGTTTGTGGAGCGCGGAATTGGCGATGTATTAATTGCCTGGGAAAACGAAGCTTTATTAGCAATTAATGCCTTGGGTCAGGGCAAGTTTGAAATTGTGACACCGAGCATTTCTATTCTGGCAGAACCGACGGTTTCTGTTGTCGATAAGGTGGTTGATAAACGAGGAACGCGCGAACTGGCAACGGAATATCTCAAATATCTTTATTCTCCAGTTGGGCAGAATATTGCCGCCAGAAACTATTATCGTCCGCGTGATAAAGCAATCGCAGAAAAATACCGTGCGGTCTTTCCTGATTTGACACTTTTTACGATTGATGAGGTCTTTGGTGGCTGGGATAACGCCCAGAAAGCGCATTTTGCTATAGGCGGAACTTTTGACGACATTGTCCGGCGTTAATCATTGAACTAATTTGCGATAGAAAACCGCCACAAGTGATACTGCGTGGCGGTTTTGTCTTGATTAAAAGCTTACGCTTTTTTTGCTTCTGCTGCGGCTTTTACGATAACAGCAAAGGCATCGGCTTTCAGTGATGCACCACCGACCAGAGCACCATCGATATCTGGTTGGGTGAACAACTCTGCTGCATTGCTGGCGTTAACTGAACCGCCATATTGAATAATGACCTGTTCAGCGATAGCCGCATCCTGTTTAGCGATATGATCACGGATAAATTTATGAACGGCCTGAGCCTGGGCAGGAGTGGCAGATTTGCCTGTACCGATTGCCCAAACGGGTTCGTAAGCAATAACGGTATTTTTGAATGCTTCGGCGCCTAGTGTGTTCAGGACAGCATCGATTTGTCGTGCACAGACGGTTTCAGTTTGACCAGCCTCATTTTCTTGTTCGGTTTCGCCAATGCACAGAACGGGGATCAAGCCTTGCTCTTTCAGGACTGCGAATTTCTTCGCAACAAATTCGTCGCTCTCTTTGTGGTAAGTACGGCGTTCAGAGTGACCGATAATGATATATTTTGCACCGACGTCTTTCAGCATGTCTGCGGAGGTTTCGCCAGTAAAGGCACCGGAAAGATTGACGCCAACATCTTGCGCACCCAGGGCAATACGGCTACCAGCCAGGGCATTTTTTGCCAGAGAAACATAAACTGTTGGTGGTGCGATAGCGACGTCACAGCCGTCAACGTTGCTCAGTTCTTTACGCAGGCCTGCAATCAGGTCGTTAACCATGTGGGTACTGCCATTTAATTTCCAGTTACCCATAACTAATGGATGTCGCATATTTTTCCCTCCAACCAGAAAATAATCAAATTGCGAACTGAATGAATATTCTTTCTTTGAACGACATTATAGTGATGTCATTCCCTGTAAGCGGAATCCCGACAGTATAAAGATCATCAACGCGAATAGCTCTGCGTTGTGTCACTAATTTTCATTTGCTGCTGTGTCAGATAACGATAGCTTAATCGGTTCAATTGCGAAGGTCATTATATTTTCGCTGCTGTTTACGATGACATAGCGCATTGATCCCATTTTTTGGCTGAAAGCAGGGCGTTTTTCTGCTGCCTGCAAAAGCCTTTCCAATTGAATTTTGGCTTGCTCAGGGGAAAAAGTTGGTTCAAATTGACTGATCAGAGCCGTGATATATTGTTTTGCCAGTATGCGGTTTTGTTCATTTTCTCGTTTATTTTGTGATGGCAGTAATGTAATTTGCAGGCTTTTAATTTTTTCGCTGCCTCGTTCCAGTACCGTTGAAGAGTAAATTTTGTCATTAATTTTACTGGCGGCACGGATGAAAGGCTGAGAAATATCTGTGCTTGTAATCACCCTATATTCGTACAAAGGAATGTTCGGATGTTTTTTATTGTATTTTTCCCGAAAGACAGGAATGGTGTCTTCGAAAGTCGGGTAATCCGGCAGCAGGTATATTAACGGTGAGTTTATTTCTTCTGGTGTGACTGAAGGCTCATCGGCAGAGGCTGATAATGGTAAACCGGTGCCAAAAGAGATTAAAATTGTCATCAGAAGTTTATTTATGCTTGTTTTCATTTTATTACTCACTGAGTTAAATCCTGGAAAAACAGCATCCACAATTGGAAAAGAGTACATGACATTACAACAATGGGGATTCTCATTCAAAGGCCGAATTGGAAGGCGAGAGTTTTGGATCGGTATAGCTATCTGTTTCACCTTGATTTTTATACTCCTGACACTGCACGGAATGAATGTTCTCCCCATAAATTATGCGGCGGTTGGTGTTGCTTTGCTATTGTATCCAACGGCGGCAATTTTTTCGAAGCGCCTGCATGACAGGAATAAACATGGCGGTTGGGTATTACTAGGTGCGCTAGCATGGATACTGCTGTCCCTTGACTGGAGCGCAATGGCGCCGATATGGCAGTGGGGAATTGGCCGTTTTGTCCCAACACTGGTTTTTGTCATGATGATATTGGATTGTGGTGTATTCCGTGGTACGGAAGGTGCCAATCGCTTTGGTGAGATGGCAGAAACGGTTGATTACATTTCTGCCAAGGAAAACTGATTACCAGTATTGCTCGCTGGTGATATGGCCTGGTTTACGACGCAGATGTTTTGCCATATTGCGTTGCTCTTTTAATAGTTGCTGGGTATCCCTGACCATTTGGGGGTTCCCGCACAGCATGATATGGCTGTTTTCTGCCTGAATGGGTAAGCCGACAGCCGATTCCAATTCGCCATTTTCAATTAATGCCGGAATTCTGCCCATGAGCGAATTTGGCCATTTTTCTCGACTGACGATGGTCTGTATCCGCAGTTTACCCTGAAATTTTTTCTCTAATTCCTGCATCATGGGCAGATAACTCAAATCTTTTCCCCATCTGGCCGCATGAACCAAAACGATATTTTCGAATCGTTCTAGACCGGCTCCTTGCTGGAGGATGGAAAGGTAAGGGCCAATGGCGGTGCCAGTGGAAAGCATCCAGAGTGTTTGACAGTCAGGAATTTCATCAAGAACGAAAAAACCAGCCGCCTGCTCTGTTACCAATAATTCATCTCCGGTTTTTAGTTCAGCCAGTCGGGAGCTGAGTTTTCCTTCTGGGACGGTTACCAAATAAAACTCCAGATTATTATCATTGGGAGCGTTGACATAAGAGTAAGCCCGTTGGATGCGCTCCCCTTCAATTTCCAGTGCCAGTTTTGCAAATTGTCCGGCGGTGAATTTTTCTACTGGTGCATGAACTTTGATGCTGAAAAGTGCATCAGTCCAGTTGGTTATGTCGGTAACTTTTCCTGTAACCCAATTTGCCATTACGGTTAACCTCTCTACACAATATGGTACGGATTAATATGATGTGAATTAATGCGACACAAATGAATACTGCGTGAATTGGTGATTTTTTGTAACGATTCTACGTGATTACTTTAAATAGCATTATCGATTACGTGTGACAGTTCAATTAACTGGGTTTTTGCCAATATTATGGTTTGATATGTACATTTTTATTGACATATATGGATAATATATCTGTGATTTTTTCCTCATGTAAAATTGTATACTACAAAGAAAAAATATAAATTTACTAAGTAGATCATATCTAATGAAGTCAGTTTATCAGGTTATTTATTAAGTACTTGAAGGGTTCACTACGGCTGTTTGCAATGAGTGATTGTTCTGTGGGTTATTGTTTTCAATTGGTGATTGAATAAAGTGCAATGAAAAAAATAGAACACTTTAATTTATTGTTAATGCTAATTGCCTTGGCCGCTGTAGGGCAAATGACGCAAACAATCTATGTGCCAGTTATTGCTGATATGGCAAGCGATCTTAATCAGCCTGCGGGTGAAGTTCAGCGGGTGATGGCGGCATATCTGTTTTCTTACGGATCCTCACAACTTTTTTATGGACCGCTGTCTGACAAGGTGGGACGTCGCCCTGTGATTTTAGCGGGAATGTCGATTTATCTTATGGCGACGATATGTGCTCTGTTTGCGCCAAACTTGCTGGTACTGGTGATTGCGAGTGCATTACAGGGATTGGGCACAGGGGTAGCTGGTGTGATGGTGCGCACTATGCCACGGGATTTATATACGGGCACGGCGTTGCGTTATGCCAATAGCTTGCTAAATATGGCCATATTGGTTAGCCCTCTGGCTGCTCCCATGATTGGTGGGATGGTTGCTCACTATTTTGGTTGGCGCTCCTGCTACTTGTTTTTATTCATGCTAGGGGCTGTCGTTGCTTTTTTCTTGGCGCGGCATTTACCGGAGACTCGTCCCACCGGGACTGGACATAGTACGATGTTGGTTTCTTTCCACCAGTTACTCTCGCATGGTTCTTTTGTCTCTTACCTGACCATGTTGGTGGGTGGTCTGGCTGGGATTGCTGTTTTTGAAGCCAGTAGCGGTGTGTTGATGGGGGCAGTTTTAGGGCTGGATAGCCTAACCGTCAGTATTTTATTTATCTTGCCAATTCCGGCAGCGTTTTTGGGAGCATGGTATGCGGGGCGTGAAGGTAAGACATTTTATCAGCTCATGTGGCGCTCTGTGGCCTGTTGCTTGCTGGCGGGTATCTTGATGTGGTTGCCCGGTTGGTTTGGTATTATGAATATCTGGACATTGTTGATACCTGCCGCATTATTCTTTTTTGGTGCCGGTATGTTGTTCCCACTGGCAACGACTGGAGCAATGGAGCCCTTCCCTTATTTGGCCGGCGCCGCAGGTGCCTTGGTTGGGGGATTGCAGAATATAGGTTCAGGTATAGCAACATGGTTGTCGGCAATGTTACCGCAAAATAACCAATTTAGCGTTGGGATGTTGATGTTTTCCATGTCCTTGCTGATTCTATTTTGTTGGCTACCCATTTCCCAGCGCTTCCAGCGTCAGGAACATACAGTTTCGTAAGATCGAGAAATCATAGAGTCTTAAAAAGGCACTGGCAAAATGTATCAATAAAAATGCCAGAGCCTTTATTTTCTATGTTTCGCGGTTAAGCGCGGTCTTCCCACTCTTGGGCTCTGGCAACGGCTTTCTTCCAGCCATTATATTTATGGTTGCGTTCAGTCGTTTCGATACTTGGGCGGAATTCTTTTTCGATTACAGCCTTACTTTTCACTTCATCCAGATCTCGCCAGAAGCCGACAGCTAAACCTGCAAGAAAAGCCGCGCCTAAAGCTGTGCTTTCACGCACTTCAGGGCGTTCTACACGCGTGCCGAGAATATCGGACTGGAACTGCATCAGGAAGTTGTTGGCGACAGCGCCGCCATCTACGCGCAGGGCTTGCAGGCGTGTACCCGCATCAGCTTGCATAGCGTCCAGGACATCGCGGGTTTGGTAAGCGATGGATTCCAGGGTAGCACGAATAATATGGTTACTATTGGCGCCACGGGTCAGACCGAAAATAGCGCCACGGGCGTAAGGATCCCAATACGGGGCACCAAGGCCAGTAAAGGCAGGAACAACATAAACACCATTGCTATCTTTGACTTTGGTTGCAAAGTATTCTGAATCTGTAGCATCTGCAATGAGTTTCAGTTCATCACGCAGCCATTGGATGGAGGCTCCACCAACAAATACTGCGCCTTCCAGTGCATAATTGACTTCACCACGTGGACCACAGCAAATCGTTGTCAACAAACCGTGATTGGAACGAACAGCATCTTTGCCTGTGTTCATTAACAAGAAGCAGCCGGTGCCGTAAGTATTTTTCGCCATTCCGGGGAATACACACAGTTGCCCGTACAAGGCTGCTTGCTGGTCGCCTGCGATACCCGCGATAGGAATGCGAGTGCCGCCTTTACCGCCGATATTGGTTTGGCCATAGACCTCTGAGGACGCGGCAACTTTAGGCAGCATAACGCGTGGTATGCCCAATTCTTCAAGGATTTTTTGATCCCATTCCAAATTATGGATATTAAACAGCATGGTACGGGAAGCATTGGAGTAATCTGTCACATGGACGCGTCCCTGAGTCATTTTCCAGACCAGCCATGTATCGACTGTGCCGAATAAAAGTTCACCATTTTCAGCACGTTGACGGGCACCTTCGACGTTATCCAAAATCCATTTTATTTTTGTACCAGAGAAGTAAGGATCAAGAACCAAACCTGTATTGTGACGGATGTATTCTTCCAGTCCCTCTTTCTGTTTCAGTTTGGTGCAAATATCTGCTGTCCGGCGGCATTGCCAGACAATTGCATTATAAACCGGCTTTCCGGTTTCTTTTTCCCAGACAATGGTTGTTTCTCGCTGGTTTGTGATACCAATGCTGGCAATTTGATCTGAACTAATATCAGCTTTTGCCAGCACCTCAACTAAGGTAGAACTTTGACTTGCCCAGATTTCCATTGGATCGTGTTCCACCCAGCCAGGCTTGGGATAGATTTGCGGAAATTCACGCTGTGAGATACAGACAATATTAGCGTCATGATCAAGTACAACGGCGCGTGAACTGGTCGTGCCCTGATCCAGAGCAACAATATATTTTTTTTCTGTAGTATTTTCTGTTGTCATAACTATAACCTGGTTTTATGTATTTTAAATCTCGCGCGGTAAATGGCGAGTAATCAGTTTGCGGTAGCCAAAAGCACCTAAAATTGCGCCAACAATAGGGGCTACCAACGGAACAAGGCAATAAGGAATATCTCGGCCTCCGGTTAGGGCAATGTCTCCCCAGCCGGTCAAGTAAGCAACTAATTTGGGGCCGAAGTCGCGAGCTGGATTCAGGGCAAATCCAGTCAGTGGGCCAAACGAGCCACCGATAACTGCAATAAGAATCCCGATTAACAGTGGCGCTAAAGGCCCTCGTGGGATGCCATTGCCATCATCAGTCAGAGACAGGATTAGACATAACAGAACGGCTGCGATAATAACTTCAACGATAAACGCCTGAAATACGGAGATCTGGGCTGCTGGGTAAGTAGAGAAAACCCCCGCAGTAAAAAGGCTTTCCTGTGAGCCACGAACGATGTTGTGAACTTGCTCATAATCGAGGAAAAGATTGTAATACATAATATAAATGATGAGTGCTGCGACAAAGCCACCGAACATTTGGGCAATGATATAAGGCAGCACTTTTTTTCTGTCAAAGTTGGCAAATAGGCATAACGCAATAGTCACTGCGGGGTTAAGATGCGCGCCTGAAATTCCGGCAGTGAGATAAACAGCCAGGGCGACGCCAAAGCCCCAGATAATGCTGATTTCCCATAAGCCCAATTGTGCTCCGGCGATTCGGGCAGCAGCAACGCAGCCTAAACCAAAAAAACGAGCAATGCAGTACCTAGAAATTCGGAAATGCATTGACCTGATAGTGTTGGAGTTGTGGTCTGGCTCATTTCTATATCCTATAAAAAAGTACAAGGAAGAGTAATTATTAGTCCTTTCTGATGTATTAAAAGAAAGGGGTCTGTGAATTTATCGTTAATGCGCGTAAACGAGAAATAGCGAAATTGAAATCTGCGTGTTGCGTCAACAAAATGAGCGAATTCGCATTTATTTGCAGTTTTATTGAGCGTGGAAATGTGATCTTATAGACATTTGGGTTTGGTCACTATATTTCGCGTTATACCGCATATTGCAAGGATGAAACTAGACAGACGTTAATAGGCTAAATACAATCAATAACATTGCTTACAAGAGGGCCCCAGAATGTCATTTGAAGTTTTTGAGAAACTAGAATCTAAAGTTCAGCAGGCGATTGATACCATCACTTTGCTGCAAATGGAAATTGAAGAATTAAAAGAAAAGAATGCAGTCTTGTCTCAGGATGTCCAGAATATGGCGGATAGCCGTGATTCTCTGGCACGTGAAAATGAGCAGCTCAAACAAGAACAAACCGCATGGCAAGAGCGCCTACGCACTCTGTTGGGTAAGATGGAAGATGTACAATAAGGTATCCAATGGCTTAGCTGAAAAAGGGCGATAATTGCGCCCTTTTTTATACACCTTTTAACTTAACTCTTCCTCAATCTCCAGAGGGAAATCGGATAAGACAATGCCGGTATTATCTGCGTAGAGATAGTCACCAGAGAAGAATGTGACGCCACCAAAATTCACTCTGATATCACTTTCTCCCATTCCTTCGCTATTGGAGCCAGCAGGAATAGCAGCCATTGCTTGAATACCAATATCAAGCTCTGCGAGATAATCGACTTGACGCACTGCGCCATAGACGACAATGCCTTCCCACTCATTATTGACGGCGAGTTGAGCCAGTTCGGCATCAACGAGTGCCTTGCGTACTGATCCACCACCATCAACGAGCAAAATGCGACCATGTCCATTTTCTTCAAGTAAATCATAAAGAAGGCCGTTGTCTTCAAAACATTTCACTGTGATGATTTGACCACCAAATGAAGTACGCCCACCAAAGTTGGAAAAGATCGGCTCTACCACATTTATATCTTCTTGATAGATATCACAAAGTTCGGAAGTATCATATTTCATGGGATTTACGTCTGGTTTATGCAAGGAACGAACAGTATATCCTTTTAAAGCTAATGTTGGCAAAACCATCAATCTTGAAACCTATATGTAAAATTGATGCCTATTTGCTTAATTAACCCGATATATGGACACCGACTTAATTCAAGTGGGTGAATCTTTCTGATAGCGTAGTCGCAAACGTTGAATAAATACACAAAAAATGTACAATTTATATGTACATCTTTGGAGATATATTATGCGTACATACACCTCAACCCAAGCACGAGCCAATATTTCAGAAGTGTTGGATGCTGCTACTCACGGCGAACCTGTTGAGATTACTCGTCGAAACGGCAGCTCAGCAGTCGTTATCAGTAAGGCAGAATTCGAGGCATACCAGAATGCCAAACTGGATGCAGAGTTCGATTCGATTATGCAGCGTCATGGGCATACGGTAGAGGCACTGACAAACCGATGATATGGGTCAGCGCACAGGAAGTTATCGCTTTTCATGACCGTATATTACAGCGGCTTCCTGGCGTTGCTGGAATGCCTGACTCTGGCAGAGCCGAAGCGCTCATCTATCGAGTACAAAACCGTACACACTACGAAGGTGTAACAGACATTTTTGAACTTGCAGCCACCTATTGGGTTGCTATCGCTCGTGGTCATATTTTCAATGATGGTAATAAGCGCACGGCGTTTTTTGTTACCATGATTTTTCTCTACCGCAATGGTATCAAGCTCCGTGATAACGACAATACATTGGAAAACTTAACGGTAGAAGCTGCTACGGGTGAGAAAACTGTTGACCAGTTGGCACAGCACCTGCGCGAATTGGTGGACTATACTAACCCAAGCTATAATCCATGATAACAGCGCGTTTTTGAGGATGTAAGGAACATCTCGTTCAGATGGGTACACAAGGGTGTACCCCTAGAAAATATCGAATAACATAAACTCAGTATTCTGGTTTAAGCCAGATACTCAATGAATAAATCCGTCTCGGTTGAGACGGTAACGCTAATTAAGTACCAATCCAATGGAAAACAGAATATTAGTCAATAATGCCGCTTTGACCATTTGTACCAATTTGGGACGCATACCTTCAGGTGTTGGATCACGCAGCACTTGCACCATATGTTTCAACAGTAGAGGAAAAGCGAGCAGAAACAACCAACTAAATCCATTGTTCAGGTATAGGAGGGTGAAGGTGACAAGACAGAGCGCGGCAGTTAGCAGAACGGCTACATGGTAATAGCGAGCCTTTTTTCCTCCTAACCGGACAGCCAACGTATTTTTGCCGTTTTGGCGGTCATTTTCGATATCGCGTAGGTTATTAATATTCAAGACAGCGACGGAGAGTAAACCACTGGCAGTTGCGGGCAAAACGGTACTTAGGGAAAAAGTACCGGCTTGCAGATAGTAGGTGCCAAGAACGCTTAACCAGCCAAAGAAAATCAGGACAGAAATGTCCCCCAATCCCAGATAACCATAAGGGCGAGTACCCACGGTATAGGTAATAGCCGCGACAATCGCCAGAATCCCCAATATCAAGAATCCAATAATGTCCTCTGGGTTATTGCAGGCTACAGCAATGAGAGAACTTCCTGATAAACAAGAGAGCAGTACAGTGATCTTCAATGCATTTTTCATCTGCCTTGCGGTAATCAGGCCTTTTTGCATGCCGCGTTTTGGGCCAATGCGTTTTTCTGTGTCACTACCTTTGGTAACGTCGCCATAATCGTTGGCGAGGTTGGAAAGAATTTGCAACATGGCTGCGGTTAATAAAGCCAGTAACGCGACAGGCCATTTGAAATGCCCTGTCCATGACGCAAGGGCTGAGCCTGTTATGACGGCAGCAACGGCCAGTGGAAGCGTTTTGGGGCGTAAACTTTCCAGCCATGCCTGCATCTGACTGATAGACGTTGTTGAGCTCATATTGTCACTGTTTGTCATTATGATTGATGTAATAAATTTTATACCATCGAAAATAGCAAAATGGGAGGCTAAAAGCCCCCCATTTAAATAAGTCTGGCGAATTGTTGGCGCGAATCAAGCCAATAATATGATTGATTACAAAATAAACCGACTCAAATCTTCATCCGCAACCAGTTCGTCCAAGTGCTCTTTGACGTAATCGGCATTGATTTCGACAGATTGTCCTTGACGTTCGCTGGCGTCGAAAGAGATGTCTTCCATCATGCGCTCAAGCACGGTGTGCAGACGACGGGCACCAATATTTTCAGTGGTTTCATTAACTTGCCATGCTGCTTCCGCAATTTTACGGATACCGTCAGTCGTGAATTCAATACCCATGCCTTCAGTTGCCATCAGAGCTTTGTACTGTTCAGTCAGTGAAGCATTAGGTTCGGTCAGGATACGTTCAAAGTCTTCGGTCGTCAGGGCTTGCAATTCAACGCGGATTGGCAAGCGGCCTTGAAGTTCTGGGATAAGATCAGAAGGGCTGGCAACCTGGAATGCACCGGAGGCGATAAACAGGATGTGATCAGTTTTGACCATACCGTGTTTAGTGGAAACTGTGCAACCTTCTACCAGTGGCAGCAGATCGCGCTGGACACCTTCACGGGAAACATCTGGACCGGAGGTCTGACCGCGTTTACAAATTTTATCGATCTCATCAATGAAAACGATGCCATGTTGTTCAACTGCATCAATTGCCTGCTGTTTCAGTTCTTCAGGATTGACCAGTTTTGCCGCTTCTTCTTCGACCAGCAACTTAAATGCGTCTTTGATTTTCATCTTACGGCTTTTTTGACGCTGGCCAGCCAGGTTTTGGAACATGGATTGTAACTGATTGGTCATCTCTTCCATGCCCGGAGGTGCCATGATTTCAACACCAACAGGAGCGGCTGAAACTTCAATTTCAATTTCTTTATCGTCTAACTGACCTTCACGCAATTTCTTGCGGAATGCCTGACGGGTTGAAGACGGCTCAGATTGAGTTTCTGTCTGTCCCCAGTTATTTTTTGCTGGTGGTAGTAGAACATCCAGAATACGCTCTTCTGCTAACTCTTCTGCTCGATAGCGGTTCTTCTCAATGGATTGCAGACGCACTATTTTTACTGCTGCGTCAGTGAGATCACGAATGATGGAATCGACTTCTTTACCAACATAACCCACTTCGGTGAACTTAGTTGCTTCAACCTTGATAAAAGGAGCATTGGCCAGTTTTGCCAGACGACGGGCAATCTCGGTTTTACCGACACCGGTTGGGCCTATCATCAAAATATTTTTGGGAGTGACTTCATGACGCAGTGATTCATCTAACTGCATGCGGCGCCAGCGGTTACGCAGGGCAATAGCAACGGCACGTTTTGCTTTGTCCTGACCGATAATATGATTGTTTAGTTCGCTGACAATTTCGCGAGGAGTCATTTCAGACATACTATCTATCCTTACGCTTTCGAAGGCAGTTCTTCGAAGTTGTGATTATGGTTGGTGTAGATGCAGATATCGCCAGCGATAGTTAAAGCGCGTTCTGCGATTTCTCTGGCACTGAGTTCAGTTGTTTCCAACATAGCGCGGGCTGCGGCCTGTGCGTATGATCCACCGGAACCAATGGCGATAAGGTCATTTTCTGGCTGAATCACATCACCATTGCCTGTAATGATCAGAGAAGCGTTTTCATCTGCGACAGCAAGCAGGGCTTCCAGCTTGCGTAGCATGCGATCCGTTCGCCAGTCTTTGGCTAGTTCAACGGCTGCTTTGGTCAGGTGCCCTTGATGCATTTCGAGTTTCCGTTCAAACAGTTCGAACAGTGTGAAAGCATCAGCAGTACCGCCGGCAAAACCCGCGATGACTTTGTCATTGTAAAGGCGGCGTACTTTGCGGACATTGCCTTTCATAACGGTATGACCCATTGTTGCTTGTCCATCACCACCGATGACGACTTTGCCATTACGGCGAACACTTACGATTGTAGTCACGAGTTAGCCCCTGGTTACAAAATAGAAGATGGTACACACGGAGCATGAATGTGTTATCCCACAATTGCTTACGCACTGCTGATAAAAGCACCATGTGTATATTATTAGAGACTAAGATGGGGGAGCTTTCCGCTTTTTCAACCCCTAGTGGGGCGGAGAATACAGCCAGGTACACCAGCTCCTGCAACCCGTTCGCGCATTTTTTCAGCGCTGGCTTTATTTTTATAAGGGCCAAGTACAACACGGTTCCAATTATCTTTCGTGGTAATCTGACTTTCAATGCCTGCAAACGCAAGACTGGCACGGACGGATTCTGCCTGTTCCATTGTGCGGAAAGAGCCACATTGTAGCATCAATTTCGCCTCATTGATTTCAGACTTTGTATTGGCTTGGGAAGAAGATAAAGGCCTTTTTTCCGGCACGGCTGCTGGCTTTTGTTCTGGCAAAGTCTGTTCAGTATTTTGTTGTTGCGCAGGAGGATTGATCAACACACGTGAACGTGGAACAGGTTCACTGTTATAAGGCACCTCTTTCAATGAAATAGGCGGCTGGCGCATATCTGCTTGCATTTGTTCGAGTAGCTGTTTCTGCTCAGGTGTTAGTTGAAGGGGCTGGTTTAGTGGTTTATTTACGATTGCATCGCCTTCCTGTATAGAAGATTCATTAACAGGACGGTTTTCCAATTCCTTGATGTAACTCCAGCGCTCTTCTGGTTTTGGTGGCAGGCCGTGCCCCTTGGTTTGATGGGACTGTGAAGCATTTTGTGCACTTTCTTCCTGCTTATTTCCCTCCTGTTTATTGTGTACGATGAAATAAAGCCCACCAATAAACATGACCACCAAGGCCACAGCAACGGCTAATGTAGTTTTGGGTAATCCTTGAGACTGATTTTTTTTCTTACCAGTACTTTTCCGACGGGGATTGCTACGCCCGCGACTCACATAATCTCGTTGTGCCACTGTTTAATTCACTAAGTTATTTAAAAAATTGAAGAATAGATAACTAATGTTACTTAAGCTGTCGTTATTTGCCTAGCTTTTAGGCGAACATGTACTCGCACGAATAATCAATTCTGCCTCCAATAACCGTGAACCTTTGGATACCAGACCGCCTTGGAGCTGTTCCAGCAACAACAAAATGGAGTGATGCCCAATCTCATAACGGGGATGTCCCACCGTGGTTAAAGCTGGTTCGCAGTATTGAGCCAGATTTAAATTATCGAAACCGACAATAGAGAGATCTTCTGGTAATTTTAATCCCATTTTTTTAGCTTGCCACATTGCGCCCATTGCCATGACATCACTATGGCAGAAAATAGCGCTTGGAGGCTCTGGCAAGGTAAGCAGTGCTGCCGCCAATGTCGCTCCGCTTTCATGGGTGAAATCACCGCGGATAATATATTCTTCGCGAATGTCTTGCCCTGAGCGCCGCAATGCCTGGACATAACCTTGCAAGCGATAGTGGCACAGTGGCATGGTTTCCGACCCAGTAATGCAGGCAATACGTGTGTGCCCCAGTTTTTGCAAATGATGGGTGGCATTGAAGGCGGCTGTCAGGTTGTCAATATGGACAGTGGGGAGTTCCAGTGCCGGATCGAATTCATTAGCCATCACCATGGGAGGCAGATTTTTTTGTTCTTCTTTGGAAACATCGAAAGGGATGTCGGAACCCAGTAGCACCATACCATCAATGCGTTTGGTGATCAGAAGATTGATAAATGCATGTTCTTGCTGCTGTTGATGCCTGTAATCACCAATCAGAACCAAGTAACCATGTTCAGTAGCGGTTTCTTCAATGCCCCGAATAACCTCAGTAAAGAAAGGATCACTGATATTGGGAACAATAACCAATATAATTCTGGATTCATTGCGCCGTGAATTTTTGCTCAGGTTGTGGGGATAGTAACCAACCTCCAATACCGCATTCTCAACCTTCTGACGTGTACGGGCAGAAACCTTGTCAGGATTCATTAATGTTCTTGATACAGTTGCGGTAGAAACGCCAGCCACTTTGGCAACATCTTTCATGGTTGCCTGTGCGAAATTCTTTTTTTCCATAGTTCACTCCTCACTCTCCACAGGCAGCGAAACGATTGCTATCCGGCCACTAAAAAAACGCCAGTCTTTCCTGAGAAGGGAGTGCTGGCGGATTATTTTGTTCAGTTATATTAATAAGTTCATTTTAAACCGATTAACAGATCAACCTGTTACTTTGTTTGCATAAAAAGTGTGATATAAATCATTTCTTAGAGGTACTTCGCAAATTAAAGAAATAATTATCAATTTTCAGTGGGATCAACATCAATGTTCCATTTCACTTTCCGTGCTTGTGGCAATGCGGTGATTTGAGGATAGATTCCGGCCATCATTTTCTGGAGGAAAATGCGCGAAGGATGCTGAATCATCAACTGCCAACGATAACGGCCGCCACGTTTAGCCTGTAATGCGGGTACTGGTCCCATGATCCATAAATGACCATCATGTTGTGGATGATGTTCAAACAGTTGGCGCATGTGTTGCAAAAATGCGGGGGCTTGTTGATTATCCTGATCTTCTGCGCGGAGCAGAATATGGCTCACAAAAGGTGGCAAATGAACTTGATGGCGTTCTTCCATCGCTTGCTGGGCAAAGGCATCGTAGCCTTTTTCCAACAATATTTGCAAAAGTGGATGCTCTGGGTGATGGGTCTGGAGGACGACTTCTCCTCGCTTTCCTGCTCGTCCTGCCCGACCGGAGACTTGAGTATAGAGTTGGGCAAAACGTTCAGCAGCCCGAAAATCAGCAGAAAACAGGGCACCATCGACGTCCAATAAGGCGACCAGTGTCACATCGGGGAAATGGTGGCCTTTCGCCAACATTTGAGTACCAATCAAAATGCGGGCACCACCTTGATGTACTTCGGCCAGTTGCTGTTCCAGTGCCCCTTTGCGGCTGGTGGTATCACGGTCAATACGGGTAACCGCAGTATCGGGAAACAGTTTTGTAATGCCATCTTCAAGTTGCTCAGTGCCTAAGCCTACGGGAATTAGGTTAGTAGAGCCGCATTGCGGGCATTGGCGTGGGATTGGGCGCTGGCTATCACAGTGATGGCAGCGAAGGTGGCGATGATTTTGGTGTAGGGTGTAATAGTGATCACAACGTTGGCATTCTGCTATCCAGCCGCATTCGTGACAGAGCAGGGCAGGAGAATAGCCACGACGATTCAGAAATAGGATCACCTGATTGTCAGCTTTGAGATGTTCACCAATGCGATTGATGAGCGGCTGGGATAATCCAACCGTCAATGGCAAGCCTTTCAGATCGAGTAAATGCTGCGTGGCTGGTTGAGCGTGGCCTGCCCGTTGAGTTAAGGTTAGCTGGCGATATTTCCCCTGTTGCACATTATATAGCGTTTCCAGTGCGGGAGTGGCAGAACCCATAATAATCGGAATGCTCTCTTTTTTCGCCCGAAACACTGCCAGATCGCGGGCATGATAGCGCCAGCCTTCTTGCTGTTTGTAAGAGTTGTCATGTTCTTCATCGATAATAATGACCCCCAGATGTGCAAAGGGGGTAAACAGGGCAGATCGTGTACCGATGACGATGGCATTTTCCCCTCTTTTCGCTTTCAGCCAGACTGCCAACCGTTCGCTGTCATTCAAGGCTGAGTGCAGAACATCGATAGGGGCGTTAAAACGTTCACGGAATCGGCGGATAGTCTGTGGCGTCAAACCAATTTCCGGCACTAAAATGAGAGCCTGTTTACCTTGTGCAAGAATGTTCTCCAGTACACTAAGATAGACTTCTGTTTTACCCGATCCTGTGATCCCTGCCAGTAGCCACGGAGAAAAAGTTTTATCTTCTGCGCGGATGGCACCGACCGCAGTAGCTTGCTCTGTATTGAGCTTTAACCGCTCGCCAATGGTTTTAAAATGCGCACGCCAATTTTCCGCTTCTGGCTGGGTGGGATGCAGAGCGATCAGTGATTTCTTTTTCAGTGATTGCAGTGCGCTTTCACTTAACTCCAATTCAGAGACTTGATGACGATAAACGGGGCGTTGGCGCAAAGCGGCCAACGCCTTTTGTTGTTTGGCGGAGCGCTTGAGTTGTGTAAGCGGGAGTTCACGGCCTGCCTCAGTGACTTGCCATTGCCAGAGTGGGGAAAATTCTGCCGGTTTTCCCTGCCGTAGCAAGACTGGCAGGGCATGAAACAAAACTTCTCCCAGCGGATAGTGATAATAGCTGACTGCCCACAGGAGCAATTGCCAGAGATCGCTGGGAAAAAGGGGCTGGACATCAAGAATAGTGGAAATAGACTTGAGTTGTTCAGGAGGAAATTCACTGCTATCAGTGATACCAGTGACGATACCTATCGCATTACGCTTACCAAAAGGTACGAATACTCGAACACCGATAGCGGGCAAAGGTAATCCTGTAGGCAGTAGATAATCAAACGTGCGAGTTAGGGGGACAGGTAATGCAACCTGAACAACTGTCATAAGGCAATTTCCGGATAATTAATGACCAGGCGAAAGAACGTATACCGATAAGCGTATCATAGCAAATCTGCAGATTTCATTGCGCAATAAACAGATATTCTGTATGATCCGCCGCCTTTGGTATAGAAATTACCGATACATATTTTTTATCAACACGACGTGTGGTGTCTGGCGGCAAAATAAGGCTGGATAGCGACACGGCCTGAACAGAGGTTTCCCATGAAACAAGGTATCCATCCTAAATATGAAGAAATTACTGCATCTTGCTCTTGCGGTAATGTAATCAAAATCAACTCTACTGTAGCTCACAATCTGAACCTGGACGTCTGTGGTGCATGCCACCCGTTCTATACCGGTAAGCAGCGTGATGTTGCAACTGGTGGTCGTGTTGATCGCTTTAACAAACGTTTCAGCGTTCCAGGTACTAAGAAGTAATGACGTTTTCCTGTCTGTTATCAATGCAGGCCGGATAGTCAAAACAAAAACGCCCGATGTTTGGCATCGGGCGTTTTTGTTATCAATATTCCCACGTTTCCGGATCAATACCGAGCTCACGCATCATGATTTTCGCGGCTTCCGGGATTTCATCATGGCGTTCTTTGCGCAAATCATCATCATTAGGCAGAGGCTGTCCAGTGAACGCATGCAGAAAAGCTTCACACAACAATTCGCTGTTTGTTGCATGACGCAGATTATTTACCTGACGGCGAGTGCGCTCATCAGTCAGGATTTTCAATACCTTTAGCGGAATTGAAACTGTAATTTTTTTGACCTGTTCACTTTTTTTGCCATGTTCAGCATAAGGGCTGACATACTCACCATTCCACTCAGCCATGAGATACCTTAAATAATTTTTGAATCAAGTAATTGAGATCAGAAGTTGGAAGGGATGTCTGATCTGTTTTCATATCGGTAATTCAATAGTCTAACATAATTAGGCTACCGACTATATCGCCTCACCCGCACTAATTTATAAAATATAACCAGAAGACATATAAAGTGTAATGACAGCCATGAAATTGTAGTATTAAACCGCAAAATAATTTGGATGTCTAGATGTATTGACGTCTATCTTTTCAGTCGTTATTCTTGCGTGACGCTAATAATAACGATGACGGGTAAAGGTTATGGGATGTAAGCAAGCGACAATTGCGGTTCACAGTGGTTCAAATATTGATGAACAATATGGTTGTGTTGTTCCTCCTATCTATCTTTCCAGTACCTATAATTTTATGGGTTTCAATGAGCCAAGGGCGCATGATTACTCACGTCGTGGCAACCCTGGCCGTGATGTAGTTCAACAGGTTTTGGCTGAGTTAGAAGGGGGTGCCGGCGCCATCTTGACCAGCAGTGGCATGTCAGCGATCCATCTGCTCTGTACGGTATTCCTGCAACCAGGGGACTTATTGGTAGCGCCTCATGATTGTTATGGTGGTAGTTACCGCCTGTTTGACAGTCTAAGTAAGCGCGGTGCATACAATGTGATTTTTGTTGATCAGTCAGATGAGCAAGCACTGAAACAAGCGTTGACTAAAAAACCCAAATTGGTACTGATTGAAACACCGAGTAATCCTCTGTTACGGATCGTGGATATTCAATACATTTGTGAATTGGCTCATGAAGTGGGAGCCTTGGCTGTCGTCGACAACACTTTCTTAAGTCCGGTACTGCAAAAGCCATTGGATTTGGGGGCGGATTTAGTGGTGCATTCCTGCACGAAATATTTGAATGGACACTCTGATCTGATTGCGGGAGCCATTATCGCTAAAGATTCAGCTATCGCGGAAGAGTTGGCTTGGTGGGCGAACAATATTGGAGTGACGGCCGCGGCTTTTGATAGCTATCTGTTACTGCGTGGCATTCGTACATTATCTGCCCGCGTATTGCTCCAACAAAAAAATGCTGCTGCCATTGTGGATTATCTGCAACAGCAACCCCAAGTGAAAAAACTCTTCTATCCTGCGTTGAAAAACCATCCAGGGCATGAAATTGCGGTTAAACAACAACAAGGGTTTGGGGCGATGCTAAGTTTCGAACTGGATGGTGATGAACTGGCCATGCGTCGTTTTTTATCTGCGTTAAAATTATTTACTTTGGCTGAATCTCTCGGTGGTGTGGAATCGTTGATTTCCCATACCGCAACAATGACACACGCGGGAATGTCGGCAGAAGCAAGGGCTCAGGCAGGGATTACGGATTTGCTTCTTCGTGTCTCTGTAGGAATTGAAGATAGTCAGGATTTAATTGCTGATCTGGACACTGCGTTTCAGGCAGCGGAAACGAGGTAATCATGAGTACATTGGCAACAGCAGGGGCGGAATCTGCCCGTCAGTTACATAAATTTGGTGGCAGTAGTCTGGCTGATGTGAAATGTTATCAGCGGGTTGCTGAAATTATGGTGAATTACAGCCAGCCGGGTGATTTGATGGTGGTATCGGCTGCGGGGAGTACAACCAACCAGTTGATCGATTGGCTGAAGTTAAGTCAGAGTGACCGAATATCCGCACATCAAATACAGCAGTCTTTGCGGCGTTACCAGCAAGAATTGATCCGTGGTTTGTTGCCCGAAGCAATTGCAGAAGAACTAAACGCAATGTTTATCGCTGATCTGGAAAGATTGAGTGTATTGTTGGACAAGCCCATCACAGATATTACATATGCGGAAGTTGTTGGTCATGGCGAGATCTGGTCTGCCCGTTTAATGGCGGCAGTGCTGGAAAATCAAGGTATCTCCAGTGCATGGCTGGATGCGCGTCAATTCCTGCGGGCAGAGCGCATTGCTCAGCCGCAAGTTGATATCAGTTTATCTCAGCCTCTGCTTAGTCAATTATTGATCCAAAACCCCAATAAGCGTTTAGTGGTTACCGGTTTTATCTCCAGTAATCAGAAGGGGGAAACGGTATTATTGGGGCGCAATGGCAGTGACTATTCTGCTACCCAAGTTGGGGCTTTGGCGGGAGCCAAAAAAGTCACAATTTGGAGTGATGTGGCGGGGGTTTACAGTGCTGATCCGCGCAAAGTCAAAGATGCCTGCCTGCTGCCATTGCTGCGTTTGGACGAAGCCAGTGAATTAGCACGTTTGGCCGCGCCCGTGCTTCATACCCGTACATTGCAGCCTGTTTCTCTCAGCGATATTGAACTGCAATTGCGTTGCAGTTACCAGCCTGAACAAGGCTCCACCCGTATTGAACGAGTGCTGGCAACGGGAACTGGCGCCAAAATTGTGACCAGCCATGATGATGTCTGCCTGATTGAATTGCATGTTTCTTCTACCCACGATTTCAAGCAAATTTACAAGGATATTGATTCTTTGTTGAAGCGTGCTCAAATCCGGCCATTGGCAACAGGATTACATGCAGATTGCAACTTGATCCAACTTTGCTATACCGCTGAGATTGTGAATAGCGCTCTTGATGTTTTGCAGGATGCTTCCTTACCCGGCAAACTTTCTTTGCGTGAAGGCCTGGCGCTGGTGGCGTTAGTGGGAGCAGGGGTATGCAAAAATCCGCTGCATAGCCATCGTTTTTATCAACAATTAAAAGATCAGCCAGTTGAATTTATCTGGCATGCAGAAGATGACATTAGTCTGGTTGCTGTACTGCGTTTAAATCAGACATCGCATTTGATTCAGGGATTGCACCAAAGCCTGTTTAGGGCAGAAAAACGCATTGGTTTGGTGCTGTTTGGTAAAGGGAATATTGGTTCCCGTTGGCTGGAACTGTTTGCTCGTGAGCAGAAAAATATTTCCGCTCGCAGCGATTTTGAATTTATTCTGGCGGGTGTCGTCGATAGTCGTAGGAGTTTGCTGAATTATCAGGGTATTGATGCCAGTCGGGCATTGGCCTTCTTTGATGACGAAGCGACTGAACATGAAGAAGATGCTCTGTTTTTATGGATGCGGGCACATCCTTATGATGATTTAGTGGTATTGGATGTCACGGCAAGTGAAGAATTGGCCAAAGAGTATATCTACTTTGCCAGTTATGGATTCCACGTTATCAGTGCCAACAAAGTCGCAGGTTCTTCCAGCAGCAATACATACCGTATGATCCGCGATGCTTTTGCAAAAACAGGGCGTCATTGGTTATACAACGCCACAGTGGGTGCAGGGCTACCGATTAACCATTCAGTCAGGGATCTGCGGGAAAGCGGTGATACCATTTTGTCCATCAGTGGTATTTTTTCCGGCACATTATCCTGGCTGTTCTTGCAGTTTGATGGCTCTGTGCCTTTCAGTGATTTAGTTGAACAAGCATGGCAACAGGGGTTAACGGAACCTGATCCGCGCATTGATCTTTCTGGTCAGGATGTGATGCGTAAGCTGGTTATTCTGGCACGCGAAGCGGGTTATGAAATAGAGCCTGATCATGTACGTATTGAATCGTTGGTGCAGGAAGAGGCTCGTAGCGGTTCTATCGAAGAATTCTTTGAAAATAGTGCTGCTATTAATGAACAGATGTTGCGACGGTTGGAAGCGGCACGGGAAATGGGCATGGTACTACGGTATGTTGCACGTTTTGATGCCAGTGGTAAGGCAAAAGTTGGTGTGGAAGCAGTGCGTAGCGATCATCCATTAGCTTCGCTGCTGCCGGCAGATAATGTCTTTGCGATAGAAAGCCGTTGGTATCGTGATAATCCGTTAGTGATCCGTGGGCCAGGAGCGGGACGAGATGTCACCGCGGGAGCAATCCAATCGGATTTAAATCGACTGTCGCAACTTCTGTAGTCCTATATCTCTATAGGCAAGATATTGATCCATCAAACTTTAGCAGGGATATAACAGGTTATCCCTGCTGATGTTCGTACCGCTATCCAATCAATCAAACAACCTTTTTCTTCTTTTAAAATTTCATAAAATCCGCCCAAATTGTTTATTTTCTGATATGAATAGAACGTTAGAAATAAACAGAAGAATACGTTTTACAGCAAAACATGAAACATTCAGACAGAAAATAGGGTCACCAATCCATTGGTGAAATAGGTGACATACAGCAACACAAGGTCAGGAACCACATGAATCAACAATATTCTGCAATGCGAAGTAATGTCAGTATGCTCGGTAAGTTGCTGGGCGATACAATTAAAGAAGCTTTGGGAGAAGATATTCTTGATAAAGTTGAAACGATCAGGAAGTTATCTAAATCATCCAGAGCAGGTAACGAAACTCATCGCCAGCAACTTTTATCGACGTTGGAAAATTTATCCAATGATGAATTATTGCCTGTTGCCCGCGCGTTTAACCAGTTCTTAAACCTGACTAATGTTGCCGAACAATATCACAGCATTTCTCCACATGGCGAAGCGGCAAGTAATCCGGTAGCACTGGCAGCATTGTTCAACCGGCTCAAAGACAAACAATTCAGCAATGACGATTTGATCAAGGCAGTCAATGAGCTGGCGATTGAATTGGTTCTGACCGCTCATCCGACAGAAATTGCCCGCCGTACCCTGATTCATAAGCTGGTTGAAGTTAATGGCTGTCTGGCACAGCTTGATCATGACGATTTGGCCGATTATGAACGTAATAACATCATGCGCCGACTGCGTCAGTTGATTGCCCAATCATGGCATACGGATGAGATCCGTAAGAACCGTCCTACTCCAATTGATGAAGCAAAATGGGGTTTTGCTGTGGTTGAAAACAGCTTGTGGGAAGGTGTGCCGGCATTTTTGCGAGAATTCAATGAGCAACTGGAAGAATCCATTGATCATAGCTTGCCAGTGGAAGCGGTGCCGGTACGTTTTACTTCTTGGATGGGAGGCGATCGTGATGGTAATCCTAATGTTACCGCCGAAATTACTCGTCATGTTTTATTGCTGAGCCGTTGGAAGGCTGCCGATCTGTTCTTGAAAGACATTCAGGTTTTAGTTTCTGAACTCTCGATGTCGGAATGTACGCCCGCACTTCGCCAAATAGCGGGAGGTGAGCATGTTTTAGAGCCTTACCGTGAGATTGCCAAACAATTGCGCACGCAATTAAGTAACACGCTGGCCTATCTGGAAAAATGTCTTAAAGGCGAGCAAGCGCTACCACCAGCGGATCTACTTCTGCATAACGAACAGCTATGGCAACCGCTATATGCCTGTTATCAATCCCTGAAAAATTGTGGTATGGAAATTATCGCAAACGGGCAATTACTGGATACCTTGCGTCGCATTCGTTGCTTTGGTTTGTCTTTGGTGCGCATTGATATCCGTCAGGAAAGTACCCGCCATACTGATGCGATTGCTGAGCTGACGCAATATCTGGCAATGGGAGATTATGCGAGTTGGCCTGAAGCCGAAAAACAGGCGTTTTTGTTGAGAGAGTTGCAATCAAAACGTCCTCTAACCCCGCGTGATTGGCAGCCAAGCGCAGAAACGCAAGAAATTTTCGATACCTGCAAGGTTATTGCTGAATCACCACAAGATTCGATTGCGGCTTATGTTATTTCCATGGCAAAAGTGCCTTCTGATGTCTTGGCAGTGAAATTATTGCTGAAAGAAGCGGGATGCCCATTGTCATTGCCTGTCGCGCCGTTGTTTGAAACCCTTGATGATCTGAACAATGCAGAAGGCGTGATTCGACAACTATTGGGAATTAAGTGGTATCGCGATCTAATTAAAGATAAGCAGATGGTGATGATTGGTTACTCCGATTCGGCCAAAGATGCAGGGGTGATGGCGGCATCGTGGGCACAATATCGGGCACAGGATGCATTAATCAAAGTGTGTGAAAAAGAGGGAGTGACACTGACCCTGTTCCACGGGCGTGGTGGCACAATTGGCCGTGGTGGTGCTCCTGCCCATTCGGCGTTACTCTCCCAACCACCGGGTAGCCTGAAAGGCGGGTTTCGCGTAACGGAGCAGGGAGAAATGATCCGCTTTAAGTTTGGTTTACCGCAGGTAACGATCAGTAGTTTGGCCTTGTATGCCAGTGCGATTTTGGAAGCAAACTTATTGCCGCCACCGGAGCCGAAACCGGAATGGCACCAGATTATGGATACACTCTCCGATATTTCCTGTGACATGTATCGTGATTATGTGCGTGAGCAACCGGAATTTGTGCCTTATTTTCGGGCAGCAACACCGGAACAAGAGTTGGCAAAACTGCCTTTGGGTTCGCGGCCGGCTAAACGACGCCCGACAGGAGGCGTTGAAAGCTTGCGAGCGATCCCGTGGATATTTGCCTGGACGCAAAACCGCTTGATGTTGCCTGCATGGTTAGGCGCTGGTGCAGCGCTGCAACGAGTGATCGATGCTGGTAACTTGCCAGTTTTAACGGATATGTGTCGCGATTGGCCATTCTTCAATACGCGTATTGCCATGTTGGAGATGGTGTTTGCCAAAGCAGATCTGTGGTTAGCCGAATATTACGATCAGCGTTTGGTAGAACCGAAGCTGTGGCCGTTAGGCGTAAAATTGCGTAACCAACTGGCAGAGGATATCGAAACGGTATTGACCATTGCACAAGATGAACAATTGATGGCAGATTTGCCGTGGATCGCCGAATCTATCGCCTTGCGTAACGTGTATACCGATCCGTTGAACGTACTACAGGCCGAATTACTACAGCGTTCCCGTCAGCAGGAAAATCCTGATCCACATCTTGAGCAGGCGCTGATGGTGACAATTGCCGGCGTTGCGGCAGGCATGCGCAATACAGGATAGTTTAAATATTTTTGAATCATAGAAGCCGAATGGGGAAACTATTCGGCTTTTTTAGTTTTAACAAGGGCGTACTCCCAATGTATGGCAGATGGCATAACTCAATTCTGCCCGATTCAGAGTATAAAAATGAAAATCTTTCACGCCCTCACGACTGAGAATTTTCACCATATCCATTGCAATAGATGCACCGACTAAGTTGCGACTTTCCGGATCATCATCTAATCCTTCAAACATTCTGGTCATCCAGCTTGGGATCCGAACGTTAGTCATTGAAGCAAATCGCTGCAATTGACGGAAGTTCGAGACTGGTAAGATCCCTGGTACAATTTCTACGTCAATTCCTGTTGCGACACAACGATCACGAAAACGCAGATAACTCTCTACATCAAAAAAGAATTGGGTAATGGCGCGATTGGCTCCGGCATCAATTTTACGTTTTAAATTGATCAAGTCTGCCTGTGCACTTTTCGCTTCTGGATGCACTTCTGGATAAGCGGCAACAGAGATATCAAAATCCGCTTCTTTTTTTAATAGCTCAACTAAATCAGCACCATACATTTCTGGTTTACAACCGTTAGCCGGTAAATCACCACGTAATGCCACAATATGACGAATACCGTTTTGCCAATAATCATGAGCAATGTTGCTTAGTTCTTCACGGCTGGCATCAATGCAAGTCAGGTGTGGGGCGGCATCAAGGCCTGTTTTTTCTTTAATGCCCTTGATAATGCTATGAGTGCGATCGCGTTCGCCAGAGTTGGCACCATAGGTAACAGAAACAAACTTAGGTCTCAGCTTGCTCAAGCGATCAATGGATTTCCACAGGGTTTGTTCCATCTCAGCCGTTCTGGGTGGAAAGAATTCAAAGGAAACACGAATTTGCCCTTCAAGTTCAGCCAGATTCTGGTTCAGCGCTTCTCGCTGATTAGCGTGAAAAAAACTCATACCCTGTGCCCTCATGAACAAGCGGAACTTCTGCCCGCTTATTTTTAGATGTTTAAATGTTTGCATGTCTATCCGTTTAGATGTCCAAATAGAATGGGTGAAGTGGAGTTTTTAGTCAATCGAGAAATGCCTTATTCCCAGTGAGGAATATTCAAAGTGATCAGGAAAGAAATTCATGTTGGGGTATAGTTTGTATTTTGACCTAATAGATAAGTAAAAATTAAAACAAGGAAAGAGGAAAGTATGAATAGTGCTGAGAGCCAACTAATTACTCAAAAAAATTATCCATTGATGAATAAAGAGGTTTTAGCGACTTTGTAGTATATGTTGATGAAAGTGGAGATCACGGCTTGGTGCAACTTGATAAAGATTATCCTGTATCTGTTTTAGCATTTTGTATTTTCTATAAGGAACATTATCTTTCGAAAGTACTACCAAAGTTGCAGAAGCTTAAATTTGACTATTTCGGTCATGGCCTTGTGATCCTTCATGAAAATGAAATCCGAAAAGAAAAAGGAGACTTTACAATTTTTAAGAATAGGGAGGAAAAGAATCAGTTCTTAGATCGACTGAATTCTATCATCAGTGACGATAACCTAGCATTAATTTATTTCCTATTGATTTTTAATAGGTTTTAGTTATACATAAGGTAAAAAAGTCATTTAATTACCCCACGGGGATGAAATGAGGTCAGTATGCTAATCAATGGATTTAATGCGTGACCAAATCTTGTTTTTAAGCTCATCTAATTGTTATACTTGAGTAACTACTACTATTCATTCTATTATATTATGCTGAATTAAAAATAAATTACGATTTAATCTGATAAATTTGGGATAACTATGCGATTAACTCATGACAAAAAAATTAGGAAGTCAATAATTAAACTGTTTACATTTAAAGAGCAATTGTCTTTAATTAGATATTTCTCTTTTGAGAGAGAAACAACTGATGGAAATTTTCTTGCTTGGATAATGAAAACATCCGATGATTCTTTTTCATCATTAAGAGCAATGTTAATCTGTATGTTTATTGTTTTTATAGCAACCATAATACAACACCCTGATGCATTATATTATATTATTATTGTTTTCTTAATATTCATGTTACCTCTTAGTATTTTAACTTTTATATTTTCAAACTATCGCCTCGCAGGTTGTAAACTCATCACCTGCATCAAATTATCTTATTTTCAAATCAAGATAAAAACTATTTAAATTATAGGCCATTTTTTCAGTGGCCTATTTAAAAACTTCAATTATCATTCATTAAATATCTATTCAAAAACAAATAATAACCTTAACCTACAATTAAAATATAATTCACCCAAAAAACTGGATTACTTTTCTTCATCTTTATTTATAATCAATCACCTTGTCGGAGGGAGCTCCCAGCAATGCTTTGAGTTTTTTATCTGATAATCGATTTATTCCCGCTGCCATTTAGATCTCCATCCCAAGGTATTTGTTGCCCCAGAGATTACCCCACAGTATGTTGCAAAAACGAAAAAACGGCAATAAATACTGGAACAATATACAGCATCAGAGTTAATATAATTAATTGATATATATTGAAATTAAGTACAAATGCGGTAACACACGAACACTAAAACTCACTGGTGAGAGTAATTTTATATTGTCATCATGTGTGCTTAAAAAGCACAAACTGAACGTTAACAAAGATGAAATTCAGAATCCATATCATATTGCATTACGCTATTGCCTAGAGACCTTATGTTCTATTGTGAAGGAGGAAGAAAGGCTGTTGGGATGGGATATAAGCAATGGGATTAAAAATTTTTCCTTAGCTCTAAATAGCGAAAAACCCCGATTTACTCATCGGGGTTATAGGAGTATCAACCCGCATTCAAACAAAAATGCGCCACAAGCTGTGAAAGCAATTTCCTCGTTGGTTCAATAAATGCCATATCTAAAAATTCATCGGGCTGGTGCGCTTGTTCAATCGATCCAGGCCCTAAAACCAATGTTGGACACAACGCCTGAATAAAAGGTGCTTCCGTACAGTAATTGACGGTATCTGCTTTGGTTCCCAACAGTTTTTCAATCACGCCCACCAGCTTATGGTCTGTGGGACATTCATAGCCCGGAATGGGGGGATGAAGTTCTGTCACGCTCAGGCGATCAGGCCAGCGCTGTTTTACGGGTTCCAGTGCATCATTCAGCAACCCATTCAGATCCTGCAAGGTCAATCCAGGCAACGGGCGGATATCCATATGCAGCTCGCAGCAGGCACAAATGCGATTTGCGGCATCACCACCGTGAATATGGCCGAAATTCATGGTCGGGTAAGGGATGACGAACGCCGGATTGTGATAACGCTCTTGTAAGGTATGGCGTAGTTTTATTAGCTGGGTAATGGATTCGTGCATCAGATCAATGGCATTGACGCCCCGCGCTGGATCGCTGGAATGTCCCGATTTTCCTTCAATGCGGATAGCCTTGGCTATATGCCCTTTATGGGCGCGGATTGGCTGTAATGATGTGGGTTCGCCAATGATGGCAAAATCAGGCCGAATATGAGTATTGGCAGCAAAGTAGCGTGCACCTGCCATTGATGTTTCTTCGTCAGCGGTCGCCAGAATATAAAGGGGGTGAGAGAGTTTGTTGACATCGATATCCCGCAACGCATCAACGATAAAGGCAAAGAAGCCTTTCATATCGGCCGTCCCAAGCCCATATAACTTGCCATCGCGTTCGGTCAGTGTGAAGGGATCTTGTGTCCAGCGCCCCTCATCAAAAGGAACGGTATCTGTATGACCACATAATAGTAAACCACCCGAACCACTGCCCAATGTTGCCAGCAGGTTGAATTTACCTCTGGTTTCAGGAACGGCTTGAATTTCAATGGAAAACCCGATCTCTTTTAGCCATTCCGCCAGCAGATTGATAACAATTTCATTGCTTTGATCGAGTTCAGCATCAGTTGCGCTGATAGAAGGAGCTGCAATGAGCTGATGATATAATTTAATAAAAGACGGTAATTTACTATTCACTGTTGACAGCCCTTAATCATAATAGTATCAATATTAATGCATTTTAGTTGCATATAAATTCAATGTAGTGATTGGATTAATACTATTGGGTTAATACTATAAGGTGAATAAATCCCATGTTGAATACGCTGATAGTTGGTGCCAGTGGTTATACCGGAGCTGAGTTAGCAGCATATCTGCAACGTCATCCCCATGTCCATCTCTCCGGCTTGATGGTTTCTTCTCAAAGTTCAGATGCGGGGAAATGTTTTTCAGAACTTTATCCACAATATAGGGGTATTCTTGATTTGCCCTTACAGCCGTTGACCGATGTGATTGATACAGCAAAAGGAATTGATGTGGTCTTCCTCGCTACTGCTCATGAAGTCAGCCATGATATTGCCCCAATATTTCTGGAAGCAGGTTGTATCGTATTTGATTTATCTGGTGCCTATCGCGTACAAAATACACAGTTTTATAAAAAATACTACGGATTTGAGCATAAAAATGCTCAGTGGTTGAAGCAAGCTGTATATGGATTGGCAGAATGGCAAGCAGAGAAAATCAAGCAAGCACAATTGATTGCTATTCCCGGCTGTTACCCTACCGTTTCCCAACTTTCCCTGAAACCGCTGCTTGAACAAAATTTATTAGATACAGGGCATTGGCCTGTTATCAACGCAGTCAGCGGTGTCAGTGGTGCAGGTCGAAAAGCGTCGATCACCAATAGTTTCTGTGAAATTAGTTTGCAACCATATGGTGTTTTTAACCATCGTCATCAGCCTGAAATCACTACTCATTTAGGTACAGAGGTGATTTTTACCCCTCATTTGGGCAATTTCTCACGCGGTATCCTTGCCACAATTACCTGTAAGTTGAAATCTGGTGTGACAGAAGCACAAATTAGAGAAGCTTATCAACAGGCGTATCATGATAAGCCGTTGGTACGGCTATATAGCAAAGGGGTTCCCGCGTTGAAAGCTGTGGTTGGTTTGCCATTTTGCGATATTGGTTTTGCTGTTCAGGGGCAGCACCTGATCATCGTAGGGGCTGAGGATAATTTGTTGAAAGGGGCCGCGGCACAAGCCGTGCAGTGCATGAATATTCGTTTTGGGTATGAAGAAACTCAGGCGTTACTTTAATTATTAACATGTTTAATTTCTAAAATAGCTGAATGCCGAAAAATTAAGATCCCTACAGATATTAATACCGACAGAGGATAAATCCAATGGAACCGTTAGTTATCAAATTGGGTGGTGTGTTGTTAGATAGTGAAGAAGCGCTGGAACGGTTATTTACCGCATTACAGTTATACCGAAAAACACATAAACGTCCGCTGGTTATTGTACATGGCGGTGGCTGCTTTGTTGATGAACTGATGCAACGGTTGCAGATGCCGATTTTGAAGAAACAAGGTCTGCGGGTTACGCCTGAGGATCAAATCGACATCATTGCGGGGACGTTGGCCGGAACTGCCAACAAGAAATTGCTGGCGTGGGCAACAAAGTATCGTTTACCTGCCATCGGATTATGTCTGGGAGATGGGGGAATGGTTAAAGTTTCTCAACTGGATGAAGAGCTTGGTCACACTGGAAAGGCTCAATCAGGGACACCTGATCTCCTGAAGGTTTTGCTGGATTTGGGCTATATGCCGATTATCAGCTCAATTGGTATCACTGAACAGGGTGAATTGATGAATGTCAATGCCGATCAAGCTGCGACGGCTATCGCACAAGTGCTGAATGCAGATTTGATCTTGTTGTCCGATGTCAGCGGTATTCTGGATGGGAAAGGGAAAAAGCTCCCAGAAGTCACGGCAGAGCAGATCGCGCAGCTTATCGATCAGGGCATTATCACTGACGGCATGATAGTAAAAGTGAATGCAGCATTGGACGCGGCAAAAACACTCGGACAGCCAGTGGATATCGCGAGTTGGCGTCATGCAGATCAGTTGATTGCATTATTTAATGGCATACCTATTGGCACACGAATTTTGGCGTAATTGAACGTGTATTTACCGAACTTAAGTTTTTATTAAAATTAAAAAGGTTATTCCTATGACTAAAAGCATTAAGAAAATCGTTCTGGCATATTCAGGTGGTTTAGATACTTCCGCCATTATTCCGTGGTTGAAAGAACATTATGGCAATTGTGAGGTGATTGCGTTTGTCGCTGATGTCGGCCAAAGTCGTGAAGATCTGGAAGGTGTGGAGCAGAAAGCATTACGTTCTGGTGCTGCTGAATGCCACGTCGTTGATCTGCGTGAAGAGTTTATCAAAGAATATGTTTATCCAGTGCTGAAAACGGGCGCCTTGTATGAAGGAAGTTATCTGCTTGGTACGTCAATGGCTCGCCCAATTATTGCCAAGGCACAGGTTGAGCTGGCTCTGAAAGTGGGAGCAGATGCCGTTGCCCACGGTGCAACTGGTAAAGGAAATGATCAGGTTCGGTTTGAGAGTACTTATACCGCTTTGGCACCCCATCTGAAAGTTGTGGCTCCGTGGCGGGAATGGGATTTGCGTTCCCGTGAAGCGCTGCTGGATTATTTAAAAGTTCGTGATATCCCGACAACCGCAACACTGGAGAAAATCTACAGCCGTGACGAAAATGCCTGGCACATTTCAACCGAAGGTGGGGTTTTGGAAAGTACGTGGAATGCGGCCAATAAAGATTGCTGGGTATGGACAGCAGAGCCAGAAGAGGCGCCCAATGAACCGGAATATGTCACGGTGACGGTTGAAGGAGGTGAGGTGGTTGGCGTGAATGGTCAGGCGTTTTCACCCTATCAATGCCTTGATAAGTTAAATGAGTTGGGTGCTAAGCATGGCATTGGCCGGATCGATATCGTGGAAAACCGTCTGGTAGGGATGAAATCCCGCGGTTGTTATGAGACTCCAGGGGGAACCCTCATGATGGAAGCACTGCGTGGCATCGAACAACTGGTTTTGGATCGCGATAGTTTCAAATGGCGTCAACAACTAGGGCTGGAAATGTCTTATGTTGTATATGACGGTCGTTGGTTTGCGCCATTGCGTCAATCAATCCAAGCGGCAGCAGAAATTTTAGCGACCAGCGTCAGCGGTGAAGTGGTTCTGAAACTTTATAAAGGGCAGGTAACGGCAGTGCAGAAAAAATCAGCCAATAGCCTCTATTCTGAAGAGTTCGCCACCTTTGGAGAAGATGAAGTTTACGATCATCGTCATGCCGAAGGGTTTATTCGCCTCTATTCGCTTTCTGCACGTATTCGTGCTTTGAACAGCAAAAAGTAATTTTTGGGTAATCAACTTTTAGCAATTAGAAAATAGCAATTAGGAAAAACAGGAACGATATTATGGCACTTTGGGGTGGGCGTTTCAGTCAGGAAGCCGATCAGCGGTTCAGGCAATTTAATGATTCACTGCGTTTTGACTATCGTTTGGCGGAGCAGGATATTGTTGGTTCGGCTGCATGGTCAAAAGCATTGGTTACGGTAGGAGTGTTAACTGCCGAAGAGCAGCAAAAGCTGGAACTGGCTTTAAATGAGTTACTGGATGAAGTGCGAGTCAATCCCAAGGCCATTTTGCAAAGCGATGCGGAAGATATTCACAGTTGGGTAGAAGGGCAACTTATTGCGAAAGTGGGGGATTTGGGTAAAAAACTCCATACGGGGCGCAGCCGTAATGATCAGGTCGCAACGGATCTGAAATTATGGTGCAAAGATCAGATCGCTCACATTCTGACAGCATTAGTTGAGTTGCAACAAGCGTTGGTGTTCACTGCTGAAAACAATCAGGATGCGGTAATGCCAGGTTATACCCATTTACAGCGGGCGCAACCCGTCACTTTTGCCCATTGGTGTTTAGCCTATGTGGAAATGCTTAGTCGTGATGAAAGCCGCTTGCAAGATGCACTAAGACGGCTGGATGTCAGTCCGTTAGGATGCGGCGCGCTGGCAGGAACGGCTTATGATATTGATCGTGAACAACTGGCGTCATGGCTTGGTTTTACTTCCGCGACACGTAATAGTCTGGATAGTGTTTCTGATCGTGATCATGTCTTGGAACTGCTATCAGATGCGAGCATCAGTATGATTCATCTTTCGCGTTTTGCTGAAGACCTGATTTTCTTTAACAGCGGAGAGGCCGGATTTGTTGAGTTGTCAGATCGGGTAACCTCCGGCTCTTCCTTGATGCCGCAAAAGAAAAACCCAGATGCGTTGGAACTGATCCGTGGCAAGTGTGGCCGAGTTCAAGGCGCATTAACGGGAATGATGATGACTCTGAAAGGGCTTCCTCTCGCCTACAATAAAGATATGCAGGAAGATAAGGAAGGCTTGTTCAATGCGCTGGATACCTGGTTGGATTGCTTGCATATGGCGATACTGGTGTTGGATGGTATTCAGGTAAAACGCCCTCGTTGCGAAGAAGCAGCAAAACAAGGGTATGCGAATGCGACTGAGCTGGCTGATTATCTGGTGGCGAAAGGTATTCCGTTCCGCGAGGCTCATCACATTGTTGGTGAAATTGTTGTGACGGCAATTGGCAGAGGTAAGGCACTGGAGGCGTTTTCTCTGCTTGAATTGCAAGAATTCAGTAACGTGATTGCTGTGGATGTGTATGACGTTTTATCGTTGCAATCTTGTTTGGATAAGCGACTGGCAAAAGGCGGTGTAGCGCAAGAACAAGTGAAGCAAGCGATAAATCAGGCTAAACAACGACTTAGGGAAAAACACTAATAATCACACGCAGTTGATAGTTTTTTCCCCTCGTGGATATAATGATTTATTGATCAATATTATCATTGATATCAAATGCTGAGGTTGGGAATGAATATCCGCGATCTGGAATACCTTGTAGCACTTGCTGAACATCGACACTTTCGCCGAGCCGCTGATGCTTGTCATGTCAGCCAACCGACCCTGAGCGGGCAAATCCGCAAACTGGAGGATGAGCTTGGTGTGATGCTGCTGGAACGCACTAGCCGCAAGGTATTATTTACCCAACAGGGTATGCTGCTGGTGGAACAGGCCAAAACCGTATTGAGAGAAGTAAAAGTTTTGCAGGAAATGGCCTCCCTTCAGGGTGAAAGTATGTCTGGACCGTTGCATATCGGTCTTATTCCCACAATCGGCCCCTATCTCCTGCCACTTATTGTCCCTGAGCTGCATAAATTATTCCCCAAATTGGAAATGTACCTGCATGAGGCACAAACCCAAAACTTATTGGCACAACTTGATAGTGGAAAGCTTGACTGCGCTATTTTGGCGTTAGTGAAAGAGACCGAAGCATTTATCGAAGTGCCATTGTTTGAAGAGCCTATGAAGCTGGCGGTGTATGAGGAGCATAAATGGGCGGAACGGGACAAAGTTAAAATGGGTGAGCTATCCGGCGAAAAACTATTGATGCTGGAAGATGGGCACTGCTTGCGTGATCAGGCGATGGGATTTTGTTTTCAGGCGGGAGCCAAAGAAGATACCCATTTTAGGGCAACCAGTCTGGAAACTTTGCGCAATATGGTCGCAGCAGGCAGCGGTATTACATTATTACCTGATTTGTCTGTTCCGAATGAGAGAAAGCGGGATGGGATTTGTTATCTGGAGTGTTACGAACCGGAACCCAAGCGATCCGTGATATTAGTTTATCGTCCTGGCTCACCTCTGCGTGGTCGTTATGAGCAACTGGCAGAGGCGATTCGGACTAAAATGGGCAACTATTTCGCAATGCTCAGAAAAACATCAAAATAATCGGTTTAGTCCATTGAGTGCCGCAACACGGTAGGCTTCCGCCATTGTGGGATAATTGAAGGTAGTATTAACGAAATATTCGATAGTATTGCCTTCACCTTTTTGTTCCATGATGGCCTGACCGATGTGAATGATCTCTGCGGCACGTTCACCAAAACAGTGAATACCTAAAATCTGTTTTGTTTCACGGTGGAACAAGATCTTAAGACTACCCACATTCATACCAGCAATTTGCGCCCTTGCCAGATGCTTGAATTGGGCGCGTCCTACCTCATAAGGGATTTTCATTGCGGTTAATTGCTGCTCGGTTTTACCCACTGAGCTGATTTCAGGAATAGTATAAATTCCGGTTGGAATATCTTCCACCAGATGCAAGTTCGCATTGCCGGTTGTCATTGCTTTTGCCGCGATGCGCCCCTGATCATAAGCCGCAGAAGCTAAACTGGGATAGCCAATAACATCACCAACGGCATAGATGTTTTCATTGCTGGTTTGGTAGACGCGATTGACTTTCAGTAAACCTCGGCTGTCTGTTTCCAGTCCGACATTTTCTAAGCCTAGCTTGTCCGTATTACCTGTTCGGCCATTGGCATACAACAGGCAATCCGCTTTGACTTTCTTGCCAGATTTCAGATGAACAATGACACCATCATTAACGCCTTCAATTTTTTCATATTCTTCGTTGTGGCGGATGACAGTGCCACTATTCCAGAAATGGTAGGAGAGGGCATCAGACATTTCTTGATCAAGAAAGGACAGAAGATGATCACGGGTATTGACCAAATCCACCTTAACACCCAATCCGCGGAAAATGGAGGCATATTCACAGCCAATCACTCCGGCACCATAAATGATGACATGGCGTGGTTCGTGATCCAGTTGCAATATGGTGTCGCTGTTATAAATGCGGGAGTGGGTGAAGTCGACATCGGGAGGGCAGTAGGGACGGGAGCCGGTGGCAATGATAATGTTGTCTGCACTCAAGATATCAACACTATCATCGGCATAACGCACACTTACCCGATGTTCATCAATGAAAGTGGCTTCTCCTGCAAACATTCGACAACGATTACGTTCATAAAATCCTTGGCGCATCTTCGTTTGCTGATTAATAACGACTTCAGCATGGCGCAGAATTTCTGAAAACGAGGAGCGAAGAATGCGGGAGTTATCACTGTAGAGAGGATTTTGATTAAATTCGATAATACGACTAACGGCATGGCGGAGCGCTTTCGACGGAATGGTGCCCCAATGAGTACACCCACCACCGACATTATTATAACGTTCTATAACAGCAATGTTTTTGCCTTGTTTTACTAACCCCATTGCTGCTCCTTCCCCGCCGGGACCAGAGCCAATCACAATGGCATCAAAATGAGTATGTTGCATAGAGGAAAGACCTGTTTTTACACAAAATAACAACGCTATCTTAACATTAGTTGAAGCAATAACCCAATGAGCATAAGGTTTTTATCTCATTGTTTAGAAATAGACCAGGAAAACATTGAATAATAGCTTTAAGAGAACAATCACAGCAAACTTAGCAGAATCTGTTATATTTGCCCGATTAGAGTCGAGATAGATCAGGATTGTTGTGAGTAACGTAACCGGCGTTAGAGCAAAACAAAAAGAGAAAACCCGCCGCTCCCTGATTGAGGCGGCATTCAGCCAACTCAGTGCTGAACGCAGTTTTACCAGCCTGAGCCTACGGGAAGTCGCTCGGGAGGCAGGTATTGCACCGACTTCTTTTTATCGACATTTTCGCGATGTGGATGAGCTGGGGCTGACGATGGTGGATGAAAGTGGTTTGATGCTGCGTCAGTTAATGCGTCAGGCTCGCCAGCGCATAGCCAAAGGTGGTAGTGTCATCCGTACTTCGGTTTCAACTTTCATGGAATTCATCGGCAACAATCCCAATGCGTTCCGTCTATTGCTGCGTGAACGCTCCGGTACATCGGCTGAATTTCGTGCGGCTGTAGCACGAGAAATCCAACATTTTATTGCCGAATTGGCAGACTATCTTGAGCAAGCCAGCCATATGCCACGTCATTTTACTGAGATACAAGCTGAGGCGATGGTGACAATCGTGTTTAGTGCAGGTGCAGAAGCATTAGATATTGATGAAGAAAAAAGGCGTCGCCTCGAAGAGCGTTTGGTTTTGCAACTCCGCATAATTTCCAAAGGCGCTTATTATTGGTATCGTCGTGAGCAAGAAAAAAATACTGTCCCTAAAGCGATCCCTAAATCCTCTGAATAATAATGAAAGGAGAATAATACGATGGAACAATACCGCCAAGATAAAAGCACAATGTTGCTGGCTCTTATCGTTGGAATGGCAACACACGGAACTTTCTCAACATTTTTCAATTCATTTGTCCCTTTTTCTATTTTCCCTCTTATTGCATTGGTACTTTCTTTATATTGTCTCCATCAACGTTATTTGAATTATCCAATGGCAGAAGGATTACCAAAACTGGCCACGGGATGCTTCTTCTTAGGCATGTTTGTGTATAGTGCATTCATTCGGATGGAATATCCGGCAATTGGCTCTAATTTCTTGCCTGTCTTTATTGGCACTCTTTTAGTGTTTTGGATCTACTTAAAGATGAAAAAGCGCAAGCAGCAAGCAACACTCACTTCAAAAAGCTAAAGTTAATCGCTTTTATCGAGAATGATCCAATAAAAAACGCCACGAAATTGACTCTGTGGCGTTTTTGTTTTTAATGACGTTATGTTCTTTTTTCCAGTAGGACACCGCATTCCATATGGTGGGTATAAGGAAATTGGTCAAATAGCGCCAGTTTGTTGACTTTGTGGGTTTGTGTCAGTGTTTCCAGATTTTGGCAGAGCGTTTCTGGATTGCAGGAAATATAAAGAATACGCGGATAAGCTTGAACCATTTTTAGTGTTTCTTCATCCAACCCACTTCGTGGTGGATCAACAAAGATGGTCTCACATTGATAATTACTTAAATCAATGCCTTGTAAGCGATTGAACTCACGCTCTCCGTTCATTGCCTGAGTAAATTCTTCCGCTGACATGCGGATAATCTGCACGTTATCAATTTCGTTTGCTGCGATATTAAATTGTGCGGCTGCCACTGAGGGCTTGGCAATTTCTGTTGCCAGTACTCGTTCAAAATTCTGCGCCAGCGCCAGAGAGAAATTACCATTGCCACAATACAACTCAAGCAAGTCACCTTTCGAGCCTTTGGTGATATCAATTGCCCATTCCAACATATGAATATTAATGTTGGCATTCGGCTGTGTGAAGCTATTTTCAACCTGACGATAAATCATGGTCTTGCCTGCAACAGACAGCGCTTCATCAATATAGTCATGGTCAAGCATGATCTTGGTTTTTGCTGCACGTCCAATAAGTTGTACATCAAATCCTGCTGCGGTTAGTTGGTTACGCAGAGCGGTTGCATGTTCACGCCATTCATCCCCCAGTTTTTTGTGGTAAAGCAGAGAGACAATGATTTTGTTACTGCGGGTAGAAAGGTAATCCACCTGAAACAGTTTATGGCGTAATACTGGATTGTCTTTTACGCCAGCAATGATGGCTTGCATCATTTTATTGATTAGATGATTGGCAACTGGAAATTGATCAATACGGATACGCTGTTTAGTTTGTTGATCAAACATGATGTGGTAGAGGTCATCTTCCTCATGCCAGATACGGAATTCTGCGCGCATTCTGTAATGGGATGCAGGGGAACGGAAAACTTCAGGCTCAGGTGCGCCAAAAGGGAGCATCATTTCTTTTAGGCGATGGACTTTCTCCATCAATTGATTTTCATAATTTTCCGTTGGCAAGGCATTCTGCATTATCGGGTTCTCGTCGCGTTAAGAAAAATTTCCGAGCGCATTGTAGGGAAAGTACAAAGGATGTCCAGTTTTCTGGTTTATCCGCTTTTTTTTTGATAGAAAGGCATTCTGGACACGCCAGGATCTCCATCGTAGCATGACGCTTTATAGTTAAATATAGATAGCCAGATACCACACACATTCTCATTACAAATCTTATGACAAATAAAAAACAGATTCTTCTATATGCTACGTCCGTGGCGATATTTTCTGGTTGGAGCCATGTTGCAGTTGCAGATAATCAAGATACATTGGTGATTACAGCCAATCGTTTTAAGCAGCCGATTTCTTCAGTATTGGCACCAACGACAGTAGTGACTCGTGAAGATATAGAACGTTGGCAATCCAGTAGTTTAGTTGATGTTTTGCGCCGTTTGCCGAGTATTGATATTGCACAGAATGGGGGGATGGGGCAGCACTCTTCTTTATTTGTACGTGGTACAAATTCAAGTCATACCTTGGTGCTGGTGGATGGGATCCGTTTGAATCAGGCAGGCATTACCGGAGCCGCCGATTTTAGCCAGATCCCAATTTCAATGGTGCAAAGAATAGAATATATCCGTGGCGCGCGTTCTGCCGTATATGGTTCTGATGCTATTGGTGGCGTGATCAATATCATCACAAAACGGGAACAACGCGGGACAACACTGAATGCAGGGTTCGGCTCGAACGGGTATCAAAACTATCAGGGTTCAACACAGCAAAATATTGGTGAGAATACTTTATTAACTACAGCCGCAGGTTATACCTATACCAAAGGGTTTGATGTGATCGTTGATGGTAAAACGGGAGGATATCGTCAGCCAGATCGTGATGGCTTTATGAGTAAAATGTTATGGTTGGAAATAGATCATAAAATAAATCAACAAATGAGCGGATTTGTCCGAGCCTATGGATTTAATAATCGGACGGCTTATGATGCATGGAGTATCAATGAAGCAGATACTCGCGAACTTTTCAGTCGTACCTATGATGCTGGTATTCAATTTAACCAAGGCATCTATTCTTCTCAATTCATTGTCAGTCACAGCCACGTTAAAGATTACAATTATGTTCCTAAACATGGGCGTTATGGTAATAACTCTAGTTTGAGTGATTCAAAACAATACAATGTGCAATGGGGAAATACGTGGCAAGTCGGTCATGGCGCAATCAGTAGTGGGATTGATTGGAAAAGAGAATGGGTTGCCGCTGGCTCCAATAATATCCCTGTACAAAAATATGTTGATAATACGGGATTATATTTAACTGCCCAGCAAAAAGTACAAGATGTCATTTTAGAAGGTGCTGTGCGTTCAGATCACCATTCTGAATATGACTGGAATACTACGGGGCAAATTGGCATCGGCTGGGAGTTTATTGATGGTTATCGTTTTATCACTTCGTATGGAACGGCATTCAAGGCACCGACTTTGAGTCAGCTTTATAGCAAATGGGGAAATGAAAACCTTAAACCAGAAAAAAGTAAGCAATGGGACATCGGAATTGAAGGATTGACTGGGCTACTTAACTGGCGTCTATCTGTTTATCGTAATGATATTGAACAGTTGATAAATTTTGCCAATAACCGTTATGAAAACAGCGATAAGGCAAAAATAAAAGGTGCCGAGTGGACGGGAACAATGGATACCGGTATGTTCCAGCATCAACTCACATTACAGTACATTGATCCGCGTGATGGTTATGGTCAGCAATTAACTCGCAGAGCCAAACAGCAAGTTAAATATCAATTGGATTGGGAAGCCATTAATATCGATTGGGGGATCACCTATCAATATCTTGGTCGGCGTTATGACCAAGACTACAGTACATATCCTGCGAAAACAGTGAAATTAGCCGGTGTAAGTCTGTGGGATATCAGCGCCTCATATCCGATCACTGACCACCTAACAATTCGTGCTAGAATAGTCAATCTGTTTGATAAGCATTATGAGACAGCCTATGGCTATCGCACCCCAGGAAGAGAATACTACCTCACTGGAAGCTACAACTTCTGATTTAAACAAAACCGCCCGTCCAACGATTCTGGTTTTTGATTCTGGAGTAGGTGGTTTATCTGTCTATCAAGAGATTCGGCAACTCTTGCCGGATCTCCACTATATATATGCTTTCGATAATGAGGCATTCCCTTACGGCGAGAAAACGGCGGAAGTGATTGTAGAAAGGGTTGTCCAGATTGTTGATGCAATCCAGAAAAAACACCCTTTGGCGGTTGTTGTTATCGCTTGCAATACTGCAAGTACAGTCAGCTTGCCCGCTCTGCGTGAACGTTTTTCTTTTCCTGTTGTTGGTGTTGTACCAGCGATAAAGCCTGCTGCGAAACTAACCTGTAATCGTGTTGTGGGATTATTGGCGACACGCGCTACAGTGAATCGAGACTATACCAAAGAATTAATTGCAAGGTTCGCTACGGATTGCCAGATGTATGCAATTGGTTCTGCTGAATTGGTCGAGTTAGCTGAACGAAAGTTACATGGCAAGGATGTTCCACTAAAAGAGTTAGAGAAAATACTAAAGCCGTGGCTAAGAATGAAAGAACCACCGGATACTATCATTTTGGGTTGTACGCACTTTCCTTTGATAGCAGAAGAAATTGCACAAGTTTTACCAGATGGAACAAGATTAATTGATTCGGGAGCTGCAATTGCCCGCAGAACTGCATGGCTCATCAAAAATCGGGAAGATTTGTTTTTAACAACCGCCGATAATTTAGCATATTGCACAAAAATAGAGCCGGTGAATGAAAGTCTGCGCCCCATTTTACGCGAATTAGGTTTCTTAACGCTGGAAAAACTACCAACTTAAGTGAAATTTGGCGCAATAATCATCTGTTGGTGATTTTTTTCAAAAAAACTATTGCCAGCCCCAGAAAACTCCCTATAATGCGCCACCACTGACCGGCGATGTGCTGAAACAAGCCACGACGGTCGCAGAGAAAAGCGAAAATAATCGCTTGACTCTGGAGGCGAAAAGCGTAAGATACGCAGCCTCGCAACCCGGCAGAAACGGCCGGTTGCCAATGCTCTTTAACAAATTAATCAGACAATCTGTGTGGGCACTCGCAAGACACTATCTCAGCCGAAAGGCAAAAAAAGATTAAAGTCTTGAAGAGTGACTGACAGTTAATTCATTACGAACTAACAGTAGAATTCTTTGAGCATCAAACTTTTAATTGAAGAGTTTGATCATGGCTCAGATTGAACGCTGGCGGCAGGCCTAACACATGCAAGTCGAGCGGCAGCGGGGGAAAGCTTGCTTTCCTGCCGGCGAGCGGCGGACGGGTGAGTAATGTCTGGGGATCTGCCCGATGGAGGGGGATAACCACTGGAAACGGTGGCTAATACCGCATAACCTCTTTGGAGCAAAGTGGGGGACCTTCGGGCCTCACGCCATCGGATGAACCCAGATGGGATTAGCTAGTAGGTGGGGTAAAGGCTCACCTAGGCGACGATCCCTAGCTGGTCTGAGAGGATGACCAGCCACACTGGGACTGAGACACGGCCCAGACTCCTACGGGAGGCAGCAGTGGGGAATATTGCACAATGGGCGCAAGCCTGATGCAGCCATGCCGCGTGTATGAAGAAGGCCTTCGGGTTGTAAAGTACTTTCAGCGGGGAGGAAGGCGCAAGGTTGAATACACCTTGCGATTGACGTTACCCGCAGAAGAAGCACCGGCTAACTCCGTGCCAGCAGCCGCGGTAATACGGAGGGTGCAAGCGTTAATCGGAATTACTGGGCGTAAAGCGCACGCAGGCGGTCAATTAAGTTAGATGTGAAATCCCCGGGCTTAACCTGGGAATGGCATCTAAGACTGGTTGGCTAGAGTCTCGTAGAGGGGGGTGGAATTCCACGTGTAGCGGTGAAATGCGTAGAGATGTGGAGGAATACCGGTGGCGAAGGCGGCCCCCTGGACGAAGACTGACGCTCAGGTGCGAAAGCGTGGGGAGCAAACAGGATTAGATACCCTGGTAGTCCACGCTGTAAACGATGTCGATTTGGAGGTTGTGGCCTTGAGCTGTGGCTTCCGGAGCTAACGCGTTAAATCGACCGCCTGGGGAGTACGGTCGCAAGATTAAAACTCAAATGAATTGACGGGGGCCCGCACAAGCGGTGGAGCATGTGGTTTAATTCGATGCAACGCGAAGAACCTTACCTACTCTTGACATCCACGGAATTCTGCAGAGATGCGGAAGTGCCTTCGGGAACCGTGAGACAGGTGCTGCATGGCTGTCGTCAGCTCGTGTTGTGAAATGTTGGGTTAAGTCCCGCAACGAGCGCAACCCTTATCCTTTGTTGCCAGCACGTTATGGTGGGAACTCAAGGGAGACTGCCGGTGATAAACCGGAGGAAGGTGGGGATGACGTCAAGTCATCATGGCCCTTACGAGTAGGGCTACACACGTGCTACAATGGCGGATACAAAGAGAAGCGACCTCGCGAGAGCAAGCGGACCTCATAAAGTCTGTCGTAGTCCGGATTGGAGTCTGCAACTCGACTCCATGAAGTCGGAATCGCTAGTAATCGTAGATCAGAATGCTACGGTGAATACGTTCCCGGGCCTTGTACACACCGCCCGTCACACCATGGGAGTGGGTTGCAAAAGAAGTCGGTAGCTTAACCTTTTGGAGGGCGCTGACCACTTTGTGATTCATGACTGGGGTGAAGTCGTAACAAGGTAACCGTAGGGGAACCTGCGGTTGGATCACCTCCTTAACCAACGATGGTGAAATGTGAGTGTTCACACAGATTGTCTGATAGAAGAAGAGACGGGCTCGGTATAGGCTTGTAGCTCAGGTGGTTAGAGCGCACCCCTGATAAGGGTGAGGTCGGTGGTTCAAGTCCACTCAGGCCTACCAACTTTTTTTGTCCGATTCGATGGGGCTATAGCTCAGCTGGGAGAGCGCCTGCCTTGCACGCAGGAGGTCAGCGGTTCGATCCCGCTTAGCTCCACCATCCTCTTCTTAAATAACAAAAAGTATTTCAGAACACATTAAAAACAGTGTGTTATGGAATATTTGCTCTTTAACAATCTGGAACAAGCTGAAAATTTGAAACAATCGATGTTGTTGAACGATAACATTGATGAGTCTCTCAAAAACTCCAGTCCGAAGACACCTTCGGGTTGTGAGGTTAAGCGACTAAGCGTACACGGTGGATGCCTAGGCAGTCAGAGGCGATGAAGGACGTGCTAATCTGCGAAAAGCGCCGGTGAGCTGATATGAAGCGCTATCAGCCGGCGATGTCCGAATGGGGAAACCCAGTGCAATCCGTTGCACTATCCTTGCCTGAATTCATAGGGTAAGGAGGCGAACCGGGGGAACTGAAACATCTCAGTACCCCGAGGAAAAGAAATCAACCGAGATTCCCCCAGTAGCGGCGAGCGAACGGGGAGGAGCCCAGAGCCATCAGCGATAGGCGTGTCAGGAGAACGGTCTGGAAAGGCCGGCAGTAAAGGGTGAAAGCCCCGTATCCGAAGACATGCCTATTGTGAGCTCAACGAGTAGGGCGGGACACGTGGTATCCTGTCTGAACATGGGGGGACCATCCTCCAAGGCTAAATACTCCTGACTGACCGATAGTGAACCAGTACCGTGAGGGAAAGGCGAAAAGAACCCCGGCGAGGGGAGTGAAAGAGAACCTGAAACCGTGTACGTACAAGCAGTGGGAGCCTTGATTTATCAGGGTGACTGCGTACCTTTTGTATAATGGGTCAGCGACTTATATTCTGTAGCAAGGTTAACCGAATAGGGGAGCCGCAGGGAAACCGAGTCTTAACTGGGCGTTAAGTTGCAGGGTATAGACCCGAAACCCGGTGATCTAGCCATGGGCAGGTTGAAGGTTGGGTAACACTAACTGGAGGACCGAACCGACTAATGTTGAAAAATTAGCGGATGACTTGTGGCTGGGGGTGAAAGGCCAATCAAACCGGGAGATAGCTGGTTCTCCCCGAAAGCTATTTAGGTAGCGCCTCGTGAATTCATCTTCGGGGGTAGAGCACTGTTTCGGCTAGGGGGTCATCCCGACTTACCAACCCGATGCAAACTGCGAATACCGAAGAATGTTATCACGGGAGACACACGGCGGGTGCTAACGTCCGTCGTGAAGAGGGAAACAACCCAGACCGCCAGCTAAGGTCCCAAAGTCATGGTTAAGTGGGAAACGAAGTGGGAAGGCTCAGACAGCCAGGATGTTGGCTTAGAAGCAGCCATCATTTAAAGAAAGCGTAATAGCTCACTGGTCGAGTCGGCCTGCGCGGAAGATGTAACGGGGCTAAACCATGCACCGAAGCTGCGGCAGCGACATTTAGGTGTTGTTGGGTAGGGGAGCGTTCTGTAAGCCGGAGAAGGTGAACTGTGAGGTTTGCTGGAGGTATCAGAAGTGCGAATGCTGACATAAGTAACGATAAAGCGGGTGAAAAACCCGCTCGCCGGAAGACCAAGGGTTCCTGTCCAACGTTAATCGGGGCAGGGTGAGTCGACCCCTAAGGCGAGGCCGAAAGGCGTAGTCGATGGGAAACGGGTTAATATTCCCGTACTCGGTGTGGCTGCGAAGGGGGGACGGAGAAGGCTATGTCATCCGGGCGACGGTCGTCCCGGTTTAAGCGTGTAGGCTGGCATCCCAGGGAAATCCGGGGTGCTTTAAGGCTGAGGCGTGATGACGAGGCACTATGGTGCTGAAGTGACAGATGCCCTGCTTCCAGGAAAAGCCTCTAAGCATCAGGTCACATTGAATCGTACCCCAAACCGACACAGGTGGTCAGGTAGAGAATACTCAGGCGCTTGAGAGAACTCGGGTGAAGGAACTAGGCAAAATGGTGCCGTAACTTCGGGAGAAGGCACGCTGGCGTTAGGTGAAGGGACATGCGCCCGGAGCCGAGGCCAGTCGCAGATACCAGCTGGCTGCAACTGTTTAATAAAAACACAGCACTGTGCAAACACGAAAGTGGACGTATACGGTGTGACGCCTGCCCGGTGCTGGAAGGTTAATTGATGGGGTTAGCCGCAAGGCGAAGCTCTTGATCGAAGCCCCAGTAAACGGCGGCCGTAACTATAACGGTCCTAAGGTAGCGAAATTCCTTGTCGGGTAAGTTCCGACCTGCACGAATGGCGTAATGATGGCCAGGCTGTCTCCACCCGAGACTCAGTGAAATTGAACTCGCTGTGAAGATGCAGTGTACCCGCGGCAAGACGGAAAGACCCCGTGAACCTTTACTATAGCTTGACACTGAACCTTGAGCCTTGATGTGTAGGATAGGTGGGAGGCTGTGAAGTGTGGACGCCAGTCTGCACGGAGCCATCCTTGAAATACCACCCTTGAATGTTTGATGTTCTAACGTAGGCCCGTGAACCGGGTTGCGGACAGTGTCTGGTGGGTAGTTTGACTGGGGCGGTCTCCTCCCAAAGCGTAACGGAGGAGCACGAAGGTTAGCTAATCACGGTCGGACATCGTGAGGTTAGTGCAAAGGCATAAGCTAGCTTGACTGCGAGAGTGACGGCTCGAGCAGGTACGAAAGTAGGTCTTAGTGATCCGGTGGTTCTGAATGGAAGGGCCATCGCTCAACGGATAAAAGGTACTCCGGGGATAACAGGCTGATACCGCCCAAGAGTTCATATCGACGGCGGTGTTTGGCACCTCGATGTCGGCTCATCACATCCTGGGGCTGAAGTAGGTCCCAAGGGTATGGCTGTTCGCCATTTAAAGTGGTACGCGAGCTGGGTTTAGAACGTCGTGAGACAGTTCGGTCCCTATCTGCCGTGGGCGTTGGAAGATTGCAAGGGGCTGCTCCTAGTACGAGAGGACCGGAGTGGACGCACCACTGGTGTTCGGGTTGTCATGCCAATGGCACTGCCCGGTAGCTAAGTGCGGAAGAGATAACCGCTGAAAGCATCTAAGCGGGAAACTTGCCTTAAGATGAGTCTTCCCTTGTCCCTTGAGGACACTGAAGGAACGTTCGAGACGAGGACGTAGATAGGCTGGGTGTGTAAGCGTTGCGAGACGTTGAGCTAACCAGTACTAATGAACCGTGCGGCTTAACCTGACAACACCGAAGGTGTTTTGGGCATGAGAGAAGACAGTTTCAGAGAAAAAACAGCTTGTTCGGGATTGAAAACAGGATTTGTCTGGCGGCAAGAGCGCGGTGGTCCCACCTGACCCCATGCCGAACTCAGCAGTGAAACGCCGTAGCGCCGATGGTAGTGTGGGGTCTCCCCATGCGAGAGTAGGGAACTGCCAGACATCACTTTATAAGTGTTGCCCATTTGGCAACACTTTTTATTTTTAGCATTTGCTGCTGATATGGCTCAGTTGGTAGAGCACACCCTTGGTAAGGGTGAGGTCCCCAGTTCGAATCTGGGTATCAGCACCATGAATAGTATGTTCGGCAAATAAAACAGAATTTGCTTGGCGGCAATAGCGCGGCGGTCCCACCTGACCCCATGCCGAACTCAGTAGTGAAACGCCGTAGCGCCGATGGTAGTGTGGGGTCTCCCCATGTGAGAGTAGGGAACTGCCAAGCTTTAATACCAGTCAAAAGGCCACTCATATGAGTGGCCTTTTGCATTTATGGTTCTTTTTGATTTCCATCAACAGATAGATGTTAGGTAATAACGACTTCCTTATCTTTCAAATATAGAGTCTGATAGACTACGACTTAAATTACCCTATTGAGTTTGAAATGAATGTCTGCCTGTCAATCTACTCAACTAAAAGCGTTTAACACGTTTGGCATTTCAGCCAGTGCTGATCATATCGGTATAGCTACTTCTATTGAATCGCTTTTGGCCTTATGGCAAGAAGCGATGAAAAAGCATCACCCTGTTTTATTGTTGGGAGGAGGAAGTAATGTCCTTTTCACCAAAAATTTTAAAGGCACTGTGATTTTAAATCGTATTCTTGGTATCAATATACAAGAGTCAGATGCTGCATGGCATATTCATGTTGGTGCAGGTGAAAATTGGCATAAACTAATTACTTATTTATTTAAACAACAGATCTATGGTTTGGAAAATTTAGCCTTGATCCCTGGAAATGTTGGCTCTGCTCCAATCCAGAATATTGGGGCATATGGAGTTGAATTTAAACATGTCTGTGAATATGTGGATTTTGTTGAGCTAAAAACAGGTAATTCAATCCGTCTAACAGCGAATGAGTGTCAATTTGCGTATAGAGACAGCATTTTTAAGCGCCAATATAAAGATGGTTATGTTATCACCGCGGTTGGTTTACGTTTAAATAAGAGATGGGAGCCAATTTTAACCTACGGCGCTTTATCACAGTTCTCACGAGAAAAAGTCACGCCAGAACAAATATTCGATGCTGTGTGTGAAATGCGTCAGAGTAAATTGCCAGATCCTGCATTGATAGGTAATGCAGGCAGTTTCTTCAAAAATCCTATTATATCAATTGAGTTAGCATACAGTATTAAGTCTGAATATCCCGGCTGTCCTCAATACCCTCATGATGAGCATAGCGTAAAGATTGCTGCGGGTTGGCTGATCGAACAATGTCAATTGAAGGGTTATGCTATTGGTGGCGCTGCCGTACACATGAAACAGGCATTAGTATTAATTAATAAAGGTAATGCAACGGGACAAGATGTCACTGCCTTGGCTGCTTATATTCGCAATAAAGTTGCAGAAAAATTTAATATATTCTTAGAGCCTGAGGTACGCTTCATTGGCAGTACAGGTGAAATAGATGCAGTGGAATGTATTTCATGAAAGATATTAGTACCCCATTAAAATTAATTAAAGTTTTATCCGACGGCGAAATTCATTCAGGCCAGCAACTTGGACAAGAATTGGGAATGAGCCGAGCAGGAATTAATAAACATATTCAAACTATTCGTGAATGGGGAGTAGAGGTTCTTACTCTTCCTGGTAAAGGTTACCGCTTTCCTGCCCCTATGGATCTTTTGGATAAAGAAATTATTGAAAATTATCTTCCTAATGATTGCATTGAAGTGATATCTGTTATTGACTCCACGAATCAATATATCCTGGAAAAGTTAGCAGAGCTCGATTCAGGAGATGCCTGTGTAGCAGAATATCAATATGCTGGTAGGGGGCGTCGTGGTAGAAAGTGGATTTCAGCATTTGGTCGAAACTTATATCTATCTATGTATTGGCGTTTGGAACAAGGGCCAGCAGCAGCGATAGGTTTAAGTTTAGTGGTTGGTATTATCATTGCAGAAGTTCTTAATCGCCAGGGAGCCGATAGAGTAAAAGTAAAATGGCCAAATGATTTATATTTAGATGATAAAAAATTGGCTGGAATATTGGTCGAGCTGACGGGAAAAACGGGAGATGCAGCCCATGTTGTTATCGGAATCGGCATGAATATTTCGATGAGTAGCGATCAACAAAAATCAATTAAACAAAATTGGACTAATTTACAGCAATCAGGAACGATTATTGAACGGAATAAATTGGTTGCAGAAATCATAGTGGAACTTAAAAAAGCATTAATCCAGTTTGAAAATGAAGGACTAACTTCTTTCATTCCTCGGTGGTTTGAATTAGATAATTTTATTAATCGCCAGGTGAAATTAATTATTGGTGATCAGGAAGTTCATGGAATAGCTCGCGGAATAGATCAACAAGGGGCTTTGTTACTTGATATTAATGGTATTGTTAGTCCTTATATCGGCGGCGAAATTTCCTTGAGAGGTTGTTGAATGTAAAGCCGGAAATATTTCCGGCTTTTTGTTTTATTTTCTTAATCTGACACTTTCAATTGTGTGATTGATTCCTTTCGTCATAATCAAGCTAGCCCGTTCTCTCGTTGGTAAGATGTTTTGTCGTAAGTTTAATCCGTTAATTTCTTGCCAAATACTCGATGCTACATTTATCGCTTCTTCTTTAGTCAGTTTAGAATAATTGTGGAAATAAGAATCAGGATCTGAAAAAGCGCCTTGTCGAAATTTAAGAAAACGATTGACGTACCATTGCTCGAGTAATTTTTCTGGTGCATCTACATAAATAGAAAAATCAACAAAATCAGAAACAAATACATGATGTGGCTCATGTGGATAATCCATACCACTTTGTAATACGTTTAAGCCTTCAAGGATAAGAATATCTGGTTTTTCGATAATAAGTTGTTCATCAGGAACGATGTCATAGCTCAGGTGAGAGTATACCGGCGCGGTGACTTTTTCTGCGCCTGATTTGATATCAGCGACAAATTTGACCAAGTTACGCATATCATAGGATTCAGGGAATCCTTTTTTTTTCATTAATCCACGTTCATTTAATATATTGTTGGAGTGCAAAAAACCATCTGTTGTCACTAACTTGACACGACGATGCTCTGGCCAACGGCTTAGTAATGCTTGTAATAAACGTGCGGTTGTACTTTTTCCGACAGCAACGCTGCCTGCTATACCAATAACATAAGGTATTTTTTGCTCATCTGTTCCTAGAAACTGCTCAAGAACAGCCTGCCGCCGTAAATTGGAGCTAATGTAAAAATTGAGTAGGCGTGACAATGGAAGATAGATTTCAATCACTTCATCTATTGAAATTTCTTCATTGATCCCCTTTAAAGCTGCAACTTCTTCTTCTGTTAATGTTAAAGGCACTGAGTCACGTAATGTTGCCCAATGTTTACGGTCAAATTGTAAATATGGAGTTGTCAAAAAAGATTCTTTCTTATTCATAAGCCAACATCTGCCTGTCTATGCAGGTTGGACAGGTTGTTGAGAACACCCGTATCCGACAAAAAATAAATCTCATCATATCGGTTGCATTATCGTAGGCGTAGAATTTTTTATGATTTTAGTAATTTTTTTGATGGTAAATGCAAAAATATGAAAAAAATGTATGATTTCTGAGGTTGTTATGACCATCAGTTTCTCTCTTTATATAAAAAGAAGGACAAGGATAATACAAATAAGTTTTAAAAATATTGGAAGGTACATTTATTTGTTCTTCCTACACAAGGGTTGTTTGTTTGATATTTGAGCTAAAACTATTGAAAAAAACACCAGAAACATTAGAAGTGTGTGTTTTGTGAGCAAAAGAATAAAAAAAACAATTTTTTTGTTGCATCGAAGGCCAACTCTTCCTAGAATGCGCAGCACTTGATGCCGGCATAGCTCAGTTGGTAGAGCAACTGACTTGTAATCAGTAGGTCCCGAGTTCGACTCTTGGTGCCGGCACCATTAAAAATTTGGAAAGGTGGGGTTCCCGAGCGGCCAAAGGGAGCAGACTGTAAATCTGCCGTCACAGACTTCGAAGGTTCGAATCCTTCCCCCACCACCATTAACCAGTTTCGATCTTGAGTGTTCTGCTCGGGTTATACTCCAGAAAAAACACTTGAGATATAGTATACAACTGATTAAAGTCAGGTAGCCGAGTTCACGCGGGCATCGTATAATGGCTATTACCTCAGCCTTCCAAGCTGATGATGCGGGTTCGATTCCCGCTGCCCGCTCCAAGATGTGCTGATATAGCTCAGTTGGTAGAGCACACCCTTGGTAAGGGTGAGGTCGGCAGTTCGAATCTGCCTATCAGCACCACTTCTTCTGTTCTTACCTCCTGATTTTCTTCCTGTAAATATCTCGCAAGCAATTGCTTGGTTGATGTGGTGAAACCACCGATTCCGTGTCTTAGAGGGACAACCTAATGTCTAAAGAAAAGTTTGAACGTTCAAAACCGCACGTTAACGTTGGTACTATCGGCCACGTTGACCACGGTAAAACTACCCTGACTGCTGCAATCACTACCGTTCTGGCAAAAACTTACGGCGGTAGCGCACGTGCATTCGACCAGATCGATAACGCACCAGAAGAAAAAGCTCGTGGTATCACCATTTCTACTTCTCACGTAGAGTACGATACCCCAACTCGTCACTACGCACACGTTGACTGCCCAGGCCACGCCGACTACGTGAAAAATATGATCACTGGTGCGGCTCAGATGGACGGTGCGATCCTGGTAGTTGCTGCGACTGATGGCCCAATGCCACAGACTCGTGAGCACATCCTGCTGGGTCGTCAGGTAGGCGTTCCTTACATCATCGTGTTCCTGAACAAATGTGACATGGTCGATGATGAAGAGCTGCTGGAACTGGTAGAAATGGAAGTCCGTGAGCTGCTGTCTCAGTACGATTTCCCAGGCGACGACACCCCAATCATCCGTGGTTCTGCGCTGAAAGCGCTGGAAGGCGATGCAGAGTGGGAAGCGAAAGTTATCGAACTGGCAGAAGCCCTGGATTCTTACATCCCAGAGCCAGAGCGTGACATTGACAAGCCATTCCTGCTGCCAATCGAAGACGTATTCTCCATCTCTGGCCGTGGTACGGTAGTGACCGGTCGTGTAGAGCGCGGTATCGTTAAAGTCGGTGACGAAGTTGAAATCGTAGGTATCAAAGAAACGACTAAAACCACTTGTACTGGCGTTGAAATGTTCCGCAAACTGCTGGACGAAGGCCGTGCAGGTGAGAACGTAGGTGTTCTGCTGCGTGGTACTAAGCGTGATGACGTTGAACGTGGTCAGGTTCTGGCGAAGCCAGGCTCTATCCACCCACACACCCAGTTCGAATCTGAAGTGTATATCCTGAGCAAAGATGAAGGTGGCCGTCATACTCCATTCTTCAAAGGTTACCGTCCACAGTTCTACTTCCGTACCACTGACGTAACCGGTACTATCGAACTGCCAGAAGGCGTAGAGATGGTAATGCCAGGTGACAACATCAACATGGTAGTAAACCTGATTGCCCCAATCGCAATGGACGAAGGTCTGCGTTTCGCAATCCGTGAAGGTGGCCGTACTGTAGGTGCCGGTGTTGTTGCTAAAGTTATTGCTTAATCTTTGATTATTCAAAGATTATGAGGAAGAGGAGCCAAAGCTCCTCTTTTTTTATTTGAGCCACCATAATTTGGTGGTTTTTTTGTGTTCAAAAATAGAAACAATAATTGAAGTGAGATTTATTTTCATTTACTATTTTGGGTATCGCTTATTTTATAAGCGTAAACAATTTTAGATATGGGTATTTTGTTTGACTTAAATAGTCATCAAAAGTGTGTAAAGAGTTTAGAAGAGTGCTTCTATGTATGTTTGTCTCTGCAATGCAGTAAGTGATAAAGCCATACGTAATGCTGTTCATCAGCAACATATTCGTTCTATCAGAGAGCTGAGGAATTTTGTTCCTGTAGGAAGCGACTGTGGAAAATGCATACGTCAAGCACGTGAAATAATGAATGAGGAGATTGCCCTACTGCCTTCAATAAATAATGTTGCCTAAAATAAGCACAATTTTCTTGCAATTACTCTGCTAAATTAGTACTACACTTAGTTACTGGAAGCGGAGGAACTTGTTATGAAAGGTGATAAAAAAATAATTGCACATTTGAATAAACTTCTCGGTAATGAACTTGTCGCCATCAATCAATATTTCTTACATGCCCGAATGTTTAAGAACTGGGGATTGATGCGCTTGAATGAAGTTGAGTATCACGAGTCCATTGATGAGATGAAGCACGCAGATAAATTTATCGAGCGTATTCTTTTTCTGGAGGGGGTGCCAAATCTACAAGATTTGGGCAAGCTCAATATCGGAGAAGATGTAGAAGAAATGCTGAAATCTGATCTGGAATTAGAATTACGTGGTGTTAAGGATCTCAGAGAAGCAATCGCATATGCCGATTCAGTTCATGATTATGTCAGTAGAGACTTGATGATAGAGGTACTTACTGATGAAGAAAATCATATAGATTGGTTAGAAATTCAACTTGAATTGATAACTAAAATTGGAATACAAAATTACATTCAATCTCAGCTTAGTGAAGAAGAATAGCTATAATTTTGCCGCCCTATAATTTGATATATTTTGATGTATATAGGGCGTTTTTCTTTCATTTTCTTTCTTGCTTTCCTCTTTCTTGTAGTACTTTTTGCATAAATTTCACTCTTAATATTGCTTTGTGGGTAAATTCACGTATAATGCGCGGGCTTACCTACAAGAGTAGGACTGATTATTATCAGTAATGAACGGTGAATCGCCGTCATTTAAAATACCCCCGATATGGGGGTTATGCACAGAACGATTACACTCCCCCATCAACCGAAATGGGTGCGAGGAGTAGTCATTTACGTTTATAAAATAGTTGGAGCTCTGGTCTCATGCAGAACCAAAGAATCCGTATCCGCCTGAAAGCATTTGATCATCGTTTGATCGATCAATCAACTGCGGAAATCGTAGAGACTGCGAAGCGCACTGGTGCGCAGGTTCGTGGTCCGATCCCTCTGCCAACTCGTAAAGAGCGTTTTACCGTTCTGATTTCTCCACACGTTAATAAAGATGCGCGTGATCAGTACGAAATTCGCACTCACAAACGTCTGGTTGACATCGTTGAGCCAACCGAGAAAACCGTTGATGCTCTGATGCGTCTGGATCTGGCTGCTGGTGTAGATGTGCAGATCAGCCTGGGTTAATCAGGTCATTGAACGATTAAGAGGTTGAAACAATGATTGGTTTAGTCGGTAAAAAAGTGGGCATGACTCGCATCTTCACTGAAGATGGCGTTTCAATCCCTGTAACTGTTATCGAAATCGAAAATAACCGTGTAACTCAAGTTAAAAACAAAGAGACTGACGGTTATCGTGCAATTCAGGTAACGGCTGGTAACAAAAAAGCTAGCCGTGTTAATAAACCTGAAGCAGGTCATTTCGCTAAAGCTGGCGTTGAAGCTGGCCGCATTCTGCGCGAATTCCGCTTGTCAGAAGACGATGCTGAATTCACTGTAGGTCAAAGCATTAGCGTTGAAATTTTCGCTGACGTTAAAAAAGTTGACGTTACTGGTACATCTAAAGGTAAAGGTTTCGCGGGTACTGTTAAACGCTGGAACTTCCGTACTCAGGATGCTACCCATGGTAACTCCTTGTCTCACCGCGTTCCGGGTTCTATCGGTCAGAACCAGACTCCGGGCAAGGTATTTAAAGGCAAGAAAATGGCAGGCCAACTGGGTAATGAGCGTGTAACCGTTCAGAGCTTAGATGTAGTACGTGTTGACGCTGAGCGTAACCTGCTGCTGGTCAAAGGTGCTGTTCCAGGTGCAACGAACAGCAACCTGATCGTAAAACCGGCTGTCAAGGCGTAACGTCAAGGAGATAGGAATGGAATTGGTAATGAAAGACGCGCAAAGCGCGCTGACTGTTTCCGAAACTACCTTCGGGCGTGATTTCAATGAAGCGCTTGTGCATCAAGTAGTTGTTGCGTATGCAGCTGGTGCTCGTCAAGGTACTCGTGCTCAGAAAACTCGTGCTGAAGTTTCTGGTTCAGGTAAAAAACCATGGCGTCAGAAAGGCACTGGTCGTGCGCGTTCTGGTTCTATTAAGAGTCCAATTTGGCGCTCTGGTGGTGTAACTTTCGCAGCGAAACCACAGGACCACAGTCAAAAAGTTAATAAAAAGATGTACCGTGGTGCTCTGAAAAGCATCCTGTCTGAACTGGTACGTCAAGATCGTCTGATCGTTGTCGAGAAGTTCTCTGTTGAAGCACCTAAGACTAAGTTGCTGGTACAGAAACTGAAAGAAATGGCTCTGGAAGACGTGCTGATTATCACTGGCGAAGTTGATGAGAACCTGTTCTTGGCAGCTCGTAACCTGTATAAGGTTGACGTTCGTGATACAGCGGGTATCGATCCTGTAAGCCTGATTGCCTTCGACAAAGTGGTTATGACTGCTGAAGCTGTGAAGCAAGTTGAGGAGATGCTGGCATGATCCGTGAAGAACGTCTGCTGAAAGTACTGCGCGCGCCGCACGTATCTGAAAAAGCTTCTACAGCGATGGAAAAAAGCAACACCATCGTTCTCAAAGTTGCGAAAGACGCGACTAAAGCAGAGATCAAAGCTGCCGTACAGAAACTGTTTGAAGTTGAAGTTGAAGGTGTAAACACTTTGCTGGTTAAAGGTAAAGTTAAACGCCACGGACAGCGTATTGGTCGTCGTAGCGACTGGAAAAAGGCTTACGTCACCTTGAAAGAAGGCCAGAATCTGGACTTCGTTGGCGGCGCTGAGTAAGTCGGAGGAGTAAAGAACAATGGCAATTGTTAAATGTAAACCTACGTCTCCGGGCCGTCGCCACGTTGTTAAAGTGGTTAACCCTGAGCTGCATAAGGGTAAACCTTATGCCCCGTTGTTGGAAAAAAACAACAAAACTGGTGGTCGTAACAACAATGGTCGTATTACCACTCGTCACATCGGTGGTGGCCATAAACAGCATTATCGTCTGATTGACTTCAAACGTAACAAAGATGGTATCCCTGCTGTTGTTGAGCGTCTGGAATATGATCCAAACCGTTCAGCAAACATCGCACTGGTTCTGTACAAAGACGGTGAGCGTCGTTACATCCTTGCGCCTAAGGGTCTGAAAGCGGGTGATCAAATCCAATCTGGTGCTGATTCAGCGATCAAGACTGGTAACGCCCTGCCAATGCGCAACATCCCGGTTGGTTCTACTGTTCACAACATAGAAATGAAACCAGGTAAAGGCGGCCAGTTGGCTCGTTCAGCAGGTGCTTATGCTCAGATCGTTGCACGTGATGGTTCTTATGTGACCTTACGTCTGCGTTCTGGTGAAATGCGTAAAATCCTGTCTGATTGCCGTGCTACTTTAGGTGAAGTTGGTAACGCAGAACATATGCTGCGCGTTCTGGGTAAAGCTGGTGCAAGCCGCTGGCGTGGTATTCGTCCTACCGTTCGTGGTACGGCGATGAACCCAGTAGACCATCCACATGGTGGTGGTGAAGGTCGTAACTTTGGTAAACACCCTGTAACTCCATGGGGCATTCAAACCAAAGGTAAGAAGACCCGTAGCAACAAACGTACTGATCAATATATTGTACGTCGCCGTTCTAAAAAATAATTAGAGGATAAACCATGCCACGTTCTCTCAAGAAAGGTCCATTTATTGACCTGCACTTGCTGAAGAAGGTAGAGAAAGCGGTGGAAAGCGGAGACAAAAAGCCTATTAAGACTTGGTCCCGTCGTTCAACGATCTTTCCTAACATGATCGGTTTGACCATCGCTGTCCATAATGGTCGTCAGCATGTTCCAGTTTTTGTTTCCGACGAAATGGTTGGTCATAAACTGGGTGAATTCGCGCCGACCCGTACTTATCGCGGCCATGCGGCCGATAAAAAGGCTAAAAAGCGCTAAGGTAGGAGGAAGAGATGGAAACTATCGCTAAACATCGCCACGCTCGTTCTTCTGCTCAGAAGGTTCGCCTTGTGGCTGACCTGATTCGCGGTAAGAAAGTGTCGCAAGCTCTGGAAACTCTGACCTATACCAACAAAAAAGCTGCTGGTTTAGTGAAGAAAGTACTTGAGTCTGCTATTGCTAACGCAGAACACAACGATGGCGCTGACATCGATGATCTGAAAGTCACGAAAATTTTCGTAGACGAAGGCCCAACTATGAAGCGTATTATGCCTCGTGCCAAAGGCCGTGCAGATCGTATCTTGAAGCGCACCAGCCACATCACTGTGGTTGTGTCCGATCGCTGAGACTCTGGAGACTAGCAATGGGTCAGAAAGTACATCCTAATGGTATTCGTCTGGGGATTGTCAAACCTTGGAACTCTACCTGGTATGCGAATACCAAAGAATTCGCTGACAACCTGGACAGCGACTTTAAAGTTCGCCAGTACTTGAACAAAGAACTGGTTAAAGCATCTATTTCACGTATCGTTATCGAACGTCCTGCGAAAAGCATCCGTGTAACCATTCACACTGCTCGTCCAGGTATTGTAATCGGTAAAAAAGGTGAAGACGTTGAAAAACTGCGTAAGGCTGTAGCGAATATCGCTGGCGTTCCTGCGCAGATTAATATTGCCGAAGTGCGTAAACCTGAACTGGACGCAAAACTGGTTGCTGACAGTATCAGCTCACAGTTGGAACGCCGTGTGATGTTCCGCCGTGCGATGAAACGTGCTGTACAGAACGCTATGCGTCTGGGCGCTAAAGGTATCAAAGTGGAAGTCAGCGGCCGTCTGGGCGGTGCTGAAATTGCACGTACTGAGTGGTATCGTGAAGGTCGTGTACCTCTGCATACTCTGCGTGCGGATATCGACTACAATACTTCTGAAGCGCACACCACTTATGGTGTAATCGGCGTTAAGGTATGGATCTTCAAAGGTGAGATCCTGGGTGGTATGGCTGCAGTTGAACAGGCGGAAAAACCGGCTGCTCAACCTAAAAAGCAGCAGCGTAAAGGCCGCAAGTAAGGAGAGTCGCTGATGTTACAACCAAAGCGTACGAAATTCCGTAAAGTGCACAAAGGCCGCAACCGCGGTCTGGCTGCAGGTGCGGATGTTAGCTTCGGCACTTTCGGTCTGAAAGCTGTGGGCCGTGGTCGTCTGACCGCTCGTCAGATCGAAGCGGCACGTCGTGCTATGACCCGTGCAATTAAACGTCAAGGTAAAATCTGGATCCGTGTGTTCCCAGACAAACCTATCACCGAAAAGCCACTCGAAGTGCGTATGGGTAAAGGTAAAGGTAACGTAGAATACTGGGTTGCCTTGATCCAGCCCGGTAAAGTCCTGTATGAAATGGATGGTGTGCCTGAAGAGCTGGCTCGTGAAGCATTCAAGCTGGCAGCAGCGAAACTGCCTATCAAAACCACCTTTGTAACTAAGACGGTGATGTAATGAAAGCACAAGAGCTGCGCGAAAAAAGCGTTGAAGAGCTGAACACTGAGCTGCTGAACCTGTTACGTGAACAATTCAATCTGCGTATGCAGGCGGCAAGTGGCCAGCTGCAACAGTCTCACCTGTTGAAACAAGTGCGTCGTAATATTGCACGCGTTAAGACTTTACTGACTGAGAAGGCGGGTGCGTAATGACCGATAAAATCCGTACTCTGCAAGGTCGTGTTGTTAGCGACAAAATGGAAAAATCCATTGTTGTTGCTATTGAGCGTAAGGTGAAACACCCATTGTATGGTAAGTTCATCAAACGTACGACCAAACTGCACGTACATGACGAGAACAATGAATGTGGAATTGGTGATGTAGTGGAAATCCGCGAAACCCGTCCACTGTCTAAGACTAAATCTTGGACTTTAGTTCGCGTTGTAGAGAAAGCGGTTCTATAATAGATCGCTGTATCGTATGAAATAAACGGCCCAAAAATAATGGGGCCGTTTATTTTTCTGTCCATCGCGAAGATGTGGTGTTATAATGCCGCGCCCTCGTAGTATGGGATATTGAAACGGCCTCTTTAAAAATAAAGTGGCTCAGTAGTAGTTGACATTTAGCGGAGCACTAAAATGATCCAAGAACAGACTATGCTGAACGTGGCCGACAACTCCGGTGCACGTCGCGTAATGTGTATCAAGGTTCTAGGTGGCTCGCACCGTCGCTACGCAGACGTCGGTGATATCATCAAGATCACTATCAAGGAAGCAATTCCTCGTGGTAAGGTGAAAAAAGGTGATGTCCTGAAAGCGGTAGTGGTGCGCACCAAGAAGGGTGTTCGTCGCCCGGACGGTTCTGTCATTCGCTTCGATAGCAACGCTTGCGTATTGTTAAACAATAATAGTGAGCAAGTTATCGGTACGCGTATTTTTGGGCCGGTGACTCGTGAACTTCGTAATGAAAAGTTCATGAAAATTATCTCTCTGGCACCTGAAGTACTCTAAGGAGCAGGCAATGGCAGCGAAAATCCGTCGTGATGACGAAATTATCGTGCTGACTGGTAAAGACAAAGGTAAGCGCGGTAAAGTAAAACAGGTTCTTTCTTCTGGTAAAATCATTGTTGAAGGCATTAACCTGGTTAAAAAACATCAGAAACCAGTTCCGGCTCTGAACCAACCAGGTGGCATCGTTGAAAAAGAAGCAGCTATCGATGTTTCTAACGTTGCAATCTTCAACGCAGCAACCGGCAAGGCTGACCGTATAGGTTTTAGATTCGAAGAAGGTAAAAAAGTACGTTTCTTCAAATCTAATAACGAAACTATCAAGTAATTTGGAGTGTACGATGGCGAAACTGCATGATTACTACAAAGACGAGGTAATCAAAAAACTGATGAATCAGTTTGGTTACCATTCTGTCATGCAAGTCCCTCGGGTCGAGAAGATCACCCTGAACATGGGTGTTGGTGAAGCAATTGCTGATAAAAAACTGCTGGATAACGCAGCGGCTGACTTGACAGCAATCTCTGGTCAGAAGCCATTGATCACCAAAGCACGCAAATCAGTTGCAGGCTTCAAAATCCGTCAGGGCTATCCAATCGGCTGTAAAGTAACCCTGCGTGGAAAACGCATGTGGGAGTTCTTTGAACGCCTGATTTCTATTGCTGTACCACGTATCCGTGACTTCCGTGGTTTGTCCGCTAAATCATTTGATGGTCGTGGTAACTACAGCATGGGTGTTCGTGAGCAAATCATCTTCCCTGAAATCGATTACGATAAAGTGGATCGTGTACGTGGTTTGGATATCACTATCACCACTACTGCGAAATCTGATGATGAAGGTCGCGCACTGTTGGCTGCGTTTAACTTCCCGTTCCGCAAGTAAGGCAGGGTACTCATGGCTAAGCAATCAATGAAAGCACGTGATGTAAAACGTGCGAAATTAGCTGAGAAATTCTTCGCAAAACGCGTTGAACTGAAAGCGATCATCTCTGATGTAAACGCATCTGATGAAGACCGTTGGAATGCTGTTCTTAAGCTGCAAACACTGCCACGTGATTCCAGCCCTTGCCGTCAGCGTAACCGCTGCCGTCAGACTGGGCGTCCGCATGCATTTTTGCGGAAGTTTGGGTTGAGCCGTATTAAAGTCCGTGAAGCCGCTATGCGCGGTGAAATCCCGGGCCTTAAAAAGGCTAGCTGGTAATTGTCACCAATTGAATCACGGGAGTAAAGACAGATGAGCATGCAAGATCCGATCGCGGATATGCTGACCCGTATCCGTAACGGTCAGGCCGCGAATAAAGTTGCGGTCACCATGCCTTCCTCCAAGCTGAAAGTGGCAATTGCCAAGGTGCTGAAGGAAGAAGGTTACATTGAAGATTTTAAAATCGAAGGCGACACTAAGCCAGAACTGGAAATTACTTTGAAGTATTTCCAAGGTAAGGCTGTTGTAGAAAGCATTCAGCGTGTAAGCCGCCCAAGTCTGCGCATCTATAAAAAGAAAGATGAGCTGCCACAAGTTATGGCTGGTTTGGGAATCGCTGTTGTTTCTACCTCTAAAGGTGTAATGACTGATCGTGCAGCTCGCCAGGCTGGTCTTGGTGGCGAGATTCTCTGCTACGTAGCTTAATTCGGGAGGAAAGAATGTCTCGTGTTGCAAAAGCACCCGTCGTCATTCCTGCCGGCGTAGAGGTTAAACTCGACGGTCAGGTTATTTCGATTAAGGGTAAAAACGGCGAGCTAAGTCGTAAAATCCATAACGCAGTTGAAGTTAATCATGCGGATAGCCAACTGACTTTCGCTCCGCGCGAAGGTTTTGCTGACGCTTGGGCGCAGGCAGGTACAACTCGTTCTCTGCTGAATGCTATGGTTATTGGTGTTAACGAAGGTTTCACTAAGAAGCTTCAACTGGTTGGTGTTGGTTATCGTGCAGCAGTTAAAGGCAACGTAGTTAGCTTGTCTTTAGGCTTCTCGCATCCGGTTGAGCATCAGCTGCCAGCAGGCATCACTGCGGAATGCCCATCACAAACTGAAATCGTACTGAAAGGTGCTGATAAGCAGGTGATTGGTCAGGTTGCGGCAGATTTGCGTGCCTATCGTCGTCCTGAGCCATATAAAGGCAAGGGTGTTCGTTACGCCGATGAAGTCGTGCGTACCAAAGAGGCTAAGAAGAAGTAAGGTAACACTATGGATAAGAAAGCAGCTCGTATCCGTCGTGCGACCCGCGCACGCCGCAAGCTCAAAGAACTGGGTGCGACTCGCCTGGTGGTACATCGTACCCCTCGCCATATTTATGCGCAGGTTATCGCACCAAATGGTTCTGAAACTCTGGTGGCCGCTTCTACAACAGAAAAAGCTATCAGTGAACAACTGAAATTTACTGGAAACAAAGAGGCCGCAGCATTAGTTGGTAAGATTGTTGCTGAACGTGCTCTGGAAAAAGGCATCAAAGATGTATCCTTTGACCGTTCTGGTTTCCAATATCATGGTAGAGTCCAGGCACTGGCAGATGCTGCCCGTGAAGCTGGCCTTCAGTTCTAAGGTAGAGGTGTAAGATGGCTCACATCGAAAAACAAGCTGGCGAACTGCAGGAAAAGCTGATCGCGGTAAACCGCGTATCTAAAACCGTTAAAGGTGGCCGTATTTTCAGCTTTACAGCACTGACTGTAGTTGGTGATGGTAACGGTCGCGTTGGTTTTGGCTACGGCAAAGCACGCGAAGTTCCGGCAGCAATCCAGAAAGCGATGGAAAAAGCACGTCGCAATATGAAAACCGTCGCACTTAACAGCGGCACTTTGTACCATCCAGTGAAAGGCTCTCACACCGGTTCTCGCGTGTTCATGCAGCCTGCTCATGAAGGTACAGGTATCATCGCCGGTGGTGCGATGCGTGCTGTTCTAGAAGTAGCTGGAGTTCGTAACGTACTGGCTAAAACCTACGGTTCCACTAACCCAATTAACGTGGTTCGTGCAACTCTGGATGCTTTAGACAGCATGAAGTCTCCAGAAATGGTCGCAGCTAAGCGTGGCAAATCCGTCGAAGAAATTCTGGGGTAATGACCATGGCTAAGACTATTAAAATTACTCAGGTTCGCAGCTCAATTGGTCGTTTGCCGAAACATAAGGCAACTCTGACTGGTTTAGGTCTGCGTCGCATTGGGCATACTGTTGAACGTGAAGATACACCAGCTATTCGCGGTATGGTCAACTTGGTTTCCTATATGGTTAAAGTTGAGGAGTAACAGATGCGCTTAAATACTCTGTCTCCGGCTGAAGGTGCAAAGCATGCACCTAAACGTGTAGGTCGTGGTATTGGTTCTGGTCTGGGTAAAACCGGCGGTCGTGGTCACAAAGGTCAGAAGTCTCGTTCTGGCGGTGGCGTTCGTCGTGGTTTTGAAGGCGGCCAGATGCCTTTATACCGTCGTTTGCCAAAATTTGGTTTCACTTCACGTAAGGCAATGGTCACCGCAGAAATTCGTCTGTCTGATTTTGCCCGCGTTGAAGGCGATGTTATCGATCTGAATGCACTGAAAGCTGCTAACATTATTGGCCCTCAAATTGAATTCGCAAAAGTAATGCTTTCTGGCGAAGTCAATCGCGCAGTAACTGTGCGTGGCTTGCGTGTTACTAAAGGCGCCCGTGCTGCAATTGAAGCTGCTGGCGGTAAAATCGAGGAATAAGTAACAGATGGCTAAACAACCAGGATTAGATTTTCAAAGTGCCAAAGGCGGATTAGGCGAGTTAAAACGCAGACTTTTGTTTGTCATTGGCGCTCTAATTGTTTTCCGTATTGGCTCTTTTATTCCAATCCCTGGTATTGATGCCGCTGTGCTTGCCAAATTGCTCGAGCAGCAAAGAGGCACCATCATTGAAATGTTTAACATGTTCTCTGGTGGTGCTTTAAGCCGTGCTTCTATCTTTGCACTGGGTATAATGCCGTATATTTCTGCATCTATTATTATCCAGTTGCTAACTGTGGTTAATCCCCGTTTAGCAGAGATTAAGAAGGAAGGGGAAGCTGGTCGTCGTAAGATCAGTCAGTACACCCGTTATGGCACATTAGTGCTGGCAATATTCCAGTCAATCGGTATTGCTACAGGGTTGCCTAATATGCCTGGAATGCAAGGGTTAGTGATTAATCCTGGCTTTGCATTCTATTTCACGGCTGTTGTAAGTCTGGTCACGGGAACCATGTTCTTGATGTGGTTGGGTGAGCAGATTACTGAGCGAGGTATCGGTAACGGTATTTCAATCATAATCTTTGCTGGTATCGTTGCGGGTCTACCGCCTGCAATTGGTCACACCATCGAGCAAGCTCGGCAAGGCGACCTGCACTTCCTCCTGTTGCTGTTGGTTGCAGTATTAGTATTTGCCGTAACTTTCTTCGTTGTTTTCATTGAGCGTGGTCAACGTCGTATCGTTGTTAACTATGCAAAACGTCAGCAAGGTCGTAAAGTTTTCGCGGCACAAAGTACACATTTGCCGTTGAAAGTGAATATGGCTGGGGTTATCCCTGCAATTTTTGCTTCCAGTATTATTTTGTTCCCTGGTACCATAGCTTCTTGGTTTGGAGGGGGAACAGGCTGGAGTTGGTTGACAACTATTTCTATGTATTTGCAACCAGGTCAACCGCTTTATGTGTTATTATACGCATCTGCAATCATCTTCTTCTGTTTCTTCTACACGGCTTTGGTTTTTAATCCAAGAGAAACAGCAGATAACCTGAAGAAGTCCGGTGCATTCGTACCAGGAATTCGTCCGGGAGAGCAAACGGCTAAGTACATTGATAAAGTAATGACTCGTCTAACCTTAATTGGTGCGTTATATATTACTTTTATCTGCTTAATCCCGGAGTTCATGCGTGATGCAATGAAAGTTCCATTCTATTTTGGTGGTACTTCCCTACTAATTGTAGTCGTCGTCATTATGGACTTTATGGCTCAAGTGCAAACTCTGATGATGTCGAGTCAATATGAGTCTGCATTGAAGAAGGCAAACCTGAAAGGATATAACCGCTAATTGGTTTGCTTGAGAAGTTACGGAGAGTAAAAATGAAAGTTCGTGCTTCCGTCAAGAAATTATGCCGCAATTGCAAAATTGTTAGACGTAACGGTATCGTTCGTGTGATTTGCAATGCAGAGCCTAAGCACAAACAGCGCCAAGGCTAATTCATCGCATATTTTTCTTGCAAAGTTGGGTTGAGCTGGCTAAATTAGCCAGCCAATCTTTTTTATCTGACAGCAACATTGTTTGAGTATCCTGAAAACGGGCTTTTCAGAATGATGTTGCAGTGAATAAATATTGTAGGAGTGCATAGTGGCCCGTATAGCAGGCATTAACATTCCTGATCAGAAACATACTGTAATCGCATTAACTTCGATCTACGGTATCGGTAAAACCCGCTCACAAGCAATCTGTGCAGCAGCGGGCATTGCTGAAAATGTTAAGATCAGTGAGCTGTCTGAAGAGCAAATTGACAAGCTGCGTGACGAAGTTGCCAAATACGTTGTAGAAGGTGATCTGCGTCGTGAAGTAACCCTGAGTATCAAACGTCTGATGGATCTTGGTTGCTATCGTGGTTTGCGTCATCGTCGTGGTCTGCCAGTTCGCGGTCAGCGTACTAAGACCAATGCACGTACCCGTAAGGGTCCGCGTAAACCGATCAAGAAATAATCGGGGTATTGAATAATGGCAAAGGCACCTATTCGTGCACGTAAGCGTGTAAGAAAACAAGTCTCTGACGGTGTGGCTCATATCCATGCTTCTTTCAACAATACCATCGTTACTATAACTGATCGTCAGGGTAACGCATTGGGTTGGGCAACTGCTGGTGGTTCCGGTTTCCGAGGTTCTCGTAAATCTACTCCGTTTGCAGCTCAGGTTGCAGCAGAGCGCTGCGCTGAAGCAGTAAAAGAATACGGAATTAAGAATCTGGAAGTTATGGTTAAAGGACCTGGTCCTGGCCGTGAGTCAACTATCCGTGCATTAAATGCGGCTGGTTTCCGCATCACTAATATTACTGATGTGACTCCGATCCCTCATAACGGTTGTCGTCCACCGAAGAAACGTCGCGTTTAATACGTCTTCGTTTTTTAGGATTGTTGGAGAAAAAAAATGGCAAGATATTTGGGTCCTAAGCTCAAGCTGAGCCGTCGCGAGGGTACAGACCTTTTTCTGAAGTCTGGCGTTCGCGCGATTGACACCAAGTGTAAATTAGAACAGGCACCAGGCCAGCACGGCGCACGTAAACCGCGTTTGTCTGACTATGGTGTACAGTTACGTGAAAAACAAAAAGTTCGTCGTATTTACGGTGTTCTGGAACGTCAATTCCGTAACTACTATAAAGAAGCTACTCGTCTGAAAGGCAACACAGGTGAAAACCTGCTGAACTTGCTGGAAAGTCGCTTGGATAACGTCGTTTATCGTATGGGTTTTGGCGCGACTCGTGCTGAAGCACGCCAGATGGTAAGCCACAAGGCTATCACGGTAAATGGTCGCGTTGTTAACATCGCTTCTTATCAGGTATCCCCGAATGACGTAGTCAGCGTTCGTGAAAAAGCGAAGAAGCAGGCTCGCATTAAAGCAGCTTTAGAGCTGGCTGAGCAGCGTGAGAAACCAACTTGGTTGGAAGTTGATGCTGCGAAGATGGAAGGTGTGTTCAAGCGTATTCCTGAACGTACTGATCTATCCGCTGACATTAACGAACACCTGATCGTCGAGCTTTACTCTAAGTAAAGCTTAGCACCAAAGAGAGGACACAATGCAGGGTTCTGTGACAGAGTTTCTAAAACCGCGCCTGGTAGATATCGAGCAAGTCAGTTCGACGCACGCCAAGGTGACCCTTGAGCCATTAGAGCGTGGCTTTGGCCATACTCTTGGCAACGCACTGCGCCGTATTCTGCTTTCGTCTATGCCGGGTTGTGCGGTGACTGAGGTTGAGATTGATGGTGTACTGCATGAGTACAGCACCAAAGAAGGTGTACAGGAAGATATCCTGGAGATTCTCCTCAATCTGAAAGGGCTGGCGGTGAAAGTTCAGGGTAAAGATGAAGTTATCCTTACTTTGAATAAATCTGGCATTGGCCCTGTGACTGCAGCCGATATCATCCATGATGGTGATGTCGAAATCGTCAAGCCGCAGCACGTAATCTGCCATCTGACTGACGAAAGCGCTTCCATTAGTATGCGTATTAAAGTTCAGCGCGGTCGTGGATATGTGCCGGCTTCTGCCCGAATTCATTCGGAAGAAGATGAGCGCCCTATCGGTCGTTTGTTAGTAGATGCTTGCTATAGCCCAGTAGAGCGTATCGCCTACAATGTTGAAGCAGCTCGTGTAGAACAGCGTACTGACCTGGATAAGCTGGTTATCGAGATGGAAACTAACGGTACAATCGATCCTGAAGAAGCGATTCGCCGTGCAGCTACCATTCTGGCTGAACAACTAGAAGCTTTCGTTGACTTACGTGATGTACGTCAACCAGAAGTAAAAGAAGAGAAGCCAGAGTTTGATCCGATCCTGCTGCGCCCTGTTGACGATCTGGAATTGACTGTCCGCTCTGCTAACTGCCTTAAAGCAGAAGCTATCCACTACATCGGTGATCTGGTACAGCGTACTGAAGTTGAGTTACTTAAAACACCTAACTTGGGTAAAAAATCTCTTACTGAGATTAAAGACGTACTGGCTTCACGTGGACTTTCTCTGGGCATGCGTCTGGAAAACTGGCCACCAGCAAGTATTGCTGATGAATAACTAGATCACAGGTTAAGGTTTTACTGAGAAGGATAAGGTCATGCGCCATCGTAAGAGTGGTCGTCAATTGAACCGCAACAGCAGCCATCGCCAAGCTATGTTCCGTAACATGGCAGGTTCTTTAGTTCGTCATGAAATTATCAAGACGACTCTGCCTAAAGCGAAAGAACTGCGTCGCGTCGTTGAGCCGCTGATTACTCTTGCCAAGACCGACAGCGTAGCTAATCGTCGTCTGGCATTCGCCCGTACTCGTGATAATGAGATCGTGGCAAAACTGTTTAATGAACTGGGCCCGCGTTTTGCAAGCCGTGCAGGTGGTTACACTCGTATTCTGAAGTGTGGCTTCCGTGCTGGTGACAATGCACCGATGGCATACATCGAGCTTGTTGATCGTGCAGCAGAGTCTCAGACAGAAGCAGCATCTGCAGAGTAATCTGTAGGAGCGTAAAAAACCGGGATAATACCCGGTTTTTTATTGCCATTTAATTTTGATCCTTTAACTCTCCGTTTTATATTCATTATCTAATCTACAAATTTTTCCTATGCAGATGATTTCTTGGCCTACTTTGGTAGTATTGTGATTATTTGCTACTTGATAGGGGAATCTTATGTATCGCATCGGTCAGTTGGCTAAATTAGCAGATGTAACACCTGATACTATCCGCTTTTATGAAAAGCAAGGATTGATGTTCCATGGAGAGAGAACGGAAAGTGGTTATAGACTCTATACTGAACAGGATCTACAGCGATTACGTTTTATTCGCTATGCAAAACAATTAGGTTTTACACTGGAAGCAATTGTAGAACTATTATCTATTCGGGTTGATCCTGAGCATCATACATGCAAGGAATCAAAACATATTGTTGATTCTAGATTGCGAGAGGTTGAAGAAAAATTATTAGAAATGCAAAAAATGCGTGATTCTTTGAAAATGTTGAGTGACGCTTGTTGTGGTAGTATGCACGTTAGTACATATTGTTCTATATTGGAAATTTTGGAAGAAGGTGCGACAAACAGATAATTTTTCTTTATTGTTCCGAGAGCTAAGAGTACAATTGCGCTGTTTTTAATCACAAAATGATTTTATTATTTTAGAGGTTATTATGACAACATACAGCCATAAAAAAGGTGTTATCAAAGATAATGCTATAGAGGCCTTATTACATGACCCTTTGTTTAGACAGAGAGTAGAGAAAAATAAAAAAGGTAAAGGAAGTTATAATCGTAAAGAAAAGCATGGTAAAAAAGGTGGTTGGGAGGCCAATGATAATAATTTTTTTAAGTTGTTATCATTGGCCTTCTAACTTTTTAAATAGATTTTATTAATCTGTCCGAACTGGTGTTTTTACAGGAAGAAGGGACTTGGCTGGAAAAGCTTTTCTACTTCAGGAACAAATTTTTTGTCAGTAATAAACATGATTACATGATCACCTTGTTGAATAATACTGTAGTCATTAGCAATGATAACTTCTTCATTGCGAACAATGGCACCGATTGTTGTTCCTGGTGGTAGTTTGATATCACCTATCTTACGTCCAACAACTTTTGAAGTATGTTCATCGCCATGAGCGATAGCTTCGATAGCTTCAGCAACTCCTCTTCTTAATGAGAACACACTGACAATGTCTGCTTTACGGACATGGCCAAGTAGAGCCGATACTGTTGCTTGTTGAGGTGAAATTGCAATATCAATAACCCCGCCTTGTACTAAATCAACATATGCACTGCGTTGGATAAGAACCATTGCTTTTTTGGCTCCCATTCGTTTTGCAAGCATGGCTGACATAATGTTAGCTTCATCATCATTCGTTAGCGCTATAAAGACGTCAACTTGTTCAATGTGTTCTTCAGCTAGCAATTCTTGGTCTGAAGCATCACCATAAAAAACGATGGTATCGTGCAATAGTTCAGCTAATTCAATGGCTCTTTTTTGGTTATGCTCAATTAGCTTAACGCTGTAATCTTTTTCAAGTCGTAAGGCTAAGCCTGCACCAACATTACCACCACCAACAATCATGATACGTTTATACGGTTTTTCAAGGCGTTGTAATTCGCTCATTACGGCTCTGATATGTTGTGATGCTGCAACGAAGAAAACTTCATCTCCAGCTTCAATAATTGTTGAACCTTGTGGCCTGATAGGGCGATCTTGACGAAATATTGCAGCAACTTTGCTATCAATATGTGGCATATGTTCTCGGAGTGAGGATAAGGCATTACCTACCAGTGAACCACCATAATAGGCTTTAACTGCGACAATACTGACACGCCCTTCAGCAAAATTAACAACTTGTAATGCTCCTGGGTATTGAATCAATTTATAGATGTAATCAATAACCAATTGTTCAGGAGATATTAGATAATCAATAGGAATATCATCAGGTTGAAATAATTTTTCTGATTCCCGAATATATTCTGATGAGCGTATCCTAGCGACTTTATTAGGTGTATTAAATAAGGAATAGGCAATTTGACATGCAACCATATTGGTTTCATCTGAATTTGTGACAGCTATTAACATATCAGCATCTTCAGCGCCTGCTTCCTTCAATACCTTGGGATGGGAGCCATGGCCATTGACAACTCGGAGATCGAATTTATCCTGTAACTGGCGTAGGCGATCTGTATCGGTATCAACAACAGTAATATCATTATTTTCATCAACCAAATTCTCGGCTAATGTTCCACCGACTTGACCAGCACCCAGAATGATTATCTTCATCGCATTTTCTTCTCAATTGGAAGCCGTTTTCTATTCTTTATATTTTAGCAAAACTATAAAATTCTCCCGTTCAGGTGGAACGAGAGAACGTCATTATTGCTTAGTTAGTCGGGCATAAAAGAAGCCGTCACCGCCTATAGCTTCTGGAATAATTTGTGTTCCAGGAGAATCCGAATTGTCAGTTTTTGATAATACTGCATCGGGATGACGAGTTAAAAATGCCTTTATTTGCTCACTATTTTCCTGAGGTAAAATTGAGCAAGTAGCATAAACCAATGTGCCATTTCGCTTTAAATATGGCCAAATAGCATCAAGGATTTCAGATTGTAATGTAACTAATTGCTCTATATCTTCATTCCGACGTAGCCATTTTATGTCAGGGTGACGGCGAATAACCCCTGTAGCAGAACACGGTGCGTCAAGAAGAATACGATCAAATTGTTTATCAGTAGCCCACTCGTGCGGAAGGCGTCCATCACCTGTTTTGATGACAGCATGCAACTTAAGTCGTTGTAAATTTTCTTTTACTCGCTTAATGCGTTGTTCATCAATATCGATAGCGAGAACCTTAGATTTTGGTGCTATTTCGAGTATATGAGTAGTTTTTCCGCCAGGTGCAGCGCAAAGATCCAGTATAGATTCACCGTCACATGGGCTTAAGAGTTCAGCACATCCCTGCGCGGAGCGATCCTGAATAGTTACCCAGCCTTGGCTAAATCCGGGTAGGGCACTGACAGGGTAGGGGACCATAAGACGAATGGCACTAGGATGGTTGATATCTAATTCTGCTTCTATATTAGCTTCTTCTAATAGTGCAAGATATTCTTTTGTCGTATGGTGGAGTTGGTTGACTCGCAACCACATAGGCGGTTTTTGGTTGTTGGCATCCACTATCGCTTGCCAATTTTGTGGGTATGCTTTTTGAATGTGTTCTAACAGCCATTTGGGATGTAGGTGTTGATTATTTGTCTGTTCGATTAATTCTTGTTGTTGGCGCTGAAACTGGCGAAGAACACCATTAATCACTCCTTTTAACTGTGGTCGTTTTAAATTAGTTGCACCATTAACGGTTTCGGCAAGCGCAGCGTGTGCAGGTATACGTGTATATATAAGCTGATATATACCAACCATGATTAGGTAGTGGAAAATCCGTTGTTTTCCTTTCAATGGCTTTGCCATGAGCTGACTGATAAACCACTCAAGCTGAGGTAATACTCGCATCACACCAAAACAGATCTCTTGCAGCAACGCTTTGTCTTTATCAGAAACTTGTTGTTGGAGTTCAGGTATAACGGTGCTGAGGGATTGCCCTTGCTCAAGCACTTGAGTAATTGCTTTTGCAGCGATGCTTCTCAGGTTATATGTATTTTTCATGGTATGGTCAAAAAGCTGACTTTCGTCAGCATTGTAAATAGGAAAAGCCTGGATGCTAAAACATTCAGGCAAAGTCAGGTTAGTATCAGTTGATTTTGCTACCAGGTGTAAACCACTCACGTTTTGAGTTTAAGAGTTCGGTAGCCGACATTGCTTTCTTACCCGGTGGTTGCAACTGAGTAATATTTAATATCTCATCTGCAGTTGCAATTTGAATACCTTTTTTATCCGCACTGATAATTGTTCCAGGAGCTTGGGTGGTTTGCCTTGCAATGACTTCTGATTGCCAGATCTTAATTGGTTGATCATCAATTAAGAAGAAGCTCATAGGCCAAGGGTTGAAAGCACGAATACAACGCTCAATTTGAATTGCAGGTAAATTCCAATCTACTTTTGCTTCTTCTTTGCTCAGTTTTTCGGCGTAGGTTGCAAGTGTGCTATCCTGAATTTCAGGTTGACATGCTCCTGATGTAATTAAATCTAAGGTGTTGAGTAAGGCTTCTGGCCCAATATTGGCAAGTTTTTCGTACAAGCTGGCACTGGTATCTTCATTTGTAATTGGGCAAATGGCTTTCAATAGCATATCACCAGTATCGAGTCCTGCATCCATTTGCATGATAGTGACGCCAGTTTCTTGGTCGCCAGCCCAAATGGAGCGTTGAATGGGTGCAGCACCACGCCAGCGAGGTAGCAAAGAGCCGTGGACATTCAGGCATCCCAAGCGTGGTATATCTAAAACGGCTTGAGGAAGAATTAAGCCATAGGCAACAACGATCATAATATCAGCTTGTTGCCCCATGACCCATTGCTGGCTTTCCTCTATGCGTAAGGTTTTTGGCTGGAAAACAGGAAGATCATGTTTTTCAGCCAATACCTTTACAGGATTTGGTGTCAGTTTCTTACCTCTTCCTGCCGGCTTGTCTGGTGGAGTAAGCACTCCAACAACCTGGTGTTGAGAGTTTAATAAAGCAGCCAAATGGCGAGCCGCGAAATCAGGCGTTCCGGCAAAAATAATACGTAAAGAATCAGACACTGTTATTTCCTGCGATAATAAGAATTATTTGTTTTTAGCTCTCAGTCGGTCAATTTTTTCAACTTTCTGACGGATGCGTTGGCGTTTCAATGGTGATAAATAATCAACAAAGAGTTTACCGACTAAATGATCCATTTCATGTTGAATACAGATTGCCAGTAATCCATCGGCTTCTAACTCAAATGGTTGACCGTTATAGTCTAAGGCCTTAATTTTTACTTGCTCAGAGCGAGGCACAAATCCACGCTGTTCAGGAACAGATAAACAACCTTCTTCTATTCCTGTTTCACCGGTTTTATTAATCAATTCTGGGTTAATCAGAACAAGACGTTGATCACGATCCTCAGAGACGTCAATGACAATAATTCTCTGATGTATATCGACTTGTGTTGCCGCTAAACCAATACCTTCCTCTGCATACATCGTTTCAAACATATCATCAACGATACGCTGGATTTCTGCATCGACTTTTTCTACTGGCTTGGCAACTGTGCGAAGTCGCTCGTTTGGATAATGTAATATTTGTAAAACTGACATATATGTTTAGAACTGCATCCAAAAAGTGAGTGATAATTGATGCCTATTCTAGACATTTCCCATTTAGATTGACAGTATTGAACATAAATTAATCATGAGAAGGTTGCTCTCAACCTCAGGTCAGGATGACGATATGGAAGCGATGGAAATGTGGTTAAGAATGAAAATGGTCTCTCATCTTTCAGCAGCGAAGGCCATGCATATTATGGATCGCCTGTTACAAACGAAAAATTGCAGTATATCTTCCCTTAAAGCATGTGGCCTGTCATCTGCGCAATGCTTGCAATTTATGAAAGCTAACTCTTCCGTGCTGATTTCGACTCTCAATTGGTTAGAGCAACCAGATCATCATTTATTGACCTTCTCTCATCCCGCATATCCGCCTTTATTAAAGCAAATACACTCTCCACCTCTTGTTCTTTTTGTTGTAGGTGATGTATCTATCTTATCTCAAAAACAAATTTCAATGGTTGGTAGTAGGGCTGCGACTTTTTATGGAGAAAAATGGGGAAAGATATTTGCCAGCGACTTGGCAAAAAATAATCTGGTAATAACTAGTGGGTTGGCGATTGGTATTGATGGTATCTGTCATCAGGCAGCATTGGATGTGGGAGGGAAAACAGTAGCAGTGCTTGGTAGTGGCCTTAAAAATATCTACCCCAGCAGACATAAGTCTTTGGCCATGCATATCAAAGAAAATGGTGCATTAGTTTCCGAATTTTTTCCTGATGCGCCACCTAAAGCCAAACATTTCCCAAGGAGAAATCGAATTATTAGTGGGTTATGTTTGGCTCTTCTGATTGTGGAAGCTCATAAAAATAGCGGATCACTGATTACTGCTCGTTGTGCTCTTGAACAAGGACGAGACATTTTTACCTTACCTGGCCCATTGGGGACTTCCGCAAATGAAGGCAATCATTGGTTAATTAAGCAAGGGGCTTATTTGGCAACAAATGTAATGGATATTATGGAGCATATTAGCTCTTCTTTTCAATGGATTAACATCGACGAAAAAGATCAGGAGGAAGAAAATAAACAATTTGGACAAACAGAGTTGCCATTTATGGATGTGCTGGTTAACGTAAGTAGTGAAGTTACACCTATTGATGTGATTGCTCAGCGCTCTTCCCTGCCTGTTACAAAAGTCATGACTAAATTATTGGAATTGGAGCTTATGGGAAAAGTTGCTGTTGTTGCTGGTGGGTATGTCCGAATTAATTAAGCGATTTAATTTGTGTTTTTTCAAATGTTATAGTGGCTGCCAATATTCAGCGAGTAAGATATGTCTAAGAAAGTACCGTTTACTATAAAAAAAATAGAGCGTTGCCCTGAGTGTGATGCTGAGTTAGTGATCCGCAATGGAGTCCATGGCCCATTTTATTCGTGTTCCAGTTATCCATCTTGCCATTATCTGCGTCCTTTGAAAGCACAAGTAGATGGACATATTGTTAAAGAGTTGGGTGGGCAAATCTGTCCGAAATGTGGGAATACTTTAGTCTTACGTCAAGGGCGTTACGGTATGTTCATTGGCTGTGGCCGTTATCCTGAATGTGAATATACAGAATTAATTGATAAACCAGATGATACGTCAATTAATTGTCCTCAGTGCCAGCAAGGAAAACTACTCCAGCGTAAGTCTCGTTTTGGTAAGACATTTTATTCCTGTAGTCGCTATCCAGAGTGTCAGTTTGCACTTAATAATAAGCCCACTTCAGGTGAATGTATGTTTTGTCACTATCCATTGTTAATAGAAAAGCGCACCTCCCAAGGCATAAGATTATTTTGTGCCAGTAAATTGTGTAGCAAGCAGCAATTTAACGAAATTGAGAAATGAAATGAGTCACGTAATCTCACCAGTATTTAATGAAGTTATCACGGCCTTAAAAGAAGAAAAAGTTATTGCTTATCCAACTGAAGCCGTTTTTGGATTAGGGTGTGATCCTGATAGTGAAAATGCAGTGCAAGAGCTGTTAGCGTTGAAAAATAGGTCTTGGGAGAAAGGGCTAATTCTTATTGCTGATAAGTATGAGAGACTATGTACTTACATTGATGATGAACAAATAAATGATACACAGAAAGAAACCATATTCTCATCTTGGCCGGGTCCTGTTACATGGGTAATTCCCGCGAAAGTAACTACACCAAAATGGTTGACTGGCAAATTTTCAACATTGGCTGTTCGAGTTACGGATCATCCTTTGGTTCGGCAGTTATGCGCTATATATGAAAAACCACTTGTTTCGACCAGTGCGAATCTAAGCGGATTAGCTCCGTGTCGTAGTGTAGAAGAAGTCCGCCAGCAATTTGGCAATCGTGTCCCAATATTAGGCGGAGAAGTTGGCGGGCGTGAGAATCCATCAGAAATCAGGGATGCATTAACTGGCAAATTATATCGGCAAGGATAAAGAATCATGGATAAATTCGCTGTTTTTGGTAATCCAATCTCACATAGTAAATCTCCCTATATTCATCGACTGTTTTCTGAACAAACAGGTATAGAACATCGGTATGGGAAAATACTTGCTCAGGGAGAAAACTTTGAACAAGTCTTAGCTCATTTTTTCGAGCAAGGGGGATTAGGAGCGAATATCACTGTTCCTTTCAAAGAGAGGGCTTATAAATGTTCAGATGAATTGACTGAGCGGGCGAGTATCTGTGGAGCAGTGAATACATTAAAACGGATAGAGGGAAACCGACTGCTTGGTGATAACACTGATGGAATGGGATTATTGGTAGATTTGCAACGACTCAAATTCCTCTCTCAAGGGCAGAAAATTCTGATCATAGGCGCTGGTGGAGCTGCGAAAGGTGTATTGTCTCCTTTGTTATCATTGGGCTGCTCAGTCACTATTACTAACCGAACATTCGAACGTGCTCAAATAATCGCAAATACATTTTCTTTACTAGGTGATATTCGGGCTATTGAAATGAGTGAGCTTGGCCTCATTACCCCAGACTTTGATATTATTATTAATGCAACAGCTTCTGGCCTTGATGGGCAAATTCCGGCTATTTCACCATTGATTTTTCAAAATAATAGTGTGTGTTACGACATGTATTACCAACATGGATTAACTCCTTTTCTTACGTTTGCTCATCAAAATGGTATTTCACGTTTGGCTGATGGTTTAGGTATGTTGGTAGGGCAGGCTGCGTATTCTTTTGAATTATGGCATGGAGTATTCCCCGAAATAGAATCTGTTTTAACGACCTTAAGACGGGAATTACATGCATGAACCAATCAATTCAATTTCCTGATCGTGAAGAGTGGGATGAGGTAGAAAATAAGGTGGTATTCCCAGCAATGGTGGATGGTTTTCTGGTGGAATGTATGATTAGCTCTGATGAAATAATAGAGCGTTATGGTAAGGATCATCACCCACTCGATTTGTTTCGCCAACATCGCTGGGATTTAGAAGATGAGTTTGAAACAGTCATTTTGAGTGGGCATTATGATCAATTTGGACACTACTCTTTGCTTTCGTATTGTGCTGATAAATAGTTATTTTTCCAGATAACGTAATTATTAGCGGAATAAAGTAGCCCTTCCAATTCTTCAGGTTTGAGTTTTCTTATTTGTCTGGCAGGGCTACCGACGTACAGGTAGCCACTTTCTAATTTTTTGCCTGGAGGGACTAGGCTACCAGCTCCAATGACAACATCATCTTCAATAGTTACTCCATCAAGTAAGATGGACCCCATGCCAACTAAGACTCGATTTCCAATTTTACACCCATGTAGCATTACTTTATGACCTACGGTGACATCTTCGCCAATTATTAGGGGGAGGCCATTCGGATTATCAGGTGATTTATGAGTCACATGCAGAACAGAACCATCTTGAATATTTGTACGTGAGCCAATTAAGACATAATTTACATCCCCCCTGATAACTACAAGGGGCCAGATGCTGACATCGTCTGCCAATCTGACATCCCCAATTACAACAGAAGAAGGGTCTAAAAGAACTTTTTGACCAACTTGAGGATAGAAATTTAGATATTGGCGTAAAACAGTGGACATAAAAAACCTCAATAGTAGAGCATGTAGTAATTATAGAAACAATTATATCTGAATGTCATTGAGGAAAAAAACACCATTCAATGAAAGGTGTTGCATTAATATTAGCCTTTTTGAATGATTTTTATATTAAGGTGGGTGAAAAATGCTCATTTGAAAATAAAATTCAAAAAAACTATTGCCAGCCCCAGAAAACTCCCTATAATGCGCCACCACTGACCGGCGATGTGCTGAAACAAGCCACGACGGCCGCAGAGAAAAGCGAAAATAATTGCTTGACTCTGGAGGCGAAAAGCGTAAGATACGCAGCCTCGCAACCCGGCAGAAAAGGCCGGTTGCCAACGCTCTTTAACAAATTAATCAGACAATCTGTGTGGGCACTCGCAAGACACTATCTCAGCCGAAAGGCAAAAAAAGATTAAAGTCTTGAAGAGTGACTGACAGTTAATTCATTACGAACTAACAGTAAGATTCTTTGAGCATCAAACTTTTAATTGAAGAGTTTGATCATGGCTCAGATTGAACGCTGGCGGCAGGCCTAACACATGCAAGTCGAGCGGCAGCGGGGGAAAGCTTGCTTTCCTGCCGGCGAGCGGCGGACGGGTGAGTAATGTCTGGGGATCTGCCCGATGGAGGGGGATAACCACTGGAAACGGTGGCTAATACCGCATAACCTCTTTGGAGCAAAGTGGGGGACCTTCGGGCCTCACGCCATCGGATGAACCCAGATGGGATTAGCTAGTAGGTGGGGTAAAGGCTCACCTAGGCGACGATCCCTAGCTGGTCTGAGAGGATGACCAGCCACACTGGGACTGAGACACGGCCCAGACTCCTACGGGAGGCAGCAGTGGGGAATATTGCACAATGGGCGCAAGCCTGATGCAGCCATGCCGCGTGTATGAAGAAGGCCTTCGGGTTGTAAAGTACTTTCAGCGGGGAGGAAGGCGCAAGGTTGAATACACTTTGCGATTGACGTTACCCGCAGAAGAAGCACCGGCTAACTCCGTGCCAGCAGCCGCGGTAATACGGAGGGTGCAAGCGTTAATCGGAATTACTGGGCGTAAAGCGCACGCAGGCGGTCAATTAAGTTAGATGTGAAATCCCCGGGCTTAACCTGGGAATGGCATCTAAGACTGGTTGGCTAGAGTCTCGTAGAGGGGGGTAGAATTCCACGTGTAGCGGTGAAATGCGTAGAGATGTGGAGGAATACCGGTGGCGAAGGCGGCCCCCTGGACGAAGACTGACGCTCAGGTGCGAAAGCGTGGGGAGCAAACAGGATTAGATACCCTGGTAGTCCACGCTGTAAACGATGTCGATTTGGAGGTTGTGGCCTTGAGCTGTGGCTTCCGGAGCTAACGCGTTAAATCGACCGCCTGGGGAGTACGGTCGCAAGATTAAAACTCAAATGAATTGACGGGGGCCCGCACAAGCGGTGGAGCATGTGGTTTAATTCGATGCAACGCGAAGAACCTTACCTACTCTTGACATCCACGGAATTCTGCAGAGATGCGGAAGTGCCTTCGGGAACCGTGAGACAGGTGCTGCATGGCTGTCGTCAGCTCGTGTTGTGAAATGTTGGGTTAAGTCCCGCAACGAGCGCAACCCTTATCCTTTGTTGCCAGCACGTTATGGTGGGAACTCAAGGGAGACTGCCGGTGATAAACCGGAGGAAGGTGGGGATGACGTCAAGTCATCATGGCCCTTACGAGTAGGGCTACACACGTGCTACAATGGCGGATACAAAGAGAAGCGACCTCGCGAGAGCAAGCGGACCTCATAAAGTCTGTCGTAGTCCGGATTGGAGTCTGCAACTCGACTCCATGAAGTCGGAATCGCTAGTAATCGTAGATCAGAATGCTACGGTGAATACGTTCCCGGGCCTTGTACACACCGCCCGTCACACCATGGGAGTGGGTTGCAAAAGAAGTCGGTAGCTTAACCTTTTGGAGGGCGCTGACCACTTTGTGATTCATGACTGGGGTGAAGTCGTAACAAGGTAACCGTAGGGGAACCTGCGGTTGGATCACCTCCTTAACCAACGATGGTGAAATGTGAGTGTTCACACAGATTGTCTGATGAAATGCAGTATGAGCAAGCGTCTGCGAAGAAGACTTGAAGTCCCCTTCGTCTAGAGGCCTAGGACACCGCCCTTTCACGGCGGTAACAGGGGTTCGAATCCCCTAGGGGACGCCACTTTGCTCCGGTATCGGGTGAAAGACGGTGCCTAAAATGATTGCTAAGCGGGCTGGTGAGCCGGTTTAGCAATCATTGCTCTTTAACAATCTGGAACAAGCTGAAAATTTGAAACAATCAATGTTGTTAAACGATAACATTGATGAGTCTCTCAAAAACTCCAGTCCGAAGACACCTTCGGGTTGTGAGGTTAAGCGACTAAGCGTACACGGTGGATGCCTAGGCAGTCAGAGGCGATGAAGGACGTGCTAATCTGCGAAAAGCGCCGGTGAGCTGATATGAAGCGCTATCAGCCGGCGATGTCCGAATGGGGAAACCCAGTGCAATCCGTTGCACTATCCTTGCCTGAATTCATAGGGTAAGGAGGCGAACCGGGGGAACTGAAACATCTCAGTACCCCGAGGAAAAGAAATCAACCGAGATTCCCCCAGTAGCGGCGAGCGAACGGGGAGGAGCCCAGAGCCATCAGCGATAGGCGTGTCAGGAGAACGGTCTGGAAAGGCCGGCAGTAAAGGGTGAAAGCCCCGTATCCGAAGACATGCCTATTGTGAGCTCAACGAGTAGGGCGGGACACGTGGTATCCTGTCTGAACATGGGGGACCATCCTCCAAGGCTAAATACTCCTGACTGACCGATAGTGAACCAGTACCGTGAGGGAAAGGCGAAAAGAACCCCGGCGAGGGGAGTGAAAGAGAACCTGAAACCGTGTACGTACAAGCAGTGGGAGCCTTGATTTATCAGGGTGACTGCGTACCTTTTGTATAATGGGTCAGCGACTTATATTCTGTAGCAAGGTTAACCGAATAGGGGAGCCGCAGGGAAACCGAGTCTTAACTGGGCGTTAAGTTGCAGGGTATAGACCCGAAACCCGGTGATCTAGCCATGGGCAGGTTGAAGGTTGGGTAACACTAACTGGAGGACCGAACCGACTAATGTTGAAAAATTAGCGGATGACTTGTGGCTGGGGGTGAAAGGCCAATCAAACCGGGAGATAGCTGGTTCTCCCCGAAAGCTATTTAGGTAGCGCCTCGTGAATTCATCTTCGGGGGTAGAGCACTGTTTCGGCTAGGGGGTCATCCCGACTTACCAACCCGATGCAAACTGCGAATACCGAAGAATGTTATCACGGGAGACACACGGCGGGTGCTAACGTCCGTCGTGAAGAGGGAAACAACCCAGACCGCCAGCTAAGGTCCCAAAGTCATGGTTAAGTGGGAAACGAAGTGGGAAGGCTCAGACAGCCAGGATGTTGGCTTAGAAGCAGCCATCATTTAAAGAAAGCGTAATAGCTCACTGGTCGAGTCGGCCTGCGCGGAAGATGTAACGGGGCTAAACCATGCACCGAAGCTGCGGCAGCGACATTTAGGTGTTGTTGGGTAGGGGAGCGTTCTGTAAGCCGGAGAAGGTGAACTGTGAGGTTTGCTGGAGGTATCAGAAGTGCGAATGCTGACATAAGTAACGATAAAGCGGGTGAAAAACCCGCTCGCCGGAAGACCAAGGGTTCCTGTCCAACGTTAATCGGGGCAGGGTGAGTCGACCCCTAAGGCGAGGCCGAAAGGCGTAGTCGATGGGAAACGGGTTAATATTCCCGTACTCGGTGTGGCTGCGAAGGGGGGACGGAGAAGGCTATGTCATCCGGGCGACGGTCGTCCCGGTTTAAGCGTGTAGGCTGGCATCCCAGGGAAATCCGGGGTGCTTTAAGGCTGAGGCGTGATGACGAGGCACTATGGTGCTGAAGTGACAGATGCCCTGCTTCCAGGAAAAGCCTCTAAGCATCAGGTCACATTGAATCGTACCCCAAACCGACACAGGTGGTCAGGTAGAGAATACTCAGGCGCTTGAGAGAACTCGGGTGAAGGAACTAGGCAAAATGGTGCCGTAACTTCGGGAGAAGGCACGCTGGCGTTAGGTGAAGGGACATGCGCCCGGAGCCGAGGCCAGTCGCAGATACCAGCTGGCTGCAACTGTTTAATAAAAACACAGCACTGTGCAAACACGAAAGTGGACGTATACGGTGTGACGCCTGCCCGGTGCTGGAAGGTTAATTGATGGGGTTAGCCGCAAGGCGAAGCTCTTGATCGAAGCCCCAGTAAACGGCGGCCGTAACTATAACGGTCCTAAGGTAGCGAAATTCCTTGTCGGGTAAGTTCCGACCTGCACGAATGGCGTAATGATGGCCAGGCTGTCTCCACCCGAGACTCAGTGAAATTGAACTCGCTGTGAAGATGCAGTGTACCCGCGGCAAGACGGAAAGACCCCGTGAACCTTTACTATAGCTTGACACTGAACCTTGAGCCTTGATGTGTAGGATAGGTGGGAGGCTGTGAAGTGTGGACGCCAGTCTGCACGGAGCCATCCTTGAAATACCACCCTTGAATGTTTGATGTTCTAACGTAGGCCCGTGAACCGGGTTGCGGACAGTGTCTGGTGGGTAGTTTGACTGGGGCGGTCTCCTCCCAAAGCGTAACGGAGGAGCACGAAGGTTAGCTAATCACGGTCGGACATCGTGAGGTTAGTGCAAAGGCATAAGCTAGCTTGACTGCGAGAGTGACGGCTCGAGCAGGTACGAAAGTAGGTCTTAGTGATCCGGTGGTTCTGAATGGAAGGGCCATCGCTCAACGGATAAAAGGTACTCCGGGGATAACAGGCTGATACCGCCCAAGAGTTCATATCGACGGCGGTGTTTGGCACCTCGATGTCGGCTCATCACATCCTGGGGCTGAAGTAGGTCCCAAGGGTATGGCTGTTCGCCATTTAAAGTGGTACGCGAGCTGGGTTTAGAACGTCGTGAGACAGTTCGGTCCCTATCTGCCGTGGGCGTTGGAAGATTGCAAGGGGCTGCTCCTAGTACGAGAGGACCGGAGTGGACGCACCACTGGTGTTCGGGTTGTCATGCCAATGGCACTGCCCGGTAGCTAAGTGCGGAAGAGATAACCGCTGAAAGCATCTAAGCGGGAAACTTGCCTTAAGATGAGTCTTCCCTTGTCCCTTGAGGACACTGAAGGAACGTTCGAGACGAGGACGTAGATAGGCTGGGTGTGTAAGCGTTGCGAGACGTTGAGCTAACCAGTACTAATGAACCGTGCGGCTTAACCTGACAACACCGAAGGTGTTTTGGGCATGAGAGAAGACAGTTTCAGAGAAAAAACAGCTTGTTCGGGATTGAAAACAGGATTTGTCTGGCGGCAAGAGCGCGGTGGTCCCACCTGACCCCATGCCGAACTCAGCAGTGAAACGCCGTAGCGCCGATGGTAGTGTGGGGTCTCCCCATGCGAGAGTAGGGAACTGCCAGACATTCAATTAACCCTTTGTTGCTGGCATAAAAGGCAGCAAGGATAAAAAATTCGGTGGTGCGGTAGTTCAGTTGGTTAGAATACCGGCCTGTCACGCCGGGGGTCGCGGGTTCGAGTCCCGTCCGCACCGCCACCGTATTTAGGGGCGTAGTTCAATTGGTAGAGCACCGGTCTCCAAAACCGGGTGTTGGGAGTTCGAGTCTCTCCGCCCCTGCCAGTTAACAAATAAGTAATAATTGATATAGCTTTCAGATTAATAGCCCAGCTAAATTTAGCTGGGTTTTTTGTTATTTGTCATTTGTATGCAGTTCCAACGTACTATAGCTCTAACATATTGCAGTCCTGAGATATGTTTTTATTGGCATATAGTTTTAATTTCTAGTTTCGTGTAATTCTAATTTCTTTTTCTTTGCAAGTGCTCACTACTCCTTTAAGGCTGTTTTTGGGTTGCTACGTAACTATAGGCGCTTTCTCAACAGAAATTTTTAATAAGTGTTGGATAAGAGCTTGTTGGTCACTGTTTTGTAGCCATACAGCGTACAATGGTCGTTTTATTAACTGATCATTAGGTAAAGCAACGAGTTTCGGATATTCTTTTTGCCAGTGTACAGGAAGGAAGGTTGCAGCATTAACGCTATCCAATAACTCTCTGGCAATATGCGCTGATGTGGTTGTAATGATAGGTGGATGATCATTCTTTAATATTTGTTGTTCTTGTTGGTGAAAATCAGCTCCCCACTCTAATTTAATATAATTTTCTACTCCCTTATCAAGATTATGCTGGGTTGTTAATAAAATAAGCTGGATATTACCTATCAACTGACTTTGAAACTCATCCATTTTTGGCGGTTCAGTGGTGATTAAGAGATCTAATTCACGAGAATGCAATTGTTTGACTAGTGATTGGCGTGTCGAAACCAGGGTTTCGATTCTTATTTCCTGATGGTGTTGATAAAATGTATTTATCCAGGGTGTTAGATAACTTTCCCATAGGGATGCTGTAGCGCCGATAGAAAGTTTTGTATGCTGGGCAACATAATTGATTTCTTTCTTCGCCAATTGCCAGGTACTCATTAGTGATTCTGCATAAGGTACCAGGCGTTCTCCGGCCGCTGTTAGGCGGATATTATTACGATGTCGTGTGAATAAATTGGTACCCAACTGATTTTCTAATTGGCGGATCCGAAAACTAACAGCGGATTGTGTTAAATAGAGCGACTCAGCTGCCCGACCAAAGTGACGAGTCTTACTGACTTCCAAAAAGGTTTTCAGTAATTCAGTGTCCACATGCATCTCCAATAGTTTTTGTCGTTAAGATTTAAATATTTTGTTTTACAGAATGTCAAGCCTCCCTAATACTCCGCGCCATAATTAGTATGACTTAGAGTTAGGAGTGTGTCAGATGGCTGAAAGCTTCATCACGACTAATCGTTTTTTTGATAATAAAAATTATCCACGAGGATTTTCCCGTCATGGTGATTTCACCATCAAAGAGGCTCAATTGTTAGAACGTTATGGTCATGCGTTCAATGAATTGGACCTTGGTAAACGTGAACCTCAAACAGAAGAGGAGAAACTGTTTGTTGCAGTTTGCCGTGGTGAACGTGCACCTGCAACGACAGAGGAAAAGGTGTGGACTAAGTATTTGGAAAAAATTAGCCGTCCAAAACGTTTTCATACTCTTTCCGGTGGAAAACCTCAGCTTGATTCTTCTGAGGACTATACCGATACGGATGATTAATACCATCATTGATATTAATCATCTACGCAAGAGGGGCGGTTGCCTCTCTTCCAATCGATAACTTATCCAGCCTGCTTCTGTAATTGAATAAGTAACCTATCCATACTTCGGTAGCTGAGCGCTTCCATAATATCTGGTTTTTCTATTTTTGTTTGCTCTTTTAAGTCTGCAATTGTGCGAGAAACTCTAAGTATTCTGTGCCAGGCACGTATAGATAGCCCTAATTTTAATAAAGTATTTTCCAGAAAAACGGCATTTTCCATGCTAATTTTGCAAATATTTTCAGTTTGTTTGCTACTGAGATGAGCATTAATGCGCCCACACCGTTCTATTTGTATTTTTCTTGCCTTTGTTACGCGTTTTTTGATTTCTTGACTACTTTCTCCATATTTTATTGATGATTGACTTAAAATTCCTGGCGGAAGTAGCGGAACTTCAATAGAGAGATCAAAACGATCTAAAAAAGGGCCTGACAGTTTAGAGAGGTAACGTAATACTTGGTGTGGACTACTTCGGTTATGCATCCCCTGATGATAGCCGGTTGGGCTAGGGTTCATGGCAGCAATCAATTGAACCTGGGCAGGAAAACGAACTTTTGCTCTGGCACGGGATATCACTATTTCGCCAGATTCTAGCGGTTCCCGCAGGGCATCAAGGACACTGCGGTTAAATTCAGGTAATTCGTCTAGAAATAATACACCATTATGGGAAAGAGAAATTTCGCCCGGCTTAGGTATTGAGCCCCCTCCAACAAGAGCTGCCATTGATGAACTGTGATGAGGGGCTCTAAATGGGCGTATATGCCATTTTTGAGGGTTAACTGGACATCCCGCTAAGCTATTGATTGCAGCAACGTCTAGAGCTTCCTGATGCGTCAATGGCGGTAATAAACCACATAATCGGCTGGCAAGCATAGTTTTGCCGGTGCCTGGAGGGCCGAGTAGCAGAAGATTATGACCGCCAGCGGCTGTGATCTCCAGTGCCCGTTTAGCTTGTTCCTGCCCAATAATATCCTGTATATCCAAAACAAATGATTCAGTCTGTAGTTCAATAGGAGAAGGAGAGGATAGGGTCGCATTTTCTCCTTGTAAAAAATGGCAAACTTGCAGCAAATGATTTGCCATTAGCGTTTCGTTTTGAGACAAAATTGCCAGTTCAGCTTGGTTTTCTGAGGAGAGGATAAGTTGTCTTCCTGCTTTTTTTGCACTCAATGCTGCGGGAATTGCTCCCGTAACTTGCCGTATTTCACCAGAAAGTGCTAACTCACCTAAAAACTCATAATTATGTAGCTTACCTGTCGTGATTTGCTCCGATGCGGCTAAAATCGCAATAGCAATGGGTAAATCATATCTTCCCCCTTCTTTGGGGAGATCTGCTGGTGCTAAATTGACGGTAATCCTTTTGGGAGGATAAGTAAAACCACTATTGATCAGAGCGCTTCGAACACGATCTCTGGCTTCTTTTACGGTCGTTTCAGGTAAACCAACAAGGGTGAGACCGGGTAAGCCATTACTGATATGTGCTTCTATCGTGACGATAGGAGAATCGATACCAATTGTTGCCCGTGTATGAATAACGGCTAGTGCCATGATGCTCTCCTTAGCAAGAAAGCTGTTATCATGGATCGATAAAAAATAATGAAAAGTCGCCTTTCGTGATTTTGCGAAAAGGTTCGTAAATATATTTATCACTATGATTATACTGACAACTATTTAGTTGTTTGGATTTTAATAATAACATGATGTTATATATAAATAATCTAACAAATTGAGACTCTTGTGATAAAAAATTGGTCGGGAATAAGTAATACTTATCGATAATCATGATTTAATAAAAAGCATAAGATTAATTTAATTAAGTTTGAATCTATATATTATTAACCATAATGATAATTAACTGAAAAAATTAATTTTAACCGCATTTTTGTCATGTTATCGAAACTTAGACGATTAACTCGTTTTTCTATTATTTTATTTATTAATTATTTTACTAAACAAACAGATGGCAATTTTTTCTGAGATAAAAATGAGTAAATTGTAGTGAATTTATCTATTTTTTGGTTATCTAGATGAAAAATATAAATAAAATAAATTTGTTATAAAAAAACAAAAATAATCGTTGTCAACAATCATAGAAAGTGATAACTCTTAAATATACGTCAAGCATACGAGTTAAAAACGAATAAAATTATGAACGCATTTGTCCTAGTGATTAGCCTAATTATTAGCGTGGTGGTGATTATCCCACCGTGCGGGGCTGCATTTGGACGAAGAACGGCTTAGACAGAAAAATAGCCAGATTCGAACCCCCCCGCACCGAAAGGCGCGGGGGGTTTTTTTTAGGCGGTTCGACAAGAAGTAACAAGACATCACAACAACCAACAGCAAGGTAAACGTAACAGGGGAAACGGCGATGAATGGGGCACAATCGGTTGTAGAAGCATTACGAAAACAGGGAATTGAAAAAGTTTTTGGTTATCCAGGCGGAGCAATCATGCCAGTCTATGATGCGTTGTATGATGGTGGTGTTGAGCACATATTGTGTCGCCATGAGCAGGGCGCGGTTATGGCAGCTATTGGTTATGCGAGGGCAAGTGGTAAGCCAGGAGTTTGCATCGCGACATCAGGGCCAGGAGCGACAAACTTAATTACGGGATTGGCTGACGCATTATTGGATTCCGTTCCTGTTGTCGCTATTACCGGCCAGGTGAGTTCTGAATTTATCGGGACAGATGCCTTTCAGGAAATCGATATACTGGGTATGTCTCTTTCTTGTACAAAACACAGTTTTCTTGTTGATTCACTGGAAAAATTACCCCAAATCATGGCCGATGCTTTCTCCATTGCCATGAGTGATCGCCCCGGCCCTGTTCTGATTGATTTACCAAAAGATATTCAGTTGGCTCAAGGTGATTTTGCCCCTTATTTAATACCGACATCTCCTAACTTCTCTCTCCCAAAACAAGAAATTGAGTTGGCTCGTCAATTGTTAGCTTCATCTCAGAAACCTGTTTTGTACGTGGGTGGCGGGGTTGGCATGTCTGGCGCTGTTCCTGAGTTACGTGATTTTGTATCTGAAACGGGTGTCCCCGTTGTTTCCACATTGAAAGGTTTGGGAGCCGCAGATTTTGAACATGAATGTTATTTGGGAATGTTAGGGATGCATGGTACTAAAGCTGCTAACCTTGCCGTTCAATCCTGTGATTTGTTAATTGCCGCTGGAGCGCGTTTTGATGATCGTGTTACAGGAAAGCTGAATACTTTTGCACCTAATGCCAAAGTGATTCATTTGGATATTGATCCTGTTGAATTCAATAAATTACGTCAGACTCATGTTTCATTATTGGGTGATTTAAAAATCTTATTGCCTCATTTACAGCAGCCTTTATCGATCCAGCTCTGGCAGCAAGAAATCAAACAATTAAAAAACGAATATGCATGGCGTTATGACTATCAGGGTGAAAGCATTTATGCTCCGTTACTGTTGAAGCAGGTTTCTGAACTTGCTTCGTCCAGTACGGTCATCACAACCGATGTTGGGCAGCATCAGATGTGGGCTGCTCAGCACATGACTTTTAGTCAGCCAGAAAATTTCATCACATCAAGTGGGTTAGGCACGATGGGGTTCGGCATTCCGGCGGCGGTTGGTGCCCAGATAGCTCGTCCTGAAGATATGGTTATCTGCATATCTGGTGACGGCTCCTTCATGATGAATGTTCAGGAATTAGGCACTATTAAACGCAAGCAATTGCCGATCAAACTGATCTTATTGGATAACCAAAGATTGGGTATGGTTCGTCAGTGGCAAGAGCTGTTTTTTGACAAACGTTATAGCGAAACGATCTTAACTGATAATCCTGATTTTCTCACGTTGGCGCAGGCTTTTGGTATTCAGGGACAGAGAATTACTGACAAAGCACAAGTGAATGAAGCATTAGATGCTTTGTTTAATAGTGAGGGCGCGTATTTATTACATGTATCTATTGATGAGTCAGAGAATGTCTGGCCATTGGTTCCACCAGGCGCAAGTAACGAAACCATGTTGGAGAAATCATTATGAGACAGCATCAACTTGCTATCAAAGTGCGTTTTTGTCCTGAGATTTTGGAACGGATTTTGAGAGTCACCCGTCACCGCGGGTTTCAGATATGCGCATTGAATATGGATCATATAACAGATAGTGATAATGTAAATATTGAACTCACCGTGTCTAGCCAGCGTCCAGTTAATTTGCTTTTTTCTCAATTGACGAAATTGGTGGATGTGGCTGGTGTTGAGATCAAACACAAAGAATCACGATTAATAAGCGCATAATGCGCGATTGAAGGAAAATTAAGAATGACAAAGCAAGCTGATTATATTTGGTTCAATGGAGAAATGGTGCCTTGGGCAGATGCTAAAGTTCACGTTATGTCCCATGCCTTACATTATGGTACTTCGGTATTTGAGGGGATTCGTTGCTATGACTCCCACAAAGGGCCCGTTGTTTTTCGTCATCGTGAACATATGCAGCGCTTGCGTGACTCAGCCAAGATTTACCGTTTTCCAGTGAGCCAAAGTGTGGACGAATTGATGGAAGCTTGCCGTGAAACGCTACGTAAAAATAAATTGATCAGTGCTTACATTCGTCCATTGGTATTTGTGGGTGATGTTGGAATGGGAGTCAACCCACCTGCTGGCTATAAAACAGACGTTATCATTGCTGCTTTCCCGTGGGGAGCTTATCTTGGTGAAGAAGCGTTGGAGCAGGGCATTGATGCGATGGTTTCTTCATGGAACCGTGTGGCAGCAAATACGATCCCTACAGGTGCAAAAGCAGGGGGTAATTACCTCTCTTCTTTGCTGGTGGGAAGTGAAGCGCGACGTCATGGTTACCAGGAAGGTATTGCACTGGATGTTCATGGTTATATTTCAGAAGGTGCGGGCGAAAACCTATTTGAAGTGAAGGATGGAATTCTATTCACACCGCCATTTACGTCATCTGCCCTGCCAGGGATCACCCGTGATGCCATTATCAAGTTGGCACAGGATCTTGGTCTGGAAGTGCGTGAACAGGCACTTTCTCGTGAATCGCTTTATTTAGCGGATGAAGTCTTTATGACAGGAACGGCTGCGGAAATTACACCGGTTCGTAGTGTAGATGGTATTCAGGTGGGTATCGGCAAATGTGGCCCAGTCACTAAAAAAATCCAAAGTGCGTTCTTTGGCTTATTTAATGGTAAAACAGAAGATAAATGGGGTTGGTTGGATCCAGTTAACCCTTAAAAAAAATATAAAACTCAACAGGCGGTCGTTCCCCGCCTGTTTTGATCGCTGAAGTTAATTGATACACAAATAAGACATGGGAGTGAAGACAATGCCTAAATATCGTTCTGCTACGACGACTCATGGCCGCAATATGGCGGGAGCCAGAGCCTTATGGCGAGCTACAGGTATGACCGATGCCGATTTTGGAAAGCCTATCATTGCGGTTGTTAACTCATTCACGCAGTTTGTGCCAGGACATGTACATTTGCGTGATCTTGGCAAGCTGGTGGCAGAACAGATTGAGGCATCAGGGGGGTGGCGAAAGAGTTTAATACCATCGCTGTTGATGATGGTATCGCGATGGGACATGGTGGAATGCTCTATTCATTACCTTCGCGTGAATTGATTGCTGACTCAGTAGAATACATGGTCAATGCTCACTGTGCTGATGCTATGGTGTGTATCTCCAACTGCGACAAAATCACGCCAGGCATGTTGATGGCATCTTTGCGCTTAAATATTCCGGTGATTTTTGTTTCTGGTGGTCCAATGGAAGCGGGTAAGACACGATTATCCGACCAACTTATCAAACTGGATTTGGTCGATGCCATGATCCAGGGTGCCGACCCCAATGTCAGTGATGAACAAAGTGATCAAATTGAACGTTCGGCGTGTCCGACGTGCGGTTCCTGCTCTGGTATGTTTACAGCAAATTCGATGAATTGTCTGACCGAAGCGCTTGGCCTTTCACAACCAGGTAATGGTTCACTACTCGCTACGCACGCAGATCGTAAGGCGCTGTTTATTAATGCGGGCAAACGTATTGTTGAACTGACTAAACGCTATTATGAGCAAAACGATGATAGTGCTCTCCCACGTAATATTGCGACCAAAGCCGCATTTGAAAATGCGATGACATTGGATATAGCTATGGGCGGTTCAACTAACACCGTTTTACATTTGTTGGCCGCAGCGCAGGAAGGTGAAATTGACTTCACTATGGCGGATATTGATCGTTTGTCTCGTCAGGTGCCGCATTTATGTAAAGTTGCTCCGAGCACTCAGAAATACCATATGGAAGACGTCCATCGTGCTGGTGGTGTGATTGGGATCTTGGGGGAGCTTGATCGCGCAGGGCTTTTACATCGCGAAGTGAACAATGTTTTGGGTTTGAACTTGCCACAAACGTTGTCTCAGTACGATATCATGCTGACAAACGATGAAAGTGTTAAGAGCATGTATTCAGCGGGTCCTGCTGGAATTCGCACTACACGAGCCTTCTCACAGGACTGTCGTTGGCCATCGCTGGATATGGATCGCGAAGCAGGATGTATTCGTGAACGTACCCATGCTTACAGTCAGGATGGTGGATTGGCTGTTTTGTTTGGCAATATTGCAAGAGATGGCTGCATTGTAAAAACAGCAGGCGTTGATAAAGAAATTCTGACCTTCCGTGGTCCAGCCAAAGTTTATGAAAGTCAGGAAGATGCAGTAGAAGCTATTCTCGGTGGAAAAGTAGTGGCGGGCGATGTAGTTGTTATTCGCTATGAAGGACCGAAAGGTGGCCCTGGTATGCAAGAGATGCTCTATCCCACCACGTATCTTAAATCTATGGGATTGGGAAAAAGTTGTGCATTGATTACGGATGGGCGTTTCTCAGGCGGAACATCGGGCTTATCTATTGGTCACGTCTCTCCAGAAGCAGCAAATGGTGGTTTGATTGGCCTGATTTATGATGGTGATATTATCAATATTGATATTCCAAACCGTAAAATTCAGTTGGATGTAACGGAAGCTGAACTGGAAGAGCGTACACAGGTTGAATGCTCTCGCGGAGATAAGGCGTGGACACCTAAGGATCGTAAGCGTCAGGTCTCTTTGGCATTACGTGCTTATGCTTCACTGGCGACCAGTGCTGACAAAGGTGCTGTGCGTGATAAAACCAAACTGGGGAGTTAATTGTGGCGGTTTATCCTCTTAATACTGAACCCAAGGGAGCGGAGTATCTCAAGGCTGCATTAAGTGCGCCCGTTTATGATGTTGCTCAAGTTACTCCCTTACAGGAAATGAAAAAAATCTCTGCGCGTTTAGGCAATACTATTTTGGTTAAACGGGAAGATCGCCAGTTGGTACATAGTTTCAAATTGCGTGGCGCATACGCGATGATCGCAGGTTTGACGGAAGAGCAGAAAAGCAAAGGTGTGATCACGGCTTCCGCAGGCAATCATGCACAAGGTGTTGCATTATCGGCCAGTAAGGTTGGCATAAAAGCCACTATTGTTATGCCGATAGCAACAGCAGATATTAAAGTTGATGCTGTTCGCAGTTTTGGTGGAGAAGTTTTGTTGCATGGTGCGAATTTCGATGAAGCGAAGGCAAAAGCCATTGAGATAGCAAAAGAGCATGGTTACACCTTCGTTCCCCCATTTGACCATCCCGTCGTGATTGCGGGTCAGGCTACACTGGCAATGGAGCTGCTACAGCAAGATGTTCATCTTGATCGCATCTTTGTTCCGGTTGGCGGTGGTGGATTGATTGCGGGGGTTGCCGTTCTTATCAAACAGCTTGTACCCGAAATGAAAATCATTGGTGTGGAGGCCGAAGATTCTGCCTGTTTGAAAGCGGCACTGGAAGCAGGGCATCCGGTCGATTTGCCAAGAGTTGGATTATTTGCGGAAGGCGTAGCTGTCAAACGCATTGGCGACGAAACGTTTCGTTTATGCCAGCAATATGTCGATGATGTTATTACCGTAGACAGTGATGCTATTTGTGCTGCCATGAAAGATATCTTTGAAGATGTCAGAGCGGTTGCAGAACCTTCCGGTGCGTTAGCACTGGCTGGCTTGAAAAAATATGTCCAGCAACATCAGATTCAGGGAGAAAGGCTGGCACATATCCTTTCTGGGGCTAATGTAAATTTTCATGGGTTGCGTTACGTTTCAGAACGCTGTGAGCTTGGAGAGCAACGTGAAGCCTTGCTGGCAGTGACGATCCCTGAACAAAAGGGGAGCTTCTTACAATTTTGCCAGATACTGGGTACTCGTGTTGTGACTGAATTTAGCTATCGTTATTCGGATGCAACAGATCCAAACCAGGCCTGCATTTTTGTTGGTATTAGATTGAGTCAGGGAAATTCCGAACGTCGTGAAATCATTGAAGAATTAAAAGCATCGGGATATCAAGTTGCTGATTTTACGGATGATGAAATGGCGAAGCTGCATGTTCGTTATATGATCGGTGGCAGACCATCCAAGCCATTGCAGGAGCGGTTGTTTAGTTTTGCTTTCCCTGAGTCTCCAGGTGCTTTGCTGAAATTTTTGCAGACACTAGGGACTCATTGGAATATCACGCTGTTTCATTACCGTAGTCATGGCACGGATTATGGGCGTGTATTGGCGGCCTTTGAGCTTTCAAGATCAGAAGTGTGTTTTGATCGCCATTTGGATGTTTTGGGCTATGAATACCATGATGAAACCGATAATCCTTCATTTAAATTATTTCTGACTTAGTTATCGATCAAAGCAATAAACAGCAAAATATCTTCCCAAGGGAGGCTATTTTGCTGATTTTATATATTCAGATCATAATGATTTCCAGACTACAATAGCTCCCAAAATGCCTTAATCAACGGTTCGCCCAAGCGCTTATTCAACGCACAGACACCCAATTCAAACGGCTCGACCAAAGCAATATTTTCCAACAGTGAAATACGGTTACGCACAGGTTCAGGACTGTTTTCGACAACAACCGTAGGGATCAGCGCAATCCCGCAACCCAGTGCTACCATAGAAACAATCGCTTCATGGCCGGAAACTGTCGCGTAAATGACGGGGTGCAGGATATTATGTCGGCGGAACCACAGTTCAATACGCTTGCGGGAAGGCCCGTGCTCAGGCAGGATAAAAGGGATGTTATTCCAGTCAGGGTGTGCCTGAATAGCGAGATTTCTTACAGCACAAGGCAGAGAAGGGGCAATCAGTACCAGTGGTACTTCGCCTATTTTGGTAAAGCTGACATTATCAGGCAGTTTCTCTGGCTTACCTGCAATCCCCAAATCCACAGCATCGGATTGAACTTTATCAACGGCATCAGCAGCGTCTCCTGTTGTCAGTTTGATTTCCACCAAGGGATGTTCTGCCCGAAATTTATCTAATACTTGTGGAAGATGGCTATATGCCGCCGTGACCGAACAGAATAAACGTAATTCTCCCGTCAATGATGGGCTTTGGTGGTTTAATGAATGTTGTAGCTGTTTATATTGCAGGAGAGTTTGCTGAGCAAATTGTTTCAGTTGTTCACCTGCGGAAGTCAATTTTACTGTTCGGTTATCCCGCAGAAAAAGTGGATGACCTAATAATTCCTCAAGGCGCTGGATTTGGCGTGAAAGTGTGGATGGACTGACGTGCAGGGCCTTGGCTGAGCGGCCAAAATGGCAACTTTCCGCAAGGTGTAAAAACATTTTTAAATCACGCAGATCCATCGTTTTTGAGCCTTTTATTTAGAGGTTTTTGCCGTGAGAAAGTTTGTTGCATAAACTGCAATATAGTCTTGTTAATATATCAATTTCAGCAATAGCTTTCATGTCATATATTGTCTCTATGCAAACGACCTCACACCTAATTATATCGGAGTCACCATGGCTAATTATTTTAATACGTTGAACTTACGCCAACAATTGGCGCAGTTAGGCAAATGCCGTTTTATGGCACGGGAAGAATTTGCTGACGAGGCAGGGTATTTAAAAGGCAAAAAAGTGGTGATCATCGGTTGTGGTGCGCAAGGGCTAAACCAAGGTCTCAATATGCGAGATTCTGGTTTAGATATCGCTTATGCTTTGCGTAAAGAAGCAATTGATGAAAAACGACCATCATGGCGTAAGGCAACTGAAAATGGCTTCAAAGTTGGCACTTATGAAGAATTAATTCCACAGGCTGATTTGGTTGTCAACCTGACACCAGACAAGCAGCATTCAGCGGTGGTTCAGGCGGTTCAGCCTTTGATGAAAGAAGGAGCAGCTCTGGGCTATTCCCACGGTTTTAATATCGTCGAAGTAGGGGAGCAGGTACGCAAAGATATCACCGTTGTGATGGTTGCCCCTAAATGCCCAGGTACGGAAGTGCGTGAAGAGTATAAGCGTGGATTTGGTGTGCCCACTCTGATTGCTGTACATCCAGAAAATGATGCAAAAGGCGAAGGAATGGCGATCGCGAAAGCGTGGGCAGCCGCAACAGGCGGGCATCGAGCTGGCGTGCTGGAATCTTCTTTCGTAGCAGAAGTTAAATCTGACCTGATGGGAGAACAAACCATCCTGTGTGGTATGTTACAGGCGGGTTCTTTGTTGTGTTATGACCAATTGATTGCTGATGGTGTTGATTCAGGTTATGCCGGAAAATTAATTCAATTTGGTTGGGAAACGATCACTGAAGCGCTGAAACAGGGTGGCATTACATTGATGATGGATCGTCTTTCTAACCCTGCGAAATTGCGTGCTTATGCCCTTTCTGAACAACTGAAAACCATTTTAACACCGTTATTCCAGAAACATATGGATGACATCATTTCTGGTGAATTTTCTTCCACAATGATGGCAGACTGGGCAAATGACGATAAGAACTTACTAAGTTGGCGCGAGGAAACGGGTAAGACACCATTTGAAAATTACCCGGATTACACAGGACATATCGGTGAGCAGGAATACTTTGATCATGGCGTCCTGATGGTTGCGATGGTCAAGGCAGGGGTAGAACTGGCATTCGAAACGATGGTAAATACTGGCATTATCGAAGCGTCTGCTTATTATGAATCCTTGCATGAACTGCCGTTGATTGCGAATACCATCGCTCGCAAGCGTCTGTATGAAATGAACGTGGTAATTTCTGATACCGCAGAATACGGTAACTATCTGTTTTCATACGTCGCTGTTCCGTTGCTGAAAGAGAAATTTATGGCAACTCTACAAGCAGGGGATTTAGGAAAAGAAGTTGCAGATCGTAGCGTTGATAATGCGCAGTTACGTGATGTAAATGAAGCGATCCGTCACCATCCGATTGAAGTTATCGGCCGTACTTTACGTGGTTATATGACGGATATGAAACGCATTGCCGTCGGTGGTTAACAGAATCTTTGTCCTGCCCGAAGTGATTTTATCGGGCAGGTAAGATCTTGAAATTCTACAGATCGAATTTGAGTTTCAATTCATCGATCACCTGTCGCTGAAATGCTTCAAATCGCGCCTTCGGTTGTTGCGCTTGGATCATGTTCAGTGCAGGATCGTTGACTTTAGTACGCACACCGCTTAATTCCTCCATGACAGCAAGCCCACAGAAAGGTACATAGGCTTCAGAATATCCCCCTTCGTGAACGATGACTAACTTGCCATGACACAGTTCATCGGCTGCTTGCTGTATCTGGCGAGTCATTGCACGGAAACTCTCACTGTGTAACTGCATCCGAGCCAGAGGATCAAACGCATTGGCATCATAGCCACTGGCAACGATGATCAGCTCAGGTTGATAACGTCGTAATGCCGGAAGCACAATCTGATCTATCGCATAAAGATAACTATTGTGTCCGGCTCCCGCCATCAATGGAATATTGATATTGAACCCTTCTCCTTTGCCTGCGCCGATATCTTCTTCACCACTATAACCTTCGGGATAACAACCTTCTTGATGCAGTGAAATAGTTAAAACATCATCACGCTCCCAGAAGATATGCTGTGTCCCATTACCGTGGTGAACATCCCAGTCAATGACGGCAACTCGGCCAACCCCAAGTTGTGCTTTGGCATACTCAATGGCAAGGGCAATATTGGCAAGGAAACAGAATCCCATTGCCTGATCTGGCAGACAGTGATGCCCGGGGGACGGGAAAGACTGTAGGCATTACCCAATTCGCCTTGTAACACAGTTTTTACTGCGGCATAAGCGAGTCCGGCAGATAGTTTGGCGATTTCATAGCTGCCTTGTCCTATTGGTGCTTCTGAACCCAATATCCCTCCGCCATTATCACTGATGGACTTAAAGTGTTGTAAATACTCTTCGGTATGAACTAATCTCAGTGTTGCATCATCGAGAGGTTCAGCCCCACGCAATTGCAACGAGTGACTTAAACCCGAAACATCCATTAAGCTTTTCATTCTGCGTTTTGTTTCCGGTGATTCTGCATGCCCTGCGCCGTTGGGAGGTTGTACCCATCCTCCAACCGGAAATGTCATGACGTGTGGTAATCCAGAATTATGCCAGAAACAGAGTTCATCAAAGAAAAAGCCTGTTTTACGTAACATATTACATCCTCTTTGATTCCCTTTATCCTTCAAGCTACAACTTGAAATCTATTGGGTATGTTGATTATATGTCAGTTAGCGTAATTGATTGTTATAACATCAACGTAGGTAAATAGATCCTATGTATTTCAATTACAAGAGAATCAATATTGATATATTTGATCTGAGTAATTTAAATTTTTAATAAAAAAAATCATACACTATCTTTTTCACATTATTTTTTGAAAACAACCGATGATTAATGCTTTTTTTATTTTTCTTTTAATAGTTTACCGACGTGAAGAAAATCACCTATTACCTTGCTTTCTGTTACACTTTCTCTCCCTGATCTTTTATCCTGATATAGCTTTCAAAACAGTATGCGATTAAATCCAAGTCAACAACAAGCGGTTGAATTTGTAACAGGGCCTTGTCTGGTTCTGGCGGGGGCTGGCTCCGGCAAGACCCGAGTGATTACCAATAAAATTGCCCACCTGATCCGCACCTGTGGTTATCAGGCTCGCCATATTGCAGCAGTCACTTTTACTAACAAAGCGGCACGTGAGATGAAAGAACGTGTTGCCCAAACTTTGGGCCGTAAGGAGACACGGGGATTAATGATCTCGACTTTCCATACCTTAGGATTGGAAATCGTTAAGCATGAATACAAAGCGCTGGGAATAAAAAGTAACTTCTCATTATTTGATGATCAAGATCAGATGGCTTTGTTGAAAGATCTCACGGAGGATTTGCTGCAAGAAGACAAGGATCTGCTACAAAAACTGATTGCTAGCATTTCTAACTGGAAAAATGACTTAATGTCACCAGAACAGGTGATAAGAATGGCACGTTCAGCGCAGGAACACCAATTTGCAGAATGTTATCGTCGCTATGACCTGCACCTGAATAGTTGTAATGTTCTCGATTTTGATGATCTGATTACCAAACCAACATTACTGTTAATGCATGATAAGGAAGTCAGGGAACGTTGGCAGAATAAAATTCGCTACTTGCTGGTGGATGAATATCAGGATACGAATACCAGTCAATATCAACTGGTGAAATTATTGGTGGGTAATCGCGCCCGTTTTACCGTGGTTGGTGATGATGATCAATCCATTTATTCATGGCGTGGTGCTCGTCCACAGAATTTGATGTTATTGAAGGACGATTTTCCGCAATTGAATGTGATTAAGCTGGAACAGAATTACCGTTCATCAGGGCGAATATTGAAAGCGGCGAATATTCTGATAGCCAACAATCCCCATGTTTTTGAGAAAAAACTCTTTTCGGAATTGGGGTATGGTGATCCACTTAGGGTAATCGAAGCGAGCAATGAAGATCACGAAGCTGAACGTGTGGTAGGGGAGTTGATCGCTCATCACTTTATCAATAAAACGGCATATAAAGATTACGCTATTTTATATCGCGGCAACCACCAATCCCGTATCTTCGAAAAAATGTTGATGCAAAATCGCATTCCCTACCGAATTTCTGGTGGAACATCATTCTTTTCCCGACCCGAAATTAAAGACCTGCTCTCTTATTTGCGTGTTTTGACCAATCCAGGGGATGACAGTGCGTTTTTGCGTATCGTGAATACACCACGGCGAGAAATCGGTGCAGTGACGATCCAGAAATTGGGTGAATGGGCGAATCAGCGTAACAAGAGTTTATATCAAGCCAGTTTTGATCTTGGGCTGGAACAGCATTTAACGGGACGTGGTTTGGCGGCATTGCAGCGCTTTACCCACTGGATGGACGAAATAGCTCGTCAGGCGGAACGGGAGCCATTGCTGGCGGTGAGAGACTTACTGCGTGGAATGGATTACGAAAGCTGGTTATATGAAACCTCACCCAGTCCAAAAGCGGCTGAAATGAGAATGAAGAACGTCAACCAACTTTTCACTTGGATGAGTGAAATGCTTGAGGGAGATGACTTGAATGAGCCAATGTCCCTTTCTCAAGTCGTAGCGCGTTTTACGTTGCGGGATATGCTGGAGAGAGGCGAGGAAGATGAAGAGTTGGATCAAGTTCAGTTAATGACGCTACATGCTTCCAAGGGGTTGGAGTTTCCCTATGTTTTTTTGGTAGGCATGGAAGAAGGTTTGTTACCACATCAAAGTAGCATTGATGAAGACAACATCGAGGAAGAGCGTCGTTTAGCTTATGTGGGCATTACGCGTGCGCGGAGAAAACTTTTTTTCACCCTCAGCAAAGAGCGTCGCCAGTTTGGTGAACTTATCCGTCCAGAACCGAGCCGATTCTTGCTTGAGTTGCCACAGGATGATTTGGATTGGCCACAAGGTAAGCGAGTGATGAGCGCAGAGGAAAGGATGAAACAGGGGCAATCGCGCCTTGCTGACATTAAATCTCGTCTGGGACTTGGGCAGAAAAATGGCAATTAAGTAGCACGATGATAGTCCCCTGCATTTGTGGGTAATTACAGGGGAGTAAAGTAAACATGTCAGCCGAGACGAGAGTTGTTTTGCTCCTCAAGCAACAACGGCCATTGGACATAACTCTGCCACTTCATTTCTTGCTGTAGTGCTTCAGCTCTGAGTGGATGTTTTATCTGCCATTGATGGGGCAAGATGATAGAGAGAGTCTCATTTTCTGCCTGTAATCGTAAGGCTGGCAATGTGTCATCTCGCCGACGGCTGGCGAAAATAATTGCCAGACGCAACAAGCGACATAACCGTTGTGCCTGTAGCGCTGGCACAGCATTTTGCTGACTGAGTGAGGCTAAATCCACTAACCCGCTTTGATTTTTCAATAGCGTAGCCAACAGTCGTTTTTGGGCAGGAGTATAACCAGGTAGATCCAAGTGGCTTATCAAATAAGCGGAATGTGCAGGTCCCTGACGAAAATCAACAAACAGGCCTATTTCATGGAGTAAACAGGCACCGACCAATAGCTCGCGACAGCGTTCGTCCAATTTCCATGACTTGGCAACTTGTTGGCAAAAATTTTCGGCTAATTGTTTGACACGCTGCGCTTGTTCAACATCCAGTTGAAAACGATGCTGAATATTGCACAGGGTTCTTGCCCGAATATCCTGCTCTATCGGCAAATCCAGCATCCCGTAAACCAACCCTTCACGTAGTGCGCCGCCTGCAAGTATCATACTTTCAATATTCAATGCCTGAAAAATGGCAATTAAGATTGCCAATCCACTTGGAAAAACCAACGCCCGTTCCAGTGTCAGCCCATCGATTTCCAACTCTTCCAGCTTGCCGCATTCAATCGCCTGATGTTTAAGTTGCTGGAGTTTGGGTAGGGTGATCAATTCATCCATACCCTGAGCTATCATAATTTCCTGCAAGGCTTGTACCGTGCCGGAAGCTCCTACGCAAATGTTCCAGCCTTGCTCAAGCAGCTTAGGGATAATAGGGCTGAGAATATCATGTGCAGCAGTTTCTGCGTTGGCAAAATTTTCTGCTGTCAGGCTGCGATCATTGAAATAACGTTCCAGCCAGGTAACACAGCCCATTTCAAGGCTGAAAAGCTGATTGGTTTTGGCTCCGACACCGGTTACCAATTCAGTACTGGCACCACCAATATCTACAACAAGTCGTTTTTCAGACCCGCTAGTCGTGTGAGCGACACCATGATAAATTAGCTGAGCTTCTTCTTCGCCGCTAATCACATGAACAGAATTGCCTAATATTTCTGAAGCCTTCCTGACAAATTCATTCGAATTTTCTGCCAACCTCAAGGTTGCGGTAGCAACAACGCGGATCTGTGAGACAGGAATATCTTGTAAATATTCGGAAAAGAGGCGCAAGCACTGCCATCCCCGTTCCATTGCCTGTTGTGATAAATGATTATTTTTATCTAATCCGGCAGCCAGCCTGACTTTACGTTTGATGCGAGTAACGACTTGAATGCTGCCGGATATTTCACGGACAACCAGCATATGAAAACTGTTTGAGCCTAAATCGATAGCCGCATAAAGCGAAGAAGCACTCAGCATAGTATTTATTCCGGCCTGTGTTATTTCAACATTACGTTATTTCAATATCGATCGTACTATTTCAGCATTGCGTCATTTTAGCTTGGGCGCTTACTGTTGCGTGTTGCATTGCCACGACGTGGTATGTTGTTACGCCGAGGGTGTCCCCCTGAGCGAGTGCGATTACGGCGCTTAGGGACTGGCAGATCTTTTAGCAATGCATCACTGTTATATTTGCTAACCGGTATCTGGTGCTGAATATATTCTTCAATGGCCGGTAAGTTCAGTGCATATTCTTCACATGCCAGGCTGATAGAATGACCACTTTCACCAGCACGGCCTGTGCGGCCAATCCGATGAACATAATCTTCACAGTCATCCGGTAAATCATAGTTAAATACATGTGTCACAGATGGGATATGCAACCCACGAGCGGCAACATCTGTGGCAACCAGAATGTCCAAATTGCCTAAACTAAATTCTTCAAGAATACGCAGGCGTTTTTTCTGTGCAACATCACCCGTCAGCAAACCAACCCGATGACCATCAGCAGCCAAATGAGTCCAGATGTCTTCACAACGGTGTTTGGTATTGGCAAAAATGATGCAGCGATCAGGCCACTCTTCTTCCAGCAGAGTCTGTAACAGACGCATTTTTTCTTCGTTGGAAGGATAAAATAGCTCTTCTTTAATGCGGTGCCCTGTTTTTTGCAGTGGTTCCACTTCCACATATTCAGGATTATTCATCTGCTCAAAAGCCAGTTCACGCACTCGATAAGAGAGAGTTGCGGAAAACAGCAAATTCATTCTTTCTGCAGCCGCAGGGAGCCGACGGAACAGCCAGCGAATATCTTTGATAAAGCCCAAGTCATACATGCGATCCGCTTCATCGAGTACAACAACTTGAATGGCACCAAGATGGACATGGCCTTGTTTTGCGTAATCGATCAAACGCCCTGTTGTGCCAATGACGATATCGACGCCAGCTTCCAGAACTTTGAGCTGTTTATCATAGCCATCGCCGCCGTAGGCAAGACCCATTCTCAACCCAGTGACTTGTGCCAATTCTTCTGCGTCAGAGTATATTTGAACCGCTAATTCACGGGTAGGCGCCATAATCAGCGCTCTTGGCTGATTAGTTTTACGCTCTTTCTTCGCAGGATGAGTCAATAAATAATTAAACGTAGACGCCAAAAATGCCAGCGTCTTGCCCGTTCCGGTTTGTGCTTGCCCCGCAACATCTCGGCCTTCGACAGTTAAAGGCAATGTTAGCGCCTGTATCGGCGTGCAGTTTAAGAACCCTTTTTTTTCAAGGGCTTCTAAGACTTTGGGGTGCAATGCGAAGTCGGAAAACTTCTTGTCTGTCAAATGTGTTTTGCTCATAGTATGGTAGAATATCAGTTAACTATTGCTTTAAGAAAGTGTATCCGCTGAAATAAAGACACCCTTATGTTGATTAATGTACACTGACACTGTAAAAGATTTTACTTTTGGAGCAAAAAATGAGTGCGAATATTATCTCTCTGACTGATGCTGGTTTTGGAAATGACGTCCTGAAGGCACAAGGTCCTGTTCTTGTTGAATTTTGGGCTGAGTGGTGCGGCCCTTGTAAAATGATCGCCCCTATTTTGGATGAAATTTCCACAGAATACGAAGGAAAACTGACAGTCGGCAAGCTGAACATTGATGATAACCCAGCAACAGCCCCAGAATACGGTATTCGTGGTATTCCAACTCTGATTCTGTTTAAAGGCGGTGAAAAGGTTGCGGTAAAAGTGGGCGCTTTGTCAAAAACTCAACTGAAAGAGTTTTTGGAACCACACCTCTAATTTAGAATTAGGTCACAGTAATAACGGACGTTTGGCGTATGAGATGATTTCTCTCATTGACCGCTAGACGTCCGCTACGAAGCATGGTAAGTTAGCGACCATATCCTTGTTACTTGTATGAAGCTTCGCTTGAATGAATTCTTTATTCGATATAAAGGCTTATTGATATAAAGAGTTGACATTAAGTATGTTACATACTAAACAATTTGTAGTGTCTGATAAATCTGTTATCTCTGGGTCACCTGAAGTATCTGATGACATATCGCATTTGGTAAAATTTTTGAGTCTATATACGATTAATCCGGTATATAGCGCTTAGTACACTCATAGCGTCTTAATGCTAAATACCTTTAAGCGGTGTTTTTATCCTAGGCATTTTTTATGTCGAGCCCTCTCCTTCTTGCGCTAGGTGTAAGGTATAGAATTTGCTAACAGTGCTTATGTTAAAAAACGTTTATGCTGAAAGATGTGATTATGCTGGAATAGTGTCTACTGTTAAACTTTAGTAGTGTTCACATTATAAAATTTTATCTATATTATAGATAGTTATAACATATGGCACATAGATAGTTAGAAGATAGTTTTGACAGTTTGTCAGCCTTATTTTGAAATCAATTTGAGTACTTCAAACTATTGCCTTGTAATATAATTTAATATGTTAGAAGGTGTTATTCGTTTCTGGTACAAATAAACAGGCATCGATAATGCTGCCATACCATTCACGTTCATAGTTCGAGATATACCCCGAGTTAAAGAACCCACCATTATGAATCTTACCGAATTAAAGAATACGCCGGTATCTGAGTTGATTACTCTCGGCGAAAATATGGGGCTGGAAAACCTGGCTCGTATGCGTAAGCAGGACATCATTTTCTCTATTCTCAAACAGCATGCGAAAAGCGGAGAGGATATTTTCGGAGATGGTGTGCTGGAGATATTGCAGGATGGATTTGGTTTCCTCCGCTCCGCAGACAGTTCTTACCTTGCAGGTCCTGATGATATCTACGTTTCTCCTAGTCAAATCCGCCGCTTTAACCTCCGTACCGGTGACACTATTTCAGGGAAAATCCGCCCACCAAAAGAAGGTGAACGCTATTTTGCCCTGTTGAAAGTTAATGAAGTTAACTTTGATAAACCTGAAAACGCCCGCAGTAAAATCCTGTTTGAAAACCTGACACCACTTCATGCCAACAACCGTTTGCGTATGGAACGTGGTAATGGCTCGACTGAAGATTTGACAGCCCGTGTTCTGGATCTGGCAGCGCCGATTGGCCGTGGTCAGCGTGGCTTGATTGTCGCGCCACCAAAAGCAGGTAAAACCATGCTGCTGCAAAACATTGCAGCTAACATCGCCCATAATTATCCAGATTGCGTTTTGATGGTTTTGCTGATTGATGAGCGTCCAGAAGAAGTCACCGAAATGCAGCGTCTGGTTAAAGGTGAAGTGATTGCTTCAACCTTTGATGAGCCTGCTTCCCGCCATGTTCAAGTGGCTGAGATGGTGATCGAAAAAGCGAAGCGTCTGGTTGAACATAAGAAAGACGTTATTATCCTGCTGGATTCTATTACCCGTCTGGCTCGTGCATATAACACTGTGGTTCCTGCTTCCGGTAAGGTCTTGACTGGTGGTGTGGATGCGAATGCACTGCATCGTCCAAAACGTTTCTTTGGTGCTGCACGTAACGTAGAAGAAGGTGGGAGCCTGACCATCATTGCGACGGCGCTGGTTGATACTGGCTCCAAGATGGATGAGGTTATTTACGAAGAATTTAAAGGTACAGGTAACATGGAATTGCACCTGTCTCGTAAGATTGCCGAAAAGCGTGTCTTCCCAGCCATTGATTACAACCGTTCAGGGACACGTAAAGAAGAGTTGCTCACTGCACAGGATGAGCTACAGAAAATGTGGATCTTACGTAAGATCATTCATCCGATGGGTGAAATTGATGCGATGGAATTTCTTATCAATAAACTGGCTATGACAAAAACAAACGAAGAGTTCTTCGACTTTATGAAACGTTCATAGTGTTTGTAAAATTGATAGTTCCATCATAAATAATATTCGCTTCTCTAAAACGCCACATTTTTGTGGCGTTTTTTTTATCAACCACTTACCTTATTCACCTGAAATGGTATGTTTTTTGCATGTTTTTTGGATGATTAGATGTGTTTTTTCTAACCGGATGTTTTATTGTTATGAATCATGCTTTACAGGTCGTATGGTTTATTTGATTAATTTTATAAGTTAGAACTCTTTGTTTTGTTAACAAGGAGAGCTTATGGATTCGGTGTCAAGTGGGACATCCATAAGTATATGAATAATAAATGCCCCATCATTACTTTGATAGAGAGTTGTTATTGTGAATATTCCCAGTATGAATGCCGAAATTTTTTACGTATTTATATTCTCATTTGTGTTTTTGTTTGTAGCTCGTAAAGCAGCAAAAAAAATCGGTCTGGTTGATAAGCCTAATTACCGTAAACGTCATCATGGCTTAGTTCCTTTGGTGGGGGGCATATCCGTTTTTTTTGGTGTTTGTTTCGCATTTGTTATTACAAAAGAATTTATACTTCATAAGTGGTTGTATTTGGCTTGTGCGGGAATATTAGTTCTTATCGGAGCCTTAGATGACCGTTTTGATATCAGCGTGAAGATTCGGGCAACTATCCAGGCTCTGGTTGGGATCAGCATGATGTATTTTGCTGGCTTGAAGCTTGATAGCCTGGGGCATACATTTGGACCGTGGGAAATGACACTCGGGCCATTCAGCTACGTTGTGACGCTATTCGCTGTCTGGGCAGCTATCAACGCTTTCAATATGGTGGATGGCATTGATGGGTTGTTGGGCGGTTTATCTTGTGTTTCTTTCGGTGCGTTGGGTATTTTGTTATACCAAAGTGGCAATACGGCATTGGCGTTTTGGTGTTTTGCGTTTATAGCAGGGATCTTGCCTTATATCATCCTTAATCTTGGCATATTAGGAAAACGTTTCAGAGTATTTATGGGGGATGCAGGAAGTACCTTGATCGGCTTTACCATTATTTGGTTATTGACTGAAGCGACGCAAGGTGAAAATGCGTCTATTAGTCCTGTGACAGCATTATGGGTCATAGCGATCCCTCTAATGGATATGGTTGCTATTATGTACCGTCGATTGCGTAAGGGGATGAGTCCATTTTCTCCAGATCGCCAGCATATTCACCATTTGATTATGCGTGCTGGCTTTACTTCTCGTCAGGCATTTATTTTGATCACTTTGGCTGCTGCTCTATTGGCCTCAATTGGAATTATTGGAGAGAGGTTAAGCTTTATCCCTGAATGGGTGATGTTGGCATTATTTTTGCTTGCATTTATGTTGTATGGCTATTGCATCAAAAGAGCGTGGAAAGTAGCCCGTTTTATCAAGCGGTGTAAGCGCCGTATGCGTCGGGCATCAAGCCATCATTAAAAAAATCGACAATCAAAGGGGTTTTGTGCAGTGATAAACTCAGAAACGAAATCTAAACAGGATCAACCTGCTATAGAGCATGAACTGGATATTCGGGCACTATGTTATGCTTTGTGGCATGGAAAGATATGGATTATCGCACTGGTAATAATTTTCGCTGCCGTCGCTCTGGCTGCATCTTATTTGATGCAGCAAAAATGGAGCGCAACCGCTATTGTGGACTTACCGACCACGAATAATTTGGGTAGCTACTATTCGCAACAACAATTCTTGCGTAATTTGGATACCCATATCAATGCTTCGCCAGAAGCACAATTACCGACCATCCCAGACGGTGCATACAAAGAATTTATGACACAGATTTCTGCGTATGATACCCGCCGTGAATTTTGGCTTCACTCTGAATATTACAAACAACGTAAGGAAGGGCATGCCAAAGCGGATGCTGTATTGTTGGAGCAATTAGTCAACGATATTAAAATCACGCGTAGTGATGATAAAACATCATCAAATGACAGCATCAAATTGACAGCAGAAACTGCCGTTGATGCCAATCAACTTCTACGTCAGTATATTGCATTTGCCAACCAACGGGCGAACACTCACCTGAACAATGAAATTAAAGGGGCGTGGGCGACACGGACCCAGTCAATGAAAGCATTGGTGAAACGTCAGGAGATGGTGGCAAAGGCAATATATCATCGTGACTTGAATATCTTGCAGCAGTCACTGAAAGTGGCTGAGAAACAAGGTATTCATCGTAATCAGACAAACATCCCTATCGAAGAACTGCCTGAATCCAAAATGTTTATGCTGGGTACATCATTACTGCAAGCCCAAATTGAAACGTTGGAAGCCACAGGTGCTAACTACAGCATCGATTATGATCAAAATATTGCGATGCTGGCTACATTGAATGTCGGTCCGACTTTGCAGGACTCTTTCCTGACTTACCGTTATCTCAGAACACCGGAGGAACCTGTTAACCGAGACAGTCCTCGTCGTGCTTTTATGATGATTTTATGGGGAGCCATAGGTATGTTGGTTGGTGCAGGTGTCGCTTTAGTAAGACGTCCTCGCTCCGATAGTTCATATAAGTAATAGTATGTAAATATAAACGATAGGTTTTTGATCCCCATTTTTGAAAGCATCTGCAATGATTGACAAAATAAGAGAGTCACTGTGAAAGTGTTGACTGTGTTTGGTACTAGGCCGGAGGCCATTAAAATGGCTCCGTTGGTACATGCGTTGGCTATGGATACTGCCTTTGAAGCAAAAGTGTGTGTCACAGCTCAGCATAGGGAAATGCTAGATCAGGTATTGCACCTGTTTGGGATAACGCCGGATTTTGATCTTAATATTATGCAAAAAGGACAAGATCTGACAGATATTACCTGCCGTATCCTGCAAGAGATAAAGCCTGTACTAGAAGAATTCAAACCAGATGTGGTATTAGTGCATGGTGACACAACAACGACCATGGCAGCGAGTCTGGCTGCTTTCTATCAGCATATTCCGGTAGGCCATGTTGAAGCTGGCTTAAGAACAGGGGATCTTTATTCACCATGGCCGGAAGAAGCCAACCGCAAGATCGCCGGACACCTGGCAATGTATCATTTTGCACCGACGGAAATTTCCCGGAATAACCTCTTAAAAGAATCCATTGCGGAAAATCGTATTTTTGTTACAGGCAATACGGTGATTGATGCCCTGCTATCAGTGCGCGACCGCATCATGAATGATGAAACCATATATGGGCAATTTGCTGAGCTGTATCCTTTCCTTAACCCAAATAAAAAAATGATCCTGGTGACAGGCCACCGCCGTGAAAATTTTGGTAAAGGATTTGAACGAATTTGTGAAGCACTAGCACAAATTGCCAGAAAGCATCCTGATGTTCTGGTGGTTTATCCGGTTCATTTGAACCCAAATGTCAGTGAGCCGGTTAAGCGCATTTTGCATGACATTGATAACGTTATTCTTATCAAACCACAAGACTATCTGCCATTCGTCTATTTGATGAATCATGCCTATTTAATCTTGACCGATTCCGGTGGAATTCAGGAAGAAGCGCCTTCTCTGGGGAAACCAGTTCTGGTTATGCGCGATACCACTGAACGACCTGAAGCGGTTGATGCGGGGACAGTACGGTTGGTGGGAACAGAAACACAAACTATCGTCGCGGAAGTTACGCGCCTATTGACGGATGTTAACGCCTACCAACAAATGAGCCATGCCCATAACCCTTATGGTGATGGTAGGGCTTGCCAGCGCATTCTTGAAGCATTGAAAAAAAACCGGATGACATTATGAGTTTTGAAACAATTTCTGTTATCGGACTGGGTTATATCGGTTTACCCACCGCAGCGGCCTTTGCCTCCCGTCAAAAGCGGGTTATTGGCGTGGATGTTAATCAACATGCGGTAGAAACGATTAACCGTGGTTCGATTCATATCGTTGAACCTGATTTAGATAAAGTAGTAAAAGTTGCGGTAGAAGCGGGTTTTTTGACAGCCGTGACTGTTCCGCAGACCGCGGATGCTTTTTTGATTGCTGTTCCGACGCCTTTCAAAGGGGATCATGAACCCGATATGGCCTATGTGCGTTCTGCGGCAGAATCAATAGCACCCGTCTTGAAAAAAGGCGATTTGGTTATTTTGGAATCCACTTCTCCTGTTGGTGCGACAGAACAAATGGCAGAATGGTTAGCCGCAGTACGCCCTGACCTCTCATTCCCTCAATACACGGGTGAAAACTCAGATATCGATATCGCCTATTGCCCTGAACGTGTTTTGCCGGGGCAAGTTATGGTGGAATTGATCAAAAATGATCGTGTAGTAGGAGGAATGACAGCTAAATCTTCCCGCAGGGCAAGTGAGTTGTACAATATCTTTCTGGAAGGTGAATGTGTTATCACCAATGCCAGAACAGCGGAAATGTGCAAGCTGACAGAAAACAGCTTCCGTGACGTGAATATCGCTTTTGCTAACGAACTTTCCCTGATCTGTGCCGAACAGGGGATCAATGTGTGGGAACTAATCAGTCTGGCAAACCGCCATCCACGTGTAAATATTTTGCAACCTGGCCCTGGTGTAGGGGGGCATTGCATTGCTGTTGATCCGTGGTTCATCGTATCCCAAAACCCTGAGCAATCCCGTTTAATTCATACTGCGCGTTTGGTCAATGATGGCAAGCCGCTGTGGGTAGTGGATCAAGTGAAAGCCGCCGTCGCTGACTGTTTGGCTGAGAGTGGTAAACGAGCGAGTGAGGTTAAAATTGCCTGTTTTGGCTTGGCCTTCAAGCCGAACATTGATGATTTGCGGGAAAGCCCTGCCGTTTATATTACAAAAATGGTTGCACAGTGGCATGCAGGGCAAACCATAGCGGTTGAACCCAATGTACACGAATTGCCTGATTCACTGAAAGATTTTGTGGTTCTGATGGATGTCAATCCGGCATTAGAAGAGGCTGACGTGGTATTGATGCTGGTGGATCATAGCCAGTTCAAAGCCATTAACGGTTCTGTAATAAAACAAAAATGGGTTGTTGATACAAAAGGAGTTTGGCGTTGAAACGTATTCTTATTACAGGTGGTGCAGGTTTTATCGGTTCTGCGGTTGTTCGCCATATTATTAATCAGACGGAAGATAGCGTCGTTGTTGTTGATAGCCTGACTTACGCCGGTAATCTGGAATCATTAGCCTCGGTTGCTAACCACCCCCGTTATGCGTTTGAGCAGGTTGATATCCGCCAGCGTGATGCTTTAGATCGCGTATTCCAGCAATATCAACCTGATGCAGTCATGCATTTGGCCGCAGAAAGTCATGTTGACCGTTCCATTGACGGGCCTGCTGTCTTTATCGAAACCAATATCATCGGTACTTACACCTTGCTGGAAGCGGCACGTGCATTTTGGCAACAGTTGGGGCAGGAAAAACAGAGTCAATTCCGCTTTCACCATATTTCAACAGATGAAGTGTACGGTGATTTGCACGGTGACGATGGCTTCTTTACTGAAACCACCCCTTACGCGCCGAGCAGCCCTTATTCTGCATCAAAAGCGTCCAGTGATCATCTGGTCAGGGCATGGCGCCGTACTTATGGCTTACCGACCGTGATCACCAATTGTTCGAATAACTATGGTCCTTATCATTTCCCTGAAAAACTGATCCCATTGATGATCCTGAACGCGCTGGTCGGCAAACCTTTACCGGTTTATGGCAAGGGAGAACAAATCCGTGACTGGCTCTATGTGGAAGACCATGCGCGGGCATTGTATTTGGTGGTAACCCAGGCGAACTCTGGCAAAACCTATAATATCGGTGGACATAATGAGCGCCGAAATATTGAGGTTGTGGAAACGATTTGTGAATTGCTAGAGGAGCTTCGCCCTGAAAAACCTGCTGGGGTAGAGCATTATCGGGATCTTATTACCCATGTAACAGATCGCCCAGGACATGATATGCGTTATGCGATTGATGCGGCGAAAATTGAGCGTGAACTAGGTTGGATACCCGAGGAAACGTTCGAATCCGGTATTCGCAAAACTGTGCAATGGTATCTGGAAAATGAGAATTGGTGGAGAAGAGTTCAGGATGGCTCTTATACAGGGGAACGACTTGGGTTAGGAAATGAATAAACCCATCAGGGGGAGCAGATGAAAGGAATTATACTGGCTGGGGGCTCTGGCACCCGTTTGTATCCAATAACACGTGGCGTATCAAAGCAGTTATTACCGATTTATGACAAGCCGATGATTTACTATCCGCTGTCAGTGTTAATGCTGTCGGGCATACGCGATATCCTGATCATCTCTACACCGGAAGATTTACCTGCTTTTAAGCGATTGTTAGGCAGTGGCGAACAATTTGGTATCCAACTGAGCTATGCCGAACAACCTTCACCTGATGGTCTGGCTCAGGCATTTCTGATTGGTGAAGAATTTATCGGCAATGATACGTGTTGTCTGGTTCTTGGTGATAATATCTTCTTTGGTCAAGCATTTAGCCCGAAATTGCAACATGTCGCTGGCCGAACAACAGGAGCGACAGTATTTGGTTACCAAGTGATGGACCCAGAACGATTTGGCGTAGTGGAATTTGACGAGCAGTATCGGGTACTTTCCATAGAAGAAAAACCTGTACAGCCTAAATCCAATTGGGCGGTAACGGGTCTCTATTTTTACGACGACAAAGTCGTGGATTTTGCCAAACAAGTAAAACCTTCTGCGCGCGGGGAGCTGGAAATCACCAGTATCAACCAGATGTATCTGGAATGCGGTGAATTGAATGTTGAATTATTGGGGCGTGGTTTTGCCTGGTTAGATACAGGAACTCATGACAGCCTGATTGAAGCCAGTACTTTTGTCCAGACCGTCGAAAAACGGCAAGGCTTCAAAATTGCCTGTCTGGAAGAGATCGCATGGCGTAATAGTTGGCTCAGTGATGAACAATTGAAAGCGGCGGCCGTGGATTTGGTGAAAACAGGCTACGGTAACTATCTGATGGACTTGCTCAATGTCTATTCACGCCAACCTTGAACCCTTGGCTTGGGATAGCCAATTTTTTGGTTTATCCACAGCTCGCCTGAATTTTTCGCCAGCAGCGGCGGCATTGACGGTTGTTGATTTGGATCGATATGAATTGGTGCAGGCCAAGGTTGCCACCCAACAAACGGGCATTATCGATAAACTTTCTGCCTTGGGCTTTTCTCTGGTTGAAGGTGAGGTAGATTTACGGTTATCGATTGAAGCTGGGGATATTTCTGGCATTCATACGGGAAAGGAACTAATTTCTGCAAAACAAGAAGATATCCCCGTATTGAAGGAGGTATCAGCCCGTGTATTTACGTCTAGCCGCTTCCGTGCACCTTGGTATCAACCGGATGACAGTGGAAAATTCTATGCTGCCTGGGTTGAAAAAGCCGTTTTGGGCACATTTGATCACCAATGCCTGCTTATCAATAATGAATATGGTCAAATAGCAGGCTTTGTCACCTTAAGGAACATAGGTAACAGTGAAGCGCGCATTGGTTTATTGGCTACTGTACCAGGCAATCATCATCAAGGAATTGGCAAAAAATTAATGTCGGCGGCGCAACAGTGGTGCCATAACCATCAGATACAATGGCTGAGAGTGGCTACGCAAATCAGCAACATCACTGCCTTGCGTCTTTATACACGCTGTGGTGCCATCATTGAGAGCACTGCATATTGGTTATACAGAGGACGAAATGATTCCATTTAATAAACCACCCATAGTCGGCACTGAACTTGAATACATGCGACAGGCGATGGCCAGCGGTAAGTTGTGTGGCGATGGTGAATTTACCAAACGTTGTGAAGCGTGGATGGAACAGCGTTTTAATTGCCCAAAGGTATTACTGACACCATCTTGTACCGCTTCACTGGAAATGGCGGCAATGTTGTTGGATATTCAGCCGGATGATGAAATTATCATGCCGAGCTATACCTTTGTTTCGACTTCTAATGCCTTTGTTCTGCGTGGTGCAACCATTGTGTTTGTGGATATTCGCCCTGATACCATGAACATTGATGAGAACAAGATTGAAGCCGCCATTACAGAGAAAACCCGTGCTATTGTACCGGTGCATTATGCAGGTGTAGCCTGTGAAATGGATACCATCATGGCACTGGCGAAAAAATATAACCTGTATGTGGTGGAAGATGCTGCACAGGGCGTCATGTCCACCTATAAAGGTCGTGCATTGGGCACAATTGGGCATATTGGTTGTTTCAGCTTTCATGAAACCAAAAATTATTCGGCTGGTGGTGAAGGTGGGGCAACATTAATCAATGATAAATCCATGATCGCCCGTGCCGAGATCATTCGGGAGAAAGGCACTAACCGCAGTCAATTTTTCCGTGGACAAGTAGATAAATACACATGGCGTGATATTGGTTCCAGCTATTTGCTGTCTGACCTGCAAGCAGCTTACCTGTGGGCACAACTGGAAATTGCTGAGAAAATCAACCAGCGCCGCCTGACTTTGTGGGATAACTACTATAACGCCCTGAAACCGTTAGCAGACGCGGGACATTTGACTTTACCCATTGTCCCAGAAGGTTTGGAACACAACGCACACATGCTCTATATCAAGCTCAAAAACGTGGAAGAGCGCAGTGCATTCAACAAGTACATGAAAGAGCATGGCATTCTCAGCGTATTCCACTATGTGGCATTACATACCAGTCCCGCCGGTGAAAAATGTGGCCGTTTCCACGGTGAAGATCGCTTCACGACCCGTGAAAGTGACCGCTTAGTTCGCTTACCGATGTTCTACAACATCACTGATGCAGAACAGCAAATCGTTATCGATCGTATCAAGGAATTTTTCGCCTGATATGTCACTTGCTAAAGCTTCTGTTTGGACAGCAAGCTCTACACTGATCAAAATCGGTGTGGGGCTGCTAGTCATTAAACTTCTGGCGGTGTCTTTTGGTCCAACAGGTGTTGGGCAGGCAGGTAATTTCCGTCAACTCATTACTGTACTGGGAGTACTCTCTGGCGCGGGAATTTTTAATGGTGTCACAAAATATGTAGCAGAGCATCATCAGCAACCGGAAAAACTTAGGGCGATATTGGGCACATCGTCATTAATAATTCTGGGTTTTTCGACCTTATTGGCAGTGATCTTCCTTTTGTTCAGTGAAGCCATCAGTATTGGCTTATTTGGTCACACCCATTACAAAACGGTTGTGCAGGCGCTCGCATTTATTCAAATGGGCATCGCTTATGCCAACTATTTTCTGGCAATCTTGAAAGGGTTCAGGGATGCTAAGGGAAACGCATTAGCCATTATTTTGGGTAGCCTGACAGGCATGTTGGCTTATGGTCTCTGCTATTGGCTGGGAAGCTATGAGGGGGCATTGGCAGGCTTGGCATTAGTACCGGCATTGGTGGTTTTACCTGCTGGCCTGCTGATACTGCATCGCAAAATTATTCCCTTTTCTGCCTTGAAACCTATGTGGGATCGTGCGAGTGCCAGCCATCTGGGTAAATTTACCCTTATGGCGTTGCTGACTTCCATTACATTGCCCGTTGCTTATGTCATGATGCGAAATTTGCTGGCAGCGCGTTATGGTTGGGAAGAAGTAGGGATTTGGCAGGGAGTCAGCAGTATTTCGGATGCTTATTTACAATTTATCACCGCCTCTTTCACTGTCTATCTATTGCCAACCCTTTCTCGTCTGGAGAGTAAGCAAGAAGTTACCAGAGAAATTGTTAAAGCGCTGAAATTCGTTTTGCCTGCTGTAGCTGTCGCTAGTTTCTCTGTCTGGTTGTTGCGTGATTTCGTGATTTGGCTGTTGTTTTCAGACAAATTCATTGCCATGCGGGAGCTGTTTGCGTGGCAGTTAGTGGGCGACGTGTTGAAAGTTGGCGCTTATGTCTTTGGTTATCTGGTGATAGCGAAAGCTGCACTGCGTTTTTATATATTGACTGAAGTGAGTCAGTTCCTTTTACTGACGGGGTTTTCCCATTGGCTGATACCCGTCAATGGTGCATTGGGCGCTGCACAGTCATATATGGTAACTTATATTGTTTATTTCATTCTTTGTTGTAGCGTATTTATTATTTACCGCAGGCGAGCATGACAACCCTAATCCACGTTTTGGGATCGGATATCCCACATCACAATAAAACGTTACTGCGTTTTTTTAATGACGTCTTGGCAAAGGAAATCCATTTTTCCGCCAAACCGTGTTTTATGGTGGTGTCTAAAGACCACACATGGCTATCAAATTATCCTAACTTGATTATTTCTCTTTATAACAGCAAATCTGCCTTGTCGCGGGCAGTAATAGAGAAAGCGAAGGCAAACAGAACAGTCCGCTTCTTTTTCCACGGGCAGTTTAATGCTGCTTTATGGCTGGCTTTATTAATGGGCAAAATTAAGCGGCACCAATTCTTCTGGCATGTTTGGGGAGCCGATCTCTATGAAGAATCCCGCCAACTGAAATTCCGTTTGTTCTATTTGATTCGTCGTTTGGCTCAGAAGCGGGTAGGGCATATTTTTGCCACGCGTGGTGATCTCCGGTACTTTTTCCAGAAAGGTTCCCAATATGGTGCCCTGTGTTCAAATCCGGCCAAACCTGATGTGCCATCATCATTGCTCTATTTCCCTACTCGGATGGAGTCGGCGTTGACGGTGACGGAGAAAACATTCTCATCGGAAGGAATTACCATCTTACTGGGAAATTCGGGGGATCAATCCAACCGTCATATTGAAGCCTTGCAGAAGATCCACCGCCAGTTTGGCGATGAGGCCAGGGTGTTAATTCCAATGGGCTATCCTGATAATAACCAAGCTTATATCCAGAGCGTGGAGCACACAGCATGGTCATTATTTCCGGTGCAAAATGTTCGTATCTTAAAAGATCAAATAGCCTTTGATGAATATTTGTCGTTGTTGCGCCAATGCGATTTGGGTTATTTCATTTTCAATCGTCAGCAGGGTATTGGAACATTCTGTCTGCTGATTCAACTTGGTATTCCGTTTGTTCTGAGCCGGCAAAATCCATTCTGGTATGATTTAACGGAACAGCAAATCCCTGTTCTGTTTGACGGTGATGAGCTTAATAAACACTGGGTGCAGGAAGCACAGCGCCAGATGCTGTCCCTCGATAAAAAGGCAATTGCTTTTTTTGATCCCAATTTCATGGAGGGGTGGAAAACCGCCCTGTTGGATGCATCTGGAGAGTCGCAATGACCTTGACACAATTCGGTGGGCTTTTTGTTGTTTACGTGATTTCGGTGACTTTTATCCTGACCTTGACGTATCAGGAATTTCGACGTGTCCGCTTTAACTTTAATGTTTTCTTCTCATTGTTGTACCTGCTGACATTTTATTTTGGTTTTCCATTGACCAGCTTGTTGGTCTTTCAGTTTGATGTGGTAGTGGTGCCGGTCGATTCATTACTACATGCAATGTTGGCGTCTGGCTGTTTTTATGCCATTTACTATGTGGCTTATAAAACACGGCTCACTTACCAAATACGGTTCAACGATAATATAAAACCTGAAAACTTAACGGTGACTACGCCGCGTAAACCCTTATTTACGATGAATCGAGTGGAAACTAATCTGACGTGGTTACTGCTTGCCGGTATTGCTATCGTTACGGTAGGTTCGTTCTTTATGCAAAACGGATTTTTGCTGTTTAAGTTACAGTCCTATAGCCAGATATTTTCCAGCCAGGTGTCCGGTGTGGCGCTCAAGCGATTTTTCTATTTCTTCATTCCTGCCATGCTGGTTGTTTTTTTCCTAAAACCAACCAAAGTACGATGGTTGTGCTTCTTGGTCGGAACGGTAGGATTTGGCATCCTGACGTATATGATCGTTGGGGGGACGCGAGCTAATATCATTATCGCATTTGCATTGTTCCTGTTTATCGGGATTGTCCGTGGCTGGATCACGTTATGGATGCTGTTTACTGCGGGCGCAATGGGAATTGTCGGTATGTTCTGGCTAGCGTTGAAACGCTATAGCCTGGACGTAAGCGGGGCAGAGGCATTTTATACTTTCCTGTATCTCACGCGGGATACTTTCTCGCCGTGGGAAAATCTGGCACTGTTGCTGGATAATTACAGCAAAATAGATTTTCAGGGGCTGGCACCGATTATCCGTGATTTTTATGTTTTTATTCCCAGTTGGGTATGGCCGGACAGACCCAACCTGGTCTGGAATACAGCTAACTATTTCACCTGGGATGTATTGAATAACCGCTCCGGCCTTGCGATTTCCCCAACACTGATTGGCTCTCTTGTGGTGATGGGGGGGGTATTCTTTATCCCTCTGGGAGCGATTGCAGTTGGTTTTATTATTAAATGGTTTGACTGGATTTATGAAGCAGGAAAACAGGAAAGCAATCGCTATAAGGCAGCAATTTTGCAAGCTTTCTGCTTTGGCGCCATCTTTAACATAATTGTGCTTGCCCGTGAAGGTGTAGATTCTTTTGTTTCCAGAGTAGTGTTCTTTTGTATTGTCTTTGGCCTATGTCTGGTTGCGGCGAAATTGCTGTATTGGCTGTTTGAAAGTGCCGGACTGATTCGAAAGCTTGTGGTCAGTAATCTGACTATTTCGCGAAAAACATCTGTTATTTTGGATGTAAGGAAAAAAAATGGCGTTGAGTAACATTCCTAAATACCGCATTCGTGGTCTTAATATCTGGGGATTTCGCGGTATGTCGCATTTCCTCGACCACCTTTTTCTGGATGGAAAGGTAAAGACAGGTACATTGGTTGCGATTAACGCAGAAAAAGTACTCACGGCAGAGAAAGACAATGCACTGAATACCTTGCTGGATGAGGCAGAATACCTATACGCAGATGGTATTAGTATCGTACGTGCCATTCGCCGTAAATACTCCGATGCGGATGTATCGCGTATTGCGGGCGCTGATTTGTGGGAAGCTTTGATGGAGCGGGCTGGACGTGAAGGTACACCGGTCTTTCTAATCGGAGGAAAACCCGATATTTTGGCACAGACTGAGAACAAACTGCGTACCCAGTGGAATGTCAATATCGTGGGTAGCCAGGATGGGTATTTTACACCAGAAACACGGGATGATGTATTCGAGCGGATTCATACCAGTGGCGCTGTGATTATTACCGTAGCAATGGGATCACCCAAACAGGAGATCTTTATGCGTGACTGCCGCAAGGTACACCCAGATGCATTGTATATGGGCGTTGGAGGAACCTATGATGCCTTCACTGGTCACGTTAAACGTGCACCGAAAGTTTGGCAGAATCTAGGCTTGGAGTGGTTGTATCGCTTGCTCTCTCAGCCAAGCCGTATCCGTAGGCAGATAAAGTTATTGAGATTCCTTGGCTATTATTACGGTGGCAAGCTCTAGTCCCGAAGTTTCTCTGTTTCTACCTGTTGCATTGAGCATATGCAGCAGGTTTTTGCTTTATTTTATTGCTGTCTTTGGCTCACCAATAGCTTGTTATTTGCCTGTCGATTTCCAACTCCCACTCTTGCAAGCCTTATTTTTATCATTTTTTTATTTCACTGATCGGCAAAACGTGTTTTGATCCCAGCCTTTTTTACAACGATTGATTATCAATTCCTGTATTTTTCTGTTTGCAAGTATAGACATCATAAAAGTGGATAGGGAGTTTTATGAGTGATTCAAAACAGAGCCTGCAAAGGGGACTTGAGGCACGTCATATTGAGCTGATTGCGCTGGGTGGCACAATCGGAGTAGGGCTGTTCATGGGATCAGCCAGTACCTTGAAATGGGCCGGTCCTTCTGTGTTGCTGGCTTACATTATTGCTGGGCTGTTTGTCTTTTTCATTATGCGTTCCATGGGAGAAATGTTGTTCCTTGAACCTGTCACGGGTTCATTTGCTGCTTTTGGGTATAAATACCTAAGCCCTTACTGGGGGTGCCTGACCGCATGGGGTTATTGGTTCATGTGGGTTTCTGTCGGGATTTCAGAGATTACTGCCGTTGGCGTCTATGCTGAATTCTGGTTTCCAGAACTGCCCCAATGGGTTTCGGCACTGGTAGCGGTTGGATTGGTTGCCTTGGCAAACTTGGCTGCGGTAAGGCTGTATGGCGAGTTGGAATTTTGGTTTGCCATGATCAAAGTCACAACGATTATTGTGATGATCCTGATTGGCATTGGTTTGATTTTCTTTGGTTTAGGCAATGACTGGCAACCAATTGGTTTGGATAACCTGACCTCACATGGTGGTTTCTTCTCCGGTGGCTGGAAAGGCTTTTTGTTTGCTCTTTGTATTGTGGTTGCTTCCTATCAGGGAGTAGAGTTGGTTGGTATTACTGCCGGTGAAGCAAAAAAACCACAAGTTACCCTTAAAAAAGCGATCAACAATATCTTGTGGCGTATCCTGATTTTTTATGTTGGTGCCATTTTTATTGTTGTGACGTTGTTCCCGTGGACAGAGGTTGGTGCACATAGTAGCCCGTTTGTGATGACTTTTTCTAAAGTTGGTATTGCTTCTGCGGCTGCGGTGATTAACTTCGTTGTGCTAACTGCTGCGTTGTCAGGCTGTAACAGCGGAATGTACAGTGGTGGCAGAATGCTGTATGCCTTGGCGCAGAACCGTCAATTGCCTGCATCATTGCTGAAGCTGTCGAAAAATGGTGTACCAGTAAAATGTATTGCAATTACCATTGGTTGCTTGATTGCAGGTTCCAGCCTGAATTATCTGATACCAAATCCACAATCAGTATTTGTTTACGTTTATAGTGCCAGTGTATTGCCTGGTATGGTTCCATGGTTTGTGATTCTGGTCAGCCAATTGCGTTTCCGTCAGCATCATGAGGAAGCCATAAAACACCACCGGTTTAAATCGATCCTGTTCCCTTATGTCAATTATCTGACACTGATTTTCCTGTGCTGTGTATTAGTGGGGATGGCAATTAACACGGATACACGTTTCTCACTGATAGTAGGGGGAGTATTTTTGTCGGTAGTGTCATTAATTTATTGGTTGATAAAATTTTATTCATCTAAAAAATCGATATGATTTTATCGATTGGTTTTTAATTTAAAAAACGATTTATGGTAATAGCGCGGTGGAAAAGTGCTGTCTTTATCAGCTAAATGGGCAAAGCATAATCAAACGCATCATTTCTTTTAAAAAAGCACTGGACAGTACGACATTAAATCCGTACTATCCTCCACCGCAACGGCGTTAAGCGCCCGTAGCTCAGTTGGATAGAGCGCTGCCCTCCGGAGGCAGAGGTCTCAGGTTCGAATCCTGTCGGGCGCGCCACTTAAAGCGTGCAAGAGCAGTGGTAATGGGTTATCGTGGTTGGACGTTGTTGTAATGTAGCACTATGTAAATTAGTGCTATAAACAGTATAAAAAGATAGCAGTTATGGTGGCTATAGCTCAGTTGGTAGAGCCCTGGATTGTGATTCCAGTTGTCGCGAGTTCGAGTCTCGTTAGCCACCCCATCTTTTTTATGAAACGCGAGGGTGGCGGAATTGGTAGACGCGCTAGCTTCAGGTGTTAGTGTCCTTACGGACGTGGGGGTTCAAGTCCCCCCCTTCGCACCATAAGAAAGATAAAAAATAGATTTCGGCGAGTAGCGCAGCTTGGTAGCGCAACTGGTTTGGGACCAGTGGGTCGGAGGTTCGAATCCTCTCTCGCCGACCAAATTCTGAGAGAACCCCGCAATAGCGGGGTTTTTTCTTTCTGACGACTTCTTGGTTACTTTCTTTTTTCCTATTTTTCCTACTGATAAAAAATTTCCCCTTTTTATTTCCCCTTAATTTTTGTTTGATATTTGTTCAATAAATTGAACGTTATAGTTTTTATTAATGCGTTAACATCATGCTTTAAAAGCTATTTTTGTATTGGTGTTGTATTTTAACGACAAACCGTATCACTTAGTGTCTCCAATGGGAGACTATTAACCATATGATTTATATTAACTATATATAAATCACTCGAATAGCGTCTCAAATAAGAGACGGTATTTTTAACGGTATTTGGTGAAAATTGGGTTATCTATTATGGAAAGCCAGTCCTTACCTTAGGGGAAGGAAAATTCATGCTAATTGAAAAAGTTGGCACGTAAAATGCTAAATTAAAATCGTAGATGCTCATCCCACTCCTTATGACAGCATATGACTTCATAAATCTCGGGATGATGTAGAGCTGATTGTCAGTGCCTATGGTCCACGTTATAGATGAGTTAGCATTTGTCTTTTCATCGCAAACCGGACACAACGTTGAGTGAGGCACTATCCGTCTGTAGACCTGATTGTATTTATACACCTGTCTTTTTTGATAGGTGTTTTTTTTTGTCTGTAGAAAGGTGAGGGTAGGCTTCAGGCAGTTTGCCATTAGATCAAGTGGTGAATGACCTCGGTTAACGACTCAATCGCATTTATATTCACATACAACATTCGTCGTTAACTGAGGTGTTGTCACGCGCTTTTATGCTTCGATATCGCTATCACGTTTCAAGGTCAGCATAAAGCCTTTATTGCGGGTTTGGGTAGCTTCTTCACGCTTTTGTAATCTGTCCAGCGCATCGGCAAGCCATGCGTAATCATGGGCATCTGGCCGCTGTGCAAGCGCAGCTTTAAATGCCGATTCAGCATTCGCCCATTCACCTTGGCGTAAGGCAACCTGTCCCAGTGTACTATTGAGTAATGGAGTTGCACCATGCTGCTTTAACAGGTGAGAAAGGATCTTTTGTATGGTTTCAGAATGAGTTGCCTTAAGATGGGGAATTAATAGCAGGAGACGTTCGTCGTACTGCTGTTTTAATCCGTCCAAAATGATTTGCTGGGCAGTCTCGTGATCATTGCATTCAAGCAAATGCTCAGCCATAGCGACTTGCAGCACAATGTCATTGCGAATTTTGCGGCTTTGATCTTTCCACCATATTTTCAGCCCCGTACAGCCCTTCTCTGCCATAACCTGATTCATTAATCCGATATAGGCTTGTTGACGCAATTTAAGGATCTCTTCTTCACTGTGTAGATTAGCTTTCAGCATGGAAGGCAAAATATCAATCAGGGATTGATAAGCACCTGAAAGAGAGTAAGCCTGTTCCGCCAACCGCAATACTTCGGGGTGGCGGGGGGCATGCTCCAACAGTTTGTCTACTCCAACGCGTGCGGCATGAATTTCACCTTGTGCCAATTGGACACGGGCACGGGTAATATCGACGGGGAGTTGGTCTTTATCAGCAACCTCTGCCGCTTGTTCAATATATTGGTTAGTGCGGAAATAATCACCGCGTCGCTGGGCTGCCTCTGCAGCCAGCAGATAATTCACGACAGGAAGTTCTGCATGGTCAGCATTGCGCGCCATCAGTCGCTCAACTTGCCTGAAGTCTCCTTCGGCGAATTTCAGCAGTGCCTGTTTGGTTTGTGAACGAGCACGATTACGTTTATATCCACCAAAGAGCCAGCTATGGGTGGACGTACTGGTACGTTTTAAGCGACGATAACACCAACCAATGAAAATCAGCAGGAATTGCAGCAGAAGGAAAATAATCACCAGACCGGTGATACTGGTGGTGATATTGGACTTGTCCGTTTGGATCAAAACATATCCTTGATGACCTGACATCAAGGGGCCAACTACGATCCCCACAATAAGGATAATGAACAGTGAGAATATTTTTAGCATGTTCAGTTCTCCTCAACGAGCGTTTTTGCCTGATCGGTGGTTTCTTTTGTCGTCGAGCTTGATTGTGTCTCAGGCTGGGGGCTCGTTTGGGATTGGTTAGCATTCGGTAAGTTATAGATACGTTTACGAACCAGCTCTGCCAATATTGGCTGGCTGCTTAGTTGTTCAGGAACATCAATGGATAACGGTCTCTTTTGTAGTGAAACAACATTTTTTAAAAAGTTTTCTGCCTCTGGGTAAGAGGTATCAAAATAGGATTTCACCCAAGATTGAACATCTCCCAATGCGTCTTGATAAATTTTAACTTGGTGGCGAGGAACCGCCTGCACAGCGATCAGCAACTTGGAGCGAATATTCTCGCGCAGGTAAACACCTAGGTTGGGTGCCAACAGCGGTTCTTTGCTGTTATCACGTGGGGTAATGGTAATGAAGTTATCCATAAAGCTATGCCAGCTATTGCTCAGGTTCTGGCGCCAATCAGAGAGGGAGGCCGTGATCTCATGATCGTTCGCCTTCTCCGATGTGGCTTGTTCCACTTTATTGGCAAGATGTAAGTTATCGACTTGGTTTGATAGCTGATTCAGCATCAGGATAATACCATCTAAATCAATCTGTTTGATTTTGGTCAGGGAATCGATATCTGCCATGATAGCTTTACGGGCATAAAGCAGGCTGGGATCATTCATTTCAGCAAGGTTCTGGTCAGCATCTTTCAGCAAGGCGATGGCGGTGGTGATATCCTGTTCGCTCCATACTTTTCGACCAGCCATCTTAACGAGGGAGCTTGCCTGCGCCAGTCGCCAGTTTTCAATATCAGTATTTGAAAGTGCCGAAACACGGTCTTGAAGCTCAGCAATGCTACCATCCAGCCGCTGTTTTTGTGAGTTGGCTTGTTGTAAGGAATCTTCCAATTCTTGGAGTTTGGCGCCAAAGTTTTGCTTATCGGCAGACTGCTGCTGTGTCAGAGAGGCAACCTCTTGTTGAAGAGTGAGATTTTCGGCTTTTAATGCCGCATTCTGCTGTTGATTATGATAATAAATATAAAGACCACCAACACCTATTGCCAAAGAAATGGCAATTGAGAGCGTATTACCCACCCATCCATAACTCTTAGATTTGCGGGGAGCCGTTGCAGGTTGCTGAGGGCGTTTTGTCTCAACCGTATCGGTAGATTGTTTTTGTTCCGTCATAGTAGACATCCCATATTAATTTATTCCAGCGCCTGGATTAAGGCGTCATTATCGGCACTCTTGGCTACTTTTATTGTTTGCCAGCCCAAGGTTAAGGCGATATCAGCAAGACGTTTGCTAACCACAATCAGCTTGCAATTCAGTAACCATGCTTTCCCATCGCTATCAGTTACTAAGTTATATAACAGTTGCAGCATTTCGCCACTTGTGACAACGATGGTTTTTATACCACATTGCTGCCATTGATGACTGAAATCGGCTGTATCATATTTGACTGGCTGGCGTGAATAACATTCACAGTAATCTACTTCTCCTCCACGGAGCCTTAATGTGGAGGCAATCACTTCACGGCCACCGTTGCCTCGTAGCAATAAAACCTTTTTATTATCCATTGTCTGTAAGGTAGGGAGTTGCAGTAGATCTTCACTGGTTTCACCTTGCTTAGAGTAGACGATTTCCAATCCAGTTAGTTGATGAAACATCAGGGAAGTTGATTTACCAATCCCATAATAGGATAACTGTTCAGGCCATGACTGGCCTGCTTGAATAAGCTGTTCATTGGCATAATGAACAGCATTTTTTGATAATAGAAAAACCAGATCTCCCGCAGATAACCATTGCAGTTTTTGTGACAGGAATGGCAAACCTGTCCCTGGCTGGATTTCGATGAGGGGGGCACTGAAGGCTAATTTTCCAATAGACCGCAGTCGCCTGACCAATTCATCTCCTGCGGGGACAGGGCGGGTGATCAGAATGCTCATTCCGGTAGGTTCCTCTGGTATACGCTAGCCAGGATCTGGCGTGCGCCTTTCTCCAATAACTCTTCCGCCAATGTGATACCAGCTTGACGGGCTTCTTTTGGTGATACCACTTTTTCGCCGCGTACGATCACCGTGCCATCAGGAGCACCGACTAGCGCACGCAGCCAAATATTCTCTCCCTGCCAGATGGCATAACTGCCAATGGGTACCTGACAGCCTCCTTCAAGGCGGGTGTTCATGGCTCTTTCGGCAAGAACGCAGGCTTCTGTTTTTGCATGGTTTAAGGGTGATAGTAACTCACGGGTTTGGTAATCATCGAGCCGACACTCAATACCTACCGCCCCTTGGCCGACGGCTGGCAGTAATAACTCAGGCTCTAATGGCATACGAATGCGATCTTCCAGTCCTAACCGTTTCAGACCTGCTGTTGCAAGAATAATGGCATCATAATCGCCGTTATCGAGCTTGTTCAGACGGGTACCGACATTACCGCGTAAGTCACGAACGGCGAGATCAGGACGTAGCTGACGGATTTGGCATTGGCGGCGTAAACTGGATGTGCCAACAACACTGCCAGCAGGTAGGTCATCGAGCGAAGCGTATTTTGTTGAAACAAATGCATCCCGTGGATCATCCCGTTCGCAGATTGTGACCAATCCCAAACCATCAGGAAATCCGACAGGGACATCTTTCATCGAGTGGACGGCAATATCAGCCCGTTTTTCAAGCAGAGCTAGCTCTAGTTCCTTTACAAACAATCCCTTGCCTCCCACCTTTGCTAATGGGGTATCGAGGATAATATCACCGCGTGTCACCATTGGAACCAGTTCTACTTGCAGTTCTGGGTGAAAGTGTTTCAGTTGCTTTTGAACATATTGTGCTTGCCACATAGCCAATGGGCTTTGGCGGGTAGCGATGCGAATGGTTTTCATTGTCATGGATAAATATATTAGGTAAGTATATTGGGTAACTATATTAACTAATGGTTTCTATATTTTTCATCTTTCAATTTTGTTGTTTTATTGACCGTCAGATTGACTGCGATGCAATTTGAATCGATGGAAAATAATGGTTTTTCGCCACCAGTTAGTCACCAATTAGTGAGAAAATAGTACCAGTTTTAACATCTCAATGATTTTTTTTCCAGTTACGAAAAAGCCGGAAAAAAATCAAGATAGTATATGGATATACAGGTTGTGAAATAAAAATAATTTTAAATATTAAAATAATATTTTATTTTAATGAAGAGAATAAACAAACAGATTGATTTAAAAGCAAATTAAAAGTTGTGCTTAGCTTGATGATAAAAAGTGGTGAAAATATTTAACAATAAGAAAAATATTATTCGGTTAAATATTTATAAAAGAGTGATGTATTTACAACGCTTTACAACCGCGATATGAAAAATAATCAACGATAATAGTCATGTTCAAAAAGCATATTATTGTGTCTATTTCGTGATTAACTTAATATTTTACAAAGAGTTAATTACAGTTTTGCTATTGCAGACAAAGAGAAAAGATGGTATTGCGTACTTTACGCTTTGGTTGCAAGGTGTTAAATTGATCACGTTTCCGACAATAAGTTTGTAAAAATAATTTTAAATAATCTTGTAATACCACGCGTTATCGGAAACAGGGGACTACTTTAGGCACTGGAACTGATATCAGGCGAAACTCTTGTATCTCTATATTGAAACGCTGAAACAGCGACTGGATGCAATTAACCAACTTAGATTAGAGCGCGCCACTAGATTAATGAGTGGCGCTTTTAAGCAAGTTTATAGTTTAATTCCAGTATTATTACATTATCATCATCCAATGATGCCAGGTTATATCAAAAGCGATGTTCCTCATGGCGTTTGCTTTTTTATGCCAGATGAAGCACAGCAGTTTTGGATTAATGATCTGGATAGCCAGCTTATGGGTGTCCTGCCAGGTGTATCGTCACATACATCTAATGGTGAATTGCCGATTACGGGAATTTACTCCATGGGCAGTACTTCTTCTATCGGGCAAAGTTGCTCTTCTGATTTGGATATTTGGATTTGCCATCAATCCTGGTTGGATAGCGACGAGAAAGCCTTATTGGAACAAAAATGTACCTTGATAGAACAGTGGGCGGCTTCACTGGGTACTGAGGTTACTTTTTTTCTGATTGATGAAAACCGTTTTCGGCATAATGCCTGTGGTAATTTGAACGGTGAAGATTGTGGTTCTACCCAACATATCCTTCTGCTTGATGAATTTTATCGCACAGCGGTTTGTATGGCTGGCAAACGCTTGTTATGGGCAATGGTGCCTGTGGAAGAGGAAGCTCATTATGATGAATATGTCCTTTCTCTCTATGCTCAAGGTGTGTTGACGCCAAATGAATGGTTGGATCTGGGCGGCTTGGGTGAATTGTCCGCAGAAGAATATTTTGGAGCGAGTCTCTGGCAGCTTTACAAGAGCGTGGACTCTCCTTATAAGGCCGTATTAAAAAGCCTGCTGTTGGAAGCTTATTCATGGGAATATCCCAATGGAAAACTTCTGGCGATGGAAATGAAGCAATATTTTCACGATGGCGCGATTGTTTCTTTTGGCCTTGATGCCTATAGCATGATGCTGGAGCGTGTAACGCGCTATCTTACTGCCACGAACGATCTTGCGCGCCTTGATTTGGCGCGTCGTTGTTTTTATCTGAAAGTATGTGAGAAATTATTGGCAGGCCAGAATGACAAAGGCTGCATAGGATGGCGTCGTCAGGTTATGTCCCAGTTGGTGCGCGAATGGGGTTGGGATGACAATAAATTGGCCATGTTAGATAACCGTAATGCTTGGAAAATTGAGCAGGTGCGTGACGCCCATAATGAATTGCTTGATACCATGATGCAGAGTTATCGCAACTTAATCCGCTTTGCCCGCCGCAATAATTTAAGTGTGAGTGCCAGCCCACAAGATATTGGTGTCTTGACCCGTAAATTGTATGCGGCTTTTGAAGCATTGCCCGGTAAAGTGACCTTGGTGAATCCCCAAATATCACCGGATCTGTCAGAAAAGGAGCTGACCTTCATTTATGTTCCGCCAGGACGAGTAAACCGCAGCGGCTGGTATCTTTACAACAAAGCCCCCACGATTGAATCGATCATTGGTCATCGACCATTAGAATACAACCGCTATCTGAATAAATTAGTTTCCTGGACCTATTTCAATGGCCTGCTGACGAAAGAAACCCGTCTTCACATTCATCACGGGGGATCTCAGTGTGACAAGCAGAAATTGTGTGACTTGGTGGGTGACATTGCCGCTCATTTCCCAATCCGTTTACCTTCTCCCACACCAAAAGCACTATACAGTCCTTGTGAAATCCGCCATTTGGCGATCATTGTCAATTTAGAGCAAGATCCAACGGCTGCATTTTCTGAGCAAATCGTCCATTTTGACTTAAGGAACCTCAATGTTTTTAGTTTTGGCGAATTGCAGCAGTGTTTGGTAGGTAGCATTGATTTGCTTTACCGCAATTCATGGAATGAAGTGAGAACCTTGCATTTCAGTGGCGAACAATCGGTATTGGAAGCATTGAAGACGATATTGGGAAAAATGCATCGAGATGCGGCACCGCCATCTGATGTTGAAGTATTCTGTTATAGCAAACATTTGCGGGGATTGATCCGCACACGTATTCAGCAATTAGTTTCGGAATGCATAGAGTTACGCCTGTCCAGCAACCGACAAGACCCAAACCGTTTCAAGGCATTACGGATTTCAGGGCAAACATGGGGGTTATTCTTTGAACGGCTAAACGTTTCGGTGCAAAAATTGGAAAATGCAGTGGAATTTTATGGTGCAATTTCCAATACCAAATTGCATGGCCTGCCAGTCAAGATTGATACCAAAGAAAAACATTTACCGCCTGTAATCGATGGTTTTGCCTGTGAAGGAATTATTCAGTTTTTTTTCGAAAATATTGAAAATAAACAAGGGTTCAATATTTATATTCTTGATGAATCAAATCGGGTGGAAATTTATTCCCATTGTGAAGGCAGTAAAGAAGAGTTGGTGCGAGATATCAGCCGATTTTATTCATCATCGCATGATCGTTTTACTTATGGTTCTAGTTTTGTCAATTTCAACTTGCCGCAGTTCTATCAAATCGTTAAGAAAGGTGAACGTATCCATGTCACTCCATTTATAGAAGGAGTGTACCCAGTGGATAATATAGAAGCGAATAATACAAAGCTCTATGCTGAAGAGTGCCTTGAGAAAACATGTGGGGCGCCTGAACCTTATGGTTCGCTGTATCACTATTGATATTATCAATTGCCCTAAGCGCCTGTTTCATTAGGCGCTTTTTTGCTGAAATATAGTCACGAAAATTGGAATAATTCACCGCTTTGCTCAGTAATGGCTTGTGCCAGCATGGAGATAAAATCATTACCACTGCGGTCACAAATCCATTGGTTATTCCGATAATCGAAATGGTAACCCCCATTTTTGGTTGCCAGCCAGATCTGATGGAAAGGCTCTTGACGGTTGATAATGATTTTACTGCCGTTTTCAAAACTCAGCGTCATCACACCGCCGTTTGTTTCATAGTCGATATCCGCATCACCATCGTAATTATCCAGTTGCTCTTCAAGATGAAGCATCAATTGATCAGCTAATTGATGAAATTCGCTATCGTTCATGTTTATTTCCTATTTGCTTTTCAGGGCCTAGCTGCGATTATAGAGAGTATTGGCGCATGAATCACAGGTATTAATATAATGAAAAAACAACTTCGTTGGTCACTGGCTATCATAACATTACTTTCTTTGGCGGGTTGTGGCTTGAAAGGCCCTCTCTATTTTCCTCCCGCGGAAACATCTGCAACACAAGTACCTATGCACAAAATGGATAAAAAACCGTCAGAAAAACTTTTTAACAATAGCTTATTAAAAGACAATATATCGATGGATGCTTAATGATAGTGACTCGGTAATGTGATTTTTCTTGGAGCCGTACGTATATGCAGTTCTCCAAAATGCATGGTCTTGGCAATGACTTTATGGTCGTTGATGCAGTGACCCAAAATGTTTATTTTTCTCCAGAGTTAATTTGCCGTCTGGCTAACCGGAATACTGGGGTGGGTTTTGATCAACTTTTGATTGTTGAAGCGCCTTATGATCCTGACTTAGACTTTCACTATCGCATTTTTAATGCTGACGGCAGTGAAGTTTCCCAGTGTGGTAATGGGGCACGTTGCTTTGCCCGTTTCGTTCGTCTCAAGGGGTTGACCAATAAACGTGATATCAAAGTCAGCACGCAAGCGGGACGAATGATATTAAGCATCACAAATGATGACCAGGTTTGTGTCAACATGGGAGAGCCGGATTTTGAGCCACAGCGAATTCCTTTTCGCGCTAATAAGGCTGAGAAAACCTATATTATCCGTGCTATCGAACGTACTGTGCTTTGTGGTGTTGTGTCGATGGGAAACCCTCATTGTGTTATACAGGTTGAGGATGTAGACACTGCCGAAGTGGAAATATTGGGTCCCGTGTTGGAAAGCCATGAACGCTTTCCTGAACGCGCCAATATTGGTTTCATGCAGGTAATAAATCGGGGCCATATCCGATTGCGTGTCTATGAGCGTGGTGCTGGTGAAACTCAGGCATGTGGCAGTGGTGCATGTGCCGCAGTAGCCATCGGTATCCAACAGGAATTGTTGGATAATCAGGTTCGGGTTGATCTGCCAGGTGGGACACTGCAAATTCGCTGGGATGGGGCGGGCAAACCACTTTTTATGACTGGACCTGCAACCCATGTTTATGATGGTACGATTCATTTGTGATTGACTCTGTGTTTATTGAGTCTCTCTTGAAATATGGGGCATTGGAAAATGAGTGAAAAAGACGATCCATTGCACATCAAAAATAGGCTGGATGATCAGACAGTCGTGGATTATTTATTGAATAATCCGGATTTTTTTATCCGTAATGCCAATATGGTCGATAAGATAAGAGTTCCTCATCCGGTGCGGGAAAGTGTCTCTTTGATGGAATGGCATATGAATCGCCAGAGGAAACGCATCTGTTATTTGGAAGACGATCTGAACCATTTGATAGAGCAGGCGAAACAGAATGAAGTGTTGTTCAGTAGCTTATTGCAATTACTGTCAGATCTCTCTGGTGCCAAGAGCTTACAGGACTTTCTTTCCTGTTTAAGTTCATGGTCAAAAACATTGGGATTGAGTAACAGTTATATTCGGTTATTCAGTGATAAATGGCACCTTGGCGCACCATTGAATGTGCCGGAACTGGCTATTTCTCGTCAAGCCTTTGAATCTGTTCGAATTAAACGATTTGGGGAAAAAAATCATTATCTTGGCCGGTTGTATGGTCCTGAGATTTTATTGTTGATGCCACAGGCACGTCATGTTGGTTCAGTGGCGATTTCCCTTTTAGGATCACGAGGGGATTTGGGCATGGTAATTTTCAATAGTCATAATAAACAGCACTATCACGACGGTATGGGAACTGACATTCTCGACCATTTGGCGAAGCTGTTGCCAGGCTTGTTGTCCCATTGGGTTGAACGCGCATGACGCAGCCGATAGATTTATTGCTAGTGCCCGTGGAAGATTTCTTGCGCTATTTGCGGGTTGAACGGCGTTTAAGCCCCGTCACGATCACGAACTATCGACACCATTTGGCAGTCTTGGCGGAAATGTCACTGGAAATGGGAATACGTGAGTGGCAAGAGTTAGATCCGACTAAAGTCAGAATGTTTGCCTCCCGCAGTCGTCGGGCAGGATTGCAGTCTGCCAGCATTGCGTTGCGCTTTTCCTCTTTGCGTAGTTTTCTCGATTGGATGGTAATGCAAAATAAGCTGGCAGCCAATCCCGCTAAAACAGTCAGTACTCCCCGTAAAAAACGCCACTTACCTAAAAACATGGATGTGGATGAAGTTAACCAACTGCTCAATATTAATTTGAACGATCCGTTGTCAGTGCGTGACAGAACAATGCTGGAAGTGATGTACGGAGCGGGATTGCGTTTGTCTGAATTGGTAAGACTGGATTGTCGCCATTTAGACTTAGGAAGTGGGGAAGTTTGGGTACATGGCAAGGGCAGCAAAGAGCGTAAAGTACCGTTTGGTCGTATGGCGCAGGAATGGCTCCAGCGTTGGCTGGAAATGCGGGAATTACTTGAGCCGGAAGATGATGCGGTTTTCATTTCCACCAAGAGCGGAAAACGTATTTCTGCCCGTAATGTACAGAAACGGTTTGCACAGTGGGGGGTTCGGCAAGGTATCAGCAGCCATGTTAACCCTCACAAATTGCGTCACTCTTTTGCCACACATATTCTGGAATCCAGCGGTGATCTGCGGGCAGTGCAGGAATTACTTGGTCATGCGAATCTGTCGACCACCCAGATCTATACCCATTTGGACTTTCAGCATTTGACCAAAGTCTATGATGTGGCTCACCCCAGAGCCAAACGAGGGAAACCATAATGCGTTTTTATCGGCCTATCGCGCCGTTTGCTGCGATGACATTCGATCTGGATGATACGCTTTACGATAACCATCCTGTAATCGATAAAACCGAAAAAGAGGTGTTGTGTTTTATCAGGCAGTACGATACCAAATTCGGTCATTTTGAACATGAAGATTTGCATGTATACCGTCAGGCGATTCTTGAACAGAAGCCAGATATCTATCATGATGTGACTTCATGGCGTCGGCAATCCGCAGAACTCATGTTTACCCACCACGGCTTCAATGATGAAGAGACAGTACGTGGTACGGATGAAATTATGTCCTGTTTTATGTACTGGCGTAACCAAATTACTGTTCCAGAATCCACCCATAAGACTTTGTCCATATTGGCGGAAAAAATGCCGTTAGTGGCAATTACTAATGGGAACGCTGAACCTGCTGCATGCGGGCTTTCTCCTTATTTTGACTTTGTATTGAAAGCGGGTATAGATGGGCGTTCTAAACCTTATCCTGATATGTATCAGCTAGCGGCAAAGCGGCTAAACTTACCGATAAGTCAGATCCTGCATGTGGGGGATAATCTGAATACCGATGTAGAAGGGGCACTTTGCAGTGGTATGCAGGCCTGTTGGATCAACATCGAAAATAAGAATTTGATGCAGGAACCTGAAGGCCGTTTGGTTCCACATGTTGAGATTTCTGATTTAGCTTCTTTGGTAGCACTGATATAATTTCAGATTGAAATCTATATAAAAATCCTAACAATTGACGGTAATTATGGACGTTTCTTATCTGCTTGAAAGCCTCAATGATAAACAACGCGAAGCGGTCGCGGCATCCCGCAGTAATATGCTGGTGCTGGCTGGGGCTGGCAGTGGTAAAACGCGCGTGCTGGTTCACCGGATCGCTTGGTTACTGTCAGTTGAAAATGCTTCGCCGTTTTCCATCATGGCGGTCACGTTTACGAATAAAGCTGCTGCTGAAATGCGGCACCGAATTGAAAGCCTGATTGGCACCAGTCAGGGCGGAATGTGGATCGGCACATTCCATAGTCTTGCTCACCGCTTATTACGTGCTCATCACCTTGACGCCAATTTACCGCAGGATTTCCAGATCCTTGATAGCGAAGATCAGCACCGCCTCATCAAACGTATCGTCAAAGCGATGAATCTGGATGATAAACAGTGGCCTGCCCGCCAAGGGATGTGGTACATCAATGGCAAAAAAGATGAAGGCTTGCGTCCACAGCACATTGAAAGTTATGGCAATCCGGTGGAGGCAACTTGGCTGAGGATCTATCAGGCTTATCAGGAAGCGTGTGATCGCGCTGGGCTGGTGGATTTCGCCGAATTGTTGCTACGCGCCCATGAACTTTGGCTGAACAAGCCACAGATCTTGCAACATTATCGTGAACGTTTTACGAATATTTTGGTGGATGAATTTCAGGACACGAACAGTATTCAATACGCCTGGATCCGCCTTCTGGCGGGCGAGAGTGGCAAAGTCATGATTGTCGGGGACGATGACCAGTCCATTTATGGCTGGCGTGGTGCGCAGGTAGAAAATATCCAACGTTTCCTCAACGATTTTCAGGGAGCGGAGACGATCCGGCTGGAACAGAATTACCGTTCAACCAGCAATATCCTTAGAGCTGCCAATGCCCTGATTGCCCATAACAGTGATCGTTTGGGCAAAAATTTGTGGACAGAAGGCGGCGAGGGTGAGCCAATTTCGCTTTATTGCGCCTTCAATGAACTGGATGAATCCCGTTATGTTGTCGGCCGTATCAAGCATTGGCTGGATAATGGTGGCGCATTGAAAGAGTGTGCGATCCTGTATCGAAGCAATGCCCAATCCCGCGTCTTGGAAGAAGCTTTGTTACAGGCTTCCATGCCTTACCGCATTTATGGTGGCCAGCGTTTCTTCGAACGTCAGGAAATTAAAGACGCTTTATCTTACTTGCGTTTGGTAGCAAACCGTCACGATGACGCTGCGTTTGAACGTGTGGTAAATACACCCACACGTGGCATTGGCGACAGAACGCTTGATGTGGTGCGCCAAGCGGCGCGGGATCAACAAAAAACTTTGTGGGAAAGCAGTCTGGTATTGATACAGGAAAAAGTGCTGGCTGGCCGTGCGGCATCTGCGTTGCAACGCTTTATAGAATTGGTTGATGCGCTGGAAACAGAAACACAAGAAATGCCATTGCATGTGCAAACCGATCGCATTATCCGTGACTCTGGTCTATGGGCCATGTATCAACAGGAAAAAGGTGAAAAGGCGCAGGCACGTATCGAAAACCTTGAAGAATTGGTCACGGCAACCCGCCAATTCAGCTATCAGGATGAGGATGAAAACCTGCTGCCATTGCAAGCCTTCCTTTCCCATGCCGCGCTTGAGTCGGGAGAAAGTCAGGCGGATGCTTATCAGGATGCGGTGCAACTGATGACTTTACACTCAGCGAAGGGATTGGAATTTCCGCAAGTCTTCATTGTGGGTATGGAAGAGGGCATGTTTCCCAGCCAGATGTCCATTGAAGAGGGGGGGCGGCTGGAAGAAGAGCGCCGCCTGGCCTATGTAGGCGTTACCAGAGCAATGGAAAAACTGACGCTGACTTATGCGGAAAGCCGTCGTTTATATGGCAAGGAAGTGCATCACCGCCCATCTCGTTTTATTGGCGAATTACCGACAGAATGCGTGGCAGAAGTTCGCTTGCGGGCAACGGTATCCCGTCCGGTCAGTCACAAACGGCTGGGCACGCCTGTCAGTGCTAATGATAGTGGTTATGCTCTTGGACAACGTGTGAGCCATCCTAAATTTGGTGATGGGACGATTATCAATATAGAAGGCAGTGGGGAGCATTGTCGCTTGCAAATCGCGTTTCAGGGTGAAGGTATTAAATGGCTGGTGGCCGCTTATGCCAGACTCGAAACAGGCCAATAATCCGGTTAAATGTTGACAGGCTTTTTCTTCTAAGCGTAACATTCGCGCCTTACGATAAACGTAGGGAGTATAAGGAGACTTATGGTACATGCTGAACGCATTTAAATTAGAGAATAATCGCCTGCTCCGTCTTGAACTTGAAGAAGGTGATAAGTTATCTGACTCCATGTGGGTAGATTTAGTGGGTTTGGGGGATAGTGATCGCCTCCGTGTCCAAAATGAGCTGGGACAAGTCTTGGCAACCCGTACCGAGTTGGATGACATTGAGGCATCAGCCCGTTTTTTTGAAGATGAAGATGGTATGCACGTCCATTCATTCTTCTACTTTGAAGATGCCGAAGACCATGCTGGCAACTCGACAGTCGCGTTTACCATCCGTGACGGTCGTCTCTACACATTGCGAGAGCGTGAACTCCCTGCATTTCGATTATACCGAATGCGTGCCCGTAACCAGACAATGGTTGATGGAAATGCCTATGAACTGTTGATGGACTTGTTCGAAACTAAAATCGAACAACTGGCTGATGTTATTGAAAACATCTATAGCGTGCTGGAATCCCTGAGTCGGGTCATTATGAACGGCAAACAGGGTGATGAATTTGATTCTGCTTTGTCTAACCTTGCTGAACAGGAAGATATTGGCTGGAAAGTCCGCTTGTGTTTGATGGATAGCCAGCGCGCCCTGAACTTCCTTGTGCGCCGTGCTCGTTTGCCTGCCAATCAATTGGAACAGGCTCGTGAGATTCTGCGGGATATTGAATCCTTGCTGCCGCACAACGAATCTCTGTTCCAAAAAGTTAACTTCTTGATGCAAGCTGCGATGGGCTTTATCAACATCGAACAGAGTCGTATTATCAAGATCTTCTCCGTTGTTTCCGTGGTATTCCTGCCACCGACACTAGTCGCGTCCAGCTACGGTATGAACTTCGAATTTATGCCGGAATTGCATTGGACATTTGGTTATCCTGCGGCCATTGGGTTGATGATAGCAGCGGGCTTGGCGCCATATCTCTACTTCAAACGCAAAAATTGGCTGTAGCTATTTCACCAGCTATCAATAAAAAAACACGCACGATTTAACGAAAAAACTGACCCGATTTATTAATAATGTCTTGGGTCAGTTCAGGTATATGATAGGGGCTTATCTTGTTTTAGGGGGTTTTAGCTGTTTTACGCAAGCGGCGCTGCGTATAGAGCGCATCCAGTATAAACAGAATCAAGGCAGCCCAAATAAAGCCAAAAGTGATCAAACGATCCGGCCCAATTTTCTCACCATAAACTAACGTTGCCAGCAAGAACATCAATGTTGGGCCAAGATACTGGAAGAAGCCCAGTGTAGACAAACGCAGATGTGCAGCGGCTGCGGTGAAGAACAGCAGTGGCACTGTCGTAATAATACCGGCAGCAATCAACATGAGGTTCAAAGAGTACGTATTATCCAACATATTACTTGTCGGGCTATGGGTGAAGAATAACAGATAAGTCAGGGCGACCGGAAATACCCAGGTTGTCTCAATCAACATACCTGTCTGTGCATCAATCCCCATTTTTTTGCGGATAAGCCCATAGACGGCAAATGTTGTCGCTAAGTACAAACCAATCACCGGCACAGAACCAAACTGCCATAGCTGGATCAATACACCAGTAAAGGCTAATCCCACGGCAACCCACTGCATACGGCGGAAACGCTCACCGAGAAATATCATACCAAACAGAACATTAACTAGTGGGCTAATAAAATACCCCAGGCTCGCTTCCAGCAAATGCCCATTATTGACTGCCCAAATATAGGTAAGCCAGTTACTGGTAATAGTGAAAGCTGTAATGCCTAGCAGCAACAGTATCTTCGGCTGGCGGACAACAACCCAAACCTGGCGCCAGTGACGAGTCATTGTCAGCATTAGCACCATAAAGAAAACTGACCATATAACACGATGTGACACGATTTCATCGGGGGGCACATATTGTATGGTCTTGAAGTAGATGGGTGCTAATCCCCAAATAAGATAAGCCCCTAAGGCATACAAGATACCTTTGGCAGTCTGTTGGTTACTCATAATATCCTTGAATGTTGAGAGAATGTTCAGAAAATCAGAAGAGCTTGTTAAGGTGATAGCTCATAGAGCTATACAATGTGTCATTGGGATGAATGATTTACAAGCAGTTAATGGCATGAGCAATAAATTAAATTTTTCTACTTATCTAAATAGCATTTTATGCTGAATTGTTATGTTTAAATGAAAGAGTTACCTGTGTTTATACAGCCTGATCCCTGCTCCATCTCAAATTTTGCATGTACTCTGGCAGGTTGAAAAATGGGCGATTTATTTTTTAAGAATGGCATTGACTTAACTCCGCTTTATTCTATCTAAATCCCATTAACGTCTTAAATGGTGATTTCAGTTTATCTGGACAATCCTGCGCTCTTACTTTTACAGCATTATCATTATTTCTTAATTCATTACACAATTGGGCTATGTCTTTAGGTGTCCAATATATATTTTTGGTATAACCTATTCTTTGAACTAGATTTAATAAATTTTCTACTCCACCTGCTTTTAATATTTTGGCAACCATCGTTGCGCAATTTTTATTAATGAAATTATAACTATGGCTCATACGCCGATTGCCATACATTTTTCCATTATAAATTTCACGCTTTTGCTGTTGCATTTTTTCAACATCTAAACCAATCAGATAATATTCTAAATGGGGAGGTGCGACAAAATCAGCTTGAAGGCTATTAAGGGCACCGGCACAGGACAAAGTTCCTCGTGGTATATCTGGTTCTGCAAGGAAACTCATATAGTTATCATCTGTTCTTGCTGAATGCTGTGGAGTATTTGGGAAATATGAATTATCTGAATTGAAATCGTGCCAAGGATATTGCGGCACGCCGCCTATATAAATAGAAGCATGCCCAAAAGGGAAGCTCCGGCAGGGATACCAAATATATACGACAGCATCCACAGGCCTGCCGGCGAGGATTTCTGATTCAGCTTTGGTTCTTGAGTCCATAATATGTTCTCATATTGATCTGTTAATTAGGAACTGTTGACGTTTTGTGAAGGGAAGTTGAACGGCATGATGATCTGGTATCCTTCTTTTCGCCAAAAAACGGTTACCTTGAGAACACCATGTCGAGAACTATGTTACCAGCTTCTTTGCTTTATATTCACGCAACAAAATAAACTTGTCTACAACAAAGAAGAGCATCGTCTCACTAATGTTGTCGGAGGGCACGGATACCGATCATTCCTGACAGGAAATGGTGTATTCCCTGTCAGCACCTTCCATTTATAAGGAAACCTATCAGTTCAAAAACATCAACCAACCAAATAAGCTCCCGTTGCACTGGCGATATGCATTTGTTTTTCATTATGCAATTCAATTCTGGCGACAGAGACTTTATTGCCGGCGCGGATAAGATTGCAATTGGCAGTAAATACTTCACCACGCCCGGGGCGCAGATAATCCACGCGCAAATCAATAGTGCCTAATGTGGTTAGACGTTTTTGGATCTCTGCGATGGTAATCGTTTCAATGGATGTCAATGCATAGCCTGCACAAACCAGCCCTCCGGCAACATCTAATATGGAAGCGATCGCACCACCGTGCAGAATTTTATGGATCATATTGCCGATCAATTTTTCTTGGTAGCAAAATTGCAGTTCTGCGTAGTCGGGTTCGAAGCGGAGCAGTTCTAGCCCCAATAGACGATTGAATGGCATATGATAAACAAAGATTTCACCAATAAATTTACGAGCTTCTTCTGGGGTTAGTATGGTATCTACTGGCGGAATATTTTCCATGGTGATTTTCCTGATAATCTGATAATGAAAAGTAAAATTAACGGGTGTCAAATGGGGTTATATAGTTAATCGCTTGTTAATATTATGCTTTCATTATCGACTTTGCCAGTTTGCGAAGCGCTTTGAGAAACAATTTATGAGGGAAAAAACGGACTACAAAAAATAACCATATAGCGTGTAGAATAAACGGTAATTTTTTAGTGCGAAATTATTACAGACAGGAAAACCAGAAATACCTTTGTTATGTTGAATGATATGCTGTAATTACTCTTACAGCGAAATAACATAATATACAGACGTTTGGATCGCGACTGTGTTTTTTATAGCCTATTTTTAGGTTTTTTCAGGGATTAAGCTTCTAACGATCGAGGAAAAGCGTGTCTACCGCAGAACTCATCAGCACGGCATCGCTGGCTGAACAAGCATTACGAAAAACATTCGGATACCAGCAATTTCGCCCGGGACAGCAGCAAGTTATTGATGCCGTTCTTGACGGACGTGACTGTCTGGTGATTATGCCAACGGGAGGCGGTAAGTCACTGTGCTACCAGATCCCCGCATTGGTTAAAAATGGGCTGACTTTGGTTGTGTCTCCACTCATTTCATTGATGAAAGACCAGGTTGATCAGCTACGTGCGAATGGCGTTGAAGCGGAATGCCTGAACTCAACTCAAAATCGTGAACAGCAATTTGATATCATTCAACGTTGCCGTAAAGGGAGTATTAAACTGCTTTATATCGCCCCTGAACGGCTGGTAACGGATAACTTTCTTGACCAACTTCACGATTGGCAGCCTGTTTTACTGGCTGTCGATGAAGCTCACTGTATTTCTCAATGGGGGCATGATTTTCGCCCAGAATATCGAGCATTAGGGCAGCTTCGTCATCATTTCCCCAATCTTCCAGTGATCGCACTAACTGCTACGGCAGATAAAACGACCCGTCAGGATATCGTACGTTTATTGGAGTTGCGTGAGCCAATTATCCATATCAGCAGCTTTGATCGTCCCAACATTCGCTATACCTTAGTTGAAAAATACAAACCGCTTGATCAGCTCTGGTCATTTGTCCGTGGTCAGCAGGGAAAAAGCGGGATTATCTATTGCAATAGTCGTACTAAAGTGGAAGAGACCGCAGAGCGTTTGCAAAAGCGTGGGTTAAGTGTTGCGCCTTATCATGCAGGGCTGGAAAACAGCCAGCGGGCATGGGTACAAGATGCCTTCCAGCGGGATGATTTGCAGATCGTTGTGGCAACGGTTGCATTTGGTATGGGAATTAACAAGCCTAATGTGCGTTTTGTCGTACACTTTGATATTCCCCGCAATATCGAATCTTATTATCAAGAAACAGGTCGGGCTGGGCGAGATGGTTTACCCGCAGAAGCTGTGCTGTTTTACGATCCTGCGGATATGGTGTGGTTGCGCCGCTGTCTGGAAGAAAAACCCGCTGGTGAACAACAGGACATTGAACGGCACAAGCTCAATGCTATGGGTGCATTTGCGCAGGCGCAGACTTGCCGTCGCTTGGTCTTGCTGAATTATTTCGGCGAAAGCCGTCAAACAGCCTGTGGCAACTGTGACATTTGCCTTGATCCACCCAAACGTTACGATGGTCTGGTGGAAGCACAGAAGGCGCTATCCTGCATCTATCGCGTTGGACAACGTTTTGGGATTGGCTATATTGTAGAAGTGCTGCGTGGTGCAAATAACCAACGGATTAGAGATTTTGGGCACGAGAAGCTGCCTGTTTATGGCATTGGTAAAGAGCAAAGCCAGGAACATTGGATGAGTGTCTTGCGTCAACTTATTCACTTAGGGCTTATCAGCCAAAACATTGCCAACTATTCTGCTCTGCAATTAACAGAGGCTGCGCGGCCTGTATTACGTGGCGAAGTGCCTCTACAACTTGCTGTACCGCGTATCCAAAACTTGAAAAGCCGCAATCAGCAAAACAAATCGTACAGCGGTAACTATGATCGCAAATTATTTGCTAAGTTGCGCAAATTGCGTAAATCCATTGCTGATGAAAACAATATTCCGCCCTTTGTTGTTTTCAATGATGTCACGTTAATTGAGATGGCAGAACAGTGCCCAATAACGCCAGATGAACTTTTGCTGATTAATGGCGTTGGTCAGCGGAAATTGGAGCGTTTTGGTGATGCATTTATGACATTAATCCGAGAGCATTTTGAAGAATTCGAGTAACTGAAAAATTTGAATAACTAAAGAACAGTGAACAGAGGATTAAAGAACCGAGGATGACGAATGGTGCCTGAGACATTGAAAGCTAGCTGGTTAAACCGTGAACCTCAGTTCTCAGCCTTTACGAATGGATTATTACTGGATTTTTGGCAAACAAGAGAAGAGCGGCAATTTATAGGAGTTGATGATATTCCTATCCATTATGTTTCCTTTTGTTCTCCTCAACATGACAAAACACTCGTTATTTTGCCTGGCCGTAGTGAAAGCTACGTGAAATATCCTGAAGTGGCCTATGATTTTTATCATCTGGGTTACGATATTTTCATTATTGATCATCGTGGGCAAGGTCGTTCAGGGCGACTATTGAACGATCGACAAAAAGGCCATGTTGAAGAGTTCGATCATTATGTGGATGACTTAGCTAAATTTCTTGAACTTGAAGTGGTACCTCGTCAATCTCATCGCTGCTATGCTCTGGCCCATTCAATGGGTGGTGCGATTTTGAGCCGTTTTCTGATACGTTACCAGAAGCCGATTTTTCGCGCTGTGGCGTTATGTGCGCCGATGTTTGGTATCAACTTACCAATGCCTCGCTGGTTGGCAAATTTTCTGGTCAACCAAGTGGAACCCAATGTCAAAAGACGTAACGCTTATGCCCTATCAACGGGGCAATGGCGGCCATTACCCTATTTTATCAACCTATTAACGCACAGTTATGCGCGTTATCAGCGTTATTTACGCTACTATGCTGATTACCCTGAATTGCGCCTTGGGGGGCCAACTTACCATTGGATGCGTGAAAGTATGCTGATGGGCGATAATCTGATTGAAAATGCGGGCAAAATTCAAACTCCACTCATCGTATTACAAGCAAGTGAAGATAAGATAGTAAGTAATCGAAAATTATTAGCTTTTTGTGCATCTCACCAAAATCCCCTGATTATCCAAGGGGCTCATCACGAAATCCTGTTCGAAAAAGATGCATTGCGAGCGCAGGCTCTCAATGCAATTTGTGATTTTTTTGACCAGAACTAATTTAGTTTAGGAACCATAACCATGTATCATGTTGTTGCTTCAGATTTAGATGGCACTTTGTTATCTCCCGACCATAAATTAACCCCGTATACCAAGGAAACGTTGAACTTATTGACGGAACAAGGGATTCATTTTGTTTTTGCAACAGGGCGACATCATATTGATGTGGGACAGATCCGTGATGGATTGGGTATTGATGCTTATATGATCACTTCCAACGGTGCAAGGGTTCACAATACCCAGGATGAATTGGTATTTAGCCATAACTTAGATCCTGATATTGCTCATGATTTGTGTTTATTGGAGTTTGATAATCCCAATATCCTGACTAATTATTACAATAACGATGATTGGCTAATAAATAGAGAATCGCCTGAACAGAAAGAGTTTTTTCAGGAGTCAGTTTTCCATTACCAACTTTTTCAGCGCGATAATTTCCCCACAGATGGCGTATGTAAGGTTTACTACACCAGTGAAGATCATGATTATTTGGTGGATTTAGAAGAGATGATTAAAGCACGTTGGGGGGAAAGGGTTAATGTCAGTTTTTCACTGAGGAATTGTTTGGAAGTGATGGCTGGTAGTGTTTCTAAAGGTCATGCATTGGAGCAAGTTTGTCAATTGATTGGATATCGATTAAACGACAGCATCGCTTTTGGCGATGGGATGAACGATCGGGAAATGTTAAGTGTGGCCGGTAAGGGCTGCATCATGCAGGGAGCGCACCAGCGCTTAAAAGACATTTTACCGGATATGGAAGTCATTGGTTCCAATGCAGATGATGCAGTTTCTTGTTATTTACGGAAAATGTATCAGGTTTGAAACGAATGGCTTAAAGAAGTTAATTGTTTGAAAACAGCATCCGATGTGATGCTGTTTCATGTGTGCAGGGAATGTCCGACAGCTTGGGGGTGAGAGTCCCCTGTCCAGCCTGATGGTGGCGAAGGACTAGCGAAACGCAAGGGCGTCACCGGAAGGCTATCAGGATATGCATGAAGCGATAAGAGATATCACGCAATATTTGGGCAGATATTATAATTACATTCGCCCCCATAGTTTTAATGGAGGCATTTCTCCCGTTGAGTACGAAAAGCAATGGGAGAAGGCTAAAATGGTGTCCGGAAGTTCTTGACCGCTACATCACAAGGGCGGTTCACAAAACTGACTAACTCTACCGCCTTCACACCACCTTGAATCTGTTCATCTCTTATTACCACACTATTCCAGTGTGATGAGCAATGGACGTATTTAGTCTGGATCAAGGCTAACTCTTCTGCGTTAAAAGGAATTAATGACTGGCCTTGTCGAACAGCTCGTCCTTGATTTATCGCTTTTTCCACCAGTGGTGCAAGTTCTGGACAGAGTTGGTAATCTTTGTCATCAGCATTAGGCTCACCAAAAATTACACCAGCTTCTTGTGCGGCATCCTGCATCACCAACATGACTACTTTAGACCAGTCATTGGTGATTTCCCGATATAGTACTGTCGCCGATGCTACTTATTTTTGAAAACGTTCCAGCTCGTTACGCGGGTAAAACTGGTTATTTTGCCACGTTTCTACTTTCACCTCGTTGTTGTGCAATAACGGGGCAATAGCCGGATAAGCGCGCTCTTTTAGATAAAGCGATCCCTTTTTGTTTTTCATTAAATTTAACTTATGTTTTATCAATTGGGCTTCGGTGTCATGCTGAATATAAGTAAGATAAAATGCGTAGTTGAACAGGAAAACACATCTATTCTACACATTAATCAATAAAATTAATTAATGAATCAAATCCAGTTTTTGTCTGATTTTGACCGAATATGAGGGAATTAGCGGAATTTGTGAGAAAATACAGGTAAAAATAAAGATGGCACGAACTGTCACGGTTTGACTCGCCCTGGATAACCGTTAATATCTTTTCTTACAAAAACGATCCATCGCCTGTCAGGATCGCCTTCGGGTGGCGAATGAAAACTCCCGTAGCCTGCAAGGGAGAGCATGCATTGCAGTACACCTGCCCACCTTTGGAAGCAGATATCGTCGGACATCTAACCCATTGTCTGGCGATAAAAGTTTCTCGGTCTCGTTATGCACCTGCTTATCATTCATGCAGAGCAATAGCCCTGCCACGTTCACAATCACCATTTATCCTGTACGTCTGGTTTTCAACTCACTGCCTTGTAACTACAGTTCCCCAGGCCTGCGTGGGGGATTACGGCCCGTGAAGTTAGTTGTAGCACTGCGGATCTCTTGGCCAAAAATATCAACACGTGCCTGGAATGGTGGGAATGGCAAGGTGATATCATGTTTGCGGAATTCCTGCAAAATGTGTTGATGCACTTCATGACGGGCAGGCATACGATGCCCCATCTCTGCGGCATAGGCGCGTAGTTCATAAATCTGAATGCCTTGTTGCAAATCCACTAAATACACTTCCGGCGTCGGGTTATCGAGAATAAATGGTGAACTTTTGGCGGCAGATATTAATATGTCGGTGGCGTTTGCGGAGTCAACATCAGCCGGCACAGGGATTGTCAGGACGATACGAGTGATCGTGTCAGACAGTGACCAGTTGATGAATTGTTCTGTAATAAAGGCTTTATTGGGAACAATAATCTCTTTTCTGTCCCAGTCGGACAAAGTTGTTGCCCGTGTATTGATTTTCGAGATACTGCCTGTCAGACCACGAATAGTCACGGTATCACCAATGCGGATCGGTTTTTCAAATAAAATGATCAGTCCGGAAATAATATTGGCAAAAATTTCTTGTAAGCCAAAACCAAGCCCAACCCCCATTGCAGCAATCAGCCACTGTAGTTTCGACCACTCAATTCCTACCAAAGAGAAACCTACCAGGCCGCCAATGAGAGTGATGCTGTATTTGGTCAATGTCGTAATGGCATAACCTGTTCCCGGAGTCAGCACTAAATGCTGTAACAGGGCGAGTTCCAGCAGAGCTGGCAAGTTACGGACAAGTTGAGTAGTAATAACAATAACTAAGATTGCAATTAATACGGAGCCGAGGGTAATTGGCTGAACGCTATCAATACCGTTGATGGTTGTACTCACGTTCCAGAGCCGGATATTCTCAAGGAAAGAGAAGGCAGAATGGAGCTCAGACCATAATAGGATAAGTGAAACTAGCGCTATCATTGTCAGGATTGAACGTACTAACCCTAACGATTGGGCACTGATGGCATCCAAATCGATGACTGGCTCTTCAACCTCAATTGAACCTTCTACACTGCTATTAATATTGCCAGAATCCTCCTCACTTTTGGCACGTTGAGCCAATATTTCAGCACGGCGTTGTTTTGCCCGTTCAAACGCAATTTTGCGGCGTTGGATCAGCATCCATCGACGTACAATGTGGTAAACGACCAGCAGGAAGAACCAGATAGCAACAGAGGTTTCCAGACGACCTAATAGCGCCTGAGAGGTTTGCAGATAACCCAGGATCGAAGCGAGTGCCGCTAAAATTGGAGCCGAGAGCAATATCCACCATAAAACAGAACTAACAATGTTCTCGCCTGAACCATGTTTGTCCATATAGAGTGGAATGCCGGCACGTTTTAAGCTGCTGGTTACCAAACTCAGCGAGATACAGAGCATGATGAAGCATAACCTGCCTAGAGTTGCAATAAAATCCTGGTCTTTGTAATGATTAAAAGTAATCAATGCCATCATGAGCGGCACGATCAGAAAAATGGAAAGACGATAGAAACGCATTGCTCGCTTGATGCGTTCTTCTGGCCAGCGAAAATGAGCGATAAACAAGCCATTGGGATGAGCAAAGGCTGCACTAAGCATAAAAACCCACAAAACGGGAGTAGTTTCACGTACACCGTTGCCTATTGCGGTAGCCATTGGATACTGCCATGCATTTTGTAACCCATAGCCAATGGCAGACCAGAGCATGGGTAACGGTAAGGCTGCGACGACAGACCAAAAAACTGTGCGCACAGTCAAAGAAAAATGATCTTGTGTCACTTTACCGATGCGATTGCTCGAACGTTCAAGAAAAGCATGATACTGGCGGTGTGAGCTAATACTAAAAATAACCAATAGTAAAGTACCCAGTAAATAGAGCAGAGTATCTTGTTTGGTCAACATGCTGTGAATGGCAGCACCCAACTGAGAGAACGTATCCAGAGATAACAGACGCGTCAGATTTTGTACCACCAGTAGGGGATAGTTGAGCGATATAGGATTGATATCCGCAACCCAGAACAGATAGCGGTGGGTAGCATCTTGAACCTCTTTCAGGGCATCATTTAATTTGTTGGTGATTACCTTGAATTGCGTCTGTTCCAGTATCTCATTGTCATATCCTGATAGCAGGGAGTTTAATAGCTCTTTCCTGGTGCGAATAAGTGACTCGTAGACCTTTTTTTGCTCTGGAGTCAGAGTGTGATATGAGGGTAATGTCTGTTCAAGCGGCCGTTGCAGGAGTTCCAGCATTTCCTCATATTTCAATCTTTCGACCCGCAATTCGACAATATCCCTGTCAATTTGCTGGGATTTTGACATATCAGGAATATGAGTGACTCTCGCTCTTAAAGTTTCGCCAAGTGCAGTGGAATCGTTTAGCCATTGTGCTTGTTCACGGATAGTATTGAGTGTTTGGAGAACAAAAAGAATTTCGCTATTGGCCTTACGCTGTTTTGAACCAATGGCTTCCATTCTCTGGGTTTGCTGAGTCAGCATGTGCGACAATTGGCGGTTTTTCTGAAGCTCATCTTGCAAAAACTTTGGTAGTTTTTCTCCACTTTGCTCCGCCAGCATTTCTGTATATTCCAGTGCAGATTCCGTTTTTTGCTGGCGTTGGGTATTTAACTGGCTGCGTAATTGCTGGAGTTTAAGATCCAGCCGTTGATAGCGTTTTTTATATAATTCTGCGCGTATGCGCGCAATCTCCTGACGATTATTAACAGAAAGTTGAGCCATCTCCAGTTCATCAGTCATAGCTTTACGGGCACTGACTTCTGCTTGCGCCAGCGCTAATTGCGCTTTGGCCAATGGCGTGGAAGGTGAGTCCTGAGACCGGAGTCGAGAAGTTGCCTCATCTAGCAAGCGCTTTGCTTCAGCTTGTTGTTGAGGCAATTGACTCATAGAGTCACTGATTTCTCGAAGCTGATCCTGTTCGTGCTGTAATTGGCGGCCTTGTTCCTGTAATTCGTTAGTTGACTGAATAATTTGCTGTTCTAAATTGCTGATAGTCTGATTGGCGGGAATGGGCGTGACAGCATTGTCTTCAGTAAGAATTTTCTGGCGTAGTTCTTTGATGATTTTAGGAAATTCATCAATTGCTTGTCGATACTTCTGGGTACGCTCGTTGGCGGATTTTACATCGTTAATCCAATTTATTGCCCCTTGAAGTGCATGTGCGATTTCAGAATCTTGTGAACTTTTATTGCCTCCAACCTGCTTTAGCTCTTGTCTCAGTTGGATTTCATCCAGCAGGGGCACGGAAGCAAAAGCTGAGCTCGCAATTAAGAAGCTGAGAAGTAAACTGATAATCAGGCGCACAATCACAATAAGGGGCTCCTTGGTTATAAATTAGTCGATGATATCTTTAATTCGTTGATTCATCATTATTTACTGCGAGTTCTTCTGGTGTAACAGCCTGCGCCATCATGGTTCCCATACGGGTTTGTGAACCACTGTATAAGTTGTTGGCAAAATCAATCTGATTGGCAGCGAACAGGTTGATCACTGTTGAACCCAGCTTGAAGCGTCCCATCTCTTCTCCTTTTTTGAGGGAGATGATGCCTTCTTGCCCTTCTGTAGGGTAAGTCCAGCGTTTGATGATGCCTTCACGCGGAGGTGTGACACAGCCACTCCAGACGGTTTCAATACTGCCAACAATGGTCGCACCAACCAGAATTTGTACCATGGGGCCGAACGCCGTCTCAAATAAACAGATGACGCGTTCATTACGTGCAAATAAGTTTGGCACATTGGCTGCCGTCAACGGGTTTACTGAAAACAGATCACCAGGGACGTAGATCATCTCTTTGAGCACGCCATCGCATGGCATGTGGACACGATGATAATCCTTTGGCGATAAGTAAGTCGTGATAAATTGGCCATTACGGAACTGTTCAGCTAGTTGATACTGCCCTGCCAGTAGGGCTTCTATTGTGTAATAGTGTCCTTTGGCCTGAATAATCTGATCTTCACGGATCGCACCGAGCTGGCTTACCGTGCCATCTGCTGGCAGAGCCAACTGGTGGGCTTCATTGGCGATAGGACGAATACCTTCCTTAAGGGGGCGGACAAAAAATTCATTGAATGTTGAATAAGCAGTGAATGAGGGATCTTTTGCCTCATTCATATCCACTTTATAGGCCTTAGCGAAAGCCTTGATGGCAAGTTGTGTCAGCCAGCCAGCCTTTTTATTGGCAAACCAACCTGCCAGATTCGTAATACATTGTTTTAGCAGTAAATATTGTAGACTGATTTTAAAATTATCCAGCACGTCAACCTCTTGGATCTTTTCTTGGCAAATTGGACAAAAGTCGACTATTGTACCTGTCATTATTTTTAATGTCAGGGTATCGTTAAGTATTGCCTTATTTTTGAGCGTTTGTGAAATTTCGGCGTGGTTTAACTTGTGCCATGCTTTCCAAAATTCGGTGGTAATTTTCAAAACGTTCTTCAGCAATGGCACCTTGTTCTAACGCTTCTCTTAAAGCACATCCAGGATCATCTTGATGTTTGCAATCACGGAATTTGCACCCTCCCAGATATTCGCTGAATTCGACAAAACCTTGCGTAACCTGTTCTGGCGTTAGATGCCACAATCCAAACTCACGGACACCTGGAGAGTCGATCACATCTCCTCCCTGTGGGAAATGGTAAAGGCGTGCGGTGGTAGTAGTATGCTGACCGAGACCTGAGTTATCTGAGACATTATTGACCAGAATATCTTCTTTAATGTCAGGCAACAGGGTGTTGAGCAAGCTGGATTTCCCGACACCAGATTGGCCTGCAAAGATACTGATTTTGTTAGCCAGCAGAGCGGTTAGTTCAGGGATACCCTCGCCGGTATAGCTGGAAACTTCCAGTACGCGATAGCCGATATGACGGTAGATACCCATGATATCGTTGACCCATTCACGACTTTCAGTATCCAACATATCGATTTTATTGAGTACGATCAGAGGCTCGATATTGAGTGTTTCACATGCGACTAAATAGCGATCGATAATATTCAGCGAAAGTTCGGGCAAAATAGCGGAAACAATCACGATTTGATTGATATTTGAGGCAATGGGTTTGATGCCATCATAGTAATCAGGGCGTGTAAGAACGGAAGTACGTTCATGAACCGCTTCTACGATACCATTCACTTTGACATCAGACTGGAGTTGTAGCGCGGGGCGCCATACAACGCGATCACCAGTGACCAATGAGGGTATTGTCCTACGGATATTGCAACGCTGTATGGAAGAATCTGCGGCTTCAATATCGGCATGTTGCCCGAATCGGCTGATCACCAGCCCTTCTTGTGGTTCACCAAACTGGCTGTCATCCATTTCTGGTTTTTGAACATCGGCCTTATTATTTAGCTTACGCTGATGATTGGCGTGCACACGGCGTTGTTGCCCTTTGGATAGTTTACTTTTAGCCACCGAACCTCACTTATTTTTCGTTTATATTTCATTTATTTTGCTGGTCATCGCTGTGAGTAATCAAAAACGTTATGATACCTCACGGTACAGACTACCTCTTTTGAAGGAAACTAGGATATATCATGTCAAAAAGTGAGAACAATCTTATCTGGATAGATTTAGAGATGACGGGGTTAGATCCCGAGCGCGATCGCATAATTGAAATTGCGACTATTGTCACCGATTCGGAATTGAATATCCTTGCTGAAGGGCCTGTCATTGCTGTTCATCAATCGGATGAGCAATTGGCATTGATGGATGATTGGAATGTACGGACGCACACGGCCAGCGGATTGGTGGAACGTGTCAAACAGAGCCAGTTTGATGATGCGCAAGCTGAAAAAGCGACCATTGCATTTCTGGAACGATGGGTGCCGGCAGGAAAATCACCCATTTGTGGCAATAGCGTGGGGCAGGATCGTCGTTTCCTATTTCGCTATATGCCGGAGTTGGAAAAATATTTTCACTACCGTTATTTGGATGTCAGTACGCTTAAAGAATTGGCGCGTCGCTGGAAGCCTGAGATGTTGTCAGGGTTCAGTAAGAAAAATACCCATCAGGCATTGGATGATATTCGGGAATCCATTGCTGAATTGGTGTATTACCGTGAGCACTTTATCCAGAAGTAACGTATTCTCCAAAAATAAAGAGCGGTATTTGGTACAATATTTGTACACAAATTAATCTCTGTGTTGATGATTAAGCGGATTGTTTGCTGGTTTAATCATCAATCGGAGAAAAAATACAATTTTTTGGGTTGTGGGACTTGTCAGAGGAATAATTTCTCGTATAATGCGCTCCCCGTACCGGTGAAGAATTTCAACAGTACGACATGCCAGAATATATGCGGGAATAGCTCAGTTGGTAGAGCACAACCTTGCCAAGGTTGGGGTCGCGAGTTCGAGTCTCGTTTCCCGCTCCAAATTAAAATTTATTCGGGTATATCAAATTAGGCTTAATACAAGCCATACCAAATGCGGGAATAGCTCAGTTGGTAGAGCACAACCTTGCCAAGGTTGGGGTCGCGAGTTCGAGTCTCGTTTCCCGCTCCAAATTCAGGACTGTAGATGTGATAGAAGTCTGCAAACCATAGAAAAAGAGCCTTATGGCTCTTTTTTCATTATAAAATAATAGTTTACCAACTTATTTTTATAACGATTTCAACAACTCTTCTTTGCTTTCCAACATGCGTTTCATCGCTTTTTGCTTCACATGACCAAAACCACGCACCTGATTAGGTAGCTCAGCAAGTTGTAGGCAAATTGCCAAATTATTGCGTTCCATTTTTTCGATTAAAAAATCAATTAATCGCTCATACTCAAGCAGCAAATTTCTTTCCTGTTTACGCTCTTCCTGATAGCCAAAAATATCGAAAACAGTACCACGCAGTGATTTACATGCGGCAAGAAAATGGAATACAGGAATGATCCATGAACCATATTCTCTTTTTCCGCGTTGGCCTGTTCGGGGATCTTTGCGATTGAAGAGAGGAAGGCTAAGGTGAAAACGAATGGTATTTGTATTATCAAATTGTGAGCGGAGTTTATCGAAAAAACCGGTTTTGACGTAGAGTCGGGCAACTTCATATTCATCTTTATACGCCATTAATTTGAATAAGTTCTCAGCAATGGATTTAGTCATTTCTTCTGCATCGATCTGCTGAGCCACCATTTGAACCTGGGCAATACGGCTGAGATAACGCATCGCATATCTTTCATTTTGATAATCAACCAGAAATTGATACCGATGCATAATGAGATCATCCAGGCTTTTTATATTTTCTTGCGGAGCAATATTGAGGTGTTTTTGCAGAATATCGGGTTGTTCTGCCGCGATGCGGCCTATACAGAACGCTCGCCGAGCATTATCTGCTGAAGTTCCCAATTCTTGCATCGCATTGTTGATGGCAGATAATGTGATTGGGAGTTTGCCGAGCTGCCAGGCATAACCCATTAATATGATATTTGTTTGGTCTCTGTCACCGACTAGATGAGCAGCCATCATTTCTGCATCAATGGAGAATAATATCTGTGTGTGTTGATTCAGAATGTCTAGCATTTTGGGATTATCCAAATCCAGCGTAGGGGAGCGGAGCATAGTGCCTATTTGGGTTTCATGGGTGTTCAGTATGCATTTTGTTGATCCTCTAGACATCACTTCCAGTGAGTTTTGCCCTGTTGCAGCCACTAAATCAGCGGCGATAACCAGATTAGCTCGCCCGCGATCAATCCTGACTTGATGCAGTTTATCTTTATCATGGCATAACCGAACATGGGTTATGGCCTCTCCGCCTTTTTGAGCAAATCCGGTAAAATTGAGCAGGCTGACAAAACAGTTATCTAATTGTGCGGCATTTGCAAGTAAATGGCCTGCAGTGACAATACCGGTACCGCCGATACCGACTAACAGGATTTCATAAGGTGTTTCGGCAGAAGGCAATGCTGGCTGCGGTAGTTGGCGGATAATTGTATCTAACTCAGCCTGTGAGATGATTTTACTGAGATCTGCGCGAGGGTTGGCATTTTCGACAGTGATAAAGCTGGGGCAAAATCCTTTCAGACAGGACAGATCTGAATTGCAAACGTGTTGGTCTATCTTGCGTTTAGTGCCTAAAGATGTTTTGGCGGGAATAACAGCAAGGCAATTTGATTGTATTTGGCAGTCACCACATCCCTCACAAACCCATTCGTTGATAACGGCACGGCGCGTTGCTTTTGGCGTCAATCCACGCTTTCTTTTACGGCGTAGTTCTGTGGCACAGGTTTGATCGTAGATGAGTACCGTTACACCAACGATATCTCGAAGACGTTTCTGCACATCTTCAAGATAATCCCGCCCATAGAGTTTCACATTGGATGGAAGGCTGTTTTTACCTGTGTATTTACCAAGGTCATCCGTCACGACAACCACTTCTTTCACACCTTCTGCCAGCATCAAAGAAACCATTTGCACTAGGGTGATATTTCCATCCAGCGGCTGCCCGCCTGTCATCGCCACAGCATCATTGAACAGCAACTTGTAAGTAATATGGCTCCCAGCAGCGACTGATTGGCGAATGGCTAAGTGACCAGAATGGAAATAGGTGCCATCTCCCAGATTTTGAAAGACGTGGGAGCGATTTACAAACGGAGCATGCCCTATCCAGTCGATACCTTCTCCTCCCATTTGCAAGAGGCCGTTTCCGGTGTTGCGATCCATCCACGCGGCCATGACATGACATCCAATACCAATCTGGGCTTGGCTGCCGTCTGGCAAGCGAGTTGAAGTGCTATGGGGGCATCCGGCGCAGAAATAAGGTGTACGTTTGGGTAACGTTGCGTTGTGCTGAGTGGTAGCCGTAGACCATTCTGGTGGCACGGAAAGAAATAAATTGAATTGTTGTAACCAGCCAGAAAGTGGGGCAGCAACCCGTGAAGGGCGTAGTTCAATGTCAGTGGGTAACAATTTCTGACCAAGATGGTTATGTTTACCTATCAGGTTGGTCATTTTCTGTAATCTAACTAACTGATGAGCCAGCAGCATTTCAACGATGGCGGCTTTTTCTTCAATAACAAAAATATGGCTGACTTGGGTAGCAAGCTCGCTGAGAAGCGGTGATAAAGGATAAACCAAACGGATATGGAGAAAAGCGATGCCTTGTTGGGCTAGTTCAGAAGGCGTTAGACCCCCAACCCGCAGGGCTTCCATAACATCCTTATGGGCTTTGCCAACCGTTACCAATAAAGCGTGTGGATGTTTGCAGGGGGTGAGCAGGTAATCAATGGGGTTAAGTTTGGCGAACTCTTCAACGGCTTTCAGTTTATAAGCCAAACGCTTTTCAATTTGTGGGCCAGGGAGATCAGGCCAGCGCCAGTGAAGCCCATCGGGGCCAGGATCAACTTGGGGAAATTGATAATCAGGAAATGGTTTGCTTTCTCTGACTGCACCACTTTCCACGACTTCACTGATTGCTTTAAAGCCAAACCATGCACCGCTAACACGTGATGCCGCCCAGCCCCACAATCCAACATTGAGATAATCGTCAACTGATGCTGGGTGCAAAACAGGCATACTCCATGCCATCATCGCAAGGTCAGATTGGTGGGACATGGAAGAAGAGACGCAACCGTGATCGTCTCCGACGATCACCAGCACGCCACCGTGCGGAGAGGAGCCGTAGGCATTGCCATGTTTAAGTGCATCACCGGAACGATCGACGCCTGGCCCTTTGCCGTACCACATACCAAAAACGCCGTTAACCTGTCTATCCGGATCTGTTTCGACTTTTTGTGTTCCTATCAGTGCATCGGCTGCGAGATCTTCATTGACGGCAGGTTGAAAGCGAATATTGGCTTGAATAAGTTCTTTGCTGTGTTGCCATAATGTTTGATCTAAGCGGGCTAAAGGAGAGCCGCGATAACCTGAAACAAACCCTGCTGTGTTGAGACTGTGGATTTCATCCAACTCAGCTTGAGCGAGCAGAAGGTCAACCAGCGCCTCAGTACCCGTGACAAATTTAGATTGATAATATCGAGCCATGTTCCAGACCCTCTCTCAAGAGAATAATCATCTAAGTAACAACGAAAATTGTTGTTAATCTATTTCCACAAAATCGTTAGGACAAGCATAAATCTTATTAGATGTTAGTTAATTGTTTATTTAATGTTAACTCCATGCTGCTTGGTATTCCAGCTAGCTGTTGGGGTTATGGCATAGATTTTTGCGTAAACTGAGGAGAATATCTTTTGAGCGTTTAACTCGGTAGTAAAAGCAAAGGGCTTGCCATTTTATCTGAACACGTTCATAATGGCGCCCATTCCTGATATGCAGGTTCTAAGAATTACCTATAATTCATACGGTTAACAGGTGTTTAAAATCAGTATTCGGGTATCTCAAGCTAATAATTAGCTGTCAGCGACGCGGGAATAGCTCAGTTGGTAGAGCACAACCTTGCCAAGGTTGGGGTCGCGAGTTCGAGTCTCGTTTCCCGCTCCAATTTCCTCTATTTTGTTATCTTCCTTCCATAAGAATATCTGCGTTTGTGATTGTATTTTATCTATTTAATAATGACTAGTAAGGCTTGTTATATCAACTACATAGAATGGTCAACCATTTTTATTCATGAAGGAGAAGATCACAAGTCGGCAAGGAAACCGTGAGTAAGGAAAAAATACCAGCGTTGAATGCTGGCACATATTACAAGCTCAATCCAAAATAAATTGTCGATAAAGCGCTTGCTATCCTGCCTCAACAAGTCCATAATGCCGCCTCATTTTTGAAGAGGCAGAGGAAAATTTCTCCACTAGCGTCTAGAATGTGTGAGTGGGCTATTACTTCGCTGCTGATTTCTGGTGTTGACTACCAGAATTCAATTCTTATTTTTATCCACAGTTTTTAACATTATCGCCTTATTGAGTCACCTGATGACGCTCTACTTATTACACAGAGTTATCCACAGGCGGCTTCTTTGCTTTTGGTTTTTTGAAATTACCATTCATAACAACAGATAAAACTTAACTCATTGATTAATTAAGATAATTAACCTAATTTAAAAATAGCATGATCAATATTTATTTTCTGTCTGTTAGTTGATCAGTAAAGTGTTTTCATTTTATTCACAAGGAAATGAAAGACTTTTTTTACCAGAAATTTGGCTGCCCGATTATTAGGCATCTCTGGGTAAACCTTTGGTTATTGCTCTTATCAATCGTTTTTGTTGTGAGGTTTGAACTTCGATGGCATCAGCATTCCGTCGAGCCATTTGTTGGGTTATCGCCCAGTGGATATGTTCATCCAAAATTTCACTTAAGCCGAACCGTTTTTCCAACGCTAACACGATGTCATCTTGATAGGGGGCATTGCCCAAGGCAACGGAAATGTTGCGTAACCAGCGCAAATATCCAATACGGCGAATTGGCGAACCTTCCGTGATACGCAGAAACTTTTCCTCGCTCCAATTGAATAACGCTAGCAGATCAGGGGTATGCAGCGCAGCACGTGGGTTAAAGTCAGCTTCATCTGTTAATTGAGAAAAACGGTTCCAGGGACAAATAAGCTGACAATCATCGCAGCCATAAATCCGGTTGCCCATCAGTGGACGAAATTCTTCTGGAATGACACCTTCCAATTCAATGGTCAGATAAGAGATGCAGCGTCTGGCATCGATGGTGTAAGGCTCAACAATGGCTCCCGTTGGACAAGTTGTCATGCAGGCCACACAGCGTCCGCATTGTTCCTCTTGCGGAGCATCGATGGGCAGGGGGAGGTTAATCAGTAATTCACCAAGGAAAAACCAAGAACCCGATTCACGATTTAATATAAGTGAGTGTTTACCAACCCAGCCAAGCCCCGCTTTTTCTGCCAGTGGACGCTCCATAATTGGGGCTGAATCGACAAAAGGACGAAAATTCAGAATTCCTTGATATTCGTGAGCGCGACAATATTCCTGGATTTTGTCGCCCAGTTTTTTGAGACGTTGACGCAGCAGTTTATGATAATCTCGACCCAATGAATAACGGCTAATATAACCCATTTGTGGGTTGTTAAGCGTACTGGCAAACGCTGCTTTAGCAGGCAGATAATTCATGCGTACACTGATAACCCGTAAAGTCCCCGGCAGAAGCTCATGGGGGCGGGCGCGCATCATGCCGTGACGAACCATCCAGTCCATTTCGCCATGATATTGCTTATCAAGCCATTCCTGTAGCCTTGGCTCTTCTGCCGATAAATCGGTGTCACAGATGCCGACTTGCTGGAAACCAAGGGCAAGGCCCCATTGTTTGATGTTTGTTGCCAGAAGATTCAGATCGAGGTGGGTTGTCATGAAATACAAATTACTGCTGAAAGAGGATGGTTAGCTTAACACAGAGGGGATTGAATACAAAAATACGATCTATGGACATTACAGTGGCACAGAAGATATTAAATGATAATGTCTGAATTATGTTATGGTTATCGGTTAAGCTATTAACTGATATGTCTACCTGATTAGTCTCTAATTCAATAAATCAAAACAGATATTTTTCGATGAAAGAACTCGTTTTATCACTTCCAAATGAAGATGCCACAGTTGCCTTGGGTAATGCAGTGGCGGTAGTTAGCGATCGCGGCTATGTTATTTATCTATATGGCGATCTTGGTGCGGGAAAAACCACATTCAGCCGTGGTTTTCTGCAAGCTCTCGGCCATCAGGGGCATGTGAAAAGCCCGACTTATACGTTAGTTGAGCCTTATGCCTTACAACCTCGGCCTGTTTATCATTTCGATCTTTATCGTCTGGCTGATCCTGAAGAGCTGGAATTTATGGGGATACGTGATTATTTCCAGCAGGATTCTATTTGCTTAGTAGAGTGGCCTCAGCGGGGTGCTGGCGTTCTGCCTGATGCAGATATTGAGTTGCACCTGAGTTATGACGGTGAAGGGCGACAGGCACGTTTTGTTGCGTTATCTAAATATGGTGAAAGTCTGCTGGATAATTTGAAGTCCTTATGAAGGAATACCCGACCATGATTAATGCCTTTTTCGTGGATGTGATAAAAAAATGGCGCGCCTATTGGGTGATGGCTTGTGCCTTGTTTTTCATATTGATCCAGTTGGTGATGACGGCCGCATCGGCGGCTACGCTATCGAATATTCATGTGAAGAATGGTCCATCTGAGGCCGTTGTAACATTGGAATTCATTGGCGGACATCCTGATTATCGATTTTTTCCTTTGCATTCTCCTGAACGGTTAGTGGTGGATATTCGTCAACCCAGTAAAATTATTGGGCTACCGATGCGTTTATCCGGCCAGAATCTGGTAAAACTTGCACGCTCCAGCCAGCCACCCGATGCACATCATCAGCGGGTGGTGTTGGAGTTAGCACATAAGGCCACAGCTACATCTACGGTGAACAGGTCTACGGTGAAAAATGTCGGCAATAAATCGCAAGTGGTGATAACACTGAAAGCCAATGGAGTAGCGAACAGTTCACCTGTATCGACTAATCATGCCTTACAAAACGAAAGTAAGCGGTTACTTACAAATGATGCTCAACTTGCGGGAAAAGAAACTCAGCCAGTATCGAATCACCGTGAGCAAGGCGTGAAGAAACAAGCTGCCCAATCTGCGCAAGGAAGAGTGTCCCGCCCGATTGTCGTTGCTATTGATGCGGGACATGGAGGGCAAGATCCTGGAGCGATTGGGCAACGGGGGCTGAAAGAAAAGAATGTCACGATTAATGTTGCCCGTAAATTGGAAGCTCTTCTGCGCAATGATCCCATGTTTACACCAGTATTGACGCGAAATGGCGATTATTTTATCTCTGTGGCAGGGCGTTCTGAAGTTGCCCGTAAACATAAAGCCAATATGCTGGTATCCATTCATGCCGATGCAGCTCCCAATCGCAGTGCCAAAGGTGCTTCTGTCTGGGTGCTCTCAAACCGCCGTGCAAACAGTGAATTGGGGAATTGGTTGGAACAGCATGAAAAACAATCGGAATTACTGGGAGGTGCAGGAGATGCTCTCGCCAATGGTACTGATCCTTATCTGAGTAAGGCCGTGCTGGATTTGCAATTTGGGCATTCACAGCGGGTTGGTTATGACGTTGCCATGCAGGTATTGCGCCAGCTATCTAAAATTGGTTCCTTGCATAAGCGTACACCAGAACATGCAAGCCTTGGCGTTTTGCGCTCGCCGGATATTCCGTCCATTTTAGTGGAAACAGGCTTTATTAGTAACTTGTCTGAAGAAGGAGTGTTAGGCACCAATCAGTATCAGGAAAGACTGGCACAAGCTATTCATTTGGGATTACGTCACTATTTTCTGGCTAACCCGTTGCAGTCTGCACCAAAGTAACCAAATATACGCTTATCAGAATAGGTTTGGTAGGCTCTGAGTTGTAAGTTCTGAATTGTAAGTAAGGTCAAATTATGGCTATCAAGATATTACCCCCACAATTGGCAAACCAGATTGCTGCCGGTGAAGTGGTTGAACGCCCTTCTTCTGTAGTGAAAGAGTTGGTGGAAAATAGCCTTGATGCCGGTGCAACCCGTATTGATATTGATATTGAACGAGGTGGCGCAAAGCTGATACGAATTCGCGATAATGGTTGCGGGATTAGCAAACAAGATTTGATGCTGGCACTAGCGCGTCATGCAACCAGTAAAATTGCGTCACTGGATGATTTGGAAGCGATTGTCAGTATGGGCTTTCGTGGAGAAGCCTTGGCAAGCATCAGCTCTGTTTCAAGGCTGACATTAACTTCCCGCCCTGAAAGTCAGGCAGAAGCGTGGCAATCTTATGCCGAAGGCCGTGATATGGAGATCACAGTGAAACCTGCCGCTCACCCTGTGGGAACAACGGTTGAAGTGTTGGATCTGTTTTATAACACGCCTGCCCGCCGAAAATTCCTGAGAACAGAAAAAACGGAGTTTGGTCATATTGATGAAATCGTGCGTCGGATAGCTTTGGCGCGGTTGGATGTCATCATTAACCTGAATCACAATGGAAAACTGGTGCGCCAGTACCGTCCTGCTAAAGATGAATCTCAGCATGGACGGCGTTTGGCAGCCATTTGTGGAACCGCTTTTGTACAACAGGCACTGGCGTTGTCATGGCAACATGATGCGTTGTCCATTAAGGGCTGGGTTGCTGATCCCGTGAATACGGCAGTGAGCGAGATCCAATATTGCTATGTCAATGGGCGTATGATGCGGGATCGCCTGATTAATCATGCGATTCGTCAAGCTTATCAGGATTTGATTAAGGGTGAGCAACAACCCGCTTATGTTTTGTATCTCGAAATCGATCCGCGTCAGGTGGATGTTAATGTGCACCCAGCCAAACATGAAGTACGTTTCCATCAAGCTCGCTTGGTGCATGATTTTATTTACCAGGGGGTAGCAGCGGTATTGAAACAACGCGGTACGGGAGAGGAGTTGGCGTTTGACTGTCAGGACCGTGCTACAAGCTGGGTGCCGGAGAATCGCCCTTCTGCGGGAGAAAACCATTTTACCCGCAAGCGTGTTGAGCAAGCAGATGAGGCACCTTCACGACGTTATGAGCATCATGATCGTGGTACACAGCAAATGCATTATGGGGAAAGCTACCAGAAAAAAGAGGGGGAGTTGTACCAAAAAATGATGCAATTCTCACCGGAAGCAAAACGCCCGTTATTTCCAGAGCGGGGCGCGCAGAAAAGTGTATCTGTTCCCGCTACACCTGTGCCATCGGGACAGGAAAGATACACTTTTGGAAAAGTATTGTGTATCTACGCAGGTTGCTATGCCTTGATCGAATCCTCATCGGGAATCGGGCTACTTTCCCTGCCAATAGCTGAGCGCTGGCTGAAACAAGCGCAACTGACTCCTGGAGAACAGGGGCTTAAATCCCAGCCATTATTGATCCCGCTGAAACTGGCTCTCAATCAGGCAGAAATGGGTGCTTTGAAGCAGAATGGTGACTTATTAAAGACTTTTGGCATTGAATCGACAGTCGCACATGGAAAAGTAACCATTCATGCGGTATCGTTGCCTTTGCGCCAACAGAACCTGCCGAAACTCTTGCCGGAACTATTGGGCTATCTTGGGGAACAGTCAGCCGCTTCTGGTGAGCAGGTTGCCAGTTGGCTTTCTCGTCACGTGGGTAGCGAGCATGAAACGTGGAACATCGCGCAAGCCGTCCAGCTTTTGGCTGATGTCGAACGCCTTTGCCCTCAACTGGTGGGATCGCCGCCGGATGGGTTATTACAATTAATTGATTTACAAGCAGTGGTGGCACTTCTTAATCATGAGTGATTTAAAAACTCAACATCTGCCGACAGCCATTTTTATTATGGGGCCGACGGCTTCAGGGAAAACGGCGTTATCGATCGCCTTGCGCCAGCATCTTCCGGTTGAATTAATCAGTGTTGATTCTGCGTTGATTTATCGTGGAATGGATATCGGGACAGCAAAACCTTCCACACAAGAGCAGGCTCTGGCACCTCATCGTTTGATCGATATTCTTGATCCTACGGAAGTCTATTCTGCTGCTGATTTTCGCCGCGATGCATTGAAAGAAATGGCAGAGATTACGGCGGCTGGGAGAATTCCGCTCCTGGTTGGTGGAACCATGCTATATTTCAAAGCATTGTTGGAAGGATTATCGCCTTTGCCTTCCGCCGTACCTGAGGTTAGGGCGCAGATTGAACAGCAGGCAGCGGAGCTGGGATGGGATGGGTTACATCGACAATTGCAGGAAATTGATCCCATTTCTGCGGCAAGGATTCATCCTAATGATCCACAACGTCTTACTCGTGCACTGGAAGTTTTTCGAATTTCGGGTAAAACTCTAACTGAGTTGACTGAAACGTCTGGAGAAATATTGCCTTATCGGGTTCATCAATTTGCGATCGCGCCAGCAAGTCGTGAAATTTTGCATCAGCGTATCGCAGCCCGTTTTGAACAAATGATCAAATCAGGGTTTGAAGATGAGGTGAAAGCGCTTTATGCTCGTAGTGATTTGCATATAGATTTACCCTCCATTCGTTGTGTTGGTTATCGTCAGATGTGGTCTTACCTTGAGGGCGAAATATCTCATGATGAGATGGTTTATCGTGGTATCTGTGCGACACGCCAATTGGCGAAGCGTCAGATCACGTGGCTCAGGAGTTGGGACAATGTGACTTGGTTGGATAGCGATCAACCTAAACAAAATCTAAACACGGTCATACAGGTTATTGGTACATAAATTCATTGATTGTGTACAATTGATCAGTATCAGTGATCAGTACCAAGTGTCATTTTTGAGTAGCTACTTTTTCGAACCAATCGGTTCTTAGTTAAAACAACAAATAAGGAAAATATAGAATGGCTAAGGGGCAATCTTTGCAAGATCCATTCCTGAACGCTTTACGGCGTGAAAGGGTCCCGGTTTCTATTTATTTGGTTAACGGCATCAAATTGCAAGGTCAGATTGAATCTTTTGATCAATTTGTCATTTTACTGAAGAATACGGTTAGCCAGATGGTTTATAAACATGCCATCTCTACTGTTGTGCCTTCCCGCCCAGTGTCTCATCATGGTAATAACCAGAATGTGCCGACTGGTGTTGGAAATTATCATGCTGGCACTAACCCAGCAGTACAACAGGAAAGTGATGGCGCTGAGTAAATCAGCAGCCGTGCCTATAAAAATAAAAACATAGGTAGGGAGACTTTACCTATGTTTTTTCTTATTGGATTTTTACTCAGCCTGAGGGGTTGCACCGTTGTTTGATCGTTATGAAGGCGGAGAGTTAGCCGTTCTGGTGCATGTTTTCTTCTCACAGGAAAAAGATACGGAAAATCTCAGTGAATTCGAGTCATTGGTAACTTCCGCAGGTGTTTCTCCTGTGCAGATTGTAACGGGAAGCCGGAAGGCACCTCATCCGAAATATTTTGTCGGAGAGGGCAAGGCAGAGGAAATTGCTGAAGCTGTCAAAAACAGCGGTGCAGATGTGGTGTTGTTTAACCATGCTCTTAGCCCTGCTCAAGAGCGTAATCTTGAACGCTTGTGTCAATGCCGTGTCGTTGATCGCACGGGGGTTATTCTGGATATTTTTGCCCAGCGGGCAAGGACGCACGAAGGTAAGTTACAAGTTGAATTGGCACAATTGCGCCATTTGTCCACCCGTCTGGTTCGGGGCTGGACTCACCTTGAACGCCAAAAAGGAGGGATCGGGCTGCGTGGGCCAGGGGAAACCCAGTTGGAAAGTGACCGTCGTATGCTGCGCGACAAAATCAAACAGATTTTGGGGCGTCTTAACAAAGTTGAAAAACAGCGTGAACAGGGGCGTCAGGCACGTAATAAAGCTGATATCCCAACGGTCTCTTTTGTTGGTTACACCAATGCCGGAAAATCCAGTTTATTCAATAAAATAACTTCTGCTGGAGTTTATGCGGCTGACCAACTTTTTGCCACTCTGGATCCGACACTGCGCCGAATAGAGGTGGATGATGTTGGTACGGTTGTTTTGGCTGATACAGTCGGTTTTATCCGCCATTTACCCCATGATTTGGTGGCAGCGTTCAAGGCGACTTTGCAGGAAACTCGGCAAGCGAGATTATTGCTGCATGTTGTTGATGCGGCTGACCCTCGCTTCGATGAAAACATTATCGCGGTTGACAGTGTTCTTGAAGAGATTGAATCCAATGAGATCCCTTCTCTGATGGTAATGAATAAAATCGATATGTTGGAAGATTTTATTCCCCGCATTGATCGTGATGAAGAAAATCGTCCGGTCAGAGTTTGGTTGTCTGCACAAACTGGCGAAGGAATTCCTCTGCTATTACAAGCGTTGACTGAGCATCTTTCAGGTGAAATTGCGCACTATAAATTGCACCTTCCACTTGGAGCAGGGCGTTTGCGCAGTCGTTTTTATCAGCTTCAGGCCATTGAGCGTGAATGGATGGAAGAAAATGGTCAGGTTGGTGTTGAAGTCAGGATGCCAATGGTCGATTGGCGTCGTCTGTGTAAACAAGAACCAAAATTACCCGACTATGTTGTCTGATTGATTGGCGCAAGACAACAAACAAGGTATCATTTTATCCGTCATTTCAAGGTGCTTATAGTCATGGAGTAGCAGAGATGAAATGGCGGTGATGAAATGACTGTGCCAGAATTGCGTGACAGGATCAGCACTGTCAAAAGTTATCACCCAATAATATTGGTTGCTTACAAAAACGATGAAGTTCGTCGTTTCTGCCCACGGAGGCCGCTGTCAAACCTGTCAGGGACAGGCAACGGCCTGTGAAGTGGGAAGCCTCACCCATCTGGGTGGAGAGCAGTCACCTCTGAAAAACCAGTAAAAACTAGAAAGTGGAGCTAAAACATGGCGTGGAATCAGCCCGGTAATAACGGACAGGACCGCGACCCGTGGGGAAGCAGCAATAATAATGGCGGCAACTCCGGCGGCAACAATAAAGGTGGTCGTAACCGTGGGGCAACTGATCTCGACGATCTGTTCCGTAAACTGAGTCAAAAACTCGGTGGTCTCGGTGGAAACAAAGGTGGAAATGGTTCTGAGCAGAACCCTAAATTTGGCGGGCGTCTTATTGGTCTTGCCGCTGCTGCTGCAATTGCTGTTTGGGTTGTCAGTGGTTTCTATACGATTAAAGAAACAGAACGTGGTGTAGTAACTCGATTTGGTAAGTTTAATCATGTTGTACAGCCTGGTTTGAACTGGAAAATGACGTTCATTGATAATGTCAGGGCGGTTAACGTTGAATCTGTTCGCGATTTGGCAACGACGGGTGCCATGCTGACTTCAGATGAAAACGTGGTATTGGCTGAAATGAACGTTCAATACCGTGTTACTGATCCAGCAGCTTATCTCTTCAGTGTTACCAATCCTGATGATAGCTTGCGTCAGGCTACAGACAGTGCCGTACGCGGTGTTGTTGGCAAATATTCGATGGAAACCAATCTGACGGAAGGGCGTACTATTGTCCGTAACGATACCCAGAAAGTATTGGAAGAGACTATCCGTCCATACAATATGGGCATTACTGTGGTCGATGTAAACTTCCAGGCTGCTCGTCCACCTGAAGAAGTTAAAGCTGCATTTGATGATGTGATCGCAGCGCGTGAGCAGAAGCAGCAAACCATTCGTGAAGCCAGAGCTTACGAGAACGAAGTATTACCTAAAGCGAAAGGTGAAGCACAGCGTATTATCGAAGATGCTAAAGCCTATAAAGTTAGCGCAGTATTGAATGCTAAGGGTGAAGTGGCGAGTTTTGCTAAAATCTTGCCTGAATATAAGGCAGCTCCAGAAATTACTCGCGAACGTCTGTATATCGAGACGATGGAACGTGTGTTAAGTAATACACGTAAAATCATTGCAAACGAGAAGAGTAATAACATGCTGTTACTGCCGTTAGATCAAATTGTGAGAGATCAGGCACAAGTTCAGCAAAATACTTCCAATACAGCAGTACAGAAGATGATTCGTCAGAATCAATCTACGCCACAACGGGAATCTAACACTTATGGTGGTAGTGATAACCTGCGCGGTGATACGGTCAGAATGGGGAGACCATAATCATGCGTAATTCATTTATTATTGCGATTATTGCGGTATTGGTTGTTCTCTATTCATCAATCTTTACTGTCAAAGAAGGCGAACGTGGCATTGTGTTGCGTTTTAGTAAGGTTGTACGTGATGCAGAGAATAAGCCTATCATTTATGAACCGGGTCTGCATTTCAAAATTCCGTTTATGGAAACAGTTAAAACCCTTGATGCCCGTATCCAAACTATGGATATCAAAGCTGACCGTTTCTTGACACGTGAAAATAAAGACTTGATTGTCGATTCTTACTTAAAGTGGCGCATTAATGATTTCAGTCGTTACTATCTGGCAACAGGTAACGGTGATATTAACCGAGCTGAAATGATGCTGAGACGTAAATTCAGTGACCGTTTGCGTTCTGAAATTGGTCGCCTTGATGTACGCGGTATCGTGACTGACTCCCGCGGTCGTTTAACTACCGATGTGCGTGATGCCCTGAATCGGGGAACCCACGAAGAAGATGATGCAACAGATGTCGATAATGCGATTGCCTCTGCCGCGGCCTTGGTAGAAAAAGAGACCAAAGGCAAGCAACCAGCTATTAATCCAAACAGCATGGCTGCGTTAGGTATTGAAGTTGTTGACGTTCGTATCAAACAGATCAACTTACCACAGGAAATTTCAGAAGCTATTTACCAACGTATGCGTGCTGATCGTGAAGCAGAAGCGCGTCTCCTGCGTTCAGAAGGTTCGGAAGAAGCGGAAAAGATCCGGGCTGCTGCTGATAAAACAGCAACTGAAATCAGGGCAGAAGCACAGAGCGAAGCATTGGTATTACGTGGTGAAGGTGATGCGGAAGCCACTAAACTATTTGCGGATGCATTTAACCAAGATCCTGAGTTCTATGCATTTATCCGTAGCTTGCGTGCTTACGAGAAGAGCTTTAAGAATAACGGTAATGATATAATGGTACTCAGTCCAGATACTGACTTCTTCCGTTATATGAAAGCACCTGCGAAGTAAAATCTTCTTAACCTACTGTAAGCCACTGTAAAAAACGACAGTGGCTTTTTTATATACCGCTATAATTACCAATTTGTTACTTATAAATCCTTTTATATAACTAAAAGAAATAACAAGAAGTAATAAAAAATACTGAAAGGTGCTAAATGAGATGGTAGAATCCATTTTTAAGCAACCGAGTGAACTTTTGAAATGGGTAAGAACGTTGTCGTATTGGGCACCCAATGGGGTGACGAGGGCAAGGGTAAAATCGTCGACTTGCTGACTGAACGGGCTAAATATGTAGTTCGTTATCAAGGGGGCCATAACGCAGGCCATACACTAGTCATCAACGGTGAAAAAACCGTTCTCCACTTAATCCCATCCGGGATCTTACGTGAAAATGTCATTAGCATTATCGCAAATGGGGTCGTTTTAGCACCAGATGCTTTGATGAAAGAGATGAAAGAGCTTGAGTCACGTGGGATCCCTGTACGTGAGCGCCTGCTTATTTCTGAAGCTTGTCCGCTGATCCTGCCTTACCATGTTGCATTGGATAACGCCCGTGAAAAAGCGCGTGGTGCCAAGGCGATTGGTACAACTGGTCGTGGTATTGGTCCTGCGTACGAAGACAAAGTCGCACGTCGTGGCTTGCGTGTTGGTGATCTGTTTGATAAAGAAGCTTTTGCTGTCAAACTGAAAGAAATCATCGAATACCACAACTTCCAGCTAGTTAACTACTACAATGAACCTGCCGTTGATTACCAGAAAACCTTAGATGACATTTTGGCTGTTGCCGATATCCTGACTGGCATGGTAGTTGACGTTTCTGACTTGCTGTACAAAGCAACCCAGAAAGGTGAATTGGTCATGTTCGAAGGAGCGCAGGGTACTCTGCTGGATATCGACCACGGTACCTATCCTTATGTGACCTCTTCCAACACCACTGCGGGTGGCGTTGCAACAGGTTCTGGCTTGGGTCCACGCTATGTTGACTATGTACTGGGTATCATCAAGGCTTACTCTACCCGTGTAGGGGCAGGTCCATTCCCAACTGAACTGTTTGATGAAACAGGTGAATACCTGCGTCAGAAAGGTCAGGAATTTGGTGCAACCACAGGTCGTAGCCGTCGCACTGGCTGGTTGGATATCGTTGCTATTCGTCGCGCGATCCAAATCAACTCCCTGTCTGGCTTCTGCATGACGAAACTAGACGTGTTAGATGGCCTGAAAGAAGTGAAAATCTGTGTTGGTTATCGCCTGCCTGATGGCACTGTCATTGACACGACGCCACTGGCCGCAGAAAACTGGGAAGGTCTTGAAGCAGTTTATGAAACCCTGCCAGGCTGGGATGAAAGTACTTTTGGTGTGAAAGATCACAGCCAATTGCCACAAGCAGCATTGAACTACATCAAACGTGTAGAAGAGCTGACAGGTGTTCCTGTTGATATTATTTCTACAGGCCCAGATCGTGCAGAAACCATGATCCTGCGTGATCCTTTTGACGCTTAATCGATAGATTCATCTTTTAGGCACACATAACCGGGCTTATTGCCCGGTTTTTGTTTTCTCCCGTTTTGCTTAATTTTCAAAATACCCACATAATGATGTTCAACTAACGAAAACCAATAAACATATATTATTTTTGGTTCCAAATAAGCTCCGTTATATTCAGTCTCTCAGAGGTGAGTGTGCAGTTAACCAGCTTTACTGATTATGGATTACGTGCCTTGATTTATATGGCCTCTCTACCAGCAGGCCAAATGACGAGTATTACAGAAGTCACTGAAGTTTACGGTGTCTCACGTAACCATATGGTAAAGATCATCAACCAACTGAGTCACTTAGGGTTAGTAAATGCTGTCAGGGGAAAAAATGGCGGCATTAGTTTAGGAAAACCTGCCAACGAGATCAGAATTGGTGATGTGGTTCGCTCATTGGAGCCTCTGTCATTGGTTGATTGTAGTGCCTGTCAAATCACGCCTGCATGTCGCTTAAAGTCAGTCTTGAATCAAGCGGTAGAACATTTTTTGGAAGAGTTGGATAAACATACTGTGGCCGATATGGTCAGAGACAATCGTCCCCTTTATCAATTACTTTTAGTTAAGTGAAGCAAGGGGATAAACAGCTTGCTGATGACAATAGAGGAATGACGATGTCAAAAGATCCTTTTCAGGAACGAGAGGCTGCAAAATACGAATCTCCTATCCCAAGCCGTGAATACATCTTGGATATCATTTCTAAACACGCCACTCCGGTAAGCCGTCAGGAATTAGCACAGGAACTTCAGTTAACCACTCCAGATGCACTGGAAGCACTGCGCCGCCGTTTGCGGGCAATGGAACGTGATGGACAGTTGGTTTTTACCCGTCGGCAATGTTATGCGTTGCCAGAAAGGCTGGATTTATTGAAAGGTACGGTGATTGGACACCGTGATGGCTATGGTTTTCTGCGTGTGGAAGGCCACAAAGAAGATTATTTCCTGCCAGCCGATCAGATGAAAATGACGATCCACGGTGATGTGGTACTGGCACAGCCCTTGCGACCAGACAGAAGAGGTCGTATTGAAGTGCGTATCGTGCGGGTTTTAGAGCCAAAAAGTAGCCAGATTGTTGGCCGGTATTTTATGGATGCAGGCATGGGATTTGTCGTCCCTGATGATAGCCGCCTCTGTTTCGATATTTTGATCCCAAAAGAAGCAACTTGCGGAGCAAGAATGGGTAACGTCGTGGTGGTTGAATTGACAAATCGCCCGACCCGCAGGACTAAAGCCGTCGGCAAAATTGTTGAAGTGCTGGGTGAGACGATGGGCACGAACATGGCGGTTGAGATTGCGCTGCGTACCCATGAAATTCCACATAGCTGGCCGCCAATAGTAGAAAAACAGATCGCTGGTTTGGATGAACATGTACCGGAATCGGCTAAGCAAGGTCGTGTAGATTTACGAGCGTTGCCATTGGTGACGATTGACGGCGAAGATGCACGAGACTTTGATGATGCTGTGTATTGCGAAAGAAAACGGGGTGGTGGTTGGCGATTGTGGGTAGCAATTGCTGATGTCAGCTACTATGTTCGCCCGCAAACGGCTTTGGATACAGAAGCACGCAGCCGTGGTAACTCGGTTTATTTCCCGTCCCAAGTCGTTCCTATGCTGCCGGAAGTGCTGTCTAATGGATTGTGCTCCCTCAATCCAGAAGTAGATCGTCTATGCATGGTGTGTGAAATGACTGTTTCCGCCCAAGGCAAACTCTCTTCCTACAAGTTTTATGAAGCGGTGATGAATTCACATGCCCGTTTAACCTATACCAAAGTCTGGAAAATTTTACAGGGTGATCAAGAGTTGCGTGAGCACTACAAGCCGCTGGTGCAACATATTGAACATCTGCATGAACTTTACCAGGCACTGGAACAGGCACGTGAACAGCGTGGCGCTATTTCGTTTGAATCGGAAGAAGCTAAATTTATTTTTAATGCAGAGCGTCGCATTGAGCGCATAGAACCCGTAGTACGCAACGAAGCACATAAACTTATCGAAGAGTGTATGATCCTGGCGAACATTGCCGCCGCTCGCTTTGTTGAAAAACACCATGAGCCAGCGTTATATCGCATCCATGATAGACCAAGAGAAGAGAGTATCCTGAACCTGCGTTCAGTCTTCAATGAGTTGGGATTGAGCTTGTTGGGTGGCATGACGCCAGAACCAAAAGATTATGCGCAATTGATGAAACAAGTTGCTGATCGACCCGATCACGAGTTACTGCAAACGATGCTGTTGCGCTCTATGAAGCAAGCGATCTATGAGCCGGAGAATCGGGGACACTTTGGTTTGGCATTGCGCTCTTATTCTCACTTCACTTCGCCAATCCGTCGTTACCCTGATCTGGCTTTGCATCGGGCGATCAAATACTTATTGGTACAAGAGCAAGAAAAAGGTGCAGTTGAACATCGCGGGACGCCAACAGGGGGTTGGCACAACGATATGGAACAGATGCTGCAATTGGGTGATCACTGTTCCATGACTGAGCGCCGTGCTGATGAAGCGACAAGGGATGTGGCAGACTGGCTGAAATGTGATTTCATGCAAGATCAGGTGGGTAATGTTTTCACCGGACTGATTACCAGCGTGACAGGATTCGGTTTCTTTGTCCGTTTGAATGATCTGTTTATTGACGGCTTGGTACATATTTCGACGCTGGATAACGATTATTATCGGTATGATAATGTCGGCCAGCGCTTGATTGGTGAATCTTCGGGGAAAACTTATCGTCTCGGTGATGAAGTAGAAATTCGGGTAGAAGCGGTTCATATGGATGAACGTAATATTGATTTCACCTTACTTTCAACAACCCGCAAAGCACGTCAGCAGGGGAAAACAGCACGCGATAAGGCGAAAAAAGGTACACCAGAACGTAAAAATGGTAAAAAAGGCCGTGATCATAAAAAGTCCGCCAATTTTGAGCCAGATAGCACTTTTCGTAAAAAGAAAAGTACGGAAAAGCCTAAGCCGAGCAAAAAGAAAAAACCGTCAAGCAAGACTAAAAAAATTGCAACAAAACTGAAAGCGAAGCACGCGAAGAAAAGCGCAAGCTAATCGTTAGTAAAAACTAATCAGTAAAAATTAATCCATACAATCATCAAACAGGGCGGATTTTGCCGCCCGCTATTTTTCGGTATCTTAAAGATATCAGTGAGTCAGGTATCAGTCAGTCATGAGTGAAATTATCTACGGTATCCATGCCGTTAAAGCCTTGCTGGAGCGCGATCCACAACGTTTCATGGAAGTTTATGTGTTGAAAGGGCGTGAAGATCGCCGTTTAACCCCATTATTGCAGGAGCTGGAAGGTATCGGTATTGCGGTACAAATCGCTAACCGCCAATGGTTGGATGCCCAAGCAGAAGGTGCCGTCCATCAAGGGATTATTGCACGAGTCAAGCCAGGGCGTCAGTATCAGGAAAATGATCTACCGGATTTGTTATCTCGGCTGGAGCGTCCATTTCTGCTGGTATTGGATGGTGTTACCGATCCACATAATTTGGGGGCTTGCTTGCGTACAGCGGATGCGGCGGGGGTTGATGCCGTGATTGTTCCTCGTGATCGTTCTGCCCAATTGAATGCAACAGCTAAAAAAGTGGCTTGTGGTGCGGCAGAAAGTGTACCGCTGATCCGTGTTACTAACCTTGCCCGGACACTGCGTTTACTGCAAGAACACAATGTCTGGATTGTCGGAACCGCGGGTGAAGCTACCCATGCTTTATACGAAAGCAAGTTGACTGGTCCGATGGCTCTGGTGATGGGGGCGGAAGGAGAAGGTATGCGCCGATTGACTCGCGAGCATTGTGATGAATTGATCAGTATTCCTATGGCGGGTTCAGTCTCTTCTTTGAACGTATCGGTTGCAACAGGGGTATGCTTGTTTGAAATCGTACGTCAGAGAAGCGTCCGGTAATTCTTTATTCCAGCAATTCTTTATTGAGTTTTTTGTATTGTACGGGTATAGTGACGCGTCGATTTTTCAGCCGTACTAAACACGTTCCTTGCCTCCATGGGCCACGGCTGACCCTGACAGGAGGCTGAATAATCCGTAAGGAGCAATCAATGCGTCATTACGAAATCGTTTTTATGGTCCATCCTGACCAAAGCGAACAAGTTCCGGGCATGATCGAGCGTTACAGTGCGACTATCGCTAACGCGCAAGGTCAGATTCACCGTCTGGAAGACTGGGGTCGTCGTCAACTGGCTTACCCAATCAACAAACTGCACAAGGCTCACTACGTTCTGATGAACGTTGAAGCGCCACAAGAAGCGATTGATGAGCTGGAAACTAACTTCCGCTTCAACGACGCCGTTATCCGCAGCATGGTTATGCGCGTTAAGCACGCAGTAACTGAAGCATCACCAATGGTTAAGGCTAAAGACGAACGTCGCAGCCGTGATCTGGTCTTGGAAGAAGACCTGATTGATGATGCTGATGAAGCTGGGGATTCTGAAGAGTAATTACCGTGACAACCAATCGTTTGGTGCTCTCTGGCACAGTATGCAAGGCACCGATACGAAAAGTCAGTCCATCTGGCATTCCACATTGTCAGTTTGTGCTTGAACATCGTTCACAGCAGCAGGAAGCCGGATTTAGCAGGCAATCATGGTGCAGAATGCCCGTTATTGCCAGCGGACAGTTGTTACAGGAATATACTCACAGTATAACGGTCGGCAGTCGAATAATTGTTTCAGGATTCATTAATTCCCATTATGGGCGCAATGGTCTTAGCAAACTGGTTCTACATGCCGAGCAGATTGAATTGATAGATTCTGGAGACTAGCCAAATGGCACGTTATTTCCGTCGTCGCAAGTTCTGCCGCTTCACCGCGGAAGGCGTACAAGAGATCGATTATAAAGATATTGCTACGCTGAAAAACTACATTACCGAAAGCGGTAAAATTGTACCAAGCCGTATTACTGGCACTCGTGCAAAATACCAGCGTCAGCTCGCTCGCGCTATCAAGCGTGCGCGCTACCTGTCTCTGTTGCCTTACACTGATCGCCATCAGTAATAGGCTCAGTCCATTAACGACTTTGAGAGGATAAGGTAATGCAAATTATTCTGCTTGATAAAGTAGCGAACCTGGGTAGCCTGGGTGACCAAGTTAACGTTAAAGCGGGTTATGCCCGTAACTTCTTAGTACCACAGGGCAAAGCTGTTCCTGCAACTAAGAAAAACATCGAATTCTTCGAAGCTCGCCGTGCTGAACTGGAAGCTAAACTGACTGACGTTCTGGCAGCAGCAGAAGCTCGTGCAGAGAAAATCAGTGCACTGGGTTCTGTCACTATCGCTTCTAAAGCGGGTGATGAAGGTAAACTGTTCGGTTCTATCGGTACTCGTGACATCGCTGATGCAGTGACTGCTGCTGGCGTTGAAGTATCTAAGAGCGAAGTTCGCCTGCCTAACGGCGTTCTGCGTACTGTGGGTGAACACGAAGTTCACTTCCAGGTACACAGCGATGTATTCGCACAGTTGAACGTTAACATCGTTCCAGAAGCTTAATCATTGATTAGCTGAAGAACATGTGACAAAAAACGCTGGCATTGCCGGCGTTTTTTGTATTTAAAATAGAACGTTATTTTGATTTAGTAGCCAATAGACAGTGTGGCAATTTTTCTGATCTGAATCCTTACTTATCTAAAACATAATAACGTATTTGTGGTTTTCAAAAGTAAAACCTTCCTTTGACACCTCTCACGCGTTTACCCATCTAGACAGTGCTGTTATGCTTGAGCCTTCACTCATTTAATAACAGGTATTTTCATGACAAAACCTTCTTTTGAGTCTATTGAAGCGCGGGCAAGTTACGGTATTGGTTTGCAGGTTGGGCAACAACTACAGGAATCTGGTTTGCAAGGGTTAGAGCCAGAGGCATTGTTAGCGGGGTTGTGTGATGCGCTGGAAAGCCGTTCTCCTGCTATTCCGGTAGAAGAACTGCATCGTGCGCTACGTGAGATACATGAACGTGCTGATAGCGTTCGTCGTGAACGTCAGCAGGCGATGGCAGAAGAAGGCAAAAAATTTCTGGCAGAAAACATTCAGCGTGAGGGCGTAAGCAGCACTGAGTCTGGTCTGCAATTTTCTGTTCTGACACAAGGTGATGGCGTGATCCCAGCTCGTACCGACCGTGTTCGTGTTCACTATACGGGTCGCCTGATCGATGGCACTGTATTTGATAGTTCAGTACAGCGTGGTACACCAGCAGAATTCCCTGTTAGCGGCGTGATCCCCGGTTGGATTGAAGCGCTAACCTTAATGCCAGTCGGTTCCAAATGGGAACTCTATATTCCTCACAATCTGGCTTATGGTGAGCGTGGCGCAGGTGCATCCATTCCTCCTTATAGCACGCTGATTTTCGAAGTGGAATTACTGGAAATTCTGTAACTTATTGAATAGCCGGTTAGCCGGCTATTTTTTTAATGTATTTGGAAATTATGGCAGCATAAAATATTCGCCATTCCGGTAAAAAATGCGTTAAAAATGGTGCTTCAAGTGGTATAGCCAAACAACAAATGCAGAGGTGTATGATGCTACAACAGATCTGCCAATTAGCACGAGAAGCAGGCAAGGCGATCATGGAGATCTATCAGGCTGAGCAACCGTTGCAAGTAAAGCATAAAATGGATGACTCACCCGTAACTGCTGCGGATATTGCCGCCCATAAGATCATTAAAGCAGGATTGTTGCGCATTGCACCTGATATCCCGCTGTTATCAGAAGAAGAACCTCCGACATGGGAAGAGTGGAAAAATTGGCAGCGTTATTGGCTGGTTGATCCATTGGATGGTACGAAAGAGTTTATTCGCCGCAATGGCGAGTTTACTGTCAATATTGCCTTGGTAGAACACGGTGTACCTGTGATGGGAGTTATCTATGTTCCGGTACAGAATGTCTTATATTCAGGGCAAGGGCGTCAGGCGTGGAAAGAAGCCAATGGCCAGATGCTGCCCATTAAAGTTATGCGAGCGAAGCCGCCAGTCGTGGTTGTCAGCCGCTCTCACAAGGACGATGAGGAGTTGCAAGACTATCTTTCCCAGCTAGGGGTACACGATACACTTTCGGTCGGTTCTTCACTCAAATTTTGCATGGTTGCAGAGGGAAAAGCCCAACTTTACCCACGTTTTGGACCGACCAACATCTGGGATACAGGAGCTGGTCATGCCATTGCTATTGCTGCGGGGGCACATGTGACGGATTGGGAAGGGAAGACATTAGATTACACGCCGCGTGAATCTTTCCTGAATCCAGGGTTTAGAGTCAGGATTTTTTGATTCTGGAGCGCGATATTAAGGTGATAATGGCTCACAATGGGAGAACCATTATCACTGTAAGGCATTGAATAAACTATTTTTCCAATTCTTTTTTAATTAGGCTGATAACATGTGTAATGTCTTCGTTACTTAACTTGCCATCTTTGACAAATTTCACATGACCGTCTTTATCCAGCACAATGATTACCGAACTTTTGGGTTCCAGTCCCCAGGCCTTTTTAACCAGCCCATTACTATCGACAATGAATTGTGACCACGGGAACTGTTTTTTGCTGTCTTCAAGGCTATTGCGAACAAAAACGGCCGTACCAAAAATAGCATCATCGGTATTTACGATGCTGGTGGTTTGATATTTATCCTTGGGGAAATCAGCATGCTTCAATGCCTGAATCAAGGGATCATTCATCTCTTTTGCGGAACTACGACCGGCAATATGCTGGATCGTTCTTACTTTTCCCGGAAGTTCAGTACTGCTCCAATTTTGGTAACTGAACTTACCATCGTTTAACAACAGTTCTCCTTTATCTGTCACACTGACAGCGGGAACGGGTTGTTCTAAGGTGATGTTGTGGGCGAGCGCAAATATTGGCGTTATACTCAATATTGCAGATAACACGATTTTTATTAACATGTTGTTTTTTAACATATTTATTCCTTATCTATCATGGTGTGGCATGTTATCAGGGAATGACATATTCAGCATAGCGTTTGTTAACTGGTCTGTCCTCAAGAAAATAAACAATTTGATAACATTCAGGATAAGGTATAAGTAAACAAGAGAGGTGCGTAATATAATGCTTATTAATATCATTATGTTAGATTAAAACAGAGATTGAAACCTGATATTCAAGGGAACAAATTTCCATATACGTAGTCTATACAGTTGGCATAACAGGGGGGCTTCTGATGCATTGAACATGTTATGTCGCCAATGTTATGCAATAAATATTACGTAACAAAATAGTATCGTAAGAAGCATGGGAGGAAAAACAGAGATGAAAATCTTTCGCCATTATAACCCAGTGAAAATTGCTCTCTACGTAAAAACCCTATTTCGTGGGCGTTTATATATTAAGGACATGGGCGCTTTTGAATTTAATTATGGAAAAATTCTACCCCCGAAAATCAAAGATAAACGTCATTTCCATGTAATGAGTGAAGTTAATCAGCAAGTATTACGCTTACAGACCGAAATGGGATGATGTTTTGTCATTTTACCTGCTAATGGATAATCTAATAAGATCAATATAATATATTGAATTCGTATAATAAACGGCCTTGCGGCCGTTTTTTAAATCTATACGTTAGGATTGTTTTTCATGTGGTTGCTCAGAGGTAAGGGGATTAGGTTGCGTTAAGGGAGTGACAACTTTTGTCACCAGCAATTGATCGATTTTATAGTTATCGATATCTACCACTTCAAACTTATAACCACCAAATTTCACCGAATCCGTGCGTTTTGGAATTTTTCGCAGACGGAACATCATAAAACCGGCAATGGTTTCATAATGACTGGAGTCTGGAAAACCATCGATATCCAGTACTCTCATCACATCTTCAATCGGTGTGCCGCCTTCAATCAGCCACGAATTTTCATCCCGAACAACAATTTGTTCTTCCTGCCCCTGCCCGACTAAATCTCCCATTAAGGTGGTCATAACGTCATTAAGTGTGATGACACCCATGACCAAAGCATATTCATTGAGAATGATAGCGAAATCTTCTCCAGCGGCTTTGAAACTTTCCAGTGTATCAGAGAGTGAAAGCGTATCTGGGATCATCAAGGCATTGCGGATTTGGACACCTTCTTTCAGATTGAGGCTTTGCCCATTCAAAACGAGATTAAGTAAATCTTTCGAGTCCACATACCCGATGACATGATCAATGTCGTCATCACAAACAAGAAATTTTGAGTGAGGATGAGTGGAGATTTTTTGTTTGATGCTGTCCTCGTCTTCATTCTTATCAAAATACACTACACTTTCTCGTGAAGTCATGGCAGAAGGCACAGTGCGCGACTCCAGTTCGAACACATTTTCAATTAATTCATGTTCTTGTTTGCGAAGTACGCCTGCAACTGCTCCGGCTTCAACAACTGCGTAAATATCGTCAGATGTGATGTCTTCATTACGTTCCATCGGGATATTAAAAAGTTTGAAAATACCGTCGGCCAGTCCATTGAACAACCAAACCAGAGGGCGACAAATAGTCAGGCAGAAACGCATTGGATTGATAATTTTCATGGCAACGGCTTCGGGCTTAATCATGCCAATGCGTTTAGGGGTTAAATCAGCCAACAGGATAAAGACACTGGTAACGATAATAAAAGAGCAGATAAATCCCAGTTGGTCGGCCCATTCTGGGCGCATAAATTTCATGAATAATGTTTTCAGTGCAGGTGAAAAGGCCGATTCCCCCACAACTCCCGCAAGGATTGCCACAGCATTAAGACCAATTTGAACGACAGTAAAAAACAGGCCGGGTGTTTCTTGTAGCTTAAGGACATGAGCCGCATTGAGATTGCCTTCATCGGCCATGAGTTTTAATTTTATTCTTCTTGAAGCAGCCAAAGAAATTTCTGATAACGAAAAAAATGCGCTAATCGCACAAAGCAAGAGTATGACTAATAAACTGTTTAACATAAAGTATCCGTATCTTACCTCCAGCTATCGATAGGGCTGGTTTTATTTGGATCGTGCTGGAAGATAAGATGAAAAATCATATAGGAATATTACGACGGGATGCCGCAAAACAAAATAAGTATAGCCCAACGATTATACCATTGGGCTTATTAAATCAGCTAGTTTCTGAGTGTCGGTGGGAAGCAGATCCCAGTACCCCCTAAGCCACAATACCCTTCAGGGTTTTTGTAGAGGTATTGTTGGTGATAATCTTCGGCAAAATAGAATGGTCCGGTTTCGCGAATTTCCGTCGTGATGGTGCGTTGGTCGCCATTTTGCGTCATCGCTTGCTGGTATTGGTCCCGACTGGCAATTGCCTGTTCATACTGTTGTGGTGAAACCGTGTAAAGGGCAGAACGGTACTGCGTACCAATATCGCCATGTTGGCGCATACCTTGGGCAGGATCGTGATTTTCCCAGAACAGGGCAAGTAGTTGCGAATAGGTTATTTTAGTCGGATCAAAGACGAGCCTGACGACTTCTGCATGACCGGTTAAGCCTGTACACACTTCTTCATAAGTTGGGTTTGGCGTAGTGCCACCGCTGTAACCCACAGAAGTGGTGTAAATGCCTTCCTGTTGCCAGAAAAGGCGCTCAACGCCCCAGAAACAGCCCATTCCTACATAGGCAATTTCCATATTTTCAGGAATGTTCTCTATCGCATGCTGTGTGATGACATGGTAGGGTGATACGGTTAATGGATTGGCTCTACCCGATATGGCATCTGGTGCAGAAACATGTTGTTTTTCATTGGTTGAATTTGGCAAGATTCTCTCCTGTATATGCACAAGTTTTATGATTATACGTCGCTTGTATATCTTTAAAACTTTACCAAAATTAATTCATTGCGGCATTTTTATATTGTTAGATTTTACCCTACAGATAGATAAATATTAGGAGTTCGAGTGTCACGATATCCCCTCATAGGTGCGTTTTTGGTATCTATCGTTACTCCATCGGCTTATAGTGCAAATTTACGATTGAAAGTTGAAGGACTTTCTGGCGAATTAGAAAAAAATGCCAGAGTACAACTTTCCAATATCAGTACCGACGAGGTTTCTCCTGATGGCCGTTTTCGGGCTCGTGTGGAGAAGGCGATACGGCAAGGGCTTCGTCCATTGGGATATTATGATCCCACCGTTACATTTACCTATCAAGAGAACACACCTCCTGCCCGTCCTGTTTTAACGGCAAAAGTTACACTCGGTGAACCGGTGAGAGTCGTTAAAGTGAACGTGGATTTGGAAGGAGGCGCTAAAACAGATAAAGATTATGCCACCCTGATCAAAAAAAATATGCCAAAAGAAAAGGCGATACTCAATCACGGTGAATATGAAAATTTTAAAAGTTCTTTGACGAATTTGGCGGTTAAGAAAGGCTATTTTGATGCCATCATGAAGAAAAGTGAGCTGGGGGTGGCGAAAGCACTGCACGAATCGATTTGGGATTTTGATTTTGATAGTGGACAACGTTATCGGTTTGGCTCAGTGACATTTCATGGATCGCAAATTCGGCAAACTTATTTGGATAATCTCATCCCTTTCCAGCAGGGAGAATATTATACCTCTGAACAATTAGCTGAGTTTAACCGCCGTTTGGCCGATACTGGCTGGTTCAACTCTGCGGTGGTTGTGCCTGATTTTAAAATCGGGCGTGAGAGTCAGGATAAGTTATTACCATTGAATGCTTCCTTAGTACCGCGCTCTGCCAACTATGTAGAATTGGGGGGCGGTTATGCAACAGATGTCGGACCTCGTGTTCAGGCAAAGTGGAAAAAGCCGTGGCTCAATTCCCGTGGGCACAGTCTGAGTACCAGCCTTAACCTTTCTGCACGTGAACAACTCATTGATGCATCCTACAAAATGCCGCTTAAGGTTAACCCGCTTGAGGAATATTTTCAGCTACAAACGGGTTATAAACGCAAAGATATTAACGATACCATTTCGGATACGGCAACCTTAAACCTTTCCCGTAATTGGGATCGTTTTACCGGCTGGCAGTACAGCGTTAATCTGCGCTGGAGCCTTAGCCACTTTACTCAGGCCAACATAACCAATACCACCATGCTGCTTTATCCGGGAGCCAGTCTCAGCCGTATTCGCCAACGTGGCGGTACGATGCCTTATTGGGGGGATAGTCAGCGCTATTCGATTGATATTTCTGATACAACCTGGCATTCCAATGTCGATTTTTTCGTGTTACAGGCGCATCACGTTTGGGTACGAACTTATCGGGAAAATCACCGTTTTGTGGTGCGGGCAGATTTGGGCTGGATAGAGACCAATGAATTCGACAAGGTACCACCGGATCTCCGCTTCTTTGCAGGGGGGGATCGCAGCATTCGTGGCTATAAATACCAAAAAATTTCACCGACAGATAATAAAGGCAAATTAGTTGGGGCATCAAAGTTGGCGGTTGGCTCGTTAGAATATCAATACAATATTTATGGCAATTGGTGGAGTGCGTTGTTTGTCGATTCCGGTGAAGCGGTGGATGACATTAGAAAGAGTGATTTTAAAACCGGTGCGGGAATTGGTGTGCGCTGGGCGTCACCGGTTGGGCCAATAAAATTTGATTTGGCAACGCCAATCGGCGACCCCGATAGTCATAATATTGAGTTTTATATTGGTTTAGGGGCTGAACTATGAAGTGGGCAAAAAGGGTTAGTATTGCTTTCCTGCTGATTGTTGGCCTGTTATTGGTGGCAGTTGTCGGGCTACTTGGTACTCAAACTGGTTTGCATTTGGTGATCAACAGTGCGGCACGTTGGGTTCCGGGATTGGATATTGCGAGTGTCAGCGGAGGTTGGCGCGATTTAACGTTAAAAGGCGTCAAATATCAGATGCCAGGCGTTAACGTTAATGCGGACAATGTGCACCTCTCTATCCGGCTTTCCTGCCTGAAACACAGCCAGATATGCGTCAATGCATTGACAACCGAAGGTGTCATGGTTTCGGTGAATACCGCTGAACTTCCGCCATCGGCTCCTGTTACTGAATCAGAACCATTGACTGAGTTGCAAACACCGTATCCTATCTCACTGGACTTGCTTTATTTGAAAAATATCCACGTACAGGTAGATGGTATCGCTATTGCATTGGATGAGTTTAAAACGGCTGCCCAGTGGCAGGAAAAACAACTGATATTAAAACCTACGGAAATTAATAGATTGCTGGTGGCATTGCCAAAAAGCACATCTGAAAAAATCGGCACAGCGCAAAAGATTGAGCCGCAGGCCGAAGCGGAAAAACCTCTGGGTGAAACGTTGAAAACGTTGTTTGCCCAACCTTTGTTAGAGGAGTTACCTACTGTTCCCATTCCTCTTGATATCACGCTGGAGAGTATCCACGGCAGCCAGCTTCATTTGACGGGGGATACCGATATCAAGATTAACGATTTGCGGCTACAGGCCAGCAATCATGGGCAGGAAGTCGAAATAAAAACGTTAAGCGTACAGGCACCGGAAGGTTCTCTGGCGATACGGGGAACGGCAAAGCTAGCTGAGAAATGGCCAGTTAACCTGCTGGTTAAGGGTAAGGTCGATAACTTAAATCATATCAATCTGGATGACCTAAAAGGGCAACAGGTTAATTTAACGCTAAAAGGTGCATTGTTGCAGCAGCTTAATCTCGCATTGGATCTTTCTGGTCCTGTCGCCGCCAGCTTGAATGCTCAGGCTGAACTGGCAAAAGCGGGCTTGCCTGTTCGTCTGACTTTGAAAAGCCAGCAACTGCAATGGCCATTAAAAGGCGAGTCAGAATATCAGCTTGATGACATCAAGTTGCGCTTGAATGGTCAAGCCAGTCATTACGATCTTTCCCTGCGCTCGGATATTAAAGGCCATGATCTTCCGCCGGCATCGTTGATGCTGGATGCGAAAGGCAATGAAGAATTGCTGAGGCTAACGCGTCTGCGTTTGGCGGCATTGCAAGGTAAGGCAGAGGTTTCAGGTGTGGTGGATTGGAGCAAGGCCATTAGTTGGCATGCGTTGCTTCTTTTGGATGGATTGAATACGGACAAACAATGGCCGGAATGGCCTGCCAGAGTAGACGGTAAAATCGCCGTGCGTGGCAGCCTGTATGGTGGGAGCTGGCAGCTTCAAATCCCGGAACTTACCCTTGATGGTCATGTGAAACAAAATGCCATCAAAGCGCGTGGCAAAGCATCAGGCAATGCGGCAGGACAGTGGAATATTCCTCAACTTGATCTTACTGTTGGGCGTAATACGTTGAATGTACAAGGGAGGCTGACGGATCAGGCATGGAAACTTGATGGTGAAATTAATGCACCGCAATTAACTGGCTTACTGCCGGGTTTGGCTGGCTTTATTACGGGTGATGTCAAACTGCGTGGCAATATAAAAGCGCCACAAATCATGACAGATTTGCATGCACGTGGGTTACGCTGGCAGGATGCGCTCAGGGTGGATAGCGCCACGATTAAAGGGGATATACGTTCAGCCGAGCAGATTCAGGGACAGTTATCAGTTGCTGTTCGGCAATTGCAGCAGGCGGATTTCACTATCAAAAACTTGGTACTCAATGCGAAAGGCACAGAAAAGCAGCATGATTTACAACTGAAAATAGAAGGAACTCCGGTCTCAGGCCAATTGGCTCTCAATGGCAGCTTTGATCGTCAAAAGGAACACTGGAAAGGCAATATCAACAATACTTATTTTGACACACCTGTTGGTGAGTGGCGTTTAAGCAAAGCGATAGCCATTGATTATTTCAACTTGCAGCAAAAGGCCATAGTGGGAACCCATTGCTGGCTGAATCCCAATGCTCATCTTTGTATCTCAAAACCTATTGATGCGGGAACTAGCGGCCATGCACAAGTGGCACTTGAACGCTTTGATTTGGCTATGATCCAGCCATTCCTTGATAAAAGCACTCAACTTAAGGGGCTATTCAATGGTCATGCGGAGATCAGATGGACAGCAGGGCAAGGTTTGCCACAAGCGAAAGTGGCTCTGCAAGGAAATGGAGTACAAGTTCGTCAGGTGGTGGAAGGTAATCCACTCCCGATTGATTTTGAGACACTAACCTTGAATGCAGGGCTGGCCGATGGCAAAGCTAATCTGGCATGGTTATTCAAATTGGCTGGCAACGGGCAGTTGAAAGGGGATGTTCAGGTCGCTGATTTAGAAAGTAGCCGAAAATTATCAGGGAATATTGATATTCAGGCACTTTCTTTAAAGCTGATTAAACCTATTTTGAGTAAAGACGAAAAAGCGGAGGGCGGATTAAATGCGAATTTACGCATTAGCGGAAATGCTAAGCATCCGCTGTTATTTGGTCAGCTTAACGCGGATGTTGTGAAGATTAGCAACCATTGGCTGCCATTCGATATCACTCAAAGCCAGTTAGTGATGCATTTTGCCGGTGCCAGCTCTGATTTGCATGGCATGATTAAAACTCCCAAAGGACAATTAAACCTGAACGGCCACGCTGATTGGCGCAACATAGATAACTGGTATGCCAGAATGGCAGCCAATGGAGAGAAGTTACGCGTGACTGTGCCGCCGATGGTGAAGGTGGATGTCAGTCCGGATTTAGTGCTGGAAGCGAAACCCAATCTGCTGAAGCTCGACGGGAGTGTGGATATCCCGTGGGCACGGATTACGGTTCAGGAGTTACCGGAATCGGCGGTTGGTGTTTCTGCTGACGAAGTGATGCTGGATAAAAGCCTCCAGCCAATCGAGAAGAAAAAATCTTCTCTTTTGATTCAAAGTAACTTAAATATTCATATCGGCAATGATGTGCGCTTGAGTGCCTTTGGCTTGAAGGCACAACTCAAAGGCGCATTAAAAGTCCTTCAGGATAAACAGGGGTTGGGGCTGAATGGCCAGATTGATATTCCTGAAGGGAATTTCCATGCCTATGGGCAGGATTTACAAGTGCGTAAGGGAATGATTATGTTCTCCGGCCCGCCAGATCAGCCATTGTTGAACATTGAAGCGATCCGTAATCCAGAATCGACCGCAAACAAAGTTATTGTCGGTGTACGCGTGACCGGTTTAGCAGATAAACCGAAAGTGGAGGTTTTTTCTGATCCCGTTAAATCCCAACAGGAAGCCTTATCTTACTTATTACGGGGAGAAGGGCTGGAGAAAGGTGATTCTGACAACTCGCAAATGGCGGCGATGCTGATTGGGTTAGGGATTGCTCAGAGCAGTCAGTTAGTCGGTAAAATAGGGGAAACGTTTGGTGTTTCTGATTTGGCTTTAGATACTCAGGGCGTTGGCGATAAATCTCAAGTGGTTGTCAGCGGACGAATTACCAATGACTTACAAGTGAAGTATGGTGTGGGGATTTTTGACTCGTTAGCGACACTGACATTACGCTATCGAGTTATGCCAAGATTGTATCTGGAAGCGGTATCTGGTATTGATCAGGCTTTAGATCTGCTCTATGAGTTTGAGTTTTAAAGATGCGAGTTATTGTTTATGGTAGCCTGAGGCAAAAACAAGGCAATCATCACTGGATGACGGATGCCCAATTGTTAGGAAAACACAGATTGGCCGGTTATGAAATTTATGATCTGGGGCACTATCCGGCGGTTATTCGGGGTGAAGGAACAATCGAGTGTGAAGTCTATCGTATTACGCCCTCCATTCTGACCGAATTGGATGAATTGAAAAAGAATGCTCAGGAGTACGAAAGGGAACTGATTGAAACGCCTTATGGCAAAGCGTGGATCTACCTCTATCAATTGCCTGTTGAGGGATTGCACAGGATAACCAGTGGTGACTGGCTGAAACGCCACGAAGAAGAGTAATCATTGGCGAACACTCTGTAAAACCCTGAACCAATAACAACCTCTGTCCTAATAAAGGCAGAGGTTGTTGCTAAAATTCGTTATTCCCTGTCAGGATTATTTTTGGGCAGCGCGTTCGAAAGAAGACAGGATTTCAGCTTTAGCGGCTTCAGCATTGTCCCAGCCGTCTACTTTAACCCACTTGCCTTTTTCCAGATCTTTATAGTGTTCGAAGAAATGAGTGATTTGGGCACGCAGCAATTCTGGCAGATCGTCTACATCATTGATGTGATCGTATTCTTTGCTCAGTTTGGTATGAGGAACCGCGACCAGTTTTGCATCTTCACCGGATTCATCAGTCATTTTCAGCACACCGACCGGACGGCAGCGGATCACCGAGCCGGGCTGTAATGGGTATGGCGTTGGAACCAATACGTCAACGGGATCACCGTCGAGAGACAGGGTATTGTTGATATAGCCGTAGTTACATGGGTAGAACATGGCGGTTGACATGAAACGGTCTACAAACAAGGCACCCGATTCTTTGTCCACTTCATATTTAATAGGATCGGCATTTGCTGGGATCTCAATGATGACATAAATATCTTCAGGCAGATCTTTGCCAGCCGGTACATTATTCAGGCTCATAAAACGGTTTCCTTCAATTTCAAACCAAAATGGGATGCGAGGCATTATAGCCAAAACAGGCCAAAATGCCTCGGATTTTTCGGTTATTGGCACTGAGTCAATTACGTGATGAATTAGATATATCACAGTCGGGGTTTGCGGCGGTCATGGTAAAGCGCAGACCCAATTACTCATAGGTCTGCGCTTATTTTATATAAGAAACTTCCTGTTCAGTACTGGTGGTATTACCTAATTACTATTGCGTAATACACATATTGCAATCCCCTGCTCCGTACTGTTTGGATCCACTAGTGTAGCGGTTCTGCTAGCAAAATCATATGCATATACCTTGTTTTCTTGTGGATTATAGACTTTCAATTTGTCTGTTTTGCCTATTAATTTTTTCAATCCAAAATTAGGGAAACTCGTTTTGTCATACTCATTACTCAATGAAACCTGATTAGTGTAAGGAGCTATTCCTATATCAAGCGCAGTTGCGTTAGATGGGATAGCATTGAGACGATCCTGACTCCAGTCTCTGTCATCACCATTTGGCTGTTTATTACAACTATCCTCCAGATTGGATAAACTAACCGGAGTATCAAGGATCTTTATAAATCTTTGAGGGTTGAAAGTATGGTAATAACGATGCGTAATTTGAGTTTTCTCATCTATTATAGTGACTGTCACTGTGACTGGCCGTTGTTCTGTGGTGAAGTTCTCAGGAACGAATGTTATATCTCCGTAATCATTATCTCCGTAATTAGAATTGCTTACTGTCACCAAATTGCTATTGGTAGATACGCCATTTAAGTATTTCGGTGTAATAGCTTCCTGCATTAAGCCGTTTTCTCCATCTCTCGATAGGAGAACTGTTATATCATCATGCACGTTGTAGAGCGTTTCCTGTGGAGGAATATATTTTTTATTTATACTAAGCAGTCCACGTACTATTATTCCTACCAGTTCTGGAACTGGCTCGAAGTTGACATCCCCAGAGGCCTTGCTAGCGGTGGTATCTGTATCGGGTAAATCCGGTGATATCGTGAAATAAACGTTACTTACCCCGACTGAGCTTGTCATATTGAGGGACAGATTACCCTCGGCATCTGTTATTGGATTCTCCGGTATTTCGAGTTTCACTCCTTTTGGCACGGGTTTGTCCGAACCTTGCAAGGCCAGTCCCGTTTTAAATTTATGAGCAATAGACTGATTTCTCAGAATGTTACCATGCTCGTCGAGAACGGGTACTTTAAAGGTGTGGTACGCTTTCCCATCCGCTTTTACCCCCTGAGAGGATGGCGTGACGCTAATATCGCCCAATTTAATCTTTATATTTTTTGGTGCGATAAAATCGAATGGTTCAGAGAAGTTTTGGTACATCCCATTGATCAACACGCCGACTTTAACACCTGTTATGGCTTGAGTACTGGTCACAATCGCCTTGATCTTACCGTCCTGATCTGTGCCATTTTCATAGCCCTTTTCAGGTCTAACTAATAACCCCGGCATATTAGAAGGCTCTGTACTCCATTGTAAATTCATATCCATTTTTTTCTTGATGGGGTTGCCATCGGTATCGAACACGGTCGCCGTCACAATAAGTGGCTTGTGTTCCGTTGCTTCATAAGGCGCTTTACTGTCAAATACGAAGTCCTTGGCTTGAATGGCATCAGAAAGTGGTGTGAAAATCAGTGGCTTATCGATTTTTACCTCTAATTTAGGTTGATCATCCATTGCCAGATAAATTTTGGTATCGGGTTTGAGCGATTGAGTACTGCTCAATGTTGCCGTTAACTGACCGTTATCATTGGTCATGCCAGCTTTGTCCCAGTGCAATGTGGTATGTTCATCTGGCGGTTCGATGCTCCATTTGACGTTTGGTATTGCCTTGTTTTTAATCGGCGGGTTATTTTTATTGCCATAGGTAATAGTGGTGATCAGATCGTAGGACGATTTTCCATTGGAAATCACAGGGCCTTGACTATTTGGCTTGATGATTTGCTCTTTAATGGCAAATGGTTCCACCACTACGTTCATTTGCGTTGTCTTTGGCTTATTACTGCTATCGATATCTGCAATCGCAGACAGGATATAGCTGTTCACTCCTTGGACAGAATATTTTGGTAGATCTAATTCAACTGATGTGCCGCGAGGGATGATAACGCCCCCATTTTTACGGAATTCGTCATTCATCTGCCATGATATTTTTTTCAGACTTTGTTCAGCGGTTATATTTGGGATGATTTGAACATGTTGGCTACTATATCCGTTAAACATACTTGGCATAACAAGGTTGAATTCGGGTTTTTTCTTGTAATCCAGCACGATGTTATTATTTCTTTCCACGAGATCATAACGGCTGCCAGATAATGTGCGTATGTCAGCAACACTACTGGGCGAAATCTGATTTTCAAAAGGCATTCCAAAACGATAATTCAGATTCGCCAGGAAGAGCGTTTCACTGTGCCTGCTGCCTCCAAGTTTGTAATCTACGCCCATCGTCATCAGTGGGAAAGGGGTATAATTCAGACCAAATCGGGCAAGAGTTGGATTTTTTTGCTTGGTCTCCCGATTAAACAGAGCGACGTTATCGCCGAAGTACTGTTCATAACTCAATTTACCTCCAAGGTTGGGATATACCGGTAAGAAAAAAATACCAGTGATATCGAAGCCATTGGCCGGTCTTTCTTCATAGTCCAACTCTTTTGGTGATTGACGCCATTTGCTCAAGTGCCAGTAAGTATTGGCCGAGAATTTAACGTAATCTGTCCAAATCTCTCCGCCAAAACCCATCCGTTTATTTTTTCCGGTAAAGTCATTGTCAAAAAAGGTATTTAAACCATACATCCAACTGGGGGTAAAATAGCGCCCACCAAAACCTAGGTTTACGGTATTGCGGCTATCGTGGTGGCGATAACCTAATTGGGAGAAAACAAGCCAATCTGTTTTATTGTCATAGAGAGGTAACAGAAAATCCAGAGAACTGTTATCCAGTTTGCCTTTTTTGTCGAGAGATAAATTAATGTTGGCTGTCCCAAATCGGGACAACCATTTTTTGGTTTCCGAAGTGATCGTACTATTGACTTTCCCCAATGCATAAGATTTTGCCTGCTCAGTTAATTGAGATGGGGAAGAGGATAAAATATTACTTACCCGATGAATATTTTGTGTGATGGCATTCACTTCATTATCGGCAGATGTTTGACTGTTCTGTTGTGCCTGATTGGCATGATTTTCATTTGCCGATGGCCGTAAAAATTTTCTTTCTGCGGTTCTATTCTCCTGCACTTTTTCACCTGCCGAAAGCGCACTCGTAGGCGTAAAGGGTAAAAAAAGCGAATACATGAGAATAGAAAGCCGAAAAACCTTATGATTAATATACGAGTCCATATATGAATTCCTCATAAAATATGGGCTGTCGCCAGCGCTTTAACGTTACACCTTTGATGTCAAAAAACTCAGTTTAATTGGGTATAGCTATCTCATTAATATAAAAAAGATAATACTTCCCATACCTACATACATTAGGAAAAATTTCATTGTTATGCGTAATGACAAATAATTATCAATTGCTAACCAAAAGTTATTGCTTTATTTTCGCTGCGATATCGATTTCATCTTTTATAAAAAAGGTGTTTTCTCAGTAATAATCGTGGGTATCAGTGGGTAACTATCAGTAAGAAACTTTAGCGAGAGGAGGAAATAGAAAAAATATATAAAACAAGAGGTGGCTATCCACCCCTTTATATTATGATTTAATCAATAGTGTAAGAATAAAAGCTTATTGGTCAGGAAATTCCGCCATAAAACTTTCTGCTTTTTCTACCATCGATTTTGTCCCGACAAAAAAAGGCACGCGTTGGTGTAGTTTATTCGGCACAATATCCAGAATACGGTTGGCACCATCGCTGGCTTTTCCTCCGGCTTGCTCAGCCAAGAATGCGATTGGGTTACATTCATAAAGTAAGCGAAGTTTTCCGGTCGGATGGCTTGCCGTACTCGGATAGATATAGATCCCACCTTTTAATAAGTTGCGGTGAAAATCAGCCACCAGCGAACCGATATAACGGGTAGTATAAGGACGCTGGGTTGCTTCATCCTGCTCTTGGCAATATTTAATGTATTTTTTCACACCCATTGGGAACTTGATGTAGTTCCCCTCGTTGATAGAGTACATATTGCCCTTGGTCGGGAATTGGACTTTCTCATGGGTCAGGCAGAACACACCAAGGGAAGGATCATAAGTAAAAGTATGAACACCACAACCTGTCGTGTAAACCAGCATGGTAGATGACCCATAAACCACATAACCGGCTGCAACCTGCTGATTCCCTGGTTGCAGGAAATCTTCTTCAGTGACAGGCTGACCCATCGGAGTAATTCGATGGTAAATCGAGAAAATAGTCCCGACGGAAACGTTTACATCAATATTCGAAGAACCATCCAGTGGATCCATCAAAACAACATACTTCGCATTTTCTGCTCGGTCGCCATCAAAAATAACGATCTCATCTTCCTCCTCAGAAGCAATGCCTGCAACTTCGCCGCGTGCTTTCAATGCTGCCTTGAGCTTTTCATTGGCGTACAAGTCCAGTTTCATCTGAACTTCACCTTGAACATTAGATACGCCACTTGTGCCTAAAATATCCACCAGACCAGCTTTATTGATATCTCTATGGATTATTTTGGCACCTAACTTGATGGCCGACAGCAGGGCAGTCAGCTCACCTGTAGCGTGCGGAAAATCTTGCTGTTTTTCGACGATGAATTCGCCTAATGTTTTCATGACAAAGGCCTTGAATTTGATTGTGGTTTTAGGAAGTGTGCTTCACATAATATTGCACTTATATATTGCATTTATGTGTCGCACTTATGCGCGGGCAGTTTAGCTAAAGAATCAGATGATTCATAGGCTATTGCATTTTTAATCTCTGATTTGGGGGTTAGAATAGAGAAACATTTCATGATATCAGGTAGAAATAAATGCGTATTCATATTCTTGGCATTTGCGGCACTTTCATGGGTGGGCTGGCGATCCTCGCTCGCGCACAAGGACATGAAGTAACTGGCTCCGATGCCAATGTATACCCGCCAATGAGCACTCTGCTGGAAAAACAGGGTATTGAGCTGATTCAGGGATACGATCCGGCACAACTAGATCCTGCTCCAGATATGGTGATCATCGGCAATGCTATGACTCGCGGCAATCCTTGCGTGGAAGCTGTGCTGGATCGGGGAATTCCTTACACTTCGGGGCCGCAGTGGTTGCATGATCATATATTGCCGGAACGTTGGGTATTGGCTGTCGCGGGTACTCACGGCAAAACAACAACGGCGGGGATGCTGGCCTGGATTTTAGAAGCGTGTGGCTATCAACCTGGGTTCCTGATCGGCGGCGTGCCAGGGAATTTTGAGGTATCAGCACAACGGGGTGAAAGTCCGTTTTTTGTGATTGAAGCCGACGAATATGACAGTGCTTTTTTTGATAAGCGTTCGAAATTTGTCCACTATAGCCCCCGCACTCTGGTTATGAACAATCTTGAATTTGATCACGCCGACATTTTCGAAAATTTGGCCGCTATTCAAAAACAGTTCCATCATCTCGTCAGGGTTGTGCCGAGTACGGGCAAGATTATCGTCCCCGATAATGATATTAATTTGAAGCAAGTGCTCGCAATGGGATGCTGGAGCGAATTGGAACAGGTAGGAGACAGTGGTCATTGGCAGGCGAAGAAAATCAGTCAAGATAGCAGTCACTATCACGTATTCCGGCAGGGTGAACTGATTGGGGAAGTCAATTGGTCATTAGTCGGTGAACACAATATGCATAATGGCTTAGTCGCGATTGCGGCAGCTCATCATGTGGGGGTGCAACCGGCGGATGCCTGTCAGGCTCTCAGCAAATTTATTAATGCCCGTCGTCGTCTGGAATTGCGCGGCGAAATCAATGGCATCTCGGTATATGATGATTTTGCCCATCATCCCACAGCCATTTTAGCCACATTGGAAGGGCTGAGAAGCAAAGTGGGCGGTATGGCTCGCATTCTTGCCGTGCTGGAACCTCGTTCAAATACCATGAAAATGGGGATGAGCAAAAATGATATTGCGCCTTCTTTGGGACGCGCTGATGAAGTCTTTCTCTATCAGCCCACCAATATTCCGTGGCAGGTGGTGGAAATTGCCGAACAGTGCATTCAGCCCGCTCGCTGGAGTGCTGATATCGATACGCTGGTGAAGATGATTGTCGATACGGCTCAGCCGGGTGATCATATTTTACTGATGAGTAATGGTGGATTTGGGGGTATTAACGAGAAACTGCTGGTAGCGCTGACCCAAAAAGCAAACGCTGTTTAACGGTATAATTCGCTTATTTATCTGTGAGTTGGCCTGCCGTGCGCATCTCTTGATGGGAGTGGCATACGGCAGACCAGCAAAATTAAAGCTCTTGTTCAAACAGGTTAAGGATCGCTTCGTAGAGTTGTTTTGTCGTAAAATTTTGTGCCGGCGTAGAAAAAATGGTGTCATCGCCTGCAATACTGCCCAGAATTCCTTCTGCTTTCCCCAATGAATCTAATAGGCGCGCAATTAACTGTGCTGCGCCAGGGCTGGTTCGTATAACGACAATGCTATGATTGTAATCAACATCTAATACCAGATTTTTTAATGGGCTGGTGGCAGTAGGAACGCCCAATTCTGCGGGTAAGCAGTAAACCATTTCCATTTTGGCATTACGGGTTCGGACAGCACCAAATTTCGTCAGCATTCTGGAAACTTTAGATTGGTTGATGTTTTCAAACCCTTCGTCCTGAAGTGCTGCAACAATTTCACCTTGAGAGCTGAATTTTTCTTCTTTCAATAATGCCTTGAAAGCTTTTACCAAATCTTCCTGTTTCGAAGGAACACGCATATTTCACCATCGTTAAATCCATTATCAAGCCAATATTATGCAAAAAAGTGAATTTTTATTCAAGAAAGGGAAGAAAAAACCAAATTAAGCATGGTAAATGCATTGTTAATTAAATGGTGTTGTTTGGTGTGAAAGAGAAGCGTAAGGTAATCAGCCTATTGATGAGGGATACGACGGAAATAATTCTCAAAAAAGTGCCCATTATCTCATTAACAGATAAGCATTTTGTCTAGAATAAAATAACTTTTGTGTTCCATCATCAGGTCATTAAGTGGATAATCTGCCTGTTAATAGATTGTTTTTAATACGTGGTGTTTACAGTACTTAATTTAAGGAGTATCAGGATGAAAGTTGCAGTTCTCGGTGCAGCCGGTGGTATTGGTCAGGCACTTGCCCTTCTACTCAAGACCCAGCTTCCTTCAGGTTCAGAACTTTCCTTGTATGACATTGCGCCAGTGACCCCAGGCGTCGCAGCCGATCTGAGCCATATCCCAACGGAAGTCAAAGTCACTGGTTTTGCTGGTGAAGATGCAACCCCAGCACTGGTAGGTGCGGATGTCGTATTGATTTCTGCGGGTGTGGCGCGTAAACCGGGTATGGATCGTTCCGATTTGTTCAATATCAATGCGGGGATTATTCGTAATCTGGTTCAGCAGGTTGCTAAAACGTGTCCAAAAACACTAATCGGTATTATTACCAACCCGGTCAATACTACTGTCGCGATTGCTGCTGAAGTACTGAAAAAAGAAGGGGTGTACGATAAGAACCGCCTGTTTGGTGTCACAACCCTGGATATCATCCGTTCCAACACTTTTGTTGCTGAGCTGAAAGGAAAGAACGCCGAAGAAGTGGAAGTTCCTGTGATTGGCGGGCACTCTGGTGTGACTATTCTGCCTTTGCTGTCGCAAATTCCTGGGGTTAACTTCACTGATGAAGAAATCGAGGCATTGACCAAGCGTATTCAGAATGCGGGTACTGAGGTTGTTGAAGCAAAAGCAGGCGGAGGTTCTGCAACACTGTCTATGGGACAAGCAGCGGCTCGTTTGGGATTGTCGCTGATCCGTGGCTTGCAAGGTGAAAGCAATGTCATTGAGTGCAGCTATGTTGAAGGTGATGGCAAATATGCCCGTTTCTTTGCACAGCCTGTTCGCTTAGGTAAAAATGGTATCGAAGAACGTTTAGATATTGGTAAATTAAGTGATTTTGAACAGAAGGCATTAGATAACATGCTGGATGTCTTGAAGAAAGATATTGAATTAGGCGAAAAATTTATTAACGCCTAATTCATTTATTAATGATTTATTAATATACGAATTAAGTTAAATATATTAATTAACTAAAACCGCTAGTTAGAAATAACTAGCGGTTTTTCTTTCAATAGTTATATTGATAGCTAATTATTCTTTTTCTCTCTAATTTTCCTTTCTAATAGTTCTCCTGTGTTGGGATCGAAATAACGGCTTGGCCATATTTCAGACGGATGTAGTTCTAAGTAATTCGCTATTATCCATTCTCCCTTGGGCCACGGGCGAGAAAGTGTATTCGCCAAAGTAGATGAACTCAGTCCCGCCGCACGGGAAACGGCAGCTAACGTCGTTCCTCGTTTACGTAAAGCGGCAATAATATCAGCAGGATGCCAATCCGATTTCATAGAAATCATTTTTTTAATCCTTTTCTATTAAATTAGAAGCCACATTAGTGGTATAACTAAAGCGTTAATGTGAAATTAATAACGAACACGAACCTGTTATTAAGAAAACAAAATAACATTATTTTTTCTAAAAATGTTTCTAATTTTTTCTTAATAACTTCTTTTTTGACCTTGGTTACAAAAATAGAGAAACATTATGAAAAAAGAGTGGTATACGGCAACGGAGCTGACCGGTATAGGTGAGTTACCTAGATCACCACAAGGAGTTAATGCCAGAGCAAAACGTGAAGAGTGGTTGAGGCAAAAACGGGCGGGTGTTCAAGGGCGGGCGATTGAATACCATTACTCTTGTTTTCCTAAATCAACGTTAGAAGCTTTAGAGCTTCATGAAACACCAACGGAATATCAGGTTCAGAAACAAGATCCTTTATCCATTTGGGTAAGTGCATTTAATTTACTCACCGAGGAAGAGAAGGAGGTCATTACCGAAGTGATATTACGAGATGGCATAAGAAGTTTTTTGGAAAAAATCATAGCTACTTGAGACAGCTTTTGAAAAACCAGGTACTTAAAATTTGGTTTTCTCGTCACTGCTCCAGTATCAAGCGAGGAGAAAGAGATGAAAAAAGAGTGGTATTCTGCAAAAGAACTCATCGGCCTCGCAGGGCTGCCATCGTCTCCCCAAGGAGTTAATCTGATGGCAAGACGCGAGGGCTGGGAACAACGCCGTAAGCGTGGCGTACAGGGAAAAGCGCTCGAATATAATGTTAACAGTTTGCCTGAAGAAGTCGTGAATGTACTGACAGTCAGTGAAAATTCAGTCGAATACTATCGGAATAAGCGACAGGATCCATTTATGATCTGGGTAGAAGCTTATTACCAATTGAGTAAATCTGAAAGAGAAAGAATGGTTAAATTTATTTTGAGAAAAGGGCTAGCCAGCCTTGTCCAATATGTCGGTATTCAAGATATTGATAATAAAGACAGCGCCCTAGATTGAATTATCTGGGGCACTGATTGATTCAACTCAGGAAAGTCGCTGCACAGCGACATGGGCCAATCCCTCAAGAGCCGCCTTGTATGGAGAATCTTCCAGTGACTGCAATGCTGAAATTGCCTTATCAGCTTCTTCTTCTGCCCGCTGGCGGGTATATTTGAGTGAACCGCATTGTTTCATCGTTGTCAGGACGGTATCCAGCAAATGGCGGCCATTACCCTGTTCAATGGCACCTCGTATCAGAGCGGATTGTTCCGGTGAACCGTGGTTCATAGCGTGCAAAAGAGGCAATGTTGGTTTGCCTTCGTTTAAGTCATCTCCTGTGTTTTTTCCAAGCGTACTGTTATCTGAATCATAATCCAGCAGATCATCAATTAATTGAAATGCGGTTCCTAGATAACGGCCATAATCACGTAGTGCTATTTCTTGCTCAGGAGTGGCGTTGGCGAGAATGGCCGCTGAATGCGCGGCGACTTCAAACAGGCGGGCGGTTTTACTGTAAATAACCTTCATATAGTCATCTTCTGAAACATTAGGATCATTGCAGTTCATCAACTGCATGACCTCGCCTTCCGCAATGACATTGGTAGCGTCAGACATCAATTTTAATACGCGCATGGAATCGAGATCGGTCATCATTTGAAATGAGCGCGTATAGATAAAATCACCCACAAGGACACTGGCAGCATTACCATAAATGGAGTTGGCTGTTGCTTTACCGCGGCGCATGTCAGATTCATCAACGACATCGTCATGCAGCAGCGTTGCCGTGTGGATAAATTCAATCAAAGCAGCAACTTTGATGTGTTTTGCGTCTTGGCAGCGAAGAGCCTTACCGGCCAGTACGGCTATCATTGGTCGAATGCGCTTGCCACCGCCGCTGATGATGTAGTAACCAAGTTGGTTAATTAGCGCAACGTCAGAATTTAATTGGTTAAGAATGGTTTCATTAACCGCTGCCATATCATCAGCGGTGAGTTTAATTATCGATTCTAAATTCATGTTTTGGCTTTGGACTCTGATTCAGAGCTGTGCTCATTAAAATTAGCATATCAATAGATATCAAGATATATCGATTGTACTTGAAAAACCGTTCGAATAAATGACAATTGAAAAACTCTGTTTTTTTCTCATCTGTTCTAATTCTGCACTTGTCTTCCAAGCGGTTTTTGCGTAGAATTCGCGCCCTATTGTGAATATTTTATAGCGCGCTCTGGAAAGCATTTTTAGGGGGTGCGCGGAAAGCGGAGTTTATATGTACGCAGTTTTCCAAAGTGGTGGTAAACAACACCGAGTAAGCGAAGGCCAAACAATTCGCTTGGAAAAGCTGGACATCGCAACAGGTGAAACTGTTGAGTTTGACCAGGTGCTGATGGTCGCTAACGGCGAAGATATCAAAATCGGCGCTCCAGTAGTTGAAGGCGTTAAAGTTAAAGCTGAAGTTGTTGCGCACGGTCGTGGCGAGAAAGTTAAAATCGTTAAGTTTCGTCGTCGTAAACACAGCCGTAAGCAGCAGGGCCACCGTCAGTGGTTCACCGATGTTAAAATCACTGGCATCGCTTAAGATTTAGGAGAGCAGATTAATGGCACACAAAAAGGCTGGCGGCTCGACTCGTAACGGTCGCGATTCTGAAAGCAAACGTCTGGGTGTAAAACGCTTTGGTGGTGAGTCTGTTTTGGCAGGTAGCATCATCGTTCGTCAACGTGGTACTAAATTCCACGCAGGCAACAACGTAGGTTGTGGCCGTGACCACACCCTGTTCGCATTAGCTGACGGGAAAGTTAAGTTCGAAGTTAAAGGTCCAAAAAACCGTAAATTTATCAGCATCGAAGCTGAATAAGTTTTTTGCATCTTGATCGAATCAGAAGCCCTGCAATGTGTGTTGCGGGGCTTTTTATTATTTTGGATTACGCCATCTCTGGGTACTAACAGCCATCCAGCTTTACAGTGGCTATCCTACGGAGAAAAATGATGAAATTTGTAGATGAAGCCAGGATTCTGGTTGTAGCGGGAGATGGTGGCAATGGTTGCGTCAGCTTCCGTCGTGAGAAATATATTCCAAAAGGCGGGCCGGACGGCGGCGACGGTGGTGATGGTGGTGATGTCTACCTGCTGGCAGATGAAAACCTCAATACACTGATTGATTACCGTTTTGAAAAATCGTTCCGTGCTGAACGTGGTCAGAATGGACAAAGCCGCGATTGTACGGGTAAACGTGGTCAGGACATTACTATTAAGGTTCCGGTTGGAACCCGTGTGCGTGATATCGCTACGGGCGAAATATTGGGGGATATGCTGCGCCATGAACAGCGTTTTATGGTTGCAAAAGGGGGCTTCCACGGCCTTGGTAATACCCGCTTTAAATCTTCGGTGAACCGTGCTCCTCGTCAAAGAACGATGGGAACGCCTGGAGAAAGCCGTGAACTGATGCTGGAGTTGATGCTACTGGCTGATGTGGGAATGTTGGGTATGCCAAATGCAGGCAAATCCACCTTCATTCGCGCCGTATCGGCCGCAAAACCAAAAGTGGCTGATTATCCATTTACAACCCTGGTGCCAAGCCTGGGTGTTGTGCGCATGGATAGCGAACAAAGTTTTGTAGTAGCAGATATCCCTGGTTTGATTGAAGGGGCATCAGAAGGTGCTGGATTGGGGATTCGTTTCCTGAAGCATTTGGAACGTTGCCGCGTATTGCTGCATTTGATCGACCTCTGCCCTATCGACGAATCTGATCCGGTTGAAAATGCCCGTATCATTACCAAAGAGCTGCACAACTACAGTGAAAAACTGGCAGAAAAACCACGCAGGTTGGTCTTTAATAAAGTCGATCTCATCGATCCAGAAGAAGCCAAGCTGCGGGCAAAAGCAATTGCCGATGAGCTTGGTTGGGAAGGCGATTATTACATGATCTCAGCCGTGAACCGTCAGGGCGTGAAAGAGCTTTGCTGGGATATTATGGAGTTCATGAAAACACAGCCGCGTAGCATGGAAACGTCGGAAGAGTCTCAACCTGAAAAAGTTGAATTCATGTGGGATGATTACCACAAGGAACAGTTACAGCAATCATCTGATGATGATTGGGATGATGATGACTGGGACGAAGAAGATGACGATGGCGTTGAGTTTATTTATAAACACTAATTTTCACGTAGTCATTCGAATATAACAAAAGGGCGCTGTGTTGGCGCCCTTTTTGCTTTTGGTCAAGCTCTTCTTATGCACTAAACCAGCTCAGTAATTTTGATATAGTGATTTATATAAATTGTGTTCAAAACGCGATAACGGAACACGGCGGGTGCGTTGATCTTCTGGCGGAACAGAATAGGCAGAGACAAACTGGACAAAAGCAATTTGTTGTCCACTGGCGGCAGTCATAAACCCTGCGAGGTTATAAACGCCTTGTAATGATCCTGTTTTGGCAAAGACCTTACCATCAAGCCCCGATTCATGCAGGCCAGGACGATAAGCCAACGTGCCATCGTATCCCGCTTTGGGTAACATAGGGATGAAGTCCAATTCATCATTGTGCTGAGCAATAAATTGTAATATCTCCATCATAGTTACGGGGGCGATTAAATTGTGGCGTGAAAGGCCGGAACCATCCACCATGATAGTATTGCCCAAATCAATGCCTGCTTTCTTTTTCAGAATTTGGCGAACCGCATCGGAACCTGCCCGCCATGTCCCTGGCACATTAAAATAGTGGTGGCCGAGGGTACGAAAGAGGGTATCCGCAATCATGTTATCTGATTTTTTCAACATGATTTCGAGCATCTTATTTAATGGTACAGATTGATTTACGGCGAGGATCTTTTCTGGTTGTTTGGTAGCCGACTGGAGACGTATATGGCCTTTTAACTCAATACCAGCAATATTTAATTCATTCTTCAGGATCTTGCCAGCATAGCCAGGCCCATTCTGGATAGCAAATGCCAATGGGAGTGGTTCATCGCGTTGTGTCAGGCAGCCAGTGAGGGTATATCGATTCAAATCACCCGATGTAACATCAAATTCACAATACTTCGCTTCGGGTGAACCCTTAGCCAATGTTTTGACTTCACTCAGTACATTAACAGGATAAAAAGAGGGAACGTGGACAATTGCCAATTCGCCAGGTTGCTCTGCGCTGTAAAGTGAAACAGAAAAGCAGTTTTTATCCACGATGGCTGCTGATGGAGGGGCGCTGAAACACTGGGTCATATCGTTCCATACCCAGCCTGGGGCTTTATCGTGGCTGGAGAAAATCGAAATATCGATGACGAGATCTCCATCAATCTGTTTTATACCCGATTGTTTTAAGGTTCCGACCATACTGCGCAGTTGTGAACGAGTCAGCATAGGATCACCGACAAAGCGAGCCGTTAGGTTACCCTTTAATACGCCATCTGAAAGATTAGCATCACTTTCTAGTGTTGTGATAAAGCGGTAATCCTTACCAAGCTGCAATAGTGCTGCTAATGCTGTCACAATTTTCTGCGTACTTGCAGGTAAAGCCATTTGTTGCCCGTGATAATCAATTAAGGGATTTTTTGCACCAACGGTTTGGGCAATAAATGAAAAATCAGTTCCCATAGGCAAATATTGGGCGCTTTTCTCAATAGAAGAGATATCAAAAGAGGCATTTGCATTGAAAATGCTCAGGCTTAAGCTGAGCATACACGCTATTGTGCTGGGGATTTTTAAAAGAGCCATAGATCTCGCATATGAAAGTGATGTATTCCATGAATATTTGTATTAATGATACTAAGGGGCTGTTTAAAGGCAAAGTAAACGATGATCCATCATCAACTCTACGTTAGAATGATAGATTGACAGGTAATTATGCCTGTAGACTTCAGATTGTGCTGAATTACACTTCTTTTTATTAAGTATCTGTAAGCCTGCCTGATAAGGTGTGCTCATTGTGCTGTTATTAAAAAATGTGCTGTTATTACAAAAAAAATCAGGAAGATGTTGTTTGGGCTTAGGATTAATTTAGAGGTTGAATAAATGAAACAAATTCCGATGACGGTACGTGGCGCGGATAAATTGCGCGAAGAATTAGAGCATTTGAAAAATGTACGTCGGCCTCAAATTATTGCCGCAATCGCTGAGGCGCGTGAGCACGGTGATTTGAAAGAAAACGCGGAATATCATGCCGCTCGTGAGCAGCAGGGTTTTTGTGAAGGCCGTATTCAGGAAATTGAGGCTAAACTTTCCAATGCACAGGTGATTGATGTCACGAAGATGATCAACAATGGCCGAGTGATTTTTGGGGCAACGGTAACGGTACTGAACTTGGATTCCGATGAAGAGCAAACTTATCGTATTGTCGGTGATGATGAAGCCAATATTAAAGAAAATCTTCTTTCAGTGAATTCACCGATAGCTCGTGGTCTGATTGGTAAAGAAGTCGATGATGTTGTTGTAATTTCCACGCCTGGCGGTCAAGTGGAATTCGAAGTTTTGAACGTGGATTATGTTTAATACACCATTTTCAAAGAAAAAAGGCCAGTTTTTGGCCTTTTTTATCATAGTAAATTAATTAATATGGCACTTTTGTATAAATATGCCGTGATTATTTAGGTAGACTAATCTTGCGTTCTTCCGATGGACGGTAGAGAACTAACATTTTGCCAATGATTTGCACGTTATGTGCACCCGTTTCACGAACAATCGCTTCAGCGATCAAAGTTTTCACTTCGCGGTCTTCGCCAGCAACTTTAACTTTGATAAGCTCGTGATGCGAAAGAGTTTGTTCGATTTCAGCTAGCACGCCTTCGGTCAACCCATTGTTGCCGATCATAACGACGGGCTTTAATGAATGAGCGAGACTTTTCAGATATTGGACTTGTTTCTTGTTAAGAGTCATCGTTTTTTTGCTTCGTTGGTATTGAAAACGATATATTCTACCGCCATCTCATATCTATCACCATAAAAGTGTGGTGTGGTTTGATAAGAGAACGCAAAAAATAAGGCGCCTTATTAATAGAGTTGGAAAAAACAATGGCCAATAAAAAACGCTCAGCAAGCTCAAGTCGCTGGTTGCAGGAACATTTTAGTGATAAATATGTTCTTCAGGCGCAGAAAAAAGGGCTTCGCTCTCGCGCTTGGTTTAAACTTGATGAGATACAGCAAAGCGACAAAATCTTTAAACCGGGTATGACCGTTGTTGATTTAGGTGCTGCTCCAGGTGGGTGGTCTCAGTATGTAGTGAGTCAGATTGGTAATAGCGGGCGAGTCATTGCTTGCGATCTTTTGCCGATGGATCCGATTGTTGGAGTCGATTTCCTTCAAGGAGACTTTCGTGATGAGCTTGTATTGAAAACATTACTTGAGAGAGTTGGTGATAATAAAGTCCAGGTCGTCATGTCGGATATGGCTCCCAATATGAGTGGAACCCCCGCGGTCGATATTCCCCGATCCATGTATCTGGTTGAGTTAGCGTTGGATATGTGTCGTGATGTGCTGGCCCCTGGGGGTAGTTTTATTGTCAAAGTATTTCAGGGAGAGGGCTTTGATGAATACCTGAGGGAAATACGCTCCCTTTTTGCGAAGGTAAAAGTTCGTAAACCAGAATCTTCGCGGGCACGATCACGTGAAGTATACATTGTAGCGACAGGGCGGAAAGTGTAGTACCCTGACTACTATTTGTTAACACAGTTGTAATATGAGGTTAATCCCTTGAGTGACATGGCGAAAAACCTGATTCTCTGGTTAGTCATCGCAGTTGTCTTGATGTTATTGTTCCAGAGTTTTGGTCCCGGCGATTCTAGTGGTCGTAGGGTAGATTACTCTAATTTCATCAATGAAATATCGCAGAATCAAGTAAGCGAAGTACGTATTTCGGGTCGTGACATTGATTTCACTAAGAAGGACAACAGTGGAAAATACAGCACTTATATGCCAATTCAGGATGAAAAGTTGCTGGATACCCTACTCAATAAGCAGGTAAAAGTTGTTGGTGAACCACCAGAACAGCAAGGTCTGTTGGCGACCCTCTTTATATCATGGTTCCCAATGTTACTGCTCATTGGCGTCTGGATCTTCTTTATGCGCCAAATGCAAGGCGGTGGCGGTAAAGGGGCGATGTCTTTTGGTAAAAGCAAAGCCCGTATGCTGACGGAAGATCAGATCAAAACCACGTTTGCCGATGTTGCCGGTTGTGACGAAGCAAAAGAAGAAGTGGGCGAATTGGTTGAATATCTGCGTGAACCTGGCCGTTTCCAAAAACTCGGCGGTAAGATCCCGAAAGGTATCTTGATGGTTGGCCCTCCAGGTACGGGTAAGACATTGCTGGCGAAAGCTATTGCTGGCGAAGCGAAAGTCCCTTTCTTCACCATCTCTGGTTCTGATTTCGTTGAAATGTTCGTTGGTGTTGGTGCTTCCCGTGTTCGTGATATGTTTGAACAGGCGAAAAAAGCTGCACCGTGCATCATCTTTATTGACGAAATTGATGCAGTCGGTCGTCAGCGTGGCGCGGGTCTGGGTGGCGGACATGATGAACGTGAACAGACACTGAACCAAATGTTGGTTGAAATGGATGGCTTTGAAGGTAACGAAGGCATTATTGTTATCGCAGCGACTAACCGTCCTGATGTTCTCGATCCTGCTCTGTTACGTCCTGGTCGTTTTGACCGTCAAGTCGTTGTTGGCTTGCCGGATGTGCGTGGTCGTGAGCAAATCCTGAAAGTTCATATGCGTCGTATTCCTTTGGATACTGATATTGATGCATCGATTATTGCTCGTGGCACACCCGGTTTTTCTGGTGCAGATTTGGCTAACCTTGTGAATGAAGCTGCTTTGTTTGCCGCTCGCGGTAACAAGCGTGTTGTTTCTATGGTCGAATTCGAAAAAGCCAAAGATAAGATCATGATGGGGGCTGAGCGCCGTTCAATGGTTATGACGGAGGAGCAAAAAGAATCCACGGCATACCATGAAGCAGGACATGCCATTATTGGCCGCCTGGTTCCAGAACACGATCCGGTTCATAAAGTGACGATTATTCCGCGTGGCCGTGCGTTGGGTGTGACGTTCTTCTTGCCAGAGGGCGATCAGATCAGTGCAAGCCGTCAGAAGCTGGAAAGCCAAATTTCAACTCTATACGGTGGGCGGTTAGCGGAAGAAATTATCTATGGTGTAGATAATGTTTCTACCGGTGCGTCCAATGATATAAAAGTGGCGACATCTATTGCGCGTAATATGGTGACACAGTGGGGCTTCTCAGAAAAATTGGGACCATTGCTGTATGCGGAAGAAGAAGGTGAAGTTTTCCTCGGTCGTTCGGTTGCCAAGGCAAAACACATGTCTGAGGACACCGCGCGTTTAATCGATCAGGAAGTGAAAGCCATCATCGATCGTAACTATGTACGGGCTCGCCAGATCCTGATGGATAATCTGGATATTCTTCATTCAATGAAAGATGCCTTGATGAAGTATGAAACCATTGATGCTCCTCAGATTGATGATCTGATGAATCGTACAATAGTACGTCCACCAGCAGGTTGGGAAGGTGATAATCATGGTGGTAATGGCGGCAATAATAGTAATAATCGCCATAACACTCCATCTTCGCAGCAAACTTCAAAGCCTGCGGATGGTAACCCAACCGCATAACGCGGCTAACTATCCTACATTAAACCCCAGGCTTGTCCTGGGGTTTTGACATTAAGGCACCTAGCGATGAAACTGACAGCCAGAGGCAACGTCCTCGATCTTTCCTGCCCACAAGTAATGGGGATTTTGAATGTCACTCCAGATTCCTTCTCCGATGGTGGAACCCATAATACTTTTGATTCGGCGTTGAAATATGCTGCTGAGATGATCAAAGAGGGAGCAACCATTATTGATGTGGGAGGAGAATCGACTCGTCCCGGAGCGAACGAGGTCAGCGAGCAGGAGGAGCTGGATCGTGTCGTTCCGGTAATTGAAGCGCTGGCACAGCGCTTTGATATCTGGATATCTGTGGATACCTCAAAAGCGTCTGTGATGCGGGAATCAGCCAAAGCTGGAGCGCATATTATCAATGATATTCGCTCGTTGCAGGAGCCTGGAGCACTTGATGCAGCCGCACAAAGTGGTTTGCCGATCTGCCTGATGCATATGCAGGGGCAACCGCGCACAATGCAGGCAGAACCTCACTATAAAGATGTTGTGTCAGAAGTAAAAACCTTCCTGATACAGCAAATTAATCGTTGTGTTGCAGCGGGTATCGCAAAAAACAATCTGATCCTTGATCCTGGCTTCGGTTTTGGTAAGAACTTATCGCATAATTATCAGTTATTGGCCCACTTGCAAGAATTTCATCATTTGGGATTACCTATTCTGGCGGGGATGTCTCGCAAATCCATGATTGGTCAATTACTTGATGTGCCACCGCAGGAGCGTGTAGCAGGAAGCGTTGCTTGTGCTGTGATTGCAGCCATGAAAGGTGCCCAGATTATCCGTGTACATGATGTAAAAGAAACCGTTCAGGCAATGCAAGTTGTTCATGCAACGCTATCTGAAAAGAATACATATTCACAGAATATATAGTTTGTAGAATACACCGTTTGTAAAGAACATGATGTCAGCAAAAAAGCTGAGAGCAGAAAATTCGTTCAGCAAAGGAAAGAAATGTATGAGTAACCGTAAATATTTTGGCACTGACGGTATCCGTGGCAGAGTGGGAAATACCCCAATTACTCCTGACTTTGTACTGAAACTTGGTTGGGCTGCGGGAAAAGTGCTGGCGCGTCATGGTTCTCGCAAAATTATTATTGGTAAAGATACCCGAATCTCAGGTTATATGTTGGAATCTGCGTTGGAAGCAGGATTGGCTGCTGCGGGACTGTCGGCATCCTTTACTGGCCCGATGCCAACACCTGCCGTGGCGTATTTGACACGTACTTTTCGTGCAGAAGCCGGCATTGTCATTTCTGCTTCCCACAATCCTTATTATGATAACGGCATTAAATTTTTCTCCATTGATGGAACTAAATTACCGGATGATGTTGAAGAAGCGATTGAGGCAGAAATGGAAAAACCTCTGACTTGCGTGGAATCTGCTGAGTTGGGGCGGGCAAATCGGATAGTTGATGCAGCGGGGCGTTATATTGAATTTTGTAAAGGGACATTCCCCAGTGAGCAAAATTTAAATGGATTGAAAGTGGTTTTAGATTGTGCCAATGGTGCAACCTACCATATCGCTCCGAATGTGCTCAGAGAGTTGGGAGCGGAAGTCATTGCCATTGGCTGCGAGCCTAATGGTATCAATATCAATGAAGAATGTGGTGCAACAGATGTTCGTCTATTGCAACAGCGCGTACTGGAAGAACAAGCACACGTTGGTCTGGCATTTGATGGTGACGGTGACCGTATCATTATGGTTGATCATCTGGGGCAAAAAGTTGATGGCGATCAGATCCTTTATATCATTGCGCGTGAAGCATTAAGACAAGGCCAGCTACGTGGTGGAGCCGTGGGTACGCTGATGAGTAATATGGGGTTGGAGTTGGCACTGAAACAGCTTGGTATTCCATTTGAGCGTGCGAAAGTTGGCGACCGCTATGTTTTGGAAAAATTGCAGGAAAAAGGCTGGCGTCTGGGCGCTGAAAATTCAGGTCATGTAATTTTGTTGGACAAAACTACAACAGGAGACGGAATTGTTGCTGGATTACAAGTTTTAAGTGCCATGGTACGCAATAATATGAGCCTGCATGATCTGTGTAGTGGCATGAAACTTTTACCTCAAATTTTGGTTAACGTTCGCTTTGCTGGTAATGACGATCCCCTGCAATCAGAATCCGTACTTGAAACCGTAAAATCAGTTGAGACTGAATTGAATGGTCGTGGTCGTGTTCTGCTGCGTAAATCAGGTACAGAACCATTGATTCGAGTCATGGTGGAAGGCGAAGATGAAGAGCAAGTCACGGCATTAGCGCATCGTATTGCTGATGCTGTGAAAAAAATCGGCTGATTTGTTGATTTTTTACCCGATCAGCGTCAGGATTTAAAATTAATCTTGCGTGTCTGATACGCTTTGGTTAGTATTCACACCCGCTCAATAAGTTAATTTTTCTAATTTTGTGAGCGGGTGATGCAACATAACGTCGCTATGAAATTGTGGTAAACACCACGAGGAAACGGGTACAACATATGTATGAAGCTCTTTTAGGTATATTCTTGCTGGTTGGTATCGGGCTAATCGCTCTGGTTCTGCTACAGCAAGGTAAAGGTGCTGATATGGGTGCTTCTTTCGGTGCGGGTGCATCTAATACACTGTTCGGTTCATCGGGTTCCGGTAATTTTATGACCCGCATGACGGCTATTTTTGCCACGTTGTTCATTGTTATCAGTCTGATTCTTGGTAACATGACCAGCAATAAGACGGGTTCCAGCAGTAAATGGGATAACCTTGTCGAACCTGTAAAAGTTGAAAAACAGGCAGAAGTTCCGGCAACGCCAGCAAAACCAAATAGTGATATCCCACAGTAACATTCAGTAAAAGAATTGAAATAGGATTGTTGGTTTTAACGATTAGTTTAGATAACTATTTAGAATAACAGTCCTATAAAAATCAGTGCCGAGGTGGTGAAATTGGTATACACGCTACCTTGAGGTGGTAGTGCCTAAACAACGGGCGTACGGGTTCAAGTCCCGTCCTCGGCACCATTAATCTAGAAACTTGCGTTTTTAGTATTATCAGCGTAAGATTTGCCACGTTTTCGAACGCGGGATGGAGCAGCATGGTAGCTCGTCGGGCTCATAACCCGAAGGTCGTCGGTTCAAATCCGGCTCCCGCAACCACTTCTTAACAACCTGTACCTTTTCAACAGTAATAACCCAGCAGCCATTGAGATGTCTATCTTAAGTTTGACAGTTTGCTCTGAAAGGTATAGAAAGAGGTTGGTTGAGACCACTGGCAGTAAACAGGGTCCAGTTGCATAAAGCCCCGAGTATCGGGGTTTTTTGTTATTTGACAGCAGAACTACTGGGCTAATATAGCCCTTTTTTTATGTCTTGGGGGTGGGCTTGTCCACATTAGAGCAAAAATTAACAGAGATAATTTCAGCACCAGTTGAAGCTTTAGGTTTTGAATTAGTTGGACTGGAGTTTATTCGCGCTCGTGTATCGACGTTGCGAGTCTATATTGATAGTGAGGAGGGTATCACTGTTGATAATTGTGCTGATGTTAGCCACCAGGTCAGTGCAGTGCTTGATGTTGAAGATCCGATTCCAGGGCTTTATAACCTGGAAATATCTTCACCAGGGCTTGAGCGTCCACTGTTTAAGGCTGAACATTACCAGCGTTTTATCGGTGAAGAAGTCAGCTTGGTTTTACGCATGGCAATGCAGAACCGTCGCAAATGGCAAGGTATCATCAAGGCAGTTGATGGTGAAATGATTACGGTTACGGTGGATGGAAAAGACGAAGTGTTCGCACTGAGCAACATCCAGAAAGCGAACCTGGTACCCCACTTTTAAAGTTCGGATGAGGCAACTAGGATGAATAAAGAAATTCTGGCTGTTGTGGAAGCGGTTTCTAATGAAAAATCACTCCCTCGCGAAAAAATCTTCGAAGCATTAGAGATTGCACTGGCGACAGCCACCAAGAAAAAGTATGAGCAGGAAATCGACGTCCGCGTTTGTATCGATCGTAAGTCAGGTGATTTTGATACCTTCCGTCGTTGGTTAGTTGTTGACGAAGTGACTCAGCCAACGCGCGAAATCACACGGGAAGCTGCCGAATTTGACAACCCAGAGATTGAACTGGGTGGTTATATTGAAGATCAAATTGAATCAGTGACCTTTGACCGCATTACGACTCAGACAGCAAAACAGGTTATCGTACAGAAAGTACGTGAAGCTGAGCGTGCAATGGTTGTTGATCAATTCCGTGAACAACAAGGTGAGATAGTGACCGGTCAGGTCAAAAAAGTGAACCGTGAAAATATTACCTTGGATTTAGGTAGTAATGCTGAAGCGGTCATTTTGCGTGAAGATATGTTGCCACGGGAAAACTTCCGTCCAGGTGACCGCGTGCGCGGTGTCCTGTATGATGTTCGCCCTGAAGCACGTGGTGCACAGCTTTTCATTACCCGCTCTCGTCCAGAGATGTTGGTTGAGTTATTCCGCATCGAAGTGCCTGAGATTGGTGAAGAGATCATAGAGATCAAAGCGGCTGCCCGTGATCCAGGTTCTCGTGCAAAGATCGCAGTGAAAACCAACGACAAGCGCATTGATCCTGTTGGCGCTTGTGTCGGTATGCGCGGTGCAAGGGTACAAGCCGTTTCCAGTGAGCTGGGCGGTGAAAGAATTGACATCGTGCTGTGGGACGATAACCCTGCGCAGTTTGTCATTAATGCAATGGCTCCGGCGGATGTTGCATCTATTGTGGTTGATGAAGACAACTGTACTATGGATGTTGCCGTAGAAAACAGTAATCTTGCTCAGGCGATTGGACGTAACGGTCAAAACGTTCGTCTGGCGGCACAACTGTTGAAAAAGCATCGTGGTGATGACAAGTGGGAACTGAATGTCATGACTGCGGAAGAGCTACAAGCAAAACATCAGGCAGAAGCACATGCTTCTATTGATACATTTACTAAGCATCTCGACATTGATGAAGATTTCGCCACCGTATTGGTCGAGGAAGGCTTCTCTACACTGGAAGAATTGGCTTATGTGCCAATCAATGAACTTCTGGCAGTAGAAGGCCTGAATGAAGAAACCGTTGAAGTTCTTCGTGAACGCGCTAAAGCGGCCTTGACGACGCTGGAACTGGCTCAGAAAGAGAGTTTTGGTGATCAGCAACCTGCCGAAGATTTATTGAATCTGCCTGGCATGGAGCGTACTTTGGCGTTTAACCTGGCTGCCCGTGGCATCTGCACTCTGGAAGATCTTGCCGAGCAGGGTATCGACGACTTATCTGATATCGAAGGACTGAATGATGAGAAAGCAGGAGAACTCATTATGGCAGCCCGAAATATCTGTTGGTTTGGCGATGATGCATAAATAAACTGTAGCAGGAAGGAACAGAATGACAGAGGTAACCGTAAAATTACTGGCAGAAGAGATCCAGACATCGGAAGAACGTCTAATCCAGCAATTCGCTGATGCTGGCATTCAGAAAACCGCAACTGACTCTGTTTCCCAGAAAGAAAAAGAAGCTTTGCTGGCCTACCTGAACCGTGAACAAGGCGGTTCTGGCGGTCAGCCGGGTAAATTGACACTACAGCGTAAAACACGCAGTACACTGAACGTTCCTGGCACCGGTGGCAAAAGTAAATCGGTAGCGATTGAAGTCCGCAAAAAACGCACATATGTGAACCGTGATGCCCTTGAACAGGTTAAAGCGGAAGAACAGGCTCAGCGTGAAGCGGAAGAGCAGGCTCGGCGCGAGGCAGAAGAGAAGGCGCGGCTTGAAGCTGAAGCGAAAAAATTCGCGGAAGAGCAAGCTAAACGTGAAGCTGAAGAAAAAGCCAAACGTGAAGCAGAAGAGAGCGCTCGACGTGAAGCAGAAAAAAAAGCCAAACGTGAAGAGGCTAAACTGTCTCCGCGTGAGGCGGCGGAAAAAGAAAAAGTGATTAAGCAACATACCGAAAACAAACCAAAATCAGATCAGACTCACTCTGCCGTGCAAAATGAAAAAGCGCGTCGTGAAGCCGAAGCTGCAAATTTAAAACGTAAAGCTGAAGAAGAAATGCGCCGTAAGGTGGAAGCGGAAGCGAAGCGTGTTGCAGAAGAAGCACGTCGAATGGCAGAAGAGAATCAAGACAAATGGACTGATGACTCTGATAACAGTGAAAGTAGTGACTACCACGTAACCACTTCCCGCTATGCTCGTGATGCGGAAGATGAAAATGACGCCAAAGTAGAAGGTGATCGTCGTTCTCGCTCCCGTGGCGGCAAAGCTCGCCAGAAGAAGAATAACAAACATTCTGAATCGAAAGCTGATCGCGAAGAAGCACGTGCCGTTGGTCGAACCAAAGGTAAGCAACGTAAGCCTAGCACCTTACAACAGAGCTTCACGAAACCTGTTGTTGCGGTTAACCGTGATGTCGTGATTGGTGAGACCATTACCGTTGCTGAATTGGCTAACAAAATGGCGGTCAAAGGTGCCCAGGTCATTAAGACCATGATGAACATGGGTGCAATGGTAACCATCAACCAAGTGATCGACCAAGAAACAGCACAACTGGTTGCCGAAGAAATGGGGCATAAAGTTATCCTGCGTCGTGAAAACGAACTGGAAGAAGCGCTGATGAGCGATCGTGATACGGGTGAAACGCAGGCAGAGGCTCGTGCGCCAGTTGTCACCATCATGGGTCACGTTGACCACGGTAAAACTTCTCTGCTGGACTATATCCGTTCCACTAAAGTGGCTTCTGGAGAGGCAGGCGGTATTACCCAGCATATCGGTGCGTATCATGTGAAAACTGAAAAAGGCATGATCACCTTCTTGGATACCCCAGGACATGCTGCGTTTACCTCTATGCGTGCACGTGGTGCGAAAGCAACAGATATCGTTGTTCTGGTTGTAGCAGCGGATGATGGCGTGATGCCACAGACCATCGAAGCTATCCAGCACGCTAAAGCGGCCAACGTACCGGTTGTTGTTGCTGTGAACAAGATCGATAAGCCAGAAGCTGATCCAGATCGCGTGAAGAATGAATTGTCACAATACGGCATCATTCCAGAAGAGTGGGGTGGTGAAAACCAGTTCATCAATGTGTCTGCCAAAGCTGGTATTGGTATTGATGAATTGCTGGAAGCCATTTTACTTCAGTCTGAAGTCCTTGAGCTGAAAGCGGTACGCACTGGTATGGCAAATGGTGTGGTTATTGAATCCTTCCTGGATAAAGGTCGCGGTCCAGTTGCAACCATTCTGGTTCAGTCCGGTACTCTGAACAAAGGCGATATCGTTCTGTGTGGCTTCGAATATGGTCGTATCCGTGCGATGCGTAACGAACTTGGCCGTGAAGTGACTTCGGCTGGCCCATCTATCCCAGTGGAAATTTTGGGTCTGTCCAATGTTCCATCTGCGGGTGATGAAGCGACTGTTGTTCGTGACGAGAAAAAAGCGCGCGAAGTCGCCTTGTATCGTCAGGGTAAATTCCGTGAAGTGAAATTGGCTCGTCAGCATAAAGCTAAGCTGGAAAACATCTTCGCTAACTTAGAAGAAGGCAAAGTATCTGAACTGAATATTGTTCTGAAAACAGACGTTCAAGGTACATGTGAAGCAATTAGTGATTCACTGCTGAAACTGTCTACTGATGAAGTGAAGGTGAAAATCATCGGTTCTGGTGTGGGTGGCATCACTGAAACTGATGCAACACTGGCAGCAGCGTCTGAAGCAATTATTCTGGGCTTCAACGTTCGTGCTGATGCTTCTGCACGCCGTATCATTGAAAACGAAAGTCTGGATCTGCGTTACTACTCCGTTATCTATAACCTGATTGATGAGATCAAACAGGCTATGAGCGGTATGCTGGCACCAGAATACAAACAGCAAATCATGGGTCTTGCCGAAGTTCGTGATGTGTTTAAATCACCAAAATTTGGTGCTATTGCTGGTTGTATGGTGACAGAAGGAACCATTAAACGTAATAACCCGATCCGCGTATTGCGTGATAACGTTGTTATTTACGAAGGTGAATTGGAATCCTTGCGTCGCTTTAAGGATGACGTTAATGAAGTCCGTAATGGTATGGAATGCGGTATCGGTGTGAAGAACTACAATGATGTTCGCGTTGGTGACATGATTGAAGTCTTTGAAGTGATTGAAATTAAACGCTCCATCGATTAATACCATTATTTATCAATAGATTCATTCCATTCTTGGGGGCTTTATGCCCCCCAAAATGTCAGGAGATATAACAATGGCAAGAGAATTTAGTCGTACTCAGCGCGTTGCACAGGAAATGCAAAAAGAAATTGCCATCATCTTACAGCGTGAAATCAAAGATCCCCGTATCGGCATGGCGACAATCTCTGGTGTTGAGGTTTCCCGCGATCTGGCTTATGCCAAAGTATTTGTAACCTTTTTGAATGTGCTGGTGGAAGGGCATGATACAGATATGGTTAAAGAAGGCATTAAGGCATTGAACGAAGCTTCTGGTTTTATCCGCTCCCTGCTGGGTAAAGCGATGCGCCTGCGTATCATTCCTGAATTGACATTCTCTTATGACAGTTCTTTGGTGGAAGGAATGCGCATGTCGAATTTGGTTAGCAACATCGTTAAAGACGATGAGAAGCGTCGCGCATCTACGGATCACAATGAGGAAAAATGATGGGGCGCCGTCGTAGAGGCCGTTCTATACACGGTGTACTGTTGCTGGATAAGCCGCAAGATATTTCCTCCAATGATGCGTTACAGAAAGTAAGGCGGATTTTCAACGCCAGTAAGGCAGGTCATACTGGTGCACTGGATCCACTGGCGACAGGTATGTTGCCCATTTGTCTGGGTGAAGCGACCAAATTTTCCCAATTTTTGCTGGATTCTGACAAACGCTATCGTGTGATTGCCCGTTTGGGACAGCGTACGGATACGTCGGATTCACATGGGACAATCATCAGTGAACGCGATGTAAAAATCACCGATTCTCAGCTTAATGTTGCATTGGATAAATTCCGTGGTGATACCATGCAGGTTCCTTCCATGTACTCTGCATTGAAACATCAGGGAAAACCGCTATACGAATATGCCCGTCAAGGGATTGAAGTTGAGCGAGAAGCGCGTCCTATCACTGTTTATGAATTGCAATTCATTCGCTGGGAAGGGAATGAGCTGGAATTGGAAATACACTGTTCCAAGGGAACTTACATACGTACCATCATTGATGATTTAGGGGAGCTTTTGGGTTGTGGCGCGCATGTTATTTATCTGCGTCGTTTACAGGTTGCCAATTATCCCAATCAAAGAATGGTAACGTTGGAACAGTTATATCAGTTAAAACAACAGGCTGAAGATCAAGAAATTGAGGCGTGGGAATGTCTTGATCCATTGTTGTTACCAATGGATACCGCTGTGGCTCATTTTCCTGTCATTCACTTAACATCGGTCGTTGCGTCTTACTTCAAACAAGGCCAGCCGGTTCGAAGTAAACATAATCTGACTTCAGATGAATGGGTAAGGGTGACTGAAGGAGATGAAAATAAATTCATCGGCATTGCCGTGATTGATGATGATGGATTAGTGGCTCCACGCCGTCTGGTTGTTGAAACTGAATCATGATAGCAACAGATAAGGAATTTACAGCAGGTAAATTGAGTTGGAGCACAGAATGGCGGTGATTATGCTGTCTTGCGCTTCACCTATTTGCAGCGTAGAATACCGCGTCTGCATATGAGTTGCTGAATTAGAGATCGGCACTCGTCATTTTAAATTACATATTTGGAGTTATACTATGTCTCTAAGTACTGCTGCAAAAGCACAGATTATTGCTGAATTTGGTCGTGGCACTAACGACAGTGGTTCTAGCGAAGTTCAGATCGCACTGCTGACTGCTGACATCAACCACTTGCAAGGTCACTTTGCAGAGCACAAAAAAGATCACCATAGCCGTCGTGGTCTGTTAAGAAAGGTTGCACAGCGTCGTAAGCAACTGGACTATTTGAAGCGTAAAGATTTGGCACGCTATGTTGCTCTGATTGAGCGTCTGGGACTGCGTCGCTAATTGATGAGTTTCAGTGGAAAGGGGCCTAATTGGCCCCTTTTCTTCTAAGAAACGGAATTGCCAGGAAACAGAATCGGAAAATTTAATCTACTGTTTTTGCTCCGTCTCTGAAATTTGAACATCTTCCGCTACAGTGACTCGCGCGGCTAATGAGAGTCCTCAAAGCAATGAGCACTGTCATTAGTCGTGAGGGTGTAGCAAGAAGAGAAAATCCATTGTTGCTGGTTTCTTAACATGGCAACACTAACAAAGGAACATTATTTTGCTAAATCCTATTGTTCGTAAATTTCAGTATGGTCAACACACCGTGACCATTGAAACTGGCATGATGGCGCGTCAAGCGACAGCCGCCGTTATGGTAAATATGGATGACACAGCGGTATTTGTAACCGTTGTAGGTCAAAAGAAAGTCAAAGCAGGTCAGGATTTCTTCCCTCTGACCGTTAACTATCAGGAGCGTACTTACGCTGCTGGCCGTATTCCGGGAAGTTTTTTCCGTCGCGAAGGCCGTCCGGGCGAAGGTGAAACGCTCGTTGCCCGTCTTATTGACCGCCCTCTACGCCCTCTGTTTCCAGAAGGTTTCCTGAATGAAGTTCAAATCATCGCGACAGTTGTTTCTGTTAACCCGCAGATTAACCCTGATATCGTTGCCATGATCGGCTCCTCTGCTGCACTGGCTCTGTCTGGTATCCCATTCAATGGCCCAATTGGTGCTGCGCGTGTGGGCTATATCAACGATCAGTATGTACTGAACCCAACCAGTGATGAGCTGAAACACAGCCGTTTGGATCTGGTCGTTGCAGGTACAAATAACGCGGTGCTGATGGTAGAGTCCGAAGCGGAATTGTTGACTGAAGAGCAAATGCTGGGTGCGGTTGTGTTTGGTCACGAGCAACAACAGATTGTGATTGATAACATCAATGCACTGGTTGCTGAAGCAGGTAAAGAGAAATGGGATTGGTCACCTGAGCCGGTTAATCAGCCTCTGCACGATCGTGTTGCAGCACTGGCTGAAAGCCGTCTGGGTGATGCTTATCGCATTACTGAGAAGCAAGAACGTTACGCTCAGGTTGATAGCATTAAAGAAGAAGTCACCGCGGCTATCTTGGCAGAATTCGCAGAAAAAGGCGTTGAACAGGAAGAAACAGAAATTCTTGAAGTTCTCGCTGCTGTGGAAAAAAATGTTGTTCGTAGCCGTGTTCTGCGTGGTGAACCGCGTATTGATGGCCGTGAAAAAGACATGGTTCGTGCTCTGGACGTCCGCACAGGCGTATTGCCACGTACTCATGGTTCATCCCTGTTTACCCGTGGCGAAACTCAGGCACTGGTGACTGCAACACTGGGCACAGAACGTGATGCCCAAGTTATCGATGAGCTGATGGGAGAACGTACCGATCGCTTCCTGTTCCACTATAACTTCCCTCCGTACTCTGTTGGTGAAACTGGTATGGTCGGTTCACCAAAACGTCGTGAAATTGGTCACGGTCGTCTGGCGAAACGTGGTGTATTGGCGGTGATGCCAAGCGCTAACGAATTCCCATATACCGTTCGCGTGGTATCTGAAATCACGGAATCCAACGGTTCTTCTTCTATGGCTTCTGTCTGTGGTGCGTCACTGGCATTGATGGATGCGGGTGTGCCAATTAAGGCAGCCGTTGCAGGTATCGCAATGGGGCTGGTGAAAGAAGGAGATAACTTTGTTGTTCTGTCTGACATTCTGGGTGACGAAGATCATCTGGGTGACATGGACTTTAAAGTTGCGGGTAGCCGTGATGGTGTCAGCGCATTGCAGATGGACATCAAAATCGAAGGCATTACCCGTGAAATCATGCAGATTGCACTGAATCAGGCCAAAGGCGCCCGTCTGCACATCCTGAATGTGATGGAGCAGGCAATTCATAGCCCACGCAATGATATCTCTGAATTCGCACCACGTATCCATACCATTAAGATCAATCCAGACAAGATCAAAGATGTGATTGGTAAAGGTGGTTCCGTGATCCGCGCATTGACGGAAGAAACAGGCACTACCATTGAAATTGAAGACGATGGTACCGTGAAGATTGCGGCGACTGACAGTGATAAAGCACGTCATGCTATCAGACGTATCGAAGAAATCACGGCTGAAGTTGAAGTGGGTCGTATTTATTCTGGCAAAGTGACCCGTATTGTTGATTTTGGCGCATTTGTGGCTATCGGCGGCGGTAAAGAAGGGCTGGTACATATTTCTCAGATCGCAGAAAAACGTGTAGAGAAAGTCACTGATTATCTGCAAATCGGGCAAGAAGTTCCTGTGAAGGTGCTGGAAATTGACCGTCAAGGTCGCATCCGCCTGAGCATGAAAGAAGCCGTGATTACGACTGATGCAGGACTGCAATCACCGGAATCATCAGTAGAATAAATTTGACGTAAAGAGCGGCGTCCTGTAAAAAGGGCGCCGTTTATCTCAATAGATTTCGAGTTATTGTTAGCAGTTGCTGGGCAATGGCCTGAAAGATGAGAAGAAGTCAGTTTTGGGCAGGAAGCCTGAAATATACAATGTGGGTGGAGTAATAGGGCATTTTGATTGATGTCTGGCTTCGGGAGTGGGAAATGAATTCTTTTCTGCGCTGGTGTTATGTGGCAGCTATTTTTCTCCTTGTGGGATGTAGCGGCACTGGATGGCGTAAAAATGAAGTTATTGCTATTCCATTACAACCGACATTGCACCAAGAGGTTATTCTGGCTCGCATGGAGCAAATACTTGCGAGTCGGTCACTTACGGAAGATGAATATGCACAGCTTTTATATGAACGAGGTGTGCTGTATGATAGCCTTGGGCTGAGGGCACTGGCACAGAATGATTTTTCAGTGGCTTTGTCAATCCGTCCTGATATTCCTGAAATTTTTAATTATCTGGGAATTTATTTTACGCAGGCAGGCAATTTTGATTCTGCCTATGAAGCGTTTGATTCTGTTTTAGAGCTTGATCCAACTTACAACTACGCGCGAATGAATCGCGGCATTGCACTATATTATGGTGGCCGCTATCGATTAGCGCAGGATGATCTGCAGGCGTTTTATCAAGACGATCCAAATGATCCCTTCCGTTCGTTGTGGTTGTACCTTGTGGAAGATAAAATTAATCCTAAGGCTGCAATGACTAATTTGTCGTATCATTTTGACAAAGCGAACAGGGGGAAATGGGGCTGGAATATTGTTGAATTCTATTTGGGCAAAATCAGTGAAAAAATACTGATGGAACGCTTAAAACAGGGTTCAACAGATAACACTTCGCTCGCTGAGCATCTCAGTGAAACTGACTTCTATTTAGGTAAACATTACCTAAGTCTGGGGGATGAGGATAGCGCAGTTGCGTTATTCAAGCTGACGGTGGCTAACAATGTGCATAACTTTGTTGAGCACCGCTACGCATTGTTGGAATTGGCGCTATTGGGCCAAAAACAAGATGACTTATCGGAATCGAACCAACAATAGCTGACGAACATTTTCACGACAGATTTTAAAGTCCACATCTCTGGAGATGGGGGCTTGTTTGTTCGTTTAATAACATAATTTGAGCCAGTTCACATTTTAAATGAAAATGACAGAAATTCTTTTCACTGTGTTATGTAGACTGGCCGCCACGATTAATGAGGCACCATTACATGACCACTGAGACTGAAATCTCTTTTGCTGATTTAGGTTTATCGGCACCTATTCTTTCTGCACTGCAAGATATGGGCTATGAGAAGCCTTCTCCTATTCAACAACAATGTATTCCTCACCTGCTGAACGGCTGTGATGTGCTGGGTATGGCGCAGACTGGCAGTGGTAAAACCGCCGCTTTCAGCTTACCTTTATTGAATAACATTGATGCTGAACTTAAAGCGCCACAAATCCTTGTATTAGCGCCAACCCGTGAACTGGCGGTGCAGGTTGCTGAAGCATGTTCAGATTTTTCCAAGCATATGCGCAATGTGAATGTTGTTGCGCTTTACGGTGGACAGCGTTATGACGTTCAGTTACGTGCCTTGCGTCAGGGACCACAAGTTGTGGTGGGAACGCCAGGACGTCTGCTTGACCATCTGAAACGTGGAACATTGGATTTATCCAACCTGAAAGGCTTGGTACTGGATGAAGCTGACGAAATGTTGCGTATGGGCTTTATCGAAGATGTTGAAAACATCATGAGCCAGATCCCTGCTGAGCACCAAACCGCCCTGTTCTCAGCGACAATGCCAGAAGCGATCCGCCGTATTACCCGTCGTTTCATGAATGATCCGCAGGAAGTTCGTATTCAGAGCAGTGTTACAAATCGTCCTGATATTAGCCAAAGCTACTGGTCTGTTTACGGTATGCGCAAAAATGAAGCGTTGGTGCGTTTCCTTGAAGCAGAAGATTTTGATGCTGCGATTATTTTCGTACGCACCAAGAATGCAACGCTGGAAGTTGCAGAAACGCTGGAGCGTAACGGCTACAACTCGGCAGCATTGAATGGTGACATGAACCAGGCTCTGCGTGAACAGACTCTTGAGCGCCTGAAAGATGGCCGTTTGGACATTCTGATTGCGACTGATGTTGCTGCTCGTGGTCTGGATGTTGATCGCATTAGCCTGGTGGTTAACTACGACATCCCAATGGACGCAGAATCTTATGTACACCGTATCGGTCGTACCGGTCGTGCTGGCCGTGCGGGTCGTGCCCTGTTGTTTGTTGAAAACCGCGAACGCCGTTTGCTGCGTAACGTTGAACGCACCATGAAACTGACAATCCCAGAAGTTGAACTGCCAAATGCAGAGCTTCTGAGCCAGCGTCGTCTGGAAAAATTTGCGGCTAATGTTCAAAATCAACTTGAAAGCAGCGATCTGGATCAATACCGCGCATTGTTGTCTAAACTGGGAACCGGCGATGATCTGGATATGGAGACACTGGCAGCAGCCCTGCTGAAAATGGCACAAGGTGAGCGCTCACTTATTCTGCCACCCGATCCAGTACGTCGCCCTCGCCGTGAATTCAACGATCGTGATGACCGTCGTCGCAATAGCAATAGCAACGGCAATGGCAACGGTTTTGGTGAGCGTGACAGAGGTGATCGTCCTCGTCGTGAGCGTCGTGACGTGGGTGATATGGAACTGTATCGTATTGAAGTTGGTCGTGATGATGGTGTTGAAGTTCGCCATATTGTGGGCGCAATTGCAAACGAAGGTGATATCAGCAGCCGTTATATCGGTAATATCAAACTGTTTGCCACCCACTCTACGATTGAACTGCCAAAAGGCATGCCAGGGGAGTTACTCTCTCACTTTACCCGTACTCGTATTCTGAACAAACCAATGAATATGCAGTTGATGGGTGATGCACAACCATTTGAACGCCGTGAACGTCGTGGTGGTGGCCGTAATGGTAACGGCGGTAATGGTAATGGTGGCAATGGTTCATCACGTCGTGACCGCGATGGTTTTAGCAATAATGGTGGCCGTCGTTTTAACAACGAACGTCGTGGCGGTGGTGGTGAGCGTGCTTCTTTCCGTGGTCGCGGCAATGATGAAGCGCCACGTCGCCGTCAAAGCAATGGCAATGTATAAGCACTAATCTTTCATTGACTTGCCTGATTCATCGTTGCGTTGAAAATATCGCAATAATGAATTAAATAAAGCCCTTTCTCTTAATGGAGAAAGGGCTTTTCTATAAGGGCATTTCCTTTGTTTATTTTCCTGTAGGGTGAAGAAATTATGCTCTGAGCGGCTATCAGTTTAACCCCAATGCTTCTTTAAGCGGTTTCAGATAACGACGACTCACTGGAATACGCTCGTCACGGCTCAGTACCAGCTCTGCCTGTCCATTTTCGCCAAAAACAATCTCCCGTAATTGGGTCATATTGACTAAATACTGGCGATGACAACGGGTGAGTGATGTACGCATTTCCAACGCGCGCAGGGTCAACTCGGTAAAGCCTTCCTGCCCGTTAGCGTTCATGACATAGACACCACTCAGGCGGGAAGTGACATACAGAACATCATCCAATGGCATCAGCCAAATTCGGCTATGTCCGGTGCAGGGAATATATTTCAGTTGTTCATCTTCACGTTGAAGATCTGTCAGATTTTGCTTTTGATAGCCAGAACGCAGCCGTTGCAGCGTTTTACTCAGGCGCTCTTTTTCCAGTGGCTTCAATAAATAATCGAAAGCATGTTCTTCAAAGGCTTGGACTGCATATTCATCAAATGCAGTCAGAAAAACAATGTAAGGGCGATGTTCTGGATCGAGCATACCGACCATTTCCAGCCCGGTAATACGGGGCATCTGGATATCGAGGAAAACAACATCGGGTTTCAGGCGATGAATAGCGCCAATCGCTTCGACTGCATTGGCACATTCACCCATAATTTGAATATCCGTTTCCTCTTCCAGCAGACAACGTAGGTTTTCACGCGCTAGTGGCTCATCGTCAACAATCAATATATTCATCTTTACGCCGCTTTTTTAGCCTGTTTTTTTTCTAATGGTAAACACAAAATGATACGGGTAAATTTTTCTGGTTGACAATCAACTCTCACCCCATACTGTTTACCATAACGAAGCCGCAGACGTTTATCTACTAAGCTCATCCCAAGACCCTCATCCCCCACTTTTTTGGGGCAATATAGCCCTGCATTATCTTCAATCTCTACCAATAACAATTGGTCTTCTTGATAGGCTCTAATCGTAATTCTTCCTGTATCCAGTAACTGTGATGTGCCATGTTTAATGGCATTTTCTACCATTGGTTGGAGGGAAAAAGCAGGTAACCGTGCATCGCGTAAGAATTCAGGTATCTCGATAGCAATCTGGAGATGCTCACGGAAACGAGCCTTTTCAATTTGTAAGTAAGCGTTTACATGCTCTAGCTCATTTTCCAGCGTGGCAACATCTTCGGGTCGCTTTAAATTCTTACGGAAAAATGTTGAGAGATATTGCACAAGCTGGCCTGCCTGCTGGCTATCCCGACGAATAACAGCTTGCAGTGTATTTAAGGCATTAAATAAAAAGTGAGGATTCACTTGCGCGTGAAGGAGCTTTATTTCTGATTGCAGCAAAGATTGTTTATTCCGTTCATACTGGCCAGCAAGAATTTGAGCAGAGAGCAGGCTGGCAATTCCCTCTCCCAATGTGCGATTGATGGAACTGAATAGACGATTCTTAGCTTCGTATAGTTTGATCGTACCAATAACCTGTTGGTTTTCCCCCCGTAAAGGGATCACCAGAGCGGAACCAAGTTTGCAGGTTGGATTAAGGGAACAGCAATAAGGCGTTTCATTACCATCGGCATACACAACTTCATTATTTTCAATGGCACGATGAGACTGTTTGGAGGCAATCGGTGTGCCAGGTAAATGGTGATCTGAGCCGATACCAATAAACGCCAGTAACTTCTCCCTATCCGTAATCGCGACAGCCCCGATCTCTAGCTCCTGATAGATCACTTTTGCCACGCGCATACTGTTATCTTCATTGAATCCCTTACGTAAAATTCCCTCGGTACAGACGGCAATTTTTAGCGCTTGGGCAGAAAAAGCGCTGGTGTATTTTTCGAAAATGGCGCGTCTGTCCAATAAGATACGGATAAACATAGCTGCCCCGATACTATTAGCAATGATCATGGGGGCTGCAATATCTTTCACCAAACTCAGTGCTTCACTGAAAGGATTGGCAAGTAGCAGGATAATGCCCATTTGGTTACATTCAGCAAGGAAAGTGATAATGGCGGCCGTCCACGGGTTCAATAATTTATTGATCTGTCCTTTTTTCATCAAATAAATATGCACCAGACCGCCGAGTATCCCTTCTACAATGGTGGATACCATACAGCTAAATGCGGTCATACCACCGAGAGAATAACGGTGCAATCCTCCAGTGAATCCTACCATTGCCCCAACGGTTGGCCCGCCGAGAAAGCCTCCCAATACAGCCCCAATCGCGCGGGTATTAGCAATTGAATCATTAACATTTAACCCAAAATAGGTGCCCATAATGCAAAAGATGGAAAAAATCACGTAACACATCAACTTATGTGGTAAACGGACAGTCACTTGCAATAGGGGAATAAACAGAGGGGTTTTACTCAGCAGCCAAGCGATCACCAGATAGACACACATCTGCTGAAGTAATAACAACACGAGGTTAAATTCGTACATATTTTTTCATTTTATGTTCAAAGTTCGTGATTAATAACGATAAATAAATTTTACGCACTATTATCAGAGGTTGAATTAAATACCGTCAATATTGGGAGTAATGTGGTCGTCCACTCTACCAATGGATATCAGGGGCAAAGGTATATGCGTATCCATTCTTCATGGAGTAGGTGTTTTCATCATCCAGTTGACTCAATGTGACTTATCATATACGATAATAAATACCTTATCACAAATGATAAGGTAATATTGAATCTCGAATACCTATCATATATGACAAATACGAAAGGTAAAATGAGCTGGAATATTGATTTTTACTACGGAGTAATGGATAGCATTCTGGATATGCCCCCTAAAATTCAAGCAAAAATGCTAAAATTGCTCGAATTAATGGAACGGCATGGTGCTAACCTTATGGGTAATGGCTTGTTTGAGCTACGGGCAAAAGCGCAGGAAGGTATTGGACGCGGCTTATTCTGTTACCTTGATGGCTCGAATATCTGCATTCTCCATGCTTTTGTTAAGAAGGGCCAGAAAACACCTAAGAAAGATTTAGACTTAGCCAAAAGCCGTATGAAAGAGGTGAAAAAATGAGTCAATTACAATCCCTTAAAGCTAAAGCATTACAAAACCCAGAAGTGAAACAGGCTTATGATGAATTAAATGATGAGTTCGAACTCATCAATACATTGCTTAGTATGCGCACTGAGGCGAAATTAACTCAACAGCAAGTTGCTGCTCGAATGGGAACGAAAGAAAGCAATATTTCCCGGCTGGAAAAAGGAAAAAGCAACCCAACTTTGAGTACGCTGGTAAATTATGCAAAAGCCTGCGGTTTTCAGCTCGATTTCAGCTATCGGCGCAACAGTTAAGTCTCATTATTATTAGCCATCTTAATGATGGCTTTTTTATCCGGACACTGAGGGAAAGGGTTAAGCGATATATTTTGCCTGAGAAAAGAAAACGGCCCAAAAATCGGGCCGTTTGTCTGTCGAAAATCCGCTATCCCATTCAATCAAAACATCCTTAACTGAATAGTGTTATTCCTTACAGATAACGTAATCAAAGACTTCATCATTGATAACGTGTTCGAATCCTTCGTCTATATTCACAGCGTAATGTTCATCTCTTCCTTTTTCGTCTTTCCCTATCGTTGCAGAACGATAGGAGCGATGTTCGGGCCAACCAAGTTGGTCGTGCATTGCATTGTTTGGATGGGCGCGGTACAGAGCCATCAAATCTTCTTTTGTTGGCAACTTGTTATGTGTTTTCTTACAGTACCATGCGGCTCCTATTGCGTGACGGCGCGGCCATATTTCGCCACTTTCGGTATAAGTGTCCTCAGCGAATAAATGATTAATCATTAGTTCTGCTTGCAATCGAGGGCGCTCAAAGACAACGCCATTTTCGGCCACAACGGTATCAGCCATATGCCCCCAAAAATTAGCTACGGAAACGTCTGGGCTGGTAGCCACAGTAAAAATGACATCTTTAGTTTGCGAGGCAGCGGGACCATCCGCTGAGATAGATAATGTCGTCTTCACGCCAGGCCCGCTTGGATCGGTCACGGCAATAGACAAAACACCTTGATCGTCCGTGAAACCTTGGTACGTACCTGATTGGCCTTTCAGTAAAGCCGTGATTTTCTCAGTAGCATTCTGACGATTCACTGCCTTGATGGCGTTAACTTTGACTGCGACATTTTGGGCAGGTTGTTCGTGATTTAGCGTTTTGATTTTCAGTATGATCGGTTCATGGTTTTTAACCTTATCAGTGCTTACTGTGATCGTCATATCGTCAGCTAGCCCTCTGACCGTTCCCCCTTCTCCACCATCATGAGTATGGTTTCCTTGATCGGTACTCATGCTGGTATCAACGCTCTGTGTATTGCCGATACGGTCCATTGCATTTTTTGCCCGAACAGCAATCTCTTTCACCCTACCGGCATCTGACAGTGTCAATGTATAGCCAGGGATCTTACCCGATTCTGTTATTGTATGCCCTTTGGTTATGTCAGTGTTGCCCTTATTGCCCCATACATAGATCGATTTATCCGTTTCGTCACCATGATTCGCATTAAAGATATAGGTGGCACTTAGTGTCTGCCCTATCTCTAACTTACCAACCAGAGTCAAATTTGTGACGATTGGCGCTTCAGGATGTACGAACATGATCTCGACGGGCTCAATGATAACACCCTCTACTTCTGGAGTGATTTTCAGTACTCCGGTCTTTTCTCCAGCAGTAAGCCTGGATTCATAAACACCTGGACGAACTTCTTTCATTTGATCGATCTTCGGGTCACTGCCATTCCCACTTAACCCACTTGAGAGCAATTTGATGTCTGAAGCAATTACGCGGATGGGGTTATCATTTTTATCTTTCAACATTAATGTCAGGAGGGTAGTGGCATGACCATCTGCCAATAACTCTTTGTCTTTTGTCGAGAAGGTGGATTTATTGGCGCTAACGGCGGTGGGGAGCACTTGTACTTTCATTTCGGCACGTTTGGAGACATTGCCGCGCTCATCATAAGCGGTTGCTCCCACTGTGTAGGTGTTGTTACCCGGAGATTGATATTTGGGCAAGGTTAACAGGTAGTGTGTGCCGCCTTGGTGTTGGATATTACCCCCATTGGCGAAAAAGTCTGTTGCATCCCACTTAATATCTTTAAACTCATATTTGCTGTTGACACTGATATGGAGAGGTTTGTTCTCTTTCGCATGACCAATAATCAGATTATCTATTGTCAGAGAGATCACTTCACGTTTGCGGTATTCCAAAACGATCTGGTTATTGCGATCGACTAAATCATAACGGCTGCCTTGCAGAGAACGTTTAAATGTTACGGCATCTGGATCAAGTTGTTTGGCCCATGGCGTACCAATCTCATAATTTAGCGCGATATTGAATTGTGTTTCCCCACCACCGGACATACCTTGTCTGCGGTCAACACCGAAAGTCAGCAATGGAACGGGCGTGTAATCAATCCCGAAAGTTAAAGCAACGGGATTTTTCTGGCGATGGTCTTGGCTCATAAGCCCAACTTCATCCCCGAAGTATTGTTCATACATCAACTTACCACCGAGTTGTGGTAAAGAAGGTAAATAACCTTGTATTCTCAGGTCGAAGCCATTGGCGGGACGCTCATCATAATCGGTCAAAAGGCGGGATTCTTTCCAATTACTTAAGCGAATATAGCCATTAGCCGCTAATTTCAGGTAATTGCGGGCATATTCTGCCCCAAGACCGAGTCGGCTATTATTGCCAGTGATATCGTGATCAAAGAAAGCATTGTAGCCCAGCATCCAGTCATCAAAGAAATGACGTTGTCCAAATCCAATATTGGCGGTATTGCGTTTATCAATATGGCGAAGGCCGAACTGTGTAAAAATCATCTGGTGATAGTTATCATACAGCGGCAATAACATATCAAATTGGCTGTCATTCAAATGGCCATGATTATCCATATTAAGTTGTACACGAGTTGTGCCGTAGCGTCCCAACCAATTTTGAATTTTCTGATTGGCTTTTCCTATGACCAGACTGTTTAATTGACCTTCCACATTATTTTTCATGTTGTTGCCAGTCAGTAATTGACCTACTCGCGAGGAAATCTCAGCCAGATGGCGAGTGTTGTCGTCTGTAATAGCAGCACTTTCATCTGTCATTGAAACCTTGCTTTCTGAAATAGACGTTTTATCTGATAAAGATGGCTTTAACGCAGGCTGTTCTGATGAAGATCTTTCTAATGAGGAAAAGTTAGCTGAGGGATAGTTAAAAGGGAGAAACTTATTGTTTCGAGGTTTTGGAACACTAATCTCACTGCCAACGCCAAGTGTGAAAAAAGGCTGATTAAAAGTATGCAACTGGTTGATTTTTTTTAAGTCATAAACAGTTAAACCATAACGTTTGGCGACGATACTGACTGTTTCTCCTGATTTGAGGATATAAGGCTCTGTTGGTAAATCCCATTTTATATTTTGAAAAGCGAAGTGAGTTTTGGCGGCAGCAATAGCGGGGGTGAATGCACCAGCAACGGGAAATGCAAGTTGGGTCATAATGTTTACCCAAGCTACACGTTTCACCAAATATTGCTGATGCGGTAGCCACGGCTTGTCAGATTTTTTGTTCATAGCTATAAACCTATAACAATAAAAAAACACTAGGCGATAGCCAACAGTAAATTTATCCATTTCAGGATATTACCTTCTATTTACTGCCTGCCATTAGTCGTGTAATCAGGAAGCAAAACGCCAGAGCGTGACGCAATAAAGAGATGACAACACGGCAATGCCTGATTTGAAACATCACAAAATAGTTAACAAACTCTACTTAATAGTTAACAATCAGATTATTGATCTGACGTTTTGCCTTTATGGGGTTTTTTATTCCAACATAAAATCATTTTTTGATCAATATGACTTTTGTTATCAATCGTTTTGTCTGAATAGAATAGGAAATAGGAGAAAATAGCGGATTGCGATAAGAGCGTTTTTGCGTGGTGACATGTTAAATGTTTTGCATTTGTTAAAAATATAATACTATTATTGTGGTATTTTTCATCGTTATCTTCTTATTTATTGGCGGTAATATGCCAAATAGTAATATTTATAACTAATTCATGGGGTTTTCCTTAAAGGTGCTAAAATTTAGGCAGTGAGGAATATTTAGGCGAAATTATGCTGTTTCCGACACCTTGTCTGGCACTGTGACTAACATCGGGATGAGCTGTTAATTTATCGGGCATGCTGACCTGATAGATTTTGAACTGATAGTACGCTTAGGGCTTACAGAACATAATGAAGAAAAGAACACTTTTCACAATTTTATTGATCATATTCCTGATCGCAATGGCTGTGCTTTTCCGTTCTCACAGTCAGGAGCTTTTGTTACAGGGAGAGGTTGATGCACCAGAAGTTATCATTGCTTCCAAGGCCATGGGGCGAGTCGTTAAGGTTCATATTGAACGGGGAGATAGTGTCAAAGCAGGGCAACTAATGGTGAGTCTTGATAGCCCGGAACTGGCGGCGAAAGTTGCCGCAGCGCAAGCGGTACGCGATCAAGCGAAAGCAAAACTCGAATTATCCCTGCGTGGGACGCGTGAGGAAAATATCCGAAATTTAGAAGCTGCATTTGCGCAGTCTCAATCAGGGTATATAAACGCAAAACGTGAATTTGATCGTCTCAAAAATATGTCAACCAAAGGCTATGTATCTGCCAGTGATATGGATAATGCGCATAACGCACGAGATATTGCCTATCAGAAAATGCTTGGCGCTAAAGCGGAGCTGGATGAAGGGAAAAATGGAGACCGCATAGAGTTACGACAGCAGTTTCAGGCCGCATTGAATGAAGCAGAAGAAAATCTGCGTGAATTGAAAATACAGCGTGATGATCTGCAAGTCAAAGCACCTGTTAATGGTGAAGTTGGGCCATTACCTGCAGAAGTGGGGCAACTTTTTAATGCTAATAGTCCGCTGGCAACATTGGTACGTATTTCGCAGGCGTATTTCGTCTATAACTTGCGTGAAGATATTTTGGCGCACGTTCGCAAGGGTGACAAAATTGCATTGCGTGTACCTGCATTGGGTAATAAAGAAATTGAGGCTGAAATCCGCTATATCGCACCAATGGGAGATTATGCAACAAAACGAGCAACCCGTGCGACGGGGGATTTTGATCTGAGAACGTTTGAGGTTCGGTTATACCCATTGCAACCCGTTGATGGTTTACGTCCGGGCATGAGTGCCTTATGGCTCTGGGATAAGTAAAGGTGCGGCTTGATGAACACAAAAGCTGTGTGGAACAGTTTTGGGCAGGGATTTAGGCAAGAACTGAGTGCTGCACTACACAGTCCGGTTTTTCACTGGCTGAGTTGGTTGTTTCCTTTGCTGCTGTTTATTTTAATTAGCGCTAATTTTTCAGAAGGAACCTTGTTTAACTTACCGGTTTCAGTGGTGGATAACGACCAGAGCACGTTATCACGTACCTTGATTCGCAATTTGAATGCGGCACCCCATGCGGATATCAAATCTTATGACAATAGCTTACCTGAATCCATAGAGCGTTTGCGTAGGGCACAGGATTACTCCCTGCTTTATATTCCTGAAGACTTTGAAAAAGATGCGTTGAGTGGAAATCAGCCGACGGTGAGTATGTATTACAATGCCCTCTTTTATGGAGCAGGACGCTACTCAATTCAGGATTTCAGCGGATTGATGGCAGTAACGAATGCAAAATACCGCACAATCATTGCTTCGGAAATAGGCCGGCAGTTACCGCCGCTAGCCAAAGCGACCCTGTCTTATGACAGTTTGTTTAACGCCAGCGGCAGTTATATTTATTACCAGCAATTTGCGGCAATCATTCATCTGTTACAGCTTTTTGTCGTCACATACACTATTTACACGATGGCCAGGGGAAAGCAGCTTCTGGGGGCGGAATCTTTCATCGGGGCATTGCTGGGAAAACTGGCGCCTTATACTGTAATTTTCACCTTGCTATTGATGGTGGAAATAAGCGCTCTGGTTGTTTTCTTCGATGCAAAAGTGGCCGGTAATCCGTTGTACATGCCGATAGTTGGGTTCTTCTATGTGATTGCTGCGCAAAGCATTGGTCTCTTACTGTTTACCTTCACCAACAGTGTTATCACCGCTTACACTTTGATTGGGATGTTGGTCAGTATTGCGATGGCGTTTTCTGGCATGATTGTGCCGGAATTATCTATGGTATTACCTGCAAGGATTATTTCCACGCTTGAGCCATTAACCCATGCTTTAAATGCCATGTTTGATATTTTTCTGCGGGAAGTATCACTACAGGTTATTTTGCATGTTTGCCTGATACTGATGATCTATCCTGCGGTTTGTGGCCTTTTGGTGCGCAATCGCTTATGGAAGCGACTTAATCAATCAGAAGGAGTCGCATAATGCCAAATCCTGGACAAACACATTGGGCGTTGTACTGGCAGACACTGCGCAATGTATTTTTGGGGATGCTGGAAAAACCCATGTGGTTGCTATTGATGGTTTCGTTATGTGTGATGAGCTTGGTTTACATTCGTCCTTCTTTGTGGGACTTACCGGTTGCAGTAATCGATAAGGATAATAGCCATGCAAGCCGCGTGCTGATCCGTCATATTGATTCCACGGCAAAAGTGGAAACCAAAAGCTACAATAATCTCGAAAATGCTCGCCGTGACATGCTCCAGCGAAAAATCTTCGCCATTATCATCGTACCTGTGGATTTTGAAAAACGCCTGCTGAGTGGACAGAATGTCACAGTACCGGTTTATGGTGATGCGACAAATCGTCTTGCCAATGGTCAGATCCAACAGGATCTGGCGCTGGCTTATCAACAACTCTTGTCAGAGTACAACGGTATGTTGCTTTTGAAGTCGGGTTTCAGCGTTGAGCAAGTGAAAACCTTACTGCAACCGATTCGAGGTGAAACCATTGCACTATTTAATCCGGGTATCAGCTATGCTGCGATAGTCTTTCCGGGCTTATTGATTATGCTATTGCAACATTCCTTATTAATTGCGTGTGTCCGCGTCAGTATTACCCTACGGGAAACGCCTAAAGACAACAACCCGCCACTCCCTGTCTATTTGGGAACATTGTCCGCCTTGATCCCTATCTGGTTGTTCTTGTCAGTGATCTTTTTTATCCTGTGGCCGTGGATATTAGGATATCGGCAAGATGCGCCGATTTATCTTGTGCTGTTGCTGACATTCCCATTCCTGTTAGCGGTATTAGGATTAGGAAAATTGGTGACAGAATGCTTGCGTAGCGTGGAAATGATTTATTTGACACTGGCTTTTATTACTACGCCTATCTTCTACATCTCTGGCACCATCTGGCCGCCTCAGGCGATGCCTGAGTGGATCAGGGTGATCTCATCGGCATTACCCTCGACATGGGCGACAAAAGCAATAGCAGGGGTTAATCAAATGGAATTGCCATTGCACAATGTATACAAAGATATCGGCATGATGTTATTGCTTGGTGTGATGTATATGGTTTTGGGCATTTTGGTTGGTATGCTGCGCAATAAAGAATTTCGTTGTATTATCCAGCGCATTAAACAATTCTTTTCTTCATAATATTCATCAAATCACAATTTGATTGTCATGTATGGCTTTTTGCCGATTTGCCCTGTAGACGTTTTGTGATAAGGGATTTATTATCAATTTTCCCATTGCGAGTGATCCTTTTACCGCTTATAGCGTCAGATGCTGAAACAGTTTCTTGGCTGATGGGCGCTGGTATTTTGTATCCGCTGGTGAAGGTAAAAGTGCGGGAGCTTGGTTTACACGGGACTATCAGTGTACAAGATAATCGCTTTCCTGATACATTGTTTTTCAGCATCGTTTACGGGGTGAAGGGAATACAGAATTGGGGCTACATGTGAAAAATCTGCTGGATCCCATTAAAGTGGGACCTATGCCATCCATCCTTCACTTTGGTCGATTGCGCCTGGCTGAATTGATCAAAGTGGGACAGAAAGAGGGCGCTGATCAGTACGATCGCGCGTTATCGTCATGTTAATCAGGGTCGAAATTCCTGTTGATGCTATGGGGATTGATCGTTTGCTGCGTCAATCTTTTGAGACATCGGCAGAAGCTGAGTTAATTCATCAACTAAGAGAAGATGGTTTATTGACACTGGGTATTGTTGCGACCGACGATGAAGGCCATGTGATTGGTTATGCCGGTTTCGCGCCTGTTGATATCAATGGTGAGGATCATCAATGGGTAGGTTTAGCGCCGTTGGCTGTAGCGGAACCGTATCGTTGTCATGGGCTTGGTGAAAAATTGGTTTATGAAGGACTGGATAGCCTAAACGAATTTGGATATGGAGCGGTTGTCGTTCTGGGGGAGCCGGAATACTACTACCGTTTTGGTTTTAAACTTGCCAATGAATATCAAGTGTATTGCCAATGGCCTGATTGTGAAGATTACTTCTTGATCTATCACCTGGCTGATATTTCACCGAGAGACTGTCATGGTCTGGTTACTTATCCGGCTCATTTTGCTCATCTGTGGGCATAACCTGAGTGAAAAACTTCTCAGATGAATTGATTTTTGTTAAATAAGTCGTTACGCAGAGAGGCTGGTCAATAACTAGCCTTTCTTTTTGCTGCTTACTCAGTTTTTTCACACGATATTCTACCTTCAATGCCATACCCTTATCCCTTACCGGACTCTGATAGACCAACGTCAAAGGGCCTTTTCCTCGTAAGAATTTTGCACCTTTTCCGGCAGCATGTTGCATAAATCGACGGGATATATTGCTCGTCATTCCGGTATACAGGGCACCGTTCTGGGTTCTGATCAGATAGATATACCAGTTAGATACTTTAGTTTTCATTATTTATTTTTAATAATTCCCAACAATTTAATTTCTATGAAAAATTAATTCGGATTTCATCTATAAATTTAATTATAAGCTGAGTCTTCGATGATATTTTAATATAACAAGATGAATTTATTGAATTATATATCGATGGTTCACTAATATTTGTGTTTTTTATTCAAAAAAATTGAATTAGTATAGCAATAATTGCTAATTATCATATCCTGAATAAGCGTATAACATGCTCACAGTTACAAAATATTAACGCCATTTTAAAAATAAGTAGAGGAGCAAAATATGAAAAATGTAAAAAATATTGTCGCTGTTTTAGCATTAAGTGCGCTTTCCTTCGGTTCTTTTGCTGCCACAGAAGTTCAGGATGCTAAGGGAGAAAAAATCGGGTTTGTTTCAGTTAGCGGTGCAGAAACGCTCGATAGCCTAACTACAGAGTTGTCCAAAAAAGCTGATGAATATGGTGCAACCTATTTCCGTGTTGTTTTTGCAAATGGTCAGAATCAGCTCAACGGAGTTGCCGAAATTTATAAATAATTTATAGTGTTTCTATACAAACCTCAGGGTTTATTGAGTCAAATACAGAATACGTAACTGGATAAGGCGCCTATCGTGTTCTGTTAGACTTAAATAAAATAACGGTATGGAAATATATGGATTTAAATAAAGAAATTTTAATAATTAGTCAATATCTTGCCAGGCAACATGTATTTACTCTCTGCACTTCTTCCTTCCAAGATTTATGGTGTGCAAACTGCTTTTATGTCTTTGATGCTGATAGCATGGCATTTTGGTTTATGACTGAACCGGAAACCCGCCACGGTCAGATGATGCAAAATAATCCTATCGTTGCAGGCACGGTTGCCGGCCAAACACGCAATATCGCGCAAATCAAGGGTGTTCAATTTCGTGGTGAAGTCATTCCATTGACAGGTAAAGCTGAAACCATCGCCAGAGTACGTTATTGCCGCCGTTTTCCCATCGCTTTGGCAACCAAATCCCCAATCTGGCAGCTCAATATCAATGAAATCAAAATGGTCAATAACACTCTCGGTTTTGGTAAAAAATTGCATTGGCAGCGTTAATGCCATTGCTTGTTTATCTTAATTTTCATTTTAAATAGTGGATAACTTGATTATGGCTGCCTCGCCAGATTAACGAGGGATCATACAGCGCGTGTTCAAATTTTCCATCCACCACCACATGGATATAACTGACTACTTCTTGTTGAATCTTACTTAATTCATTAAGGACATAACCTGTCCATAGCCAGATATCCTTATCTGGGCATTCTTTCCGTATACGTTTAACTAGTTGCAGTATGCAGGGAACATTATGGGGATGCAGAGGATCACCGCCAGATAGTGACAAACCTTGCCGTTTAATACGGCTATCTTTCAGGTCAGCGATGATCTGATCTTCAATTGCTTGTGTAAAAGGCTGGCCTGAATCCACTCGCCACGTGCTTTGGTTGTAACAGCCGCGGCATTGATGCAAACAACCTGATACGAACAGCGTGCAGCGAGTTCCGGGGCCATTCACCACATCAACCGGATAATATTGATGATAATTCATGCTATTAACCTATTTGCCCATTGCCGAGATGTTTCACGCGGCGTTTCACTTCCTCCTGCTTACCGGCATTGAATGGGCGGGCATCAGGGCTGCCGAGATAACCACAAACACGGCGAATAACTGAAACATGGGCTGGATCATGATTGCCACATTGGGGACAGGTGAACCCCTTACTGGTACAGGCAAACTCACCGGTAAAACCACATTGATAACATTCATCAATTGGCGTATTGGTGCCATAGTAAGGCACACGTGAATAACTGTAATCCCAGACATCCTCCAATGCTTTCAAATTATGTTGCAGATTGGGATACTCGCCGTAGCAAATAAAACCACCGTTTGCTAATGGTGGATAGGGTGCTTCAAAGTCCAGCTTATCATAGGGATTGACCTTCTTTTCCACATCCAGATGGAAGCTGTTGGTGTAATAGCCTTTATCGGTGACCCCCTGGATTATGCCAAATTCAGCGATATCCAAACGGCAGAAGCGATCACATAAATTTTCGCTTGGCGTACTGTACAAACTAAACCCATAACCCGTCTCCTGCTTCCATTGTTCGACGGTATTACGTAAGCGTTTAACAATCGCAATGGCTTTTTGCTGGCGCTGTTTATCATCAAACAGATGCATGTGATGACCATATAACGCATTTATTGTTTCATGAATTCCGATATAACCTAACGAGATAGAAGCTCGGCCATATTTGAAAATATCGGCAATATTATCATCGGCTTTCAGGCGTACACCGCAGGCACCTTCCATATAGAGGATCGGGGCAACACGCGCTTTCGTATTTTCGAGGCGAGAAATTCGGGTCATCAGTGCTTTTTTGGCGAGTAACAAACGTTGATCCAACAATTGCCAAAAATCAACTTCATTACCCTTGGCTTCGAGTGCAATACGGGGAAGGTTCAGGCTGATAACCCCCAAATTGTTACGCCCTTCGTGAATTTGCTTGCCGTTTTCTTCATAAACACCGAGAAAACTGCGGCAGCCCATTGGCGTTTTAAACGATCCCGTTACTTTGATCACTTGATCATAGTTGAGAATATCGGGGTACATACGCTTACTGGCGCATTCCAGCGCCAATAATTTAACGTCATAGTGGGGATCACCAAACCGGTGATTCAGCCCATCGCGAATGGTAAAAACCAGTTTGGGGAAGACGGCAGTCTTGCGATTTTTTCCCAGACCCGCAAGGCGATTGCGCAGAATTGAGATTTGAATCAGGCGGGCTTCTTTAGTTGTTCCTAACCCGAAACCAAAGGTGACAAAAGGGGTTTGCCCATTGGCGGTATGCAGTGTATTGACTTCATATTCCAGAGACTGGAAAGCGTCATAACACTCTTTTTCCGTGCGGGCTTCTGCATAGGCAACCTGATCTGCAATATTCCACTCCTTAGCAATTGCCAGATGCTTGTTATAACTGGCTTTCACAAAAGGGGCGAGGACTTCATCAATACGATTAATGGTTGTGCCACCATAAATGTGGCTGGCAACTTGCGCGATAATCTGGGCGGTGACCGCAGTGGCGGTAGAAATGGATTTGGGCGGCTCAATTTCCGCATTGCCCATTTTAAAGCCGTTAGTCAGCATACCCTGCAAATCGATCAGCATACAGTTGAACATAGGAAAAAACGGAGCGTAATCCAGATCATGATAGTGAATTTCTCCTTTATCATGAGCCTGCACCACATCATGTGGCAGCATATGCTGTTTGGCATATTGTCGGGCGACAATTCCCGCCAATAAGTCACGCTGGGTAGGGATCACCTTGCTGTCTTTATTGGCATTTTCATTGAGCAAAGCGAAATTGCTTTGCTCGATCAGACCCCGAATCTCTTGATCGAGTCGATCGTGCCATGCATGGGAAATTTGTTCACCGATATTCCCCTCATTCACGTCAACTGGATGGCTATCCTGTTGCGTCATAACCATTTTCACAATATGGCTCCTCAATATGTTATCCACAGGCGAAAATAACAGGGATGCTCACTTTTTGTTTTGGTGTGGATAATCTTGTGTATAAATACTATATATAGTAGTTTAATTTAATTAAAACACAATATGTGGGAAGCTGAGCGAGTATACAACCTAAAAAGTTGATCTAAGACAAAGAAAGAGAGAATTATCGGGAAAGGGAAACAGCAAGAAAAAAAGAGTAAAACAGAGAAAGAATAATAACCCTGATACCAAAGTTATCAGGGTTGAGGAAACGACAAATTAGCGACGAACGGCGATAGCTTCGATTTCGATTTTCACATCTTTTGGCAGACGGGCAACTTCCACACATGAACGGGCAGGGAACGGCGCGTTATGTTCAGTGAAGAACGCTTCGTAAGTTGCATTCACGGCAGCAAAATCATTCAGATCTTTGACAAATACCGTGGTTTTGACGATATCAGCGACTTTCAAGCCAGACTGTTCGATAATAGCCTTAACGTTTTCCAAAGATTGGCGGGCTTGGGCGGTCACCTCTTCAGGAATAGCTCCGGTTTTTGGATCAACAGGGATCTGGCCGGAAGTGATAACCATGCTGCCCAGATCAACACCCTGAACATAAGGGCCGATTGCTGCTGGTGCATTCTCGGTATGGATAGAACGTGACATTAGAAACTCCTGTTTAACGTCTAAATGGGAAAAATCTTCTGGATCGCCATTATAGTGATCCTCTGTCCCGCATCAATTGATACCGGACTTTTAAGTTTTTAGCGCGGGGAAATCACTTGCACTGGCGGTTAATCTTTATCGATAACAGCTTGACGATCAAACTCTTTCTCACAGTACTTACAGCGCAACACCACATCGTTGTCTGCTGACATTACATGGAAGCAGCTATCGACCGGTTCATTATGGCTGATGCAATTGCTGTTTGGGCAAACAAGAACACTGTCGATCCGATCTGGTAAATTGATTGGCATCTTTTTGACCACAACGTAATTTTCAATGTTATTGATTGTCGCATGGGGTGCGTACATGGCGAGCTGGTTTGCCTGTTGTGCTGTCAGGAAGGTGTTTTCAATCTTGATCAGATCTTTTTTACCTAAGTGGTTGGAAGGCAGATTCAGGCCGATGGTAATGCGTTGGTCTGTTTCAGTGAGCTTGAACAGAGACAATAACTTAAAGCCGATATGGGCTGGGATATGATCGATAACCGTTCCACATTTAATGGCTTCTACTTGTAATTGATGGTCTTGGGTCATGTTGTGTCATGAATACCGTTCCGGTATTCCTCCTCCAGAGATTAGGGGATCAAGGTAATGGGCTTATTTTGTCACAGACGATTTGGCATTTCACCTGATTACCTTTTGAATATAAAAGGCGCTTTAACTCAATAATAGAAAATAAATAAAATTTGATGGATAGCACTTCTGTTTCTAAACTGTAAACATATTGTTATTTAAATGAAATCAATACCAATATCACAGTGTAAGGTTGAACATGTTGCTATCTACTTCTTCTGGAAATATAAACGTGGGAAAAAATGCTGCGGAAAAAATCCCGATAGAGAGCGATTTTGATTGGAAAGTAATTAATGAAATACCTATTTATGAATGCCATGAATCTTTAGAAATGATTACTGATTCGGAGAAATTAAAACAAAAACCGGTTTATTATCTGGCAGGAATAAAAGGCTCTATTGAATATTGTATGGTAAGAAAAAGCGTGGCCGAAAAATTAAGGATAGCATCACAATTACTTCCTGCTCATTTGGGGATTTTGGTATTGGATGGCTGGCGCTCGCGGGAAACTCAGCAAGCCTTGCAAGAGATAACACAGGTAAAGATCGCAGAGCAATATACTGAATTATCGGTTGAAGAACAGCGGAAACTATTACGGCGGTTTGTCGCGCCAGCGTCCGTAGAAAAAAATCAAGTTCTTCCGCATCTGACAGGGGGAGCTGTAGATGTGACACTCTTCGACTTGGGATCGGGTCACGCACTGTTTTTAGGGACAGAGTTTGATGAAGTGAATGAACTTTCCTACACCGCTGCATTAGAAAAAGCCCCAGAAAAAAATATGCCCACGACGCGATATCGTCGATTGCTGTATCAAGCGATGACGCAAGCAGGATTCAGCAATTTACCGACTGAATGGTGGCATTATGATTACGGTAACCCCATGTGGGCATTTTATAAAAACCAAACAGCCATTTATGGCGCAATAGATAAAGCCGCCTGTCATTTGAGCTAGACAATTATTAAATAAGTCAGTGCGTAAATAACGTCTTTTTTATTAAAAAACTTCAGGAGGAATAATGAAAAGCACATTTATTGCTGCTGACAATTCATTAGTACTTTGGGCTTTTATTATGATTGTTGTCGCTGCCGCCATAATGGCAGAACAGCGTTTTAAATGGGCATCTAAAATACCGGGAGCAGTGATTGCATTGATCATTGCTGTCTTGGCTTCCAATTTAAATATTATCCCTACCGAAGCACCGGTTTACGATGCTGTTTGGGGATATATCCTGCCATTGGCAATCCCCTTATTATTATTTAAAACCAACCTGCACAGTATTCTTAAAGAAAGTGGCCGATTACTGATACTTTTCCTGATTTCTTCCGTGGCGACCATGATGGGTACAATCGTCTCCTTCTGGCTTTTCAGGGCTTATATACCGGAATTGGATAAAATCAGTGGCATGATATCCGCTTCTTATACGGGAGGAGGGGTTAACTTTGCGGCAATGGCCGCCAAGCTGGAAACTTCCCAAGACATGGTGGCCTCTACCATCGTTGCTGATCATTTTATGATGGCCGCCTATTTTATTATCCTGATGCTTTTATCCGGTTGGACAGTGGCTAGAAAATTCTGGGGCAGTCCATATACCGATTTGGTTGAAAATACGCCTAATTTAGATAAATCCCAACCCTTGGCGGCAACTTATTGGAAACCGAAAAATATCGCCCTGAAAGACATTGCCATATCGCTGGCATGGTCAATTCTTATCGTTGCGCTATCATTTCAGCTTTCATCATGGTTAAAAACCTTGCTTGGGCAGCCAAACAACATTTATCAAGAGCTGGTTTTCAGCCTGATTTCTGATAAATACCTGCTTCTGACTACCGTTACTTTTATTATCGTCTCAATATTTAAAGAGACATTCAGCAAACTGAATGGCACTCAGGAATTGGGTACTTACGCCATTTATATGTTTTTTGTTGTGATTGGCATACCTGCATCCGTTCAGGTCATTCTCAGCCATGCGCCACTACTATTTGCCTTCGTCTTTGTGATTACTATGCTGAACTTGATTCTGACTTTTGCCGTGGGAAAAGTGTTTAAATTCAGCCTTGAGGAAAACATTTTGGCGTGTAATGCCAATATCGGTGGGCCAACCACCGCCGCAGCGATGGCAATCAGCCGTGGTTGGATCAATCTGGTCGGCCCGATTATGGTGATTGGTACTGTCGGTTATGTCATTGGTAATTATGTGGGGACGTTTGTTTATTTTATGGTGCAATGAATAAGTGCAGCCAACAACGCTGCAACTTAAACAATAGAGGAAATAAAGATTAATAAATGCATGAGGTTATAGATAAATCGGAAGAGAAATCTATGATGTTAAAACCGAAGCCCTTTGATATCTCGACTGTATCTATACCCGGTAGCCATTGGAATACAACAGCGGGTGCAACACTCGTTACCATTGTATTATGATGCCAAATACGTGAAGTATGTGCATGTCCACTGCCGATAAGTTTAACCTGATATTTCTCACACAGAGCCAATAATTCTTTGCCATTATTTAACATGCAGCTATCGACAATCGGTGTACCAACTGGAATAGCATGGTGATGCATGAATATTGCGATATTAAAATTACTATTTTCAATTATCTTTCTTTCTAGCTCAGCCAAGTTATCTTTGGAGATAAAACCGAAATCCTCACCTTCGACGACAGTATCGACAGAAATAATATGCCAGATTTTATTTTTATACTGGCGGGATTTGATAATATATTGTGTTTTTTCTTCTGCGAGAGCGATATCAAAATTATTCTTAATATCATGATTACCAAGTATTGCTATATAAGGTGTTTTCAGGGATTCCATTTTTTTTAAAAAGTATTTATAAGCATCGACATCACCATCATTTGTAATGTCACCGGATACGATAATTAACGCTATGTCGGTAATATTTTTTATTCTGTATATTTCTTCACAAATAAAATCAAAATTTTCATAAGGATTAACATTAAAAATTCTTTTGTCTCGGTTTAGGGTTAAATGTATGTCTGTTAAGTGAATAGCTTTCATTTTTTATTACCTTTCAAAAGAAATGGATTATATGAAATATTCCAGTCGTATATATCAGTTGATTCTAATTTCTTAATTTTATCAGCTAAGATGATCCCTATCGGTAGCAAAATAATGGACATGATGACTTTATATGACCATGTTGTTGCAATTATTGTGATTAATTCATTAAAACTGTATTTTGAAGAAAGGCTGATAGGATATGCTGACAGTAGCAGAGCAGCCTGAGTAATCATTGAAGCAATGATATATCTGATGAAAAAAAATCTTCCAAGAAAAACTTTTTTTAAGTTAGATATAACAAATCCATTGATAAAATAGGAAATAGGTACAGAAGTCCATGTGCCCACCATCACACGCCAGAACTCACTAAATAATGATTTAAAGTTCATTGAGATTTGATTATTTTCTGGTTGTATATGTGATGCTGCAAAGATAATCATTACGAAAATTGATTGGCATAAAACGATTATCCAGACTGTTTTGACTCCTTGTCTGTACCCATATACTTCTGTCTGAATTGTGGATATCAGGAAATAAAAAGAGAATAAGATCCCACTAAATGTGATTTTAAAACCATTAAAATCTAAAGTCTTATATACAAGCACATCACATGTTATCATTATCGTGACGGATAAAGAAATAAATAAAGAATCATATTTTAATTTTGAATTAATGGAATGAGATTTAATCACTTTATTACCTTCAATTTTGTATGCTTGGATGATTTTATTTTTTCTGCTCTTGATATTTCATCGGAAATTTTTCTACCGTCTTTTAATCCTGACATATAGGCGATCTTGATAAGGCTTGCTGGATCTAATTTTTCCACTATATTTTTATCCATAAGCAATTCTTTTCCATTTATTTTTCTGCTAAAATAGGAATTTTTTATTGTGAAGGAAAGATCTCTTCTCTCTTCTATAATTTCAAATTTTTGTTTTTCTCTCATTTCATGTTCTTCAAATCGTGTTATGAATATGATATCGATAGGGTTTATATTATATAATAGTTCACTATCAAAAATATCTTCAGCGGTTGCTTTGATACATGTATGGGTGCCTAATTCTTTTAATATATAAAATCCATTCTCTTTTATGGGTTCAAATTTTTGTAAACTGTATATATAACGAGGTTTAAATATCTTTTTGAAAAAATCAATTATTTTTTCCATAATAAGATTCCTATTTTAATTTTTTAATTGATTTAATCACAACCCCAATTATTGTGTAGTTATGGGTTAATATTGTTTTGGGCTCATTTTCAATCCCTAATATTGAAAAATAAATTCCACTTTCGCCTACGAAAATTTGTCTAAAACAGATAGGTGAATCTTTAATTTTGACGAGAACCACATCACTGTCACAAAAACTTTCCGTTTTAGAAACAATGGCAATGGTATTACTATCAAAATACGGAGATAATAGATTGTTTGAAAACTCTACTGAGAAAAGTGAATTTTCATGATTACTATTAATACTGACCTTATATAAATTTATATTAACTATTTTTCCTGTTATATAGCTATCCAATTCGCTATAACGAATTAGAGGGACTGATAAAATAATTTCCTCATCTTCATTCGATTCATACAACTTATTGTCGGTAATTTCACCAACATTTACACCAAATACATTTGCGATGGATGAAATAGTCGCGATAGTTGGGTTGCCAACACCTCGTCTGAGGCTATTGATAGTCGCAATGCCTAAGCCTGTCAGCCTGCTCAAGGTTTGTGGGTCTATGTCATTTTTTTTCATCAAAAAATCGATGTTTTGAGCGATATTGGATAACAGAGTATCTGCTTCAGTTGCTTTTTTATTGTTCGATTCTTGCATTATATCATCTCTCTGATAATATATTGTCGTACGCCAATATTGATAATCTTATGTTATCTATTAAGGTTTTGTAATACAAGTGCTCAGCATCAGGGAAACTGACAGTTTGTGCTGGATACTAAGGAAGGGATATGAGAGAAGGGAATCATATTTGTATAATAAAAAGAGTAAGCTTTGTGTCAAGAAATAGCGTGTTTGCTCGTTATGTTCAAATTAACTTGATGAACATAACGAGCAATTAATATTAATATTCACAATATGAAATCTTTATGATAATTCCCAATGTAAATAATAGTATAAGTTTTCATTAAATGACTTTATTAATATTTTCATCAATATTTAGCTGCGTTGAAATCTCCTAATGGATAGTGTTGTGGAAACAATTATAGCTTCACCATGTAAAAGAAGCCCATCAAACCGATGGGGAAATATTATCTCCTCCAGTCAGTTGGTTTCATTTATTGCACGAGATGAAGAGGATAATGGGCTTGGTTTTGCTGATGCGGCAATCAGGCATGATTAGTCAATGATTGTAACAGTAGCTCAGTGGTTTTTCTGGAAGGAATTGTTGTTCCACCAACACACAGAAAACGCGGGATAGTCAGGGTATTATTGGATAACCACTTGTTGAACAGCTTCAAGCTTAAATTCAACGGAATATTGGAGCTTCGATTGTTTCGGTTTTATATCCCACTTTCACATTAATAAAATTATCAGTTTTGCCAGGTTTTCAGAATTCTTTACTACACTTAAACAGCAAATTGCTGTGATTAAGACAATGATTTAACAGTTTAACGAAGAATATGAACCACGAGCATGAGTTTTGCTCAGTTGGCAAAAAATGGAATTCCTCTGATGATAATTGAAAAAATCTCCCTGAACGACCCAGAGTCCAAGAGTGCGGATATCACTCAAGAAAATATTGATCAACTTAAGCAGCTTTTCCCAGAAGTATTTTCTGAAGGAAAAATCGACTTTGACGCCTTAAAAGCGGTGCTTGGAGAAGTCGTTGATGATAGTGATGAACGCTACAACTTTACATGGCATGGTAAGTCTCGCGCACGTCAAATTGCCCAAACTCCATCAACAGGAACCCTACGCCCTTGTAAAGAAGAAAGTGTGAATTGGGATACCACAGAGAATCTTTTTATTGAAGGTGATAACCTTGAAGTACTTAAGTTGCTGCAAAAGTCTTATCATAAAAAGGTAAAGATGATCTATATCGATCCTCCTTACAATACAGGTAAGGATTTTGTTTATAAAGATAATTTTCAGGATAATATTAGAAACTATCAGGTATTAACTGGACAAGTAAATAATCAAGGTAAACCTTTTAGCACTAATTCTGACACATCTGGTAGGTATCATACAGATTGGATAAATATGCTTTACCCAAGATTGAAATTGGCCAGAAATTTATTATCTGATGATGGAATTATATTTATATCAATAGATGAACATGAAGTTGTTAATTTGTCAAATTTGTGCAATGAAATATTTGGTGAAGATAATTTTGTTGAAAGGTTTATTTGGAAGAGTGGACGAACCTCAGCATCAACTTTTACCAGAGAACATGAATATATCTTGGCATATGCAAAAGATATATCTCAATTACCTCATATTGTTTATAAAGGAGATGATAGCATAATTTCTGATCGCGCAATAAAAAAGGTTAGTTTTAAAAACCCTGCGTCAGAAATAACATTCCCTGCTGGAGTCAAGTTTTTAGGTGAAAATAAAACGTTTCCATCCATATTTGGAGATAAAGAAGTCGTTGAAGTTACTTCTGGTGTATTTGAATGTAAGAATGGAGCCTTAGCCAGCGAAGTCACGCTAAAAGCGGGTTGGACAATGAAGAGCCAAATCGAAAATTGGCTATCAGGAAATGATACTTTTGACTCTAAAGGACAGCAGGTTGTTGAGTTCTTCTTCAAACCTAATGGTGTTCTTCAGTATGTTAAAAAGCGAGGCACTGAACATCCAAAAACAATAATAACAGATTTTACAACGAAGCAAGGAAGTAAAGAGCTTGAAGCCCTTCTCTGTTCATCTGTTTTTGATTATCCAAAACCAACAGGATTAATTGAACACTTAATGAAGACCACGGATAGTGAAGATATCATTCTTGACTTTTTTGCCGGAAGTGGTTCGACAGGTCATGCGGTGTTAAAACAAAATAAGAAAGATGGCGGTAGAAGAAAATTTATATTGGTTCAATTGCCTGAACCTATCTCGAAAAATGTGGGTGCAACAGAGTATTGTACTAAGGAGTCAATACCCGAATTGATTTCCAGAATTTCCCTAAAAAGAATAAAAAATGCCATTTTAAAAGAAGACAAAACTCAAGGTGTTAAGTTTTTCAAATTAGATCAAACAAATATTCACGCTTGGGATGCTGACTTTGAAAGTTTAGAACCTGCTCTACAATTAGCGGCTAAATCTATCAAAGATGACCGTATACCTGAAGATGTGCAGGGCGGGATTCCACTTTGTATTAAGTTTAATCAAATATAAGCTGACTACGGAATTCCGCTGACCACATTGCTCTTCGGCGTTTAGCGGCCTGACTGTCCTTTATACTGGTATTTTGTTTAATCACATTTAATGCAATTCGATTAAAAAGGGCCATTTGTGCCGCCCCATCAGGATCTTTCAGCGAGATTGCATCTTCCCGAAAAGTGACGTCCAAAACCCAGTGCAGCTCATTTTCCACCGACCAATGCTTTCTTATTGCCGTGGCCGCTAGCTCCGCATCTAAAGGGAGTGAACTGACATACCAGCGTGAATCACGGTGAGGGGGGTGGCCTTTCACACTTCGTTCACTGACCACTTCGATAACCGATTGTATTGAAGGCCATTTTGCCTGAAATTCTTCTGACAACGTCGCACTAATTTGCATAACATGACGGAACTCCTCTCGTCCATGACCACTGCTTTTTTCTGTAAATTCAACAAGTTCATGACTTTCATAATGTGCAGCAAAATGGGATTTAACAAACTCAGCCAGACTTTTTTGATTACCTTTGACACCCACAATAAAATCGCCGCCTCGTTGGGTAATTAACTCAAGGGTTTCTTTCTGACAATGCAGGGCATCCATCGTGACTACAGCCCCATCAAGCGCCAATAATTCAATGAGTTGCCTTGCGACTGGGCCTTCTTTCCCTTTACTTTCTGCGACCCGATGATATAGGGCAACACCGGACTCGACATCATAAGCACTGACCACATGGAGGGCTTCAAACAGGGTGCCTTTGCAAGTGCCTCTCATCGTTTTTCCGTCAATAGCGATAAGGCTTCTCCCTGCCTTGACCCGGCGCTGGTTGATCCAGTCATAAAAGGCTTCAACCAGTGCATCCTGCTCTATCATTTTGATAATATTAGCAATACAGTGACGACGAGGAATGCCATGAGTAAAGCGCGTATATTTTTTAAGCCACTCAATTTGTATCTCACCAAACTCTTGAATCGCTTTCCAGCCAGAAGCCCCGCATAACACGGCTGCAAAAGCCAAAAAAATCACATCCATTAACTCATGCTTTTTATTGATATCAGAACGCGGGTCATCGATCTTACTGATAAAGTTAAAAATACTCATTATTACGATCGCTATTTTTATGGAATAGCGTGATCTTATCGTTTTAATGAGAGAAAGAGCTATAAGAAGTTATATTCTGGTCTTTATTTAACCTAAATAGCCTTACTAAATATATGAGATCTCACCCTGTGAAGATGTGCTTTACGAGATCTTGTTGAAATATGGTTTAGAGCTGACCGAACAAGTGGTAGAAACTACAGTTAAAGGCAAAAAAGTCTTTGTAGTTGGCACTGGTGCCTTAATAGTTTGTCTGGACGATGACATCACCGAACAGGTGGTTGAGGGTATCGCTAAACTGAAAGAAAAACTCAATCCAGAAAGTACCCAAGTCGTTTTTAAAGACCAAGGCTTTGCAGACAGTGTTGTCAAAACCAATGTGATTCAGATCCTGAAGCAGTATGGTATTGACGATGTGAAGAGCATTTAAGGTGGTTGTGATGAAGATTCAATTTAGATCGGACTTATCACACCAAATCAATGCAATTGAAGCTGTCTTAGGTGTGTTTAAAGGGCAGGAAACATTTCAAGGCAATTTTACTGTGGCTGATAAGATGTTGGCGAATCAGCAATTAAATCTCTTTGGTAAAAATAACGACCTCGGTGTCGGTAATGTGCTTACCTTATTGCCTGATGAGATTTATGCCAACACGCGTAATGTCCAGTTAAAGAATGGCTTGCCACAGGTTGAAAACACAAAGCAAGAATTGCCAAGTCTGGATTTCAGTATTGAGATGGAAACAGGAACAGGTAAAACCTATGTATACCTGCGTTCTATCTTTGAGCTAAATCAGCACTATGGACTGACAAAGTTCATTATCGTGGTGCCATCTATTGCGATTAAAGAAGGCGTCTATAAATCCCTGCAAATCACGGAGCAGCACTTCCGTCAGCAGTACAAAAACGTCCAGTATGACTATTTTGTCTATGATTCATCAAAGCGCGAACAGGTTCGTAACTTTGCTACTAATGATTACATGCAAATCATGGTGATCAATGTTGATGCGTTCAGTAAGTCATTCACCGATCCTACGAAGGAAACTACGGCGAATTTGATTCACCGTACCGATGACAGATTGAACGGGATGAAGCCTATTGAATTTATTCAGGTTACTCGCCCTGTCGTTATTATTGACGAGCCACAATCTGTTGTATCAACGGCAAACCGAAAAGAAGCGATTAGCAGTTTAGCGCCGCTGTGTACATTCCGTTATTCGGCCACGTTGGAGGAAGCGCCGCATTTGTTGTATAAGCTCGACGCTATTGATGCCTATGAGCGCAAACTGGTTAAGCAAATTGAAGTTGCTTCGCTGGATGTTAAAGACGGGCATAACCAAGCTTACCTCAAGCTCGTGAGTGTTGATAATAAAAAGTCGCCCATTTCTGCCAAAATTGAAATTGACGCTCAAACGCGTACAGGCAAGCTGCAACCCCGTAAGCTAATAACCATCAAAGATGGTCAGATTAATGACTTATTCGAACTTTCGGGCGGGCGTAGTGTTTATGAAGGCTATATCGTTAACGATATTTATTGTGAAGAAGGTAATGAATATATTGATTTTACCAGTCGCGATGAAATTGTGCGCCTTGGGCAAGCCATTGGCGAAGTGGATTCGGAAGCCTTTAAGCGCATTCAAATAGCCAAAACTATCGAAGAGCATCTGGAAAAAGAGCTGAAATTCTACCACAAGGTAACAACGGGCTATGACAAGCTCACCCACACGAAAATCCTAAGCCAGAAAGGTATTAAGGTGCTGAGCCTGTTCTTTATTGATAAGGTTGCCAACTACCGTGGTTACGCCAAAGATGGCGTTCCTGTTCAGGGTAAGTTTGCCAAGTGGTTTGAAGAGGAATTTGCCAGACAGGTTAGCAAGCCCAAATATCGCGTGTTGTACCCAAGGATCTGGGACAAAGATGGCGATAAATACACGATTAATGAAAGAGCGCGGCAAGAACTCACTCAAATAGTGCATGGTGGTTATTTTGCACAGGACAAGAAAAAAGATGTTTCTGGTAATCCTCAGTTCGCTGACTCGAAGCTTTCAGCTAAAGGCGAAGGGGGTAAAACTGCGGCTGATGAGTCGGCCTACAATCTGATCATGAAAGACAAAGAAAAGCTTCTATCTATGAACGAGAAGCTGCGCTTTATCTTTTCACACTCAGCACTAAGAGAAGGCTGGGACAACCCGAATGTTTTCCAGATCTGTACGTTGAATGAAAGCAGCTCAATCACCAAAAAACGACAGGAAATCGGTCGTGGACTACGTTTAGCCGTTGATCAATCTGGTGAGCGCGTGCCTTATGGTTTTGAGGTAAATACCCTGACCGTTATGGCAAATGAATCTTATGAAAGCTTTGTTTCTGAACTGCAAAAAGAGATTGAAGTAGAAGAAGGCATTAAATTTGGTGCGGTTGAGTCTCACCAATTTGCCAACATTGTTATTTCTGGCGAGCGGGATCAGAAGGCCTTCTTGGGTGCGAAGAAGTCAGAAGAGATCTTCCAGCATCTTCTGTCTCAAGGTTATATTGATGGTAAAGGCAAGATTCAGGATGTGCTGAAAATTGCCATCAATAACAATGATGTGAGTCTGCCTTCCGATGTCGCTGAACATACTGATGCCATCGTTGCCATATTGAAGAAGTTGGCAAAAGGCTTGAACGTGAAAAAACACGAAGAAAAGCGCTCTGTAGCTTTGTGTGAAGATACAAATGGTAAGCAGGTTGTGCTGGGCGAAGCCTTCAAGGCGCTTTGGGAGCGTATTAAATACAAAACGACTTATCGTGTTAACTTTAATATCAACGAACTGGTTGAAAATTGTATCAAGGAAATTAGATCTAACGTGGTAGTAGCCAGTGCCAGATTCCAGTACACCAAGGTTAAGGTTGCTGTTACGGAAGCTGAACTGGCAACTTACGATGAGAAAACCAAGAGTCAGTATTACCACAATCGCAACTTCCGGTTGCCAGATATCGTGACTTATCTGACCGACCAAACCAATCTGACCCGACAGACAATTATCGATATTCTGCTAGGTTTAGGCGATAAGCTGGAAGCCTTCAAAAACAATCCTCAGCGCTTTATCGAATTAGCCGGTGAAGTTATCCGTAAACAGATGCGTATTGTCATTGTAGATGGTATTAAATATCACCGTATTGGTGACAAGGCATATTATGCCCAAGAGCTTTTCCAAGAAGAAGAACTGACTGGCTACCTCAAAGATATGGTGAAAGCTGAAAAATCGGTATATGACTACATCATTTGCGACTCAGATACCGAGTTTAATTTCGCTGAAAAGCTAGAACGCGCTGAAGAAGTGAAGATTTATTCCAAGTTGCCATCCTGGTTCAAGATTGATACCCCTCTGGGCAGTTACAATCCTGATTGGGCTGTATTAATTGACAAAGGTGATGGAACGGGGGAGAAGCTTTATTTTGTGGTTGAAACGAAATCAAGCCTATTTTCAGATGACCTGCGTGAAGCTGAAAAGGCCAAGATCAAATGTGGCGTTGAGCATTTTAATGCATTAAGTAAAGATGAAGATGGCAAAGAAGTGCCCAACGCAGCCAAGTTTGTCAAAGCCGATAATTTTGATACGTTTAGTGCTAATTTTTGATCTTAATAGCATCAAAGGCACTAGCAATGGTGCCTTCCTTGATATTTACCTATTTTCTGTTTTTAGTGATCCCCATAGTTGTCCCCGTGTTCTTCTTTTTTTCTCAAGCCTGATGGTTCGGTTTTTTCGTGATATAACCACGGAATAATTACCACAATGGGCGGATAGGAGTATGATCACATTGGTAGTTAGCCCTAATACGAATAGCTGAAATCGACGTTATTGGTTCACCTGTAAAGAAGTGGCCTGTTTGTGTTGGTCACGCCATAAAAAATAGAGATTTTTATGAAATTCAAATCAAAAATAAAACCTTACCACGCGGCTGCTGGTGGTTGGGGTTCGCTGGAGGCAACAACCCGTTTTGTCTTTGATAGTAAACAAGCACTGAAAAATATGGTTAACCTGATGCGCATGAATAAGCCCAGAGGCTTTGATTGTCCTGGATGCGCATGGGGGGATGACAACAAAAGCCTGTTTAGTTTTTGTGAAAACGGTGCCAAGGCAGTCACTTGGGAGGCAACACGTCGCTATGTTGATCGAAAATTTTTCGCAACCCATAGTGTTAGTCAACTTTACCAACAAAGCGATTATTTCCTTGAATATCAGGGGAGAGTGGTTGAGCCGATGAGCTATAACCCGCAGACGGATCATTATGAGCCGATAAGTTGGGATGATGCTTTTGCCCTGATTGCCAGTCACATTAAGGCGATGGACAACCCCAATCAGCTTGAACTATACACTTCGGGGCGCGCCAGTAATGAGGCTTCGTGGCTGTATCAGTTGTTTGGGCGTGTAGTGGGGACCAATAACTTTCCTGATTGCTCCAATATGTGCCATGAAGCCAGTGGCCACGGTATGCTGAAAAGTTTCGGGGTTGGGAAAGGCACTATCCGATTACAGGATTTTGATCATGCTGATGCTATCTTTATTTTCGGCCAAAACCCTGGTACTAACCACCCACGAATGCTGCACAGCTTACGACATGCTGCTGAGCGCGGTGCCCGCATCGTTACTTTCAATACCCTGCGCGAGCGCGGTTTGGAACGTTTCGCTGATCCACAAAAGCCGCTCGAAGTCATTACTCCAATAGCAGGGGAAATCAGTCATCGTTATTATCAACCCAAACTTGGCGGCGATATGGCCGCGGTGCGGGGGATGGTCAAGGCACTTTTGGAAACTCATAATGCGCTGTTGACTGAAGGCAAATCCGGTATTTTTGATCAGGCATTCATTGCAGCTTATACCGAAGGTGTGGAGGAATACCTGCAAGAAGTTGCTGCCACTGAATGGTCATTTATCGAAGAGCAATCGGGATTGACCCAAACACAATTGCGTGAGGCGGCAACCATTTACCAGAATGCCGAGCGTGTTATCTGTACCTGGGCAATGGGGGTGACTCAACATAAACATTCTGTGGTAACTGTGCGTGAAATCGTCAACCTTCAATTGCTTTTTGGTCAATTAGGTAAATCGGGCGCAGGGCTTTGTCCGGTACGTGGTCACAGTAATGTACAGGGTAACCGGACGATGGGAATAAATGAGAAACCGTCCCCCCTTTTTTTGGATAGCATGGCAGCTCATTTTGGTTTCGAGCCACCTCGTGCTCATGGTCATCATGTTGTGGAAGCATTGAGTGCCATGCTGCGTGATGAAGTTAAGGTTTTGATCGCGCTGGGTGGGAACCTTGCGGCAGCGGCTCCAGATAGTCCGCGAACAGAAGACGCGCTTAGGCATTGTGATTTGACTGTACACATCAGCACAAAGTTAAACCGGAGTCATCTTGTTACTGGTAAAAAAGGAGCCTTGATTCTACCGACATTGGGGCGCACTGAACGAGATATTCAGGCTACGGGCGCACAGTTTGTGACAGTAGAAGACTCTTTCAGCATGGTTCATGCCTCAGAGGGCGTAAATAAGCCATTATTTGATAGCCAGCGTTCTGAGACGGCAATTGTTGCAGGCATCGCCAATGCGACTGTAGGTAATACTGCAACGATTAACTGGCTGGAATTAGCCGGAGATTACCATAAAATTCGCGATCATATTGCAGCGACCATTCCAGGGTTTGCTGATTTTAATAAAAAATGTGAACAATCTGGCGGTTTCTATCTTGGTAATGCGGCGGCTGAATTACGTTTTGTCACGCCGAGCCAAAAAGCTGAATTCAGTCATGCACCGCTGCCAAAAACACTGTTCCCGCAAATTGAAGGCGCTGATGTTCCTTTCACTTTGCAGACCTTGCGTTCACACGATCAATACAACACCACGATTTATGGGCTGGATGATCGTTATCGTGGGATTTATGGTCAACGGGAAGTGTTGTTTATGAATCCGGAAGATATTGCACAAGCGGGATATCAGGCGGGCGATCTGGTCGATATCGAAACAATCTGGAATGACGGTATCGAGCGTAAGGTCTCCGGCTTTAAATTAGTGCCTTATGCCATTCCGCGAGGGAACCTTGCCGCTTACTACCCAGAAACCAATCCATTGGTGCCGATGGACAGTTTCGGTGATGGTACAGGCACGCCAACCTCAAAATCTGTACCGGTGAAATTAGCCCTTACTGAACAAAAAGGAACTGAGCCTCAACGCCTTATATAAAATGTCTGTGATCAAAATCAGGTACTTATAAATATGTTGATTCAGGCTCGGTTTTTGAAGATAACAATGTATTCTTCATTAAAAACCGAGCTGGATAAAAATCTTTTCAAAGAAAGTACGATTATGATCAAGGAATAGTTTTCCCAATCATAATATTGATGCCTATTTATTTTCTATGACAACATCTTCATTCAATACCAGTGACAATAATGCCTGACGGGCAAAAATGCCATTTCCGGCTTGCTGGAAGTAGTAAGCATATGGTGTTTTATCGACATCCACTGTGATTTCATCGATACGTGGCAGCGGGTGCAGTACTTTCAGGTTTTCCTTAACATTCACCAGATCCGCCGCGCGCAGAACAAACTGAGCCTTGATATTGGCATATTCTGAAGGGTCAAGACGCTCTTTCTGGACACGAGTCATATACAAAATATCCAGTTCTGGCAACACATCTTCGAAGTTATTGTGGAGGCTGTAACTCACCTGTTTTTCTTCCAACATATGCAGGATATAGCTTGGCATTGCAAGTGCATCTGGCGCGATGAAACAGAAATGGTTGCCATTAAATTTTGCCAGAGCTTGTGTCAGTGAGTGCACGGTACGGCCATATTTCAAATCACCGACCATCGCAATTTTCAGGTTTTCCAGTCTGCCCTGAGTTTCCTGAATGGTGAACAGGTCGAGCAAGGTTTGGGTTGGATGCTGGTTTGCGCCATCGCCGGCGTTGATAACAGGGATCTGGCCGGAAAACTCAGACGCCAGTCGCGCTGCACCTTCCTGTGGATGGCGCATAACGATTGCATCGGCATATTGGCTGATAATGGAAATAGTATCCGCCAACGTTTCTCCCTTTTTACCCAATGAAGTATTACTACTGTCAGCGAAGCCCACGACGGAAGCGCCGAGTCGCTGAATGGCGGTTTCAAAGGAGAGACGGGTACGTGTGGAAGCTTCAAAGAAGCAACTCGCTATCACCTTGTGTTTCAGTAATTCAGTCTGTGGATTGGCTTTTAATGCAGCGGCCGTCTGCAATACCAGTTCCAGATCTGCGCGGCTCAGATCATTAATTGAAATGATATGCTTGCGATATAACGGATTAGCCATGTTTACGTTCCCCTTTTATGACTTATAGCCTTGGACTGGTAGGCAAAAAAAAGCCCCTCAATTGAGGGGCTTTTTAAATGTTCGGTTAAGCAATGGGAAAAACAACGCGTTTACGCTGCCAGCAGACAGAGCTTTGTTAGCTTGGTGTTTTCTAACAGCTTTTACAGCGCAATCTTTCATTTTTTCTCCCAGCAAATCGTCGCGCATTATACTCACGATAGCATTCATCGCAAGGATTGGCGGAAGAAATTTTTGTTTCAATTAATGCTCAGGCTAAATAGCCTGCATAATGCGGTGATTATTCGTTTCGATCACCTAAACTGACTGCCATTCTGTTAAGAGCATTCATTAAGGAGATAGTTGCTGTCAGGTCAACAATTTCTTTTTCTGTAAAAACAGCATCCAAGCGTTCTTTGATCTTATCCAATATACTTTGCCTAGGGTTTGTCGTTAAGGCTTCGCACCACTCTAATGCCAGTTTTTCTTTTGGGTTGTAGATGCTGGAATTGAACCATGCAGGTAACTTATCCAGTTTTACTTGTTCTATACCATGATCTTTGCGGATTGCTTCAGCATGAAGATGGCAACAATAGGCACAACCATTAATTTGAGATACCCGTGTTTCCACTAACAGAACAAGCTCTTGATCCAATTCAGAGGCATGGATTTCTTCATAGCTTTTATATAACGGGTTAATAATCTTAGGTGAGATTTTTGCGTAATTCATTTTTATTTCTTAAGTATTTTGTTGAAGGGAGTTAACCAGAAATAGGTGATATAAATCTATTTTTCTGCCTATAGTTTATTTAATAATAAATGTAGCAAAATCTGCGGCCAAATCAGTATTTGGAAATACTTCCCGACATTCAGCCAATAATCGCGGGCAATCCTCAACCCCATAGCGTCCGCTAATGTGCGTAGCGATAAAGTGTTTGACCTTGGCATCGCGTGCCAATGTTGCGGCTTGTTTAGTGGTGGAATGCCCACGCTCATTGGCTTTCGCGGCAAATGCATCTTCCAGCGTGATTTCATGTACCATCACATCAACATTGGCGGCCAGTTTCAGTGCTTCGGGTGTCGGTTCAGTATCCCCGAAAATAGCCAACGACTTGCCACGAACCGGTGTGCCTAAATAATCTTTGCCGCAAATCGTGCGGCCATCTTCCAGTGTTATTGTGCCGCCCTGCTTTAAAGCCTGCATCCACGGGCCACGGGGGATCTTATCCTGATTTAATTTTTCTGTATCAAATGCGCCGGATTTGTCATGCTCTTCAATACGGTAGCCATAGCATTCTACGCGATGATTCAAGGCATAAGCTGTGACCTTGAGTTCTCCATCATCAAACAGTTGTCCGGTCTGGACTTCGATAATTTCCAATGGATAGGTCAGGAAAGAACTGCTCAATTGCAATGTGGTTTCCACAAACTGACGTATCCCCGTTGGCCCATATAAGGTGAGGGGATCGGTAGAACCGCCCATCGAGCGGCTGCACAGTAATCCAGGCAAACCGAAGATATGATCACCATGCAGGTGAGTGATAAAGATTTTCTCCAGTTTAGATACCTTGATGGGAGAATGAAGGATCTGATGCTGGGTTCCCTCACCGCAATCAAACATCCACAGTGCGTTGCGGATACCCTGTAAATCGAGGATCAGGCTGGTGACATTGCGCTCTTTTGTGGGAATACCGGCGCTGGTGCCTAAAAATTTCAGCTTCATGTTGTTGTTCTCCGGTTTGTTGATTTCCAATTAATGTCTAATACTTTCCTAATAAAACCAGAACAGGGCAAGGTTGTTGGTTGATACGCCTATTTTCGGCGAATGTCGCCATCCGTATGAGTCGTAACGAGGTGAAAAAAGAGTCACCCGCTAGGGTGTAGATAGGTGGTTGGTTAAGTGGGATCGCGATCCCACTTGTCAATATTTACTCCAGTCTTCGACAGTTAAACCATGAACCATCTTAAATGCAGCATCATTAGTAACAACTGTCAGCCCTTTACTTAGGGCATGAGCTGCGATCAACTGATCCATTGTGCCCATAACACGACCAATTTGTTCCATCCTGACACGGAGTTCACCATAAGTTTTTGCAGCGGCACTGTCCCAATCGTAAACCGTTATCGATTCAATAAACGTGTTGACAATATTTTGTAGCTCCTTGTTTTGCCGTTTCACAATTCCATAGTGCAATTCAGCCTCAGTAATACTAGATATGCATATTCTTGACGGTGGTATTGTGCGTAATTTAGTGATTACTGCTGGATTTTTTCGAAAAATATAACTGACTGTGTTTGTGTCCAGCATATACATTAAAGAATTCCTTCAAATGGATCGCGTTTAGTTATGTCCTGATTGCGATCATTGACGTCTAAAAAATCATTTGGAACAGAAAAATTATTTAACATATTGAAAAATAGATCCCAGTCGTCATGTTTAGATTTGTTTTTCGACAAAATAATATCCCCATTTTTATCCTGGCGGATATAAACTCTATCAGTATCAAATTCAAACATGACAGGTAACCGAATGGCTTGATTACGTCCATTTTTGAAAATTTTCACAACTCTTTCCATAATTCACCTCTAAAATCAGTTGGCATATGTCAAAGCATATGTCAGCCTTAAGTACATGTCAAAGCGTCGGTAAAATTTAATGATCTGCTGCGAATTAAATGGGCAGAAAATGAGGCTGAATGTGATAAGCGTAAAGATAAGACAAGGATTAGTGGCAGGAACACGCCATTATGTGCATTTATCGGCGGAAAAATCCACGGCGAGTAAAGTGGGGGGAACGACACGGCAAAGCAATTATCCTGAACATTGAAGCGCAGTTGATGTATGAGCAGGGCTTCAAATTTCATCAGGCAGATAAAAACTGTACCCATTGAATATATAAGTGTTGTTTAGCATTTTCAGTGGTTATTTCCCATCTATTACGGCGTGAAAATGTCATTAAATGGATGAACCGCACGACAGGAGGATTATTTTTTCTATTTGCATTTAAACTTGTAATGAGTAATCGGCGATGATTTTGCCAAGTGTGAGCCACAATATCTCATTAAACTGGAAAAAACAGCTAAAAAGATAGCTGTTTTTTCTGTAAGACTATATTGCGCTTATAGAAGAATAAGCAAACAATGCAGGAGCCCCGCCCGTATGCACAAAAAGCAATGGTTTCCGGCTTTCAATGGTATTATTCAATACATTATCAATTAACCCAGCCATCGCTTTTCCGGTATAGACGGGATCTAATAAAATTCCCTCTTTTTGTGCTAATAATGTAATGGCATCTGACCCTTTTTTATTCGGCATGCCATACATAGGAGCGAAATAATTGTCCCACAAAAGAACATCTGGACAGGTTGTTTGGCCTAAGAGTGAGCTGATTTCTTGCTGTAATTGACTCACTTTCGGTGCTTGCTCGGTTGTAACTCGTGAGACAGTGACGCCAATAACCGGTGTTTGAGGGAGTACAGAATGTAACCCGATTGCCAACCCTGCATGTGTTCCTGCACTTCCAGAAGCGACAATCACGGCAGCAAAATCTACATCTTTTGGGCGCTGCTCGGCAATTTCTAATGCACAACGCACATAACCTAATGAACCAAGCGCATTGGAACCACCGACAGGAACAATATAAGCATCTTCAAGATTGAGTTGATCAATCAATTCCTCCATTTGCCTATTTGGATCGGTCAATTCATCACACATGACACATTGAGTATTGAATAACTCCGTCAATAGTTTATTACCATTATTGAGAAAATTACTATCCTGATTTTGGATTGGATTTTCTAATAAAGCAACACATCTTAGACCATATTTTGCCGCAATAGCCGCTGTTTGACGTACATGGTTTGATTGAATTGCTCCAGCGGTAACAATAATTTTAGCCTTTTTTTGTAATGCATCAGCAATAATATATTCCAATTTACGTAATTTATTCCCACCCATTGCCAAAGGAGTTAAATCATCTCTCTTAATATAAACATCACGCCCTAAATAGTGTGATAAATTCTCCAATTTATCCATCATGGTTGTATTTTTAATTAAATCGATGCGGGTAAATTTTGCTAAATTTTCTTTTAAAGACATATTATCCTCAGCGGAGTATGAATTAATAAGTAAAACCTAAATAAAGATAGATTACGAAGGCGAAACTTGCAGTAACCAACGCATATGGCATTTGAGTCCGAATATGCTCAATATGGTCACAATCTGTTGCCATTGATGCAACGATAGCATCGCTGGAAATTGGTGACGTCATATCACCAAAAATAGAACCGGCAACAGCAGCACCAATCATATACTCAGGAGGCATACCCACTGAAATACCTAGCTGTACCCCAATAGGGATCATAATTGCGAACGTTCCCCATGAGGTGCCCGTAGCCAATGACATGACGGAACTAATCAGGAAAATAAAACCGATGGAAAAACCTGCCGGAATGATACCAGAAGTCATTTGTGCAATATAGGCACCGGTATTTAAGTCAGCAGAAACGTTGCCCATTAAAAATGCCAATACCATGACAGAGCTTATTTTTATCATGCTGGCATAACCAATATAGAGCTCTTTAAAAAAGCTTTCGATAGTTAAAACGCGGCGTAATAAGAACCAGAAAAAAGAGACAGTGGTTCCAAACATAACACTCCAATAGATAGAGGTTGACCCACTGCCTTTACTAAAATTACCATCACCTGTGATATAGAGGGCAATGGGAAGCATTAATACCGTCGATAAAATAGGAATGAAAAAGTTTAATGAAGTATGGCAGTTGGGATGTTCAATAATATCATCACTATCTTCACTATGTTTGTCTTCAATATCACTATTTAAATGTTCATGTAAGGCTCGTATTTCTGCCGTTTTCATTGGCCCCCAAGAAACATTAGAAAAAATATAAAACAAGACAGAGGCCAGCGATAACCAAGCCATAATATTATAAACCATAGAACCCGCCAGAATATCAAATGGCTCGCCGCTGATTAATCCTCTGGAAATTTGCACACCGATAACACCCATCATTGCGGCACCCCAACCATTAATCATGGCAGAAGAACACACAGAAACGCAGGATGTCTGAATAATGTAAGACATTTTTTCTGGTGGAATACCGTAATTTCTAGCTAATTTTTTTGTTGATGCTCCAGCAATTAATTGGTTAATTGAGCTTTCAATGAAAATTAATGATGTAATTATCATTGCCAAAAATTGAACGGATTTTTTATTTTCAATAAGTTGTGTTTTATCCGTTAGTAACCGAACTAAGGATCGTACGCCACCTGTAACAACCACAAGCCGCATTATTCCACCAATCATCAACATAAATATGATGGTTTTTGTATTGCTTGAGGAGGAAAAGGTATCAATAATACCTTCAATAGTACCTTGTATACCCAAAATAATATGATGGTCATTAATGACAGTAAATCCGACTAATATCCCAAGTAGTAGAGATAATATAACCTGACGTGTAAATATAGCCAAAATAATTGTGACAACAGGAGTAATGATGGTCCAAATACCGTAATCATTCATTTTTTACTCACCTTATTTTTTGTTATTTTTTATACTAAGTAAATTTATTCTAATGCTTTTTCAAGATCAGCCAATAAATCGTGAATATCTTCAATCCCAACTGATAAGCGTAATACAGTATCATAAATACCAATCTCTTCACGTTCTTCTTTTGTCATTGAGCCATGTGACATCGTTGCAGAATGGTTAACCATACTTTCTACACCACCGAGAGATTCTGCTAAAACAAAATAGCGTAATTTGCTTAAAAATCTCTTTGTGTCTTCCAGATCGCCTTTTAATTTAATTGTAACGACAGCACCACCTGCGCGCATTTGCTGCTGGCAAATGGAATAATGCGGGTGAGTGGGTAAGCCAGGATAATAGACTTGTTCAATGTTTGGATGAGATTGAAGAAAATTGGCAACTTCAAGGGCATTAGCGCATTGTGCTGACATTCTTAATGCTAATGTCTTTAATCCACGTAGTGCTAAATAGGCATCAAAGGGAGACGCAATGGCGCCTGTGGTCGTTTTTAAGAAATCTAACCTATCAGCTAAATCATTCCGATGGGTAATAACCGCACCACCAATAAGATCCGAATGACCACCAATATATTTACTTGTAGATAGCATCACAAGATCTGCCCCTAATTCGAGGGGTTTTTGATTCCATGCGGTTGCAAATGTATTATCAACACAAGTTAAGAGATTGTAATTTTTCGCGAATGCACAAATACGTTTGATATCAACTAATTCTAATAATGGATTAGTTGGGCTTTCTATCCAAATTAATCGAGTATTATCTTTTATTTTAGATTCAACTTCAGTGAGGTTATTTAAGTCGACATAGTCAAACTGATGACCATTATTTTCAATCGCTACCCGTTCAAATAAACGAAATGTACCGCCATAAACCCCTTTCATCGCAATAATGTGGGATTCTTTAGGTAACAAGTTCAAGACTAAAGCCGCGGCTGCTACTCCAGATGCGGTTGCAGTTGCGTAAATACCATTTTCTATTTCGGCTAATAATGTTTCATAGGCATAACGTGTTGGGTTACTGCAACGAGAATAACAGTATTCACCATGTTCAGATAAATCTTTCTGTACAAAAGTACTGGCTGTTGTAATGGGTGGGAAAATAGCATGATTCTCTTTGTCCTGCTGTTTTCCGCCGTGGATTAATGCTGTGGCTATATTTTTTATCATTTTTGCAGTCCTATAAATTGGTTATTAATATTTTTTAAGAAAAACATTGCACTTTTTAGAAATAATATGGCATATGGAAATTGAAAAAATTTTCTAAAAAGTAACTAAATCTTTTCAATTTGTAGAAAAATTTTTCTTAAATATGTTATTTTTCATATTAATCAAATGGTTATGTTGTTTTTGTTTAATGTGATGACTATCAATATATTGGAAATTTGTGCATAGTTATATAACTATTTTTTGATTTTTAACTGAAAATCAATGAAGAATACCCAACTTATTTGGAGATACGGGAGCCAAGCAAGTTGGGTAAATTGGTATTGTGGTTTTTGCAGGACGAGCGGACGAAAAATATGAATCAACCATTACAACACGGGGTTTTCCACCAGCGTTGCTATCATCACTGCCTTAATGGTATGCATTCGGTTTTCAGCCTGATCAAACACAATACTGTGTTTTGATTCAAACACTTCATTAGTAACTTCCAAACCACCATATAAATTAAATTCCTCTGCCAGTTGCTTACCAAGTATCGTCTCTTCATCATGGAAGGCGGGCAGGCAATGCAGGAACTTAACTTCTGGGTTTCCTGTGTGTTTCACAACATCCATATTGACCTGATAGGGTTTCAGTAATGCAATTCGTTCTTGCCAGACTGATTTCGCTTCACCCATCGATACCCAAACATCGGTATACAGAAAATCGACTCCTTTTACACCTTGCGTAATATCTTCTGTCAAGGTGATCTGACCGCCAGTTTTTTCCGCCTGTTTTTGGCATTCTGTAACCAAATTTTCGTCAGGCCAGCAGGTGCTTGGAGCGATCAATCGGAGATCCATACCCGTCAATGCGGCTGCTTCCAGCAGGGTATTGCCCATGTTATTGCGGGCATCGCCTAAATAGGCAAATTTGATCTCAGAAAGAGGCTTTTGGCTGTGCTCTTGCATCGTCATTAAATCAGCCAAAAGTTGGGTTGGGTGAAATTCATCAGTCAGGCCATTCCAGACCGGAATTCCTGCGTATTGCGCGAGTGTTTCGACAATTTTCTGGCCATGTCCACGGTATTGGATACCATCATACAAACGCCCAAGTACCCGCGCGGTATCTTTAATGGATTCTTTGTGTCCGATTTGACTGCCATTTGGGCTTAAATAGGTAACATTGGCACCTTGATCATGAGCTGCAACTTCAAATGCACAGCGTGTACGGGTGGAGTCTTTTTCGAAAATCAGGGCAATATTTTTTCCGGTGAGTAAACGAGATTCTAAACCTGATTTTTTATTCGCTTTTAATGCATGAGAAAAAGTTAAAAGGGTATGAATTTCCGTTGGTGTAATGTCAAGTAATCTTAGGAAAGAACGCTGGAAAAAAGGATTCATTATGCATTGTCTCCATTAGTGCGATATTGAATTTATATTCACTATATATCGATAAAAAATTTAATTACAAGCTCTGTGTTCAGCGTTTATTGGAGTGAAGGCATTAATACAGGTTATAGATCAGCAGCTTAGTTATTCATTTCTTTTAGGACAAAATTGGATAGATATATCCTTTGTACATAAAAGATGGGAGAATGCAAAATAAGATAGCCAACTGACGGAGGGGATTGGCATGGCAGACCCACATGCTTTAGAAGAACAGTGTGAAGAAACTCGCTTGATCATCGAAGAATTATTGGAAGATGGCAGTGATCCTGATGCACTTTATATTATTGAGCACCATTTTTCAGCGGAAAACTTCGACCAATTGGAAAAGGCAGCCCTTGAAGCTTTCAGGTTAGGCTATGAAGTAACGGATGCGGAAGAACTGGAAACAGAAGATGGTGTTGTTTTGATGTGCTGTGATGTGATCAGCGAAAGTCGTCTGGAAGCTGAATTGATCAACGTACAGGTTGAGCAACTCATGGATCTGGCAGAAAAGATCGGTGTAAATTACGACGGTTGGGGAACGTACTTTGAAGATCCTAATGCGTCAGATGATGAAGATGACGGTGATCTCTTTCCCCCTGAGGACGATGAACCCAGACTCCATTAAAATTTTTTGAAGATTACGTCAAAAAATAGCGTTAAACCAAATGCCCCACTTAAACCGTGGGGCTGATTTATTATGAGAGCCTTTAATTGAAGGCTATTGGCGTTATAGCGCCTTGAGCATTCTGACTTCACAGTCGCTGTGGCCTGTATTGCCAAGAGGTTTATCAAGATGGTTAAAGCCCAGCTTTTCATACAAGGCAATGGCGGCTTTCAGGTTCTCAGTCGTTTCCAGATAGCAGCGTTTAAAACCCTGTTCTGTACCAAATTCAAGAGATTGCACCACGATTTGCTTAGCAATACCTTTTCCCCGCAGTACCGATGAAAGGTACATTTTTTGTAATTCGCAGGTATCACCATCACCACCCGTCAGCGGAGCAACACCGCCCCCGCCAACAACTTCGCCATCCATTTCAACAACCCAATAAGCGCTGCGTGGCTGGCTGTAAACTTCGTACAGGGTATCCAGAATTGGATCGGCGACGGCAAAACCTTTGTCTGCGGTTAAGCCATGCTCGGCAGATACTTCACGGATCACTGCGGCAATGCCTGCATTATCTTGTTGGGTGATGGGGCGAATAACGTAGTTATGTGTTGTTTTTGCTGTCATTATTTTCTCTTTATATTTTTATTTATAGGGAATTAAATAATACAGCATGAAATATATTAAGTTAACAAACCACAGAGGCGCTAAATGTGATTTTCATTAGATCGTAAGCAGGGATGCTATTGTGGTGGGTATAATTAGAACAACACCCTAAATATTTGTGTATCAGTTTGATATTTAGGGTGACGCGATGAAGGGCGTTTTAATGGATCACATTAGAAATGATAGCCAACACCAACTGTCCATGTGCCTGCTTTAGCCTGATCCAAAGTAGAATATTCGTAGGAAACATCAACAGCTATGCTTGAGGTCGGGTTAAATTGTAATCCTGCACCGTAGGCAACGGCTGTTCTATCTTTACTCACCTCTATGATTGGTGCAGTCAGATGATCTTCAATATTGGCTGCACCAATCAAGGCATAGGCGCTGATATATTCATTGAAGCGATATGTTGGACCTGCCATCAAGGACTTATAAGTAATGTCCTCGCTATGGGATTGCACTAAAGAAGGGGGGTAATATTTAATTCTCAGTTTAGTGTATGTGGTTGAACCGATAACCCCCCAATGATCATTAATTTCGTAACGGTATTTCAGGTTGAGACCTCTTGGATCTTTATTCAGATCCTTCAGATTCAACGTATCTCCCATAACTTCCATATCCATACTGCTTTGGGCATAACCTAGTGAAATAGTGTGTTTACCGCTTGCACTTGCTGTGAATGAAGAAACGGATAATCCAGCAACAATCGCTGAGGTCAATAGCGCTTTTTTCATTATAAGTATCTCTTTATTGTATAAATCGTGCGTCAATATATATAAATTTTGGAAAAAAACAATATAAAAAATAACGTTGCTAAAATAATTCACATCCAATAATCGGTCATGTATTTAATCTTAAGCTGTTAGTGGTACGCCTTTGCTGTTTTCGGGGTGAAACATGATTAGAGTTGATGTTTGCTGTTGTTATCGTCACAAATCAGGCGATGTAAAAAGGCAGGGTAAAGGAAAGAAGGCCACCCCCGTTATCGCGATGAATAGCGGTAGTATTCGCTAAACTAATAAATAGAATTATTGTTTATAGTTTGTTTGTTATTAATGTATTACATTTTATTTATATTATTTTCTTTACCACTTCATTAAAGATAATTTTATTTATATTTTTTATTTCATTGAGATACCAGGTGCTATAAATGCCATTTCAACGAATAATATTAAAATAAATTTTATTATATTAGAAATATGCACTCTTTCTATTGAAGAAAAACTAACTTAATCACAATAATTATATGAAAAAATTATCTTTTCCCATTCGAATTCCTCTCTATTATGTGAGGGTCGGAATTTCAACAGGTATCATTTTACTACAAAAACATTTACCAGAAAAAAAAGAGCTTAAGGAAGAGATTCTTAGACATATAATGGGAGTGCCCCTGAAAGGAAGAAATGAAAATAATAAACAACTACAGGGTTTAGGCAGGGGAATAACCACCAGCAACAAAGCCTTTATCATTGATATCGATTATCAATCTAAACAGGTGATAAGTACTTTTGCACAACTGGAAAAAGAGAGTAGTACCGTATCGTGGGAGATTAATTGCGGAAATATGACTTCATCAATACCCTTGGTGATAAGAGATCTTCCGGAAGAAAAATGGTTAATGCCTGATGGGAAATTAAGTGTTTTTAATACAAATACTAATAAAAATATTGTGTGCACGATGGCGAATGTAGTGCCTAAATACCAACTGGTACATATACCTGGCATTATTGGTGATTTCCCTGAAGTTAATGTGTCATTTGAAGATCCCGCATGTTCAAAAACAAAAGCTCTTTTTCCGACAGGGAACTTGATTGACAAAGTTAATAGTATTCCAGTTACTTGTATCGATGTTGCTGTACCAATGATTATTATCAACGCAGAAAGTTTAGGGATTACAGGTTACGAAAATCCCAATGAAATTAAGAATAATAAAGTATTACAAGAGAAAATTATGGAAATCAGGATAGAGATGGGGATATCAATATCAGGTATCTTACACCCAAAAGTGTTCATTTATCTATTGCAGTATCCGGTGGTTGTTGTTTAGCTGCTGCTTGCTGTTTCCCTGGAACTGTTGCCAGTCATATCTATTATTCTGATAGGATTGACGGCAACGCTACTGTACGGATTGAACACTTGTCTGGAATATCCGAGTTTAGTATCACCCATGATGGTGAGCATATAGCGTATGCGAGCGCGCAGAGAAATGCCCAAATTCTGATGAAAGGTGAATTTTTTATTTATAATCCCAGTGATGAATTAATTTTGTCGCAAGTAATACCGGATTAGAGACTGTCTAATATTTTGCCTGCTGTTCAGGAAAAGCAGCGCATAAATAGTTCATTTAATCTGGATTGTTTGGTTGTAATGTTTCGTGCAAATGAAGCCAGACTGGTGTATCTGCATGAAGGTTAAAGACAGCGGTTGACCAGCGAATTGTGGTCTCTTTGTCGGGTTCGGTCTGCTGTTCACGATATAAAATCACTGCCCCATTCTCCCACTCTTTCAAGACAAACAGCGAATCCACAACAATATGTAATCCCGGACGGCTTGCACGTTTAGCAATAAAAAAATGGCTCAGAGACTCATGATTAAGCATCGAGCCTGTTATCGTGATCATTGAATAATCCTGACTGAAACGGCCAAGGAGTGTTTGCACGTCACCTTCACCTTTGCCAAGCCAATTTTCAATGGCAACATGAGCCTCCAATATTTCATTAATATAATGGTTCATTAGCTATTCCTTTCTGATGGTAGAATATTAAGTTTTATGTTCCGATTATTGATACTCAAGCTGAGCAGGAGTGGAATAAGAGTACAGGCTGCTGCTGTATAAAACGTCCACATATAAGCTTGTCGCAGTGCGAGATGGCTGATAAGCAAATTGAATAACAGGCTCAACAACGCAACACCAAAGCAGAAACTCAGTTGACGGTTTATGTTCCACAATGCACTTGCTTCAGGCATGGCTGTGGCTGATACCTCAAGGAAAGCACTACTCTGGGCGGTGCTGCTACACAAACTCCCTCCCATTCCCATCAATGCAAAAGCCGTCACTAGCAGGTAGTTTTGCCCGTCGTGGGTTACCACCGAAAGTAACAAAATGCCTATCGCCTGTAGCAGACAACCAGTCATGATAAGTGGTCGTGGTCCCAAACGGTTAAATGTTTTGCCTGTAACAGTGATAGCTAGAAACGCAGCTAGTGACCAGGGAATCATTAATGCCCCTGTCTCAGCGGCGGACATACCGAGAAATGTCTGCAGATAAATGACGCCAACCAAGCTTACTCCCATAAACATGCCTGGCACGAACTGATAAACCAGCATTGAGAAGCGCATTAATGGGTCAGAAAGGAGATGAAAGCTGAAAAGTGGTGCAGAATGCCGACTACAGCGAATAATGAAAAAGGCCAACAGAATGATACCTGATAAGAAAAGTATCGTGCCTTTTGCAATGCTTCCCGCCTCACTCATTTTTGTCATTCCGAGTAAAATGAGAAATAGGCCAGCACATCCGATTACAAGACCAGAGAAATCGAGAGCTTTATTTTTTTCAGACGTGATCTCGTTTTGTAACCATCTGAAAGCCAGTATTAGTGTCAGCAGGGTTAACGGCAGACTGGCAAAGAACACCCAGCGCCAGTTGAGCGTTTGGACCAGCACACCACCCAAGGCAGGGGATAGTGCAGGGGCTAGTAGCGCTACCAACATAATTGCAGATGAAAGTTTAGCTCGCTCATGTTTTGCATAAAGCTGCCATGTCAATGCCTGACCGACGGGTATCAACAGTCCACCGCCCATGCCCTGCACAACTCGACAAAAAACCAACTCCTCAAGTGAATGTGCAAATCCAGATGCCGCTGTTCCCAGTGCAAATAAGGCTAATGACAGTAAAAACACCCGTCGGGCACCTGCACGCTGTGTCAACCACGCACTGAGAGGGATAATAAGCGTGAGTCCACATATGTAGCCATGACTGATCCATGCTAACTCTGCGACTGAAGCATGCATTTCCTTACCTATAGTGGGATAAGCAACATTAGAGATAAACATATTTACTAAGTCGAGGAAAAAGCCAAGAAGGTAAACGACCGCAACTTTACTACGATAATTCATACTCTCTTCCCTGTTAAAAATGAATAATATAATTCCGGTAATGGGAAGGATAAAGTGCTGGCACAATGATACACTGTCAAAAAATATTTGACAGTAAGTGGGATACTTATGCTCAATTTACAGCGTGTAGCAATGTTTGTGGCCGTGGTAGAGGCAGGGAGTTTCACATCAGCAGCCACCACGCTCAGACAAACGAAGGCAGTCGTTAGTTTTAACGTCCGGCAATTGGAGGCAGAGCTTGGTGTATCGTTGTTGCTACGCACTACCCGACGTCTGGCACTTACTCAAGCGGGGGAAGCTTTTTACTTGCGTAGTGTTCATCTTCTGAAAGAAACAGAAGATATTGTGAACGATGTGCAATTCAGTCATAGAGGATTTGGTGGTGAGTTACGAATAACCAGTACACCAGAATATGGCACTACAATGATCATCCCCGCTTTAGTGGCATTCGGGCAGGCACACCCGGAGCTGAGTATTCGCCATGTTTCGTCTTCCTATCATGCCGATCTTATTTCAGAACACTTCGACGTTGCCATTCGTCTTGGTAAATTAGCTGATTCCAGTTATCACGCTGCGCTAATAGACAACTTTTCAATAATTCCAGTGGCTGCGCCGAAATGGATTAAAGATAACCCGATAGATTCGCTTAATACATTAGGTGAGGCGGAATGGGTTATTCACACTCGTCTCCAATCCCCTTTACGCTGGCAAGTAACAGATCCTAAACAGCAGAAGATAGATTTTTCCATCACTGGCCCCGTCAGGTTTTCAACTGACAGCGCTTCTGCGCTGATGAGTTTCATTCTGGAGGGCTGTGGTGTTGCTCTGTTACCAGAGTGGCTCGTCCGACCCGCTCTAGCAAACGGGGAACTGCAACATTTGCTGCCCGATTACCATTTCCCTTTGCAGGGTGTGTATGCGGTTTATCCTAATACCCGCCATGTCTCCGCTAAGGTACGTGCTCTGATTGATTTTCTTCAGAGATGCTCAAGGGATTGGTCTACTAAAAACTGATAAATTCTGGTTTGGACGCGAATATATTACAAGGTTCAGGTTGTAGCCGATGGACAGCAGTAAGGTACTCTGACACATGCCCTGAAACCAGACCGTTTGGCGTTTCTGGTGTTGACCTGACCCTAGCGGGGTGGTGGTCGGCTGCACCCTATTTTGCCCAGAGCTCAGGTTATTGAGATTTTATTTTTTGCATTTCAATAATATATTGGCTGCCCCCCGTTAGGGAGAAATTCAAGTTGTATGTATTTGTGATAGAAAGTCCAGCCTGTTTTGCTATGGATTCAAATTCTGATTGATACCGTTCTTTGCCTGATAAAAGGGTATCCATATGTAAATCAAATGATTCTGCATCTGCATCATTTTGATCTTTAAGCATATCGATAACATATAGAACGGAATCTTTATTCATTGCTTTATGGCAGGTTTTGAGAATATCAATAGCCTGATTATCTGGCCAATTGTGCAAAACATTTTTTATGCAATAAGCATCATATCCTGATGGAATAGAGGAAAAGAAATCGCCATTGATAAAAGTAATACCTTTTGATTCTTGCTTAGTAAAATTATATTGATCCATAACGTGACACTGGATATGTGGATAGTGAATTTTTATATTTTGAGCTAAAGAACCTTGGCCTCCTCCTATATCAATGATTGAATAAATACCGTTTAGAGGGAGGATTTTAATAATATGTTTATTCATTGCATCGGTAATTTTTGTCATTAAATTATCAAAATTTGTTTTGAGGGGTTTATTATCTTCATGATTTAAATAATCAAAAAATTTCTCATGATGGCTAAGTTCAAAAGCGGATTTGTTATTTATTTCACTTAAAGATGCCCTGTATTGTGACCAGGCGCTCCAACAGGTTGGGCTTAATTCAAATTTTATATGTAATGTTTCAAGGCTGTTTGGATCACTTAGTGATGAACATTGCTCAGTAAGGTAAAATTTATCATCTTTTTTTGTTAACACATTAATTGATTGCATATAATTTAATAGCCGATGGAATCTATCCTGAGAAACATGGCATAGTTGAGCAAGTTGTTCTACCGTCTTGCCATCTTGGGTACTTAAATATAGTGGTGCTTTGCTTTCTACAAAAGCAAACAGTGCCTTAGATTTACGATACGCAGTAGTCAGTTCTGATAGCATTATTTATTTTCCTTGTTCAAATTTGCTAAACAGTTTCTTTTTTGCAGATGAATGATAATAAATTTAATCATAAACCTTTATAGCGTTTGGTTAAATGTTTTAGTGTATTTAAATATATTAATTATTAATAAATGATGAGGGTTTGTGAAGGTGGCATTATTTTTTAATATAAATAAGGCGGTGTTATAAAAATACCACCTTATTCTAAAGCAAAGAAAAATTTATTTGGAAATATCCACGCCAAAATATTTCTCAGAGATACGGGCATATGTACCGTCATCCTTTATCTCTTGCAGGGCTTTATTAACTGCTTCCAGTAACTCAGCATCTCCTTTACGCAGTAAGACGGCTGATTGACTCGCATCGGTTTGCTGGGCAACAATTTTTACTGGCGCATTAGGGCGCTGTTTTTTGAAGTCAAGGAATGACAGGCGATCATTGAGTGTGGCATCAGCGCGTCCGGTAGCGACCAGATCAATAGCCTGATTAAAACCATCTGTACTGACCAAACTCGCGCCGTAAGACGTTGCCAGTTGCCCGTAATTGCTGGTCAGTGACTGGGCTGAACGTTTGCCTTTAATATCCGCGAAAGTCTTAATATCACTATTATCGTTACGGGCGATCAACACAACCTGAGAAGTTGTATAAGGAATGGAAAAACTGTATTTCGCTGCCCGTTCTGGGGTGACACCAACCTGATTGATAATAGCGTCAAAACGTTTAGCATCCAGTCCGGCAATCAAACCATCCCACTTAACTTCCATAAATTCAGGTTTGACATGCAAACGCTGGGCGATTTCCCGTGCGATATCCACGTCAAAGCCGACTAATTTATTACTGGCATCGTGATAGGTAAAAGGAGGATAAGTGCCTTCCGTGCCAACCTTAAAGACACCAGAGGCTTTTATGGCATCAAAATCTTTGCCGGCATAGCCAGGAGCCGAAATAGCAAGGACAGTCGCACTCGCCAGTAACAGACTCAAAATTTTTTTCATTGCGTTTCTCCAGGTAACTGTGTTTCTCAGAATAAATAATGTACCGTGACTGCTCGCTATATTTCCCAGTCTGGTAAGGTTTCTGTCAGGGTTGAGATAAACTCGACAGTACGTACCTTATCAGGGCGGGTAAAGATGGTTTTTGCCGTACCTGATTCAATAATCTCGCCAGATTCCAGAAACACGACATCATGAGCAAGATTGGCAGCCAGACGCAGATCATGCGTTGCCATTAACATGGTGGTGCCTTCTCCTGCCAATTGTTTCAAAACTGAGACGACTTCTTTGGATAATTCAGGATCAAGTGCCGATGTTGGCTCATCGCATAGAAGCACTTTGGGGGAAGGTGCCATCGCTCTGGCGATTGCGACACGTTGCTGCTGGCCGCCCGACAGTGTACTCGGCCAAACATCAGCTTTGTGGGATAACCCGACTTTTTCCAGCAACTCCAGCGCCCGTTCTCTGGCGCGTTCGCGAGACCATTTTTGTACCCAAATCAGCCCTTCCATAATGTTTTCAATCACCGTGAGATGCGGGAAAATCTGGAAATTCTGGAATACCATGCCAGTTTGCAGACTAAAACGCTGGATTTCCCGATGTGGTAATCGCTCTTTAGCAGTAAAGATGATCTGCTCTTTACCGATTTCCAGCTTGCCAGCTTGTGGGATTTCCAACAGGTTAATACAACGCAGCAAGGTGCTCTTTCCGCTACCGGAAGGGCCAATAAGTGCCGTCAGGCTGCCTTCCTTAATGGTCAGGTTAATATTTTTCAGCACCTTCTGTCCGTCGAAACTTTTTTCAATGTTGGTAAGCTGAATCATCTTTGGCTTCCTTATTACTATTTTGCTGGGTAAATTTCTTTTCTAACCGGACTTGCAGTGCTGACAATACTGAACTTAAGAGCAGGTAGAGAATGGCGGCTTCGGTATACAGGATTAACGGTTGATAGGTGACGGCAGCGATGCGTTGTGCTGCCAGAAACATTTCTGGCACGGTAATGACGGAAGCCAGAGAGGTATCTTTTACCAGCGAAATAAAGGTATTGGATAAGGGAGGAATGGAAACCCGCGCTGCCTGTGGCAGGATGATCCGGTGTAGTGATTGCCACCAGCTCATACCGATAGAGTGTGAAGCTTCCCATTGCCCTTTGGGAACAGAAGTGAGGGCAGCACGGATCACCTCTGAGGTATAGGCACCGACATTCAGGGTAAAGCCGATCACGGCGGAGGTGAATGCTTCTAAAGTAATGCCTACACTGGGTAGGGCGTAGAAGATCAGGAATAACTGAACCAACAGAGGCGTACCGCGGATCAACCAGACATAAAACCGAACGACAGCAACCAGAGGTTTAGGGCCATATAGCCTGATTAAAGCAACGATAAACCCCAATGAGATCCCAAGTGCAAACGTAATCAGCGTGAGGGGAATAGTGAATGTCAGGCCGGCGTAAATCATCGGCCATAGGGAATCCAACGCTAAATCGAGCCATGATGGGGTCATAAAACCTTCCTGATAGATATTAAAAATATGTTTATTCTTTATGTGGTTGTTTTAATGATGATATGGCAAGAAAAGGTGAACGCGATATACAATAAAGTTATAGCTTAGAACCTGAAATAGGCATTAAGGGCCTATTCCATTAAGCCCTTGTTTTAATGATTGGTCAGTTGTTTTCAGCGAAATATTTATCCCAGATACGTTGATAAGTACCATCCGCTTTTATTTCAGTAATGGCTTTATCTACTGCGGTTTTTAATTCAGTGTCGTTCTTACGCAACAGCACGGCAGTTTGTGCTGCACGGGTATCTGCGGCAACAATTTTTACCGGAGCATCCGGGCGATGTTTTTTGTAATCGAGGTAAGAAAGTTTATCGTTGATGGTGGCATCAGCACGGCCTGTACTTACCAGATCGACTTCCTGATTAAAGCCATTAGTACCGATAATATCGGCGCCATAATGTCTGGCGATCTGGGCAAAGTTATTGGTCAGGGTATGTGCCGATTTTTTCCCTTTTAAATCGCTAAATGTCTTAATATCGTTGTTATCTTTTTGGGTAATCAGTACGGCTTCTGAAATAACGTAAGGTAAAGAGAAACTGTATTTTTTCTCACGTTCCGGTGTAATGGCGATTTGGTTCATCACGGCATCGAAACGTCCGGCATCAAGCCCACCAATCAAGCCATCCCATTTGCCTTCAATAAATTCAGGCTTCGCTTTCATGCGCTGAGCAATTTCACGACCGATTTCCACATCAAATCCGGTCAATTTTCCAGAAGCGTCATGATAACTGAATGGGGCATAGGCACCCTCAGTCCCAATCCTGAATATTCCCGTGGAATGAATATTATCAAGAGTAGATTGTGCATAAACGAAGTGGGTGACACCCAATTGAATAATACCCGTTAATAATATATTGAGTATGGCTTTCATGTTATCTATTTCTCCGAGGGAATTATTATTTTTAAAATTATTTTTACTATAGCGGTAATATCATAAGCTTTATATATAAAATAAAGTTATATCATATCCTGATGTCATTTCTAATCAATAAGGTTTATATTGATTATGGTTTGATTATATTTATTATTATGAAATGTATCGATATCTCAGCCACCCTAAATATAACGTTAAATATAGGTGCCAAGTGTTGAATTCACTCTTTCGGAAAGGCATGGTTGATTCTTTGCCTGTTTGTATCTCTTTTTTCCTTATTTTTACTTCGATTGGTGCTCTTTATCAAAGTCACGGTATTCCATTAATGGAAACGTTAGTCGGATCATTGTTGATATATGCTGCACCATTACAAGTCGCTGCGGTGGGTTATCTGACTGATGGGGCGATACTTTCTGTTATTATTCTGGCCTTGCTGATCAACTTCCGCTTTTTCTTGATGGCAATGGTGATGTCACAATATTTTCATGGCATCCCTAAGCGAAATATTTTGCTGTCGATACTGGGATTTAGCGCCAGCACTTATAGCGTGACGCATTCACATCTCTCTGCGGAGAATATCACAGATGGAAAGTCCCAATTTCATTTTTATCTGGGCGTTGCAATACCCTGTTTTGTGATTACATTTTGTGCCACTTTGCTGGGGTATATTTCGGCTGAATATCTGGATTATGGTTCCCTTTCGCTGTTCCTCGTGATGTTGGTTCCCATCCATTTTGCTTCCTTGACTGCCAAGCGTTCGGGTAAGGATATGTCGGTTTTGGCGACGGTAATGGGGGGGATTTGCGCACCGTTATTGAATGAAATGGATATGAAATTAATGGATCTGGCAGTCCCTGTTTTATGCGGAATAATGATCGCATTCATTGAACGGAAAATCAGAAAGGATAGAAGATTATGATGCTGTTGATCGTATTGATGGGATTAATGAGTTTCATATTAAGAATAGCTCCTTTTTTAATAAATAATAATCGCTGGTTTAAGAGGAAAGGGTTACTGATTATTTCGCTGGATTATGCTGTCTGTTTTATTCTGGGAACGATTATCGTGAATATTTCATTGAATAATTCATCCTTAAGTGAATTAATTGAACATTTTAATATTAAATATGTTTTCGCATTGATTACGGTAGTGCTTGCCTATTTTATCAGTAAATATACACTCTCAATATTAAAGAGTTTGGTGCTTTCCCTGCTATTTTTTATGTTGATACAGTGGTTGTTTAATTAGAAAACAGATTTCAAAAAAAGCCACTGCAAACTAAATTACAGTGGCTTATATGAATAAATTTCAACTAGGAAAAATTACAGTGCAGCGATAGTCTCTTTTTGCGCCAGTAATTTCTCTTTCGCGGTATTGTTGGTTGCCAAACGTTCGCGCTCTTTGGCAACAACGGCTTCCGGTGCACGGCTGACAAAACCTTCGTTAGCCAGTTTGGTTTCAATGCCGCTGATCTCTTTATCCAGCTTCTCGATTTCTTTATCCAGTCGCGCCAGTTCTGCATCTTTATTAATTAAACCAGCCATTGGGATCAACACTTCCGCCCCATTGATCAGTTTAGTAACAGAAACAGGTGCTTCTTCTCCTGCCGCCAAGACGGTAACAGAAGAAAGACGACCCATTGCCTGAATGAAATTGAGGTTTTCAGCGACACGGCGTTGTGCATCGTCATTTGCATCACGCAGCAGAACTTCCAGCGGTTTGCTTGGCGCAATGTTCATTTCTGCACGAATGTTACGTACAGCAATGATCGCTTCCTTGATCCATTCCAGATCGTTCAGTGCCAATTCATCGACTTTCGCCTGATCGAATTCAGGGAAAGATTGCAGCATGATGGTATCCGCTTCGATGCCTTTGACGACTTTCACTCGTTGCCAGATGGTTTCAGTGATAAATGGAATGATTGGGTGTGCCAGACGCAGTAAACCTTCCAAAACTTCAATCAGGGTATGGCGAGCCGCACGGACTTCGGCTTCTGTCCCTTTGTTGATAGCCGGTTTCGACAACTCCAGATACCAGTCACAGAATTGGTTCCATGTGAATTCGTAAAGAATGTTCGCGGCAAGGTCGAAACGGTAAGTATCCAACGCTTCACGATAAGCTTTAACGGTCTGGTTGAATTCGGCCAGGACCCAGCGATCTGCCAGTGATAGCGACATTTCACCACCGTTCTGGCCGCAATCCTGTCCCTCCGTGTTCATCAGCACGAAACGGCTGGCGTTCCACAGTTTGTTACAGAAGTTGCGATAGCCTTGCAGGCGCTTCATGTCCCAGTTGATATCACGACCGGTAGAAGCCAGTGCGGCCAGAGTGAAACGCAGGGCGTCAGTGCCGTGGGCTTCAATACCTTCCGCGAACTGTTTTTCAGTACGTTTGCGGATTTTGTCAGCCAGTTGTGGCTGCATCATATTGCCGGTACGTTTTTCCAGCAGGTTTTCCAGCGAGATACCGTCGATCATATCCAGAGGATCGATAACGTTCCCTTTGGATTTTGACATCTTCTGGCCTTCTTCATCGCGGATCAAGCCAGTCATGTAGACTGTCTTGAATGGCACTTGTGGCTTGCCGTTTTCATCTTTGATGAAGTGCATAGTCAGCATGATCATGCGGGCAATCCAGAAGAAGATAATGTCGAAGCCACTGACCAGCACATCAGTTGGATGGAAGGTTTTCAGTGCTTCGGTCTGCTCAGGCCAGCCAAGGGTAGAGAATGTCCACAGGCCAGAGGAGAACCAGGTATCCAGTACGTCTTCATCTTGGGTCAGGATGATATCTGTACCCAGATTATTCTCGCGGCGAACTTCTTCTTCATCGCGGCCAACATAGACATTGCCTTGTGCGTCATACCACGCCGGAATACGGTGACCCCACCACAACTGACGGGAAATACACCAATCCTGAATATCACGCATCCAGGAGTAGTACATGTTTTCGTACTGTTTGGGTACGAACTGGATATCACCGTTCTCAACTGCTTCAATCGCTACTTTCGCCAGCGGTGCTGTGCGAACATACCATTGGTCGGTCAGCATTGGCTCGATCACTACGCCACCACGGTCGCCGTAAGGCACCGTCAGGTCATGAGGTTTGATCTCAACCAGCAGCTCCTGTTTTTCGAATTCTGCTACGATCGCTTTACGGGCAGCGAAACGCTCCATGCCACGGTATTCAACAGGGATGTCGGTCGGGTAGCGATCAGAAGCTTCGCCGTTGCTATCAAAGACTTCTGCCGCTTCGCGAATATTGCCGTCAAAAGTCAGGATGTTGATCATTGGCAGGTTGTGGCGTTTACCGACTTCATAGTCATTGAAATCGTGGGCTGGGGTGATTTTCACGCAGCCAGTGCCTTTTTCCATATCTGCGTGTTCGTCACCAACAATAGGAATGCGGCGGTTCACCAGAGGCAAGAGGATCTCTTTACCAATCAGATCCTTATAACGCGGATCTTCAGGGTTCACGGCAACACCGGTATCCCCAAGCATGGTTTCTGGACGGGTGGTGGCAACGATCAGGTAGTCTTTGCCTTCCGCAGTCTTAGCGCCGTCAGCCAGCGGATAGCGCAGGTGCCACATGGAGCCTTTCACTTCACGGTTTTCCACTTCCAGATCAGAAATCGCAGTGTGTAATTTCGGATCCCAGTTAACCAGGCGCTTGCCACGGTAAATCAGATCGTCTTGATACAGGCGAACAAAGGCTTCTTTAACCGCTTTGGACAAACCTTCATCCATAGTGAAGCGTTCACGCTCCCAATCGACGGAGTTACCCAGACGGCGCATCTGGTTGGTGATATTGCCACCCGATTCTGCTTTCCACTGCCAAATCTTGTCGATAAAAGCTTCACGGCCATAATCATGGCGGGTTTTGCCTTCTTCTGCCGCGATCTTGCGCTCAACAACCATTTGAGTCGCGATACCCGCGTGGTCAGTCCCTGCCTGCCACAGGGTGTTTTTACCCTGCATACGTTGGTAACGCACCATAGTATCCATAATTGTCTGCTGGAATGCGTGTCCCATATGCAGGCTGCCGGTGACGTTTGGTGGCGGAATGACGATGCAGAAACTTTCACGGCTGGTATCGCCATTCGGTTTGAAGTAACCACTCTGTTCCCAGTGGTTGTAAAGGGGTTGCTCTATCTCTGTCGGGTTGTATGTTTTATCGAGAGATGGCTCAGATTGCGTTTGATTAGCGGGTGTCTTTTCCATTGTGTCTTGATATTCAATAGGTTGGCGGGGTTGCCATGGTCAAATTAAAGCCGACGCTACGATAGGACTTATATCGTTCGCGCGCTAACTGTTTCAGATTTTCATCAATAGGAACGAAGTCTATCACTTCATGGAAAGCTGTGGCAAAGTCTGCAAAATGAGGAAGCAGTGTCACCAACACATCGCGGGGAGCATTGCCTCTTTTTTGCGGCCAGCACAACTCCACAGGTGCGCCATAACGGGGGCCTTCGCCGGCAAGATTGTGCGGTACAAATTGACTCGGCTCTCGTTGCCATAATGCTTCATCCAATTTTTCAGCCTGTTGCTGGCTTTCACAAGCAATCAGAACCCGCTTCCCTGCACGCCATTGATCAGCAGCAAGCTGACATGCCAGCCATTCATGTGGCTGTAGATCATCTGATGATGATTGTTCCGATAACCGCTTTTCTAATGATGATAGCTTTTCTAATAAATAGAAGGTGGCGTTTTTCATAGTTTCTTGCTTGCAAGGTTTACTGGAAACAGTAAGGGTATTGCAGTTGCAATACCCTTAATTCCATTAAGCGGCAGGAGCATTAATCGTCAGAATTCAAACCTGAACGATTTAACAGGAATTGTGACAGGAGTGCAACCGGACGACCTGTTGCTCCTTTCGCTTTACCTGAACGCCATGCTGTACCTGCTATATCCAGATGTGCCCAGTGGTATTTGGCCGTGAAACGGGACAGGAAAGCACCTGCGGTAATTGCGCCACCGGAACGTCCGCACGCGTTTACCATATCGGCAAAATTGGATTCTAACTGCTCGGTATATTCATCAGCCAACGGCAGACGCCATGCACGATCGCCAGCTTGCTCTGACGCATTCAGTAGTTCATGTGCCAGTGGATTATGGTTAGACATCAGGCCGGTATAATGGCCGCCCAGAGCGACGACACAGGCGCCGGTCAAGGTTGCGACATCAATAACCAATTCTGGCTCAAAACGCTCAACATAAGTCAACGCATCACACAATACCAGACGACCTTCCGCATCGGTGTTCGTCACTTCAACAGTCTGGCCGGACATGGTAGTCAGAATGTCTCCAGGGCGATAGGCGCGTCCGCCCGGCATATTTTCACAGCCTGCCAGAACACCGATGACATTGATTGGCAATTGCAGCTCGGCAACAACGCGCATGGCACCATAGACAGAAGCAGCCCCACACATATCATATTTCATCTCATCCATGCCTTCGGCTGGTTTGATAGAAATACCGCCGGAATCAAAAGTCAGCCCTTTGCCCACTAATACGATAGGTTTCGCATTGGCGTCTGTGCTGCCTTTATACTCCATAACTGCCATCAGGGATTCATTCTGCGACCCTTGACCAACCGCCAGATAAGAATTCATACCCAGCTCTTTCATCTGCTCTTCACCAATCACTTTGGTGGTCAGATTAGCCGCATTGTCAGCAAGCTGGCGCGCCTGTGATGCTAAATAGGCAGCATTACAGATATTGGGTGGCATATTGGCGAGATCTTTCGCCGCCTTGATACCCGACGCAATGGCAAGACCGTGCTGAATAGCGCGTTCACCACTGGTCAATTCGCGGCGGGTTGGTACATTGAACACCATTTTACGCAGTGGGCGACGAAGTTCATTTTTGCTGCTTTTGAGCTGATCGAAAACATACAGTGACTCTTTAGCTGTTTCGACCGCCTGACGCACTTTCCAGTAATTATTGCGTGCCTTCACATGCAGTTCTGTCAAGAAACAAACTGCTTCCATTGAACCAGTTTCGTTGAGGGTATTGATCGTTTTCTGGATAATTTGCTTATACTGACGTTCATCCAGTTCACGCTCTTTTCCACATCCAACCAGCAAAATACGTTCAGACAGTACGTTCGGAACATGATGTAGCAACAAGGTTTGACCTACCTTGCCTTCAAGTTCACCACGGCGTAATAAGGCACTGATATAGCCATTACTTATTTTGTCAAGTTGCTCTGCGATAGGGGAAAGACGGCGGGGTTCAAACACGCCGACAATAATACAGGCACTGCGCTGTTTCTCCGGACTACCGCTCTTTACACTAAACTCCATGAGTTCTCCTGAATCTTAAAGACAAAGACGGATACAATCGCTAAAATATCGCGTTCCGCATTAATTCATCCCAAAGAAAATTAACGGTTATGTTAACTAAGCATATTATTTTTTGGTACTTAGATAACGATAACTATGTTCTAATTGGGAACCAATATATGGAATGCTTTGGTATCATTTTAGCGATGGGGAAGCCAAACTGATTCATATAAATGGTAGATATACGACGAAGTTAGCGACTTTCCTGCAAAAAGACAAGTTTTCACAGGCGTAATAAGCGTGATCATCATTAGATATCTAGTACGGGAAACCCTGAAAAGTCAAATCGCAATACTGTTCATCTTATCGCTGATCTTTTTCAGCCAGAAATTAGTTGAAGTATTGGGTGCGGCAGTGGAAGGGAATATTCCCGCAAATTTGGTTTTATCGTTGTTAGGTTTAGGTGTGCCAGAGATGGCGCAGCTTATTTTGCCCCTGAGTTTATTTCTTGGGGTATTAATGACGTTCAGTAAACTCTATACCGAAAGTGAAATCACCGTCATGCATGCCTGCGGGTTGGGCAAAAGTGTCTTGGTGAAATCAGCCCTTATTCTGGCTCTATTCACATCAGCCTTGGCGGCGGCTAACGTTATCTGGATCACGCCGTGGTCTGCCAAATATAAAGCGCAAGTGCTGGCGGATGTAAAAGCCAATCCAAGCCTTGCAGCGATTGTCGAGGGGCGGTTTAAACCTTCTCGTGATGGCAACATGGTGCTGTATATCGGTAATGTGAAGGGTAATTCTTTTGAAAATGTCTTTCTGGCTCAGCTCCGTCCGACAAATGACCAGCGCCCCTCTGTGGTAATTGCAGATGGTGGGCATATGGAAGAGCGCCCGAATGGTAATCAGGTGGCGGTACTCCATCAAGGAACGCGCTATGAAGGCACAGCACTGTTACGTGACTTCCGCATAACTGAATTCACTAATTATCAGGCCGTGATTGGGCATCAAAAAGCGGATATCGATAATAAAGTTGAACAAAAATCGATTGAGCAGCTTTGGCATGGCACCGACAACGACTCCCGCGCGGAATTTCACTGGCGTCTGACGTTGATTGTTTCGGTGCTAATTATGGCGTTGATGGTGGTGCCGTTAAGTGCCGTAAACCCACGTCAGGGGCGGATACTCAGTATGCTGCCAGCCATGTTGCTCTACCTGATTTTCTTCCTGTTGCAAAGCTCTCTGCACTCTAATGGTAGTAAAGGCAAGTTAGACCCCCTGTTCTGGATGTGGTTAGTCAATGGCGTGTATTTTGCGTTGGCTATAACGCTTAATCTATGGGATACCGTACCCATGCGTAAACTGCGTTCACGCTTTAAGACTCAAGGAGCATCATGATGTTTGGGGTATTGGATAGATATATTGGCCGAACCATCCTGCAAACCATCCTGATGACTTTGTTTATGCTGGTATCACTTTCCGGCATTATTAAGTTTGTCGATCAGCTCCGCAAAGTGGGGCAAGGGGAATATACTGCACTTTCCGCAGGCATTTATACCCTGCTGAGCGTTCCCAAAGATATTCAGATCTTCTTCCCAATGGCCGCTCTGCTTGGGGCATTATTGGGTTTGGGAGCACTGGCAACACGCAGTGAGCTGGTGGTCATGCAGGCATCTGGTTTTACCCGCCTGCAAGTGGCAGGCTCTGTCATGAAAACGGCAATCCCGCTGGTCTTGCTGACGATGGTAATTGGTGAGTGGGTTGCTCCGCAAGGAGAGCAGCTTGCCCGTAATTATCGCTCCCAAAAAATGTACGGTGGTTCATTGATGTCCACCACTAAAGGGCTTTGGGCGAAAGATGGCTATGATTTTGTCTATATCCAGAGTGTTGATAAGGACAATGCCCTAAACGGCGTTAGTATCTATCATGTTGATGACAATCAAAAACTGTTATCCATAAAATATGCAGCTTCAGCGGTGTATGACCCAAATCACCATCAATGGAAGTTATCTCAGGTTGAAGAGTCTGATTTAGTCCAAAATGGACAGATCACAGGGTCACAACGTATTTCTGCGGACTGGAAAAGTCGTCTGACACCAGAAAAATTAGGCGTAGTTTCCCTCGATCCTGAAGCGCTTTCCATACGCGGCCTGCATCAATATATTACCTACCTGAAACAGGGGCAGCAGGATGCCGGACGTTACCAGCTTAATATGTGGAAAAAAATCTTCGCACCTTTATCGGTTGCGGTGATGATGCTGATGGCTCTTTCCTTCATCTTCGGGCCACTGCGTAGTGTGCCGATGGGATTTAGGGTCGTTGTGGGTATCAGCATGGGGTTTGTGTTCTATGTCTTGAATGAGATATTTGGTCCACTGAGTCTGGTTTATAGTATGCCGCCGATATTAGGGGCGCTGTTGCCAAGTTTATTGTTTTTTATAGTGAGTGTTTACTTACTTCTGCATAGAAAATAACACTACTAAACTGCTCATTCAGTAAACCTATCTGACGCCTCCACCTTAATCGTGGAGGCAATCCCTTCCTTAACGAAACTACATTTGATGATGGTTTTGTGCCAATGCGGCAACTAATTCATTAACGCCATTTGTCACGCGACTAAATTTACTTTGCTCCTTGCGCGTCATCACTACAAAAACGCCGATATTGCTTTCAGGTATCATCGCCATATAGGTATTAAATCCGCCACCACCGCCAGTTTTCTGATAAATGCCGGGAACATTGCCTTTGGCATCCATATATACCCAGCCAAGCCCGATACCATCTGCCGAACCGGCAACATCCATCCCTTTGATTGAGGTCAGTTCGGCACGTTTAAAGTAGATACCTTGTTCACGGCTGGCAGTCTGTTTTCTCAATTGATTATGGGAAGATAAAAATTGTTGCATCCAGCGTTGCATATCTGCGGGAGTGGAATAAATTCCGCCACTACCCGCTGCGGCAGTGGTATGCATACAAGGACTTGATTCCACGCCAGCCATCAAACGGGCACATTGGGATTTCGTGGGGGTCAGCGTTGTATCCCGCATGTGATAAGGATGGGTAATCTCCTCTTGCAACAGATGGGGATATGGCTTTCCCATAGCCTTGGAAAGGGCATCTGCCAGTAAATCATAGGCCAGATTAGAATACGAAGCTGTTTTGCCAGGGAGAACCTCTATTCCTGCGGTTTTCAGCCATGTCCAGCGGTTCGATTGGGTCGGCCAAATAAACACAGGGCGTCCCCACTTTCCGCCCGGCTGTTCCCGTGGTAACCCGCTGGTATGGCTCGCCAGATGATACAGCCGGATTGGTTGAGCGCCATAATCCGGTACACGGACACCGAAATAAGCGTATTTCTGCAATGGATCGGTAATCTTAAGGTGCTTTTTCTGCGCCAACTTAACCATGACCTCGCTGGTCATCAATTTGGTAATAGAAGCAATACGAATCAAAGAATCCTGTCGTGGCCGAACGCCGCTTCCTGGATAAGTTTCTCCAAAACTGCGATGTATGACTTGATTATTATCGATGACCACCATCGCCATTCCCAAAGGATTGCCCTCTTTAAAGATGGATTGGGAATACTGCTCGACCAATGTTGTAGCCATTTTCTTGATATTGTCATTACTTTCGAACACTTCCCATTTTGCCGGTTGCACATTGGATTGCTGAAGTTTTTTCTGGTGTAAATGACCATAATCCGCACAAGCTGAAATCGTCCATGCCATGACGGAAACTGCACACAGTTTATATAGCCGTTTTTTCATTTTTGGATTAACCAATCAGGAAGTATTCAAATGGAAGGATAAAGCTGTTATTTATTTTTCTTAAATATCGCCATAATGGCACCAATAGCGATACCCAACAGGATACCTGTAAAAATCCAACTGATAATAGTCATGATAATTTACCTCATAGCAGTGTATTGTTTTGAATTATATAAGGAGTTTATAGGTTGTCTATGGGGTGGAAGGAATTGTGTGAGGAGGAATTTGCGGAGTGTGGTGGAAAAGATGGTTGTGTTTTAAGCGCTGCGGGTAAGAAATTGGTGAAAAAACAGAATAAACGATTCTTTTTTCGGCACTTGAACAAAATCGAAAGGATAAGTGTTGCGAATGCGCTTCTGACAGGTATAATTAGCCCCGTTCTCCGAATCATTTCAGTGCCGAAGTGGCGAAATCGGTAGACGCAGTTGATTCAAAATCAACCGCCTTCGGGTGTGCCGGTTCGAGTCCGGCCTTCGGCACCATTCGTTAGTTTCCTAACGTCTACCCAAGTCTACAAACTCCCAAAAAACTCCAATAAATCAATAAAGTTTGTTATTTTGATGTCTATTGTGGTCTGTTGCAATCAACACGCAGTAAGGGGCATAATTTGGGGCACCGACACTTCGATTTTAAATGTGCCCCAAAAATGAAACTAAACGCCCGACAAAACATCAACACGCCCTAATAACATTAGCAGGCTTTTGAGGTGTCTGAGATCTTTATACCATTACAAGCTCGCTTAAAACCCATTCTCCCGTTCAGCTTTTGCCACCATCTTTTTCAATGCGTGGGATACAGCAACAAAACCAAAAGTCGCCGTAACCATCGTTGCGGCACCAAAACCAGAAGCACAATCCATTCGCTTAGAACCATCCGCCGTACTTTTGGCAGTACAGACTGAGCCGTCAGATTGCGGATAAACTAGCTGTTCTGTTGAAAAAACACAGTCAATACCTAACTTACCCTTGCCGTTTTTCACTACGCGGAAATCTGACTTCAAGCGCTCTTTCAATTTCGCCGCCAATGGATCTTGCACCGTTTTCGCTAAATCCACCACCTGAATCTGGGTAGGATCAAGTTGCCCACCCGCTCCGCCAGTCGTCACAATCGGGATCTTATAGCGGCGACAATAGGCCAATAACGCTGCTTTTGGCCGTATGCTATCAATAGCATCAATAACATAGCCAAATCCCGTGGACATCAATTCAGCCACATTATCAGGTGTGACAAAATCATCAATGCAAGTGACCTGGCACTCAGGATTGATCGCTCGTATCCGCTCCGCGATGACTTCCGTCTTTGGCAAGCCCACATTCTGTACCAAAGTGTGTAATTGGCGATTGGTATTGGTGATGCAAACATCATCCATATCAATCAACGTAATAGCACCAATACCGGTACGTGCCAGCGCTTCTGCCGCCCATGAACCCACACCGCCAATACCCACAACACAGACATGTGAACGGGCAAATAATGAAAGCGCTTTCTGGCCATATAACCGCGCCGTACCAGCAAAACGCTGAAGATAAGCATCAGAGAGAGAAACTTGCATTGCTAAATAAATCCTGCATAAAACCCACCTCTATTGAGACAGGTTATCGATTGATGGTTTGAATTGGAGGGGATCTTACTGGTTTGCCGCCAAAAAACCAGATGATGCTTTCTTCAATACCCAAACACGGCCATAGTGATTATAAAAACCCGCCATTTCACCAGCCTTCTCCCCAACTCCGTGATAAATATCGAAATGATTCCCTTTAATGGCACCACCAACATCCAGTGCCACCATCAGACGCATTCGATACTGGCCGGTGAATTTGCCTTTTTCATCCAGCACAGGCACTTCCGCCAGTAATGCGGTTCCAGGAGGGATCAATGATTTATCAGACGCTACTGAGGCTTTTGCAATAAGGGGCACAGCACTGGCTCCTCTCACAAGGGTATAGGATTCAGGCTTAAAGAAAACAAATGAAGGATTCTTCTCCAACAATTCTCTCACTTCGGCCTCGCTGTGTTGTTCTCCCCACTGACGGATCGCTTTCATCGACATTTTTTCGCTCGGTACTTCTCCCCTATCGATCAGCACTTTGCCAATACTACGATAGGCATGCCCATTTTTTCCCCCATAACCAAAAAAGGTCAATGGACGTCCATCACCAAAATCGACATAGCCACTCCCTTGTACTTCCATCATAAAATTATCCATCAGGGAGTTACTGTACCCAATAATAAATTTCTTGCTCAGGGCACCTCTATATATCTCAGAGCGACTTGGCAAACGGGTACGTAAATGAGTTGGCATACGATACAGCGGATATTTAAACTCTCCTTGCTTGGTATGCCGTGCTTGCAAAACGGGCGTGTAATAACCGGTAAACTTCACGTTGCCGTATTTATCTTCACCTTCCATCTGATAAGCCAGCAGACCGAACTCATTTAAATCACGGGTATCACCACCAGATAGCATCCAGTGCTCAATTGCATTAAATAATTCACGATTATTACCATAGAGACGAGGAGAAGTGTCGCTAATATATTTAACTTGAGTGGCAAAGTCCTTAGCATTAACCGGAGAACCTTCGGCATTAGGGATATTAACTAACTGCAAGTTTTGGGTAATTCGCCCATCCTTATATTGCTGTGCCTGATCAGTGGGGCGAAAATGGCATCCCGATAATAACGAAATGACGCATCCAAATAGAAGATATCTGCCGTAAACTCTCATATTAATGCCTTATCTCTGGCTATCACTTACTCGAACCACGAACAATACCAAACACTTATAAATAATGAAATGTAGTTAGATAAAATAGCTTACCATTTTAGCCAGACCTATCGAACAAAAACAAAACAGTTAGATCACTTTCAAAGCAAAGGCCAAATAAATTTAGTAAATATCAATAAAAAAACTTGCAACTGCTGCGTTCCAGAGTATAGTGTGCCGACATCAGACGCGGGGTGGAGCAGCCTGGTAGCTCGTCGGGCTCATAACCCGAAGGTCGTCGGTTCAAATCCGGCCCCCGCAACCAACTTGATTTTATATTAACCTTGGTATGATGTAGCGTAGATTTGCTCTGACAGCAAAGACAGCTTAGTAGTAAAAATGTCATTATTTAGTGTTTGCATTCATGATTGCTAATCAAGATTTGCAGATAGACGGACGCGGGGTGGAGCAGCCTGGTAGCTCGTCGGGCTCATAACCCGAAGGTCGTCGGTTCAAATCCGGCCCCCGCAACCAACACTATATGATGTCATTATTCAGTGTTTGCATTTGATTTGCAGACAGACGGACGCGGGGTGGAGCAGCCTGGTAGCTCGTCGGGCTCATAACCCGAAGGTCGTCGGTTCAAATCCGGCCCCCGCAACCAATTTTCTTTTTTCCTATTTTCCCTTCAGTTTTCATCTCTGCTTTATATTTTCTAATTTGATTACCTAATTTCCACTCATTTTTACATTCGTGTTTAAATATTATTTCATTCCAGCTTAAACATGCTTAAACATGAATGTAAAAAAAATAGCCATCATCGCATCATAAG